>RXIY01000001.1 GCA_003963405.1 Hyphomicrobiales bacterium
TTATCGTTGGTTTTTCGCAGGCAATCTTCTTTTATAATGTCTTTCGCAGCATAAGACAGGGCCCCCATGCCGGCGGAAATCCCTGGAGAGCAGCCTCGCTCGAATGGCAAACACCTGAGACGCCGCCGGGTCACGGCAATTGGGGGGAAGAGCTCCCAATCGTCTATCGCTGGCCGTACGCCTATAGCGTTCCAGGAGCGCCAGACGATTTCCTGCCTCAAAATGCTCCCCCGCTAGACGAAGAAGATGCGACATGAGTATCATGGGACCGATCTTCCTGCTATACGCTTCAATAGCATTTTTATGGCTGTGGCGCGAAGGAATTGCACACGCCCCTTGGGTGCAGGAAGGAGAGGTCCTAACTTCTCACAGGCGCAGTGGACGTACTGGAGCGGGAAAGACTGGGCTCATTGTATTTCTTGCCGTCGCCCTGTGCCTCTTCTCCTTGATGTGCGCCGCTTTTTTCATGCGCATGGAAGCACCCGATTGGCAATTGCCGCCGACGCCGCTCATATTATGGGCAAACACTCTCTCCCTCATCGTCAGCTCTGCTGCCCTGCAAATCGCTTATTCTGCGGCAAGGCGTCGCCAGATCGCGCGCACCAGAGCGTTTCTTGTTGCTTGTATGCTCGCAAGCCTCGTCTTCCTGCTCGGTCAGATCTGGGCCTGGCGCGAACTCGTAGCACGAGGCTTGTTCGCTTCCGAAAATCCCGCTAACGCCTTCTTCTTTTTATTGACAGGCGCCCACGGTCTGCACCTCATCGGTGGCTTTGTCGTGCTCGTCGGCGTAACAGGGCCCACGCTTCACCGTATCGAGAGTGAGATAATGACTGCGCGCCTCGGACTCTGCGCCACCTACTGGCACTTTCTTTTAGTCGTCTGGCTTCTGTTATTCATGCTCATTTCCGGTTTTACGGATAACGTCGGCGTCATATGCCGCCGCCTGCTCTACTGAAACCACGAGAAGAGGCCGCCATGAATTCTCCCTTCCAGAGCTCGAAGATCGGCGGAGTCCGGCCAAGTGGCCTGCCAGGTCTCCTAGCAGACTGGTCCTCAGATCAGCGCGCGTTCAAGAGCGCATCCTGGGGAAAGGGCATGATGTGGATTTTTCTTGTCAGCGACACATTCATCTTCAGCTGCTTCCTTATCTCCTACATGACTGTACGGATGTCGACGACAGTCCCATGGCCAAACACGAGCGAGCTATTCTCTCTGGACATCGCAGGAAGAAGCATACCCCTCATACTCATCGCCATCATGACATTCGACCTTATTACTAGCTCTGGCACAATGGCGATGGCGGTCAATTTTGCCTACGCACGCAAGCGAAAGACAGCGGCCGCGTTGATGTTTGTGACCGCCTTTTTCGGCGCAGCATTTGTAGGGATGCAGGCCTTTGAATGGACCAAACTTATCCGTGAGGGCGTTAGGCCGTGGAGCAATCCTTTTGGCGCATCCCAGTTCGGAGCCTGCTTCTTTATGATCACCGGCTTCCATGGCTTTCACGTCTCTGTGGGCGTCTTTTTTCTGCTGATTCTCGCGGCCGCTGTCTGGCGTGGGGACTACGAGACTGGCAAACGTGGCTTCTTCACGAGCCGACGAGGGCGGTACGAAATTGTCGAGATCATGGGTCTTTACTGGCACTTCGTCGACCTCGTTTGGGTGTTCATTTTTGCATTTTTCTACCTCTGGTAAGGATATGGCCATGACCCCGGATGCCGAATACAGAAACAACGTAGCGGCTCGAGCCATAAAGAATCCGCTGGCATCTGATCAGCGGCAAGCTCATATCCCAGCCGACAAGCATGGTGAACAGCACCCGATTGCGCTCTATCTACTCGTGTGGGTGCTGCTGTTTTTTCTGAGCGCCTGCTCCTATATGGTCGATTACCTCGACTTCCACGGCCCCCTTCGGTGGGGACTTATTGTGCTCTTTATGTTGCTGAAGGCGGGTCTTATTGTCGCCGTGTTCATGCATATGGCCTGGGAACGCCTTGCACTTGTCAGCGCAATCCTCATTCCACCTCTTGCCGTCCTGGTCTTCGCCGGCACTATGGCGTTCGAGGGGGACTATACGAATATCACCAGACTTTTTTTCTTCGGCTTTGGTTAGCTATGGAGAGAGTCTGTCAACGCAAGACAATTACGGAACAATTTGCGTGTCGAACGATTGCGCTCGCGTTCGATCCGATCAAAAATCGCTCCATCTCGGGTCGGTGAGAACAGAGCAAAACGACATCGCTTCCCCAGCTTTCAGCTTCGCTCAAAACCTTCTGGTAAACGGGACCGAAGAGGAGAGATGTTGAAATCCGCTCGGGCGCCCGGTCGATATCAGCGGCAATCGACGCCAATTCGTCCTCTAGGCCACGTCGAACCGACTCGTCGAAATCTTCGGGGACGTAGTCAAGGAAAGGCAAAGGAACAAGAGACTGGACATTTACCAGCCTTATATCTGCATCAAAAGCTTTTGCAAGGGCCTCCGCGTAGCGGACAGCGTAGTTGCTCATCTGAGGCTCTGACAGATCGAGTGGAACGAGAATTTTCGAAAACATGGCGAACGTCCATAACTGATCAGCTTTGTTAGGAACGCCAATCAGAAGCATCTGTTCCGAATTTCGTAGAGCATTCTAAAGAACCCTTGTCATTTTATCTCGGCGACGACGATAGCGATGTCATCGCTCAGCTGCACTTGGCCGCAAAACTTCTTCACGTCGCGCAGGAGAGCCTTCATGACGCCTTCCGGCCCGAGCGATCTGTTGTTTCGGAAACTCTCACACAACCGATCTAGCCCGAAGAACTCCCCCGACGCGTCTTGCGCCTCAGTTACGCCGTCCGTATAGAAGAGAAGCTTGTCGCCCGGTTCAAGTCGCGCGATTTTTTCTTCGAAAGTGACAGACCGCTTGGCGCCGATCACGAGACCCTCTCCATCCAGTTGAGCACATTCGCAGCTCCCTGCGTGTAAGAGCAAGGCTGGATTGTGCCCCCCGTTTGCATATTTGAGCTTGAGCGTTTCCGGTTCGAATCGGCAGCAAAACATAGTAATGAATAGTTCGGCCTTGGTAAGATCATCGTGCAACAGTTCGTTCAGGTCGTGCAGAATCTCACTCGGATGTGCGCTCGCACTCTGCCGACACCGCGCGCGTACCATGCTCCTGACCTCGGTCATAATCAAAGCCGCTCCGACATTGTGTCCTGAGACATCTGCTATGACGAGATCCGCGCCGTCTGCATTCTCAAAATAATCAAAATAATCTCCTCCGACATGAGTCGCCGGAAGACAAAAACCTGCTACCTCTGCCCGCCGCATTCTCAGTGGACGACTTGGAAGCAAAGAGAGCTGGATTTGCTTAGCAATTTCCAAGTCGCGGCGATTCTGTTCGGCTCGCCGCCTTTCTGTCACGTCCGTCTGAACGCTCACATAATGCGTGATCAATCCAGATTCGTCCGGTACTGGGGAAATCAGTATTTCATTCCAAAATAGCTCGCCGTTCTTGCGTCGATTCTGCAACGTGATTTCATAGCTTTGTCCGCCTGTGAGGATGCGACGGAATTGGGGGAATGCCTTCGAATCGGCGCCGGGTCCATACAATAGCTGAACCCCTGCCTTGAGTAACTCATCGCGCGAATACCCGGTGATATCTGAAAGCGCGGGGTTCACGTAAATATTCGGATGTTTAGGATCCCGAGCGTCAGATATGACGACTCCAACCCGGACTGCCTCCATTGCTCTGTTTCGCACACGGAGAGCGTCTTCGAAATTTTTCTGCGCAGTTATATCGCGATCGACGCCACGCCATTTTACCAGTCCTCCCTGCTGGTCAAATATGGGAGCGCCTGTCGACTCCGTGTAAACGGACGCGCCGTCGCGGCGACGATAGCAGTTGATCACCCGATGGAATGGCTGCGCAGGCATTTTCGTTGTATCTAGACCGGATTTATCCGCAAATAACTCAAGGTAGGTCTTTCCTATGAGCGCCTCGGGATCAATACCAAGTATATCGCGCACAGCATCGCTGCTATAGATATAACGTCCATTGGCGTCCTGCTCCCAAAGCCACTCGCCGACCATCTCTGCAACCTTGCGAAAGCGTTCCTCGCTGAGAGCGAGAGCTTCCTTGTCGTGCCGTTGCTCGGTCACGTCCTGCTGGAGCGCAAGGTAGTGAACAATATCCCCGTCGGCGTTTCTAAGAGGCGTAATTATCTCGAAAGCCCAGTAATTCTCGCCATTTTTCTTGCGGTCCTGAATTTCACCTCGCCACTCTCCACCTTCTCCTATGGTCGCCCAAAGGCGTTCATACTGATTTGTGGGTGTTTCAGATCGCAAAAGGCGAGGATTTTTCCCGATCAACTCATCCTCGGCATAGCCGGTTAGTCCAACAAAACGACTATTGACATATTCTATACGGCCATCTCTGTCTGTGATCATGACCGCGACGGGGCTTTGCTCCACGGCTGCGGACAGCATCCATAGTCGTCCCTCGACGATCTTCGCGCGCGTCAGGTCATGGGTGACCCCGACAAAATAGCGGCGTCCTTGCAGCCAAACTTCTCCAACAGATAGATACATGGGAAAGATCGATCCGTCTTTCCGCCTCCCAGAAACTTCTCGCCCGATGCCGATTATCCTGGGAATTCCACTCTGGCGATAGGCTGCAAGGTAAGCATCATGATTTTCCTGATACGGAGACGGCATGAGACATTTCACATTTTCGCCAATGACCTCCTCGGCTCTAAAGCCGAACAACCTCTCCGCGCCGGCGCTGAAGAGCTGAACTGTTCCCTTTTCATCAATGAGGACAAGTCCGTCCGCCATTCCCCCGAAGATTGCTTCGAGCTTTATTTTCATGTCTTCCAGATCGGCGTTCATGCCTTCCGGACGATTCTCCGGACGTAGCTTTATCAATATCCCAGACGCAGCGTTAGGGCCGAGTCGACGGGCAAAGCAAAGGGCGTCAAATTCCTTATTGTCTCTGAGCTCGAGGCGTATGCCTATCCATTGCCGGTCGGGCGCGTGTCTCCACAGGTGAGTGTTATCACTCGCATCGGCTGATATTTGCAGCTTTCCCGGAAATGGTCGCCCGAGCAGATCGATCTCTTGATACCCTGTCATCTTCTCCGCAAGTTCGTTCATCGCCTGGACTCGCCCGTCTGCGTCCAGAACGCAAGCTCCGTCGCTGCTTGCCTCAAGAAGCAGGTGAACAAGCGACTTTTCCGCCAAGCTCAACTCTTAGCTCCAGATGAATCGCCTTGGAAAGTTTGGGTTTCGATGGCTTCGATGAAGCCCTCGAGCTCAATTACGAACAAAGCAATCGGGGCGACAATTTTTGGGGTCGCTTCAATGACTTCTCGCCGCAACCGCCCAAGGCGAGCAAGATGCGGACTTGCCACAACACTTTCGAAAAAGATTCGCGGATCGTCGAAGTTGATTTGCAGCATCATCGCTGTGATCTTCGCTGTGGCCGCTCGGAGGCGCTGTTCGATCTCCTGTTGCAAGAGGGCCTCCCATGTATCTCGGGGATTCGTTTGAGCTGTAAGCCTACCAAGCTCGCTAAGCCCAAGATGCTTCGCAACTGCGTCAAAGGCTCGAGCGACTACAACGATATTTTTGCCGGAACCGCGCGCCAGATCGACCATAAACGGAAACGCCCGCATTTGTCCCTCGAAAAGTTCCTTAAATCGCCCGCCCCCCTCGTGTATGGCAGCTTCGACAATCTGGGGAAACTCCGTGAAATATTCTCGTAGATACCTCTGCCACTCTCCAACGATCTGCTTGCTTGGCTCCAATCTGCGCCCACGCTGAAGCGCCCATCGACACAGGTATGCCAGAATTTCTTCAACTTGCTGAAGATATTCATAGCTTTGCTCTATGGCCATCCTGTTTTCTGAATTACGTATGGCCTGCCGCCACTTATCCGCCTCCATAATCTCATCGAAAGCCAGGTAGGTTTTCACGGCGTCGATCAACACATGGGGCGCGGCTATTTCATCGAACAGCAGGAATCGGGTGCCTGCTCGGTCTATGATCTTATTGGAGATGACGGTTAGCGCGATCTCTTTGGCGAGCGAGTGATGTAGGATTTCGTCCAGGAAGCAGGATCGCATTGATATTGGAAAATATTGGATGAGACAGTTTTTGACCCATTCCGGCTCGAGTATATGCGGCTCGTCCAGAAGCGCGCGCTTCATCGATAATTTCGCGTTGGCCATCAGCAGAGCCAGCTCTGGCCTCGTGAGACCGCTCTCGGTCCTCGAGAGAATATCCTTGCGAGATGGAAATGCGTCGTTCTCCCGGTTTAGAATACCTGCGGCCTCGAAGCGGTCAGCGATGTTCATAAAGCTCTCGACATCAATCGAGGCGCGTCGCTGATCGAGTGACAAACACAGGCTCTGGTTATAACTATCCTCCAGAACGGCGGCACATACGTCTTTGGTCATGTCCGCCAGCAGCCGGCGCGCCTGCTCCGTCGTGAGGCTCGTTGAGCGTAGAGACGATTGATGCAGAGCAATCTTAAGGTTCACTTCGTGATCGGAGAGATCTACGCCAGCTGAGTTGTCGACCGCATCGCTGTTGATTTTCCCTCCCTTCAGCGAGTATTCGACGCGCCCGCGACGCGTGAAGGCAAGGTTGGCGCCCTCTCCGACCACTTTTGCACGCAGCTGATTGGCGTTGACGCGCGCACCGTCGTTCGCCCTGTCGCCGACGCTTTCGTCTGTTTCGAAACTCGCTTTGACATAAGTCCCTATTCCACCCATCCAGAGAAGATCGACTGGCGCCGTGAGCAGCAGCCGGATCAACGCCTCCCCGTCAATCAAGCGGTTCCGCGCCTGCAGTAGTGACCGGGCCTGGGGACTGAGTTCGATGTCCTTTTCATCTCGCCGATACACTCCGCCGCCTTGGGAGATCGTCTCCTTATCATAGTCCTGCCAGCTCGAACGGGGCATTTGAAAAAGCCGCCGCCGCTCGGCGTAGGAGATCACAGGATCCGGATCTGGATCGATGAAAATGTGGTCGCCGCTGAATGCGCCGACCAACCGGATATTATTCGATTCAAGCATACCGTTACCGAAAACGTCGCCATCCATGGAACCCACGCCGACGACGGTGATTGGCTCCTTTTCAAGGTCGTGGTCGAGTTCGCGGAAATGACGGCGCACGCAGACCCAAGCTCCCCGCGCTGTGATGCCCAGACGCTTATGATGGAAGCCGTTCGACCCGCCGGTGGCAAAGGCGTCCCCAAGCCAGAAGCAGTGCGACTCCGATAATTGATTTGCGAGATCGGACCATGTCGCCGTGCCTTTGTCCGCCGCGACAACGAGATAGGGATCGTAATCGTCATAGGCGACCACGCCGGGAGCGCGATCCCCGCAAGTGGTTTGGGGATTATCTGTCAGTGTAAGAAGAGAATTTATGAAGTCGCGATAAGCCTCCCTCCCCTGGGCCTCCCGCTCCAGAGAATTCGAGCCGGACTGCTTGACGACAAATCCGCCTTTGGCGCCTTGCGGCACAATCAACGCATTCTTGATCATCTGCGTCTGCATCAGATCGAGTATTTCTGTGCGCAGGTCATGCGCACGGTCGGACCAGCGAATGCCCCCGCGAGCCACCTTGGCGCCGCGCAGATGCACGCCTTCCAGCAAGGGAGAATGCACATAGATTTCGACGGCGGGTTTCGGCGTCGGCGCACTGATCACCCCCATGCTGTCGATCTTGAGCGCGATCGTGTTTCTATGCGAGCTCTTTTCTTCCAAATAGAAATTGGTTCGAAGGGTAGCATCAATGATGTTGAAGAGATCACGAAGGATGCGATCATCGCTGACGTCAGATACTGTGTCGAAAGAATCCGAAATGCGTTGGCGAATTTCAGCGAGAGCGTCGAGCGAACGCTCTTCTGTATCGTCGGGGCGAAAGCGAGCTTCGAAATAAGAGAACAGAATTTTGGTGACGGCCCTCTCACTGAGTAGCGCCTGGTACAGACGGGATCGACCGAAGCGTCCGCCAAGCTGCAAATAATAGTTGCAGTAAGCGCGCAAGAGATCGACGTCTCTCCAGCCAAACCCTACGCGAACGATGAGCTGGTTGAGAGAGTCGTCCTCTACGTCTCCATGCAGAAGCGCGACGAATGCAGCGAGAACGCTTTTCTTGTTGGTGGGCGGCGAGTTTTCTACGGAAAAAATCACGCGGAAACTACGCAGGAATCGTGGCTCTCCCTTTACTGCGATTATAAACTGCATCTGATCGAGAACAATCAAGCCCAAATTGTGCAAGAGCGGTATGAGTCTGTCCAGAGGATGCATTTGCAGACTGCAAATTCGGAAGTCATAAGCTCTTGATTGGCTTGCCACAATGCGGTCTCTCGTCAAATCGGCGGCGTCGCCTGTATCTGTTGCGAGGCTCAGCAACAGCAGATCCCGCGCGGCGCGGTGAGTGGAAGTGGCGTCGTGGTAATGGAGTGGAAACTGCACATCTGTGAGACGCGGAGGATCGGCGGCGATGCGCAACCGTTGCGTCGCTCGTCTCAGAAATTTGCGAAAATAGGCTTCCCGATCCATTCGGAACGCTTCCCCTCGCCGCCCAGCGGGGCTTTCATTTCAGCGTCTTGCGCATTTCGAGGACGTTGCCCTCTTCGCTCATGCGATAGGCGACCGAGTCCATGAGGTTTCTGATGAAAAATATTCCGCGTCCGCGTTCACTGAGTTGATCAAGGTCCGGCGTGGGCAGGTTCGAAATGTCAAAACCCTGCCCATGGTCATAGACCTCGATCCGTAGCTCCCTGTCCTCGATCGACAGACAGACTTTCACGGTGTTGTCCGGCCGTTTGTCGCCGCCGTATTCAATAGCGTTGGCGACTGCCTCGGTGAGGACGAGGTTGAGGTGATAGGCGAGCGTATCCGGGTCGTAGTCTTTCGTCTCGAGTTCTTTGGCAATCTGTTCCGCAATGTTGCCGATCAATCGCAAATAGCGCGTCTGATTTGGAACGACGATGTCAACGTTCATGCTCGTCTCGGACATTGGGGACCGCTACGTGACAATGGGAGAGCCGCTGCTGATTGCTTCCTGCAAGCGCGGATAGATCTCAAAAACGCGGTTCAGCCGGGTAAGCTCGAACATGGAGCGCACACGTGGCTGCAGGCCGGAAAGAATGAATGCTCCCGACCGCTGGTTCGCATTCTTGTAGCCCGAAAGGAGCGCGCCCAAGCCCGAGCTGTCGATGAATTTGACGTCGCTGAGATCGACGACGAGGCGACGGCCGCCTTCCTCCAGGATACGCAGGATGCGGTCTTTCAGCTCGTTTGAATTATGCGCGTCGAGGCGTTCTTCCTTTACGGCGATGACAACCTGGCCGCTCTGCGTCTGGGTTTCGATGTGCATGACGGGGCCGATCGAAGCCGATTGGTTTGATTGCAGGGTAAGCGTTTAGCTAGAACGCTCTCCGGCGACGTCAATGCGGGCGCGATCTACAGGCCGGGACTGCGCGCATGCGCGGGCCATCATCTCTCAGCCATTCGCCTCTTCGCCTGTCCGCGTCGGGAGCGCCCAATCTGTCGGCGGGCGAGCAAGTCTCCGCACCATCGGCGGAAGCTCGGAGGGAGCTCAAGGGTGATTTCGAGGCGGACTGGCGCATTGACCAGCTGTCGGGGGTGAACTTTGCCGTTCGATCGGGGTAGAATGAGAATGGATCCATTCGCACCCACCCGCTTGACACATGAATTCAACACGTTTTCTGGACTGTGACGAAATCAGGAGAAGGCTCGACGCGCGGCTCGGTCCCGTGCATGCAAGACAGCGCATCGGGATTGAAAGAGAGCATGAGGCCCAGGCCTTCGGGCAGGGTCTGACCCTGCTCCACATGGAGAATCTGCCTTTCTCCAACGCGATCATCGAGGCCGTTCTGCGCCTGAGCGGCATGTACTGGATTGGCCGGCACAACGCCGGCAAGGTCCGCGTCCTGACGCACGACGTCGTGGCCGACTGCCTTCCCGATCGTTTCGATGGCTACACAATTCTCCACCTGACCGATCTCCATTGCGACATGAACTCTCGCGCCATGGCCAATATGACGCGTCTGATCGAAGCGCTCGATTACGATCTTTGTGTCTGGACGGGAGACTATCGCGGCCAGACCTTCGGGGATTTTCGGCCCTGCCTCAAAGGATTGGCCCGCATTCGCGAGGCAATCAGGACCGATGTCTATGCCGTGCTCGGCAATCACGACACCATTTTGATGACGCCGGACATGGAGCAGATGGGCGTCAAGCTTTTGCTCAACGAGCAGGCTATACTCGAACACGAGGGCCAGAGAATTTATCTTGCCGGCGTAGATGACGCTCACTTTTTTCGCGTCGACAATATCGAGAAGGCTGCGGCGGATATTCCGGAAAGTTGTTTTTCCATCCTGCTGTCACACACGCCGGAGATCTACAGGCAGGCGGCGCATGCCGGCTTCAAGCTCATGCTCTGCGGGCATACGCACGGCGGTCAAATTTGCCTTCCAGGAGGCATTCCGGTGACGCTGGACGCCGCCATTCCCCGGCGCATGGGCCGCGGGGCCTGGGAATTCTGTGGCATGGCCGGCTACACGAGCGTCGGCGCCGGCTCATCGATCGTGCCCGTCCGTTTCAATTGCCCGCCGGAGATAACATTGCACCGTCTCTTGCGCGCTGAAACGTCGCCCGCTCAATAGGGTCGATCCTTGATCTTGAGCGCGAAGAGCAGGCGCGAGCCGACGAGCTCCGCAATGAAGAAAAGGACGACGACGACCAGAACATCCAAGATCGAAAGCCCCATCGCCCAGGCGGCGAACAGAGCGGGCAGAATGGCTTCCGGTATCTGGTCGACGCCGAGCATCTGGTCGCTGGGGGCTGCCCCGCAGCGCCGTTTGGCGAAACTCGAAAGAAGATCTCCGGCCATGGAGAGCGCCGCGACGATCGCGCCAAAGACCCAGCTCAGCCGCGCCAGTTCAGCCGCCGCCATCGTGGCCAGAAGGCTGGTGGCCACGCCGCGATAGGTCTTTGAGGAACCGAAGAGCGCGCGTCCGTCCGAGAGGCGCGCGGAGCCGTCGATCGGCCAATCGAAGCGGCCGCCAATGAGCCACTTCGCCAGAACCGGCGCGCCATTGGCGACGCCCAGAAGAAACAGCACCTGCCCGATGGCGATGAGATTCATGCGAGGCTCTCCGAAAGGATCACGCTCCCAGCCTGGCGGGCGCCGGGCTCCGTGAAGACGGCGCCTACGGGGAGGCCCCGGCAGGTTACGGCTTTCTTGGGCGCGCGACCCAGCTTGCCTGAGCGGGCTTGGTGAAATCGAGCTCCCAGTTGAACCGGCTGAGGACGTTGTAGCCCAGCACGACGGACGCCCGAGGGCCAATCGCTTCGCGCAGGGCGCCGAAATCATAAGCGAGCGCATAGACCCCGTGCAAAACATGTCCGTCTCCAAGATCGAGCGTCCTGATCTTGTAGAGCCGCGACACAAGGCCGCCGCCGCTGGCCTCGCTTGCTCTGGTCTTCCCTTTGACGGGTGTGAAGAGGGCTTTATGACGATCGATGAACTGCTGATCGACGGCGGATATCTCGGCGCCGGTATCGAGCAGGCCGAGAGTTGTCGCGCTTCCGATCCGTAACGGGATCCCGAGAAGGCGCTTTTCTGGCCCCAGCGGCTGGAAGGGGACCGGCCGCCAGTCGGGCCGTGTATCGCTGAAAAAGACCATTTGGCTGTGATCGAAATCCAGCGTGAACCGGGCTCCCTTGAAGAAATCGAGTCCGAGAAGGTCGTCGCCATCGCTCGCGGCGCAGCGCGTGACCTCATATCCGGCTCTGCCGACGTTGTTCCCCTGCGTGGCCGTCAGCTCGACGTTTTTTGCTTCCACGTCGTCGCAGCGGGTCACCCTACCGAAAGCGCCTGTCGAATCGCTTTGACCCAGGACCGGCAAATCCTTATTCCAGGGCGCAAGTGTAATACGGCTGGTCGAGGCGCCAGTATCGAGCCGCATTTTGCCCATGACATTACCGAAGCGGACTGGGACATAGATGCGGCCACCGTCATACCCCCCTGACGCGAGCGTCATCGTGACGGTCGAAGGACTGCCAGCGCCGTGCGCAAGGGATGGGGCCGCAAAGATAAAGAGGAGAAAGGCGAGGCGTTTCAATGATCTCGTCTCTGGTTGCAATGGCGGCGGGCGCGAGCTTCATCGTCTCGAATGCGACTCTTAACGGCCTTGTGGCCCACCGCAAGCCCGAGATCGCCAAGCATAGTGTCCATCCGCTGCATTCGAGCGGGAAACCCTGGAAATTGATTTGAAAAAACGGCAAGAGGCGCCCTCCTGGCGACATTTGCGGCCATCCGACCTTCCTGCGCTCGTCCGTCTCGCCGATGAAATGCATCCTGACGCTCGCGAGCGGGCGGAAGTGTTCGAGGAGAAGCTCGATCTTTTTCCTGACGGCTGTTTCGCCTTCGAGGGAGGCGGCGGCCTCCTCGGATATGCGATCTCCCACCCATGGGTGGACAACGACATTCCGTCGCTCGACGCTTTCTTGGATCAGCTCCCCGACGCGCCGGATTGCCTCTTCCTGCACGACGTGGCGATTTCCGCCGAAGGGAGAGGCCGCGGGGCGGCCGCGACCTTGATCGAGCGATTGACCGACATTGCGAAGCGCGAGCGACTTCCGTCTCTCGCTTTGGTCTCCATGTATGGAACAGAGCCCTTATGGCGCCGGCGGGGCTTCGATTGCTTTCGTAGCGACGCCCTCTCAGTTCAATTGGCAAAGTATGGAGCGGCCGCCGTCTACATGAAAAAAATCATTTGAAAGTCCGGCGCAGCCTCGGAGGAAATCCCGCGCAAAGGGAATGCACCCAGCAACCGAAGCGGAATGGCGCGGCGTTCTGGAATGGAGGCGACGTCCATGAGCTGCGCGCCGAAAGCCGCGGCTCTTTCGCTCAATCGCGCGCCGTATCCGAGGCAGAGGCCGCCCCCGCGACAAACAGCCAGCCAAAAACGGACAAGCCGACCCATAGCGCCAGGAACGGATGTCCTGTCTCGAAGAGCGCAATCAGACAAAGCCCAATTGAAGCGAGAAAGGTGGCCGCCATCGCCCGATGGGAGATCGCTCTCGGAGAAAAGCGATTTCCGGGACTGTTTACAATATAGGCCATTTCGTCCCCCTGACGCGCCGCCAAGCTTCAGCATGCTTGGAAACATCTTGTTAACGCATGACGCTCCGAAACGTTCCCCAGTCGGCTGGCGCCAAAGCCAGCCAGCCGAGCGGCGGCCGATCAGAGCTCGTCTGTCGGATTGCCTTCCGAGACCGCCGCCTTCAGATATTTCGAAGCCCGGAAACTCACGACCTTGCGCGGCTTTACGAGCGCGAAATCGCCTGTTCGGGGGTTGCGGCCCTTTCTCTCCTTCTTTTCGACGATCACGAACTTGCCGAAATTGCAGAGGGTCACGCTCTCCCCGCTGACGAGAGTTTCGAAGATTTCCTCCAGAACCTGATCCACAAGAGCCGCAGCCTGCCGGTGCGCGAGCCGGTCGCACGCCACGAAAAGCGATCGCGCGAGCTCCCGCCTGGTGACCGTGTGTCGGTCCGACGGCTTTTCATACTCCCTCGGAGCATAATGCAGGCGGCCATAGACCTGTTGCACATCATCCAGCATCGACGTCCACCCTGTTTGCAGCGCCCCATCCTCAAGAATGGCGCCTGCGCCGAACCCTGCCTGCCCGAATGGAAGGATACCTCAGTAAATTCAGGCCTGTCCTTATCCATTTTGCGTAAAGTGAAGCTTTAGCATAAGCCCCCGCCCATATGGGCTTGCTCCTTCGGGCAGGCCATGGCGCCCGCCCGCGAGCCCGCGCCGCCGGGAAGATCGACGGACGGCAGGACGCCGAACATCTCCCGGTAATGTCCGGCGAATCTCCCCAGGTGATTGAACTCGTGCGCTTTTGCGATGCGGCCGACGCCGGATGAGCCGCATCGCTCCCGTCGCAGGGCGGCGTGGACCTGGTGCAGGCGGATGGCGCGCTTGAGCTCGACAAAGCCGAGGCCGAACTCCTCCTGCACGGCGAGCTGGATGCTGCGCCGGGAGCACCTCAGCCGGCGGGCGGCGTCCTCGAGGGAGAGCCGGCGCGATTCGCCGGCGTGCGGCGCCTCCCAGAGAAGATTTTCGATCGTGAGCGCCAGCCTGCGCCGGCGTCTCGCGCCCCGCGGCGCCGGCGTGCGGCCGACCGCGTCGGCTTCACGGAGCAGATCGGCGCTTAGCCCGACCATCGCGTCCCACTCGGGCGGCGGCGGCCGGCGGGCCAAGTTTTCTTCCCCAGATTCGCCCCCCGCGAGCAGGCGCCGTGCGCTCTTCTCGAGCGCGCGGGCGCTCGGCGTGACGCAAGAAAGCAGCGGTTCGAAATCGAGAGGATCCTCCAAACGCCGCCGCAGCTCGGGCGTCGCCGCTTGCGCGACGATGCGCTGCACGGCTGCAGGGCTGAAGTGAATGCTCAATGCGGAGGCGGGAAGATTCGCCGCGAGGTCCAGGGCGCCGCCGCCGCAGGCGAGGGCCACGGCCTCTCCGCTGACGCGAGCGCCGAGAAGCCGAATCTCCTCCGCCTTCACGAAGACGATCTTGAGCGCGCCGGCGGCGATCCGCCCGTCGATTCTGAGCCCCCCGCCGAGCAACCGAATCTCCTGAATGGAGACGCCGCATCCGAACGCCAGACAGGCGCGCGCCAGATGCAGCGCGCCGCCCTTCAGCCGGTAGAGGCGCGGCCGCCGGGAATTCAGGAGCGCCGGCGCTCCCGCCTGATCCGTCAGGAATGTCAGCTCGTCCACTTTTTCGGTTTCCGTAGAGGCTCTCGGCTAAGCTCTGCCTTGACCATATGGTAGCGGGCCATTGACTTGAGCGCAACAGTTTGCGAGCGCGGCGACGCTTTGCTTCACGCCTGTGCGCGCCAGATGGCTTCTGAGCCGCTCGGAACAGGGAGAATGGCCATGCCTCGGCCTCGGGTTTGGCGTAACGCCGTTCTGGCGCTCATCGGGATCGCCCTCGCCTTCGCGGCCTGGACCAATCGCTACGAGCCCGCGGCGTCCCCCTATTTCCACCGCAACCGCTTCACGGGGGCGGAATGCCACCGCGGGCAGGAGTGCTGGACCCCGCGTCCGCCGAGGGTCTGGCCAGAACCAACCCGGTAGCGCGGCCGTTCAGCGGATTTCCAGCCTGCGCGCCAACGCCTCCAGCGCGCCCCGCTGGCCTTTGACGATTTTGCCCATCGCTTCCGGCAGGGAGAACCAGGCCGCACGGTCGATCTCGGGAATGTCGATCAGGCGGCCGGTCTTGGGCGGCCATTCGATCTGGCAGAAGTTGCTGGAGAGTTCCGAGGGATCCACGTCGCCCTCGAGGGCGTAGGCGAGAACGCGCTTGCCGCTGGGCTGCCTGAACTCCCCGAGCGCGGTCAGCTCGCCTTTGAGGGAAAAGCCGGTCTCTTCGAAAAATTCGCGCCGCGCCGCCTCTTCGGCGCATTCCCCCTCGTCGATCTCGCCCTTGGGGATGGACCAGGCGCCCTCGTCCTTTCTCGCCCAGAACGGCCCGCCCGGATGCGCCAGCAGCACCTCGGGGACTCCCGCCCTGAGACGGTACAGCAGGACGCCGGCGCTACGCTTCGCCATCGCTCGAGCTTCCTTGTTTCCGATCGCCGCCCGTCGGACTGCGGCCGCAATTCTCTCCGCAAAGTAAACGGGGGCAAGCGAGGGCGGCGTTAAGCGGCGCAATGGCGCGGCAATGAAAAGGCGTATTCGGCATGGCGCAGGCGCGCGTGATTTTTCTGTCTGTCTCTCTTGTCGTCTCGGCGGGCTTCCCCGCCGCGGCGCTGGGCGGTCCCCTGGACCGCGGGCCGATCGCCGATTTCCTGACGATCTTTCGCGAGCAGTCCATCCCCCGGCAGATCGTGGCCTGGCGCCATCCGGAGTATAAGGCGGGCGCGGTGGTGGTCTCGACCCGCGAGCGGCGGCTCTATTACGTGCTCGGCGGCGGCCGCGCCATCGAATATGGCGTCGGCGTCGGCCGCGAGGGCTTCACCTGGTCGGGCGTGAAGACGGTTTCGCGCAAACGCGAATGGCCGGACTGGCGTCCGCCGGCGCCCATGCTGAAGCGGCGCCCGGATCTTCCCCGCTACATGCCGGGGGGCATGGAAAATCCGCTCGGGGCGCGGGCGCTCTATCTCGGCTCCAGCGACTATCGCATCCATGGCTCGAACGAACCCGACACCATCGGCGCGGCAGTCTCATCGGGCTGCATCCGCATGACCAACAACGACGTCATCGACCTTTACTCCCGCGTGAAGGTCGGAACGAAGGTCGTCGTGCTCAAATAGGACGAAGGCCCGTCAGCGCGTGCGGACGAGGTCCGTTTCCGCAGCCTTCTGGCGCCCCGCCTCGATTCGCAGCCGCGCCTGCATCGCGGCGTCGCCCCGGCGGAAACGAACCTCGATTTCGGTCCCCGCCGGCAGGATCGCGAGGAGCGTGCGCAATTGCGCCGGCGACGAGATCGTGCGGCCGTCGACGGCCGCGATGACATCGCCTTTCGCAAGCCCCGCGAGCGCCGCCGGCGAAGAGGGCTCGATGGCGACGATTTCCGCGCCGGGGCGCCCGCCAAGAGGCGCCCGAATCGACACGCCGATCTGGCCGCGACGCACTTCGCCCGTCTCGACGAGCTGCGTCATGATGCGACGGGCCATATCGATGGGAATGGCGAAGCCGATCCCGTGGCTCGCGCCCGACTTCGAGAAGATCGCCGTGTTCAGCCCGACGAGCCGCCCGTCGAGCGTCACCAGCGCCCCGCCGGAATTGCCGGGATTGATCGACGCGTCGGTCTGGATGAAATCCTCGTAGCCCTCGATGCCGAGGCCGGTGCGGCCCATGGCGGAGACGATGCCGGAGGTGACCGTCTGGCCGAGGCCGAAGGGATTGCCCACGGCGAGAACGAAATCCCCGACCTCCAGCGCGCGGCTGTCGCCCATGGGCACGGCGGAAAGATTGCTTCCCCTTATTCGCAGGACAGCGACGTCCGTCGCCTTGTCTCGCCCGATGAGCTGCGCGCGGAAACGCCGATCGTCCTTGGTCGTGACCTCGATCACCGACGCGTCGCGAACGACATGCTCATTGGTGAGGATGAGGCCGCGCTCGGCGTCGACGATCACGCCCGAGCCGGCGGACGTCGTCTCTCGCTTGAGACGCGCATTGGGAATGTCGAAGAACTCCTGCAACACAGGATCGACGGCGGCCGGGACTTCGACGGATTCGATCCGCTTCGTCGCAATGTTCACCACGCCCGGCGTCACCGCGCGCACGACCGCGGCGACGGACGCCTTCTGGCCAGGCGGCAGGGCGCCCGCGAAAAGCGGCGCCGGGATGAGCAGGAAGAGCAGAACGAGGCGTAAAATCATGGGCGTCGAGCTTCCGGCGCGCCTTGGCCAAAAGATGGCGCCCGCAGACTTGCGCAGAGAGTGATCTGATCATGGTTAGAAATCCGTTCTGAGCAGACCGCGCCTTCGGGAAAAAAGCAGCGGAACGGGCCGCCGCGCGCGTCAGGAGGGCGGCGCCAACGAAATCAGCACTCCGCCGCTCTGCTGATAACACATTGTTATGCAATAAAGTTCTGGCGCAGGAGTTGCTTCTCGTCCCAGGCCGCCACAAGATTTCGAAGAGAGGGAGGAGCGGGACATGGCGTCCAGAGCGTTCCATTTGCAGATGCAGGGTTATGGGCTCACCACCGCCAATATTTTCTATCGTCTGCCCGATCACCCGAAGATCATCCAGTCCTACATCTGGCAAGATTACGATCTTCACCCGCATTTTCCCGAGTTGAAGAAATTCCTCGACTTCTGGACCCGCAGCCTCGACGGGCCGCTCCACGCCGTCACGGTGGCGCACGCGCAGCTGATCAGGCCCGCTGAACTGCGCCTCGTGAACGGCGAGTTCAGCGTGCATTGAGTCGGCGGCCTTTACGAAAGCTTGATGGACGCCGCCCCGCGCCTGTCCCGGACCGGGACTTTCGAGACATCGCGAAGACAAAGGCGGCACGAATCGGGCACGGACAAAATGCCGCGCCAATTCCTTCAAGAATCCTTTCGCCGGGAAGCTGGCGCAAGCGCCGCCTGTGCGCCAGAATGAAGCGCCATTTTTGGCCAAGGGAAGGACAAGAATGAAAAAGGAAACGATCAACGGGGCGACTCTCGCCGTAGCGGCGGTCTCCCTTGCGCTCGCCGGCGTCGCCCCGGCGGCGAAAGCCGAGACGACGGCGGCCCGCGTGCACTGCCTCGGCGTCAATGGCTGTCAGGGCAAGAGCGACTGCCATACGCCAAAAAACGCCTGCAAGGGAAAGAACGCCTGCAAGGGCCAGGGTTGGCTCTACAAGGAATCGGCGCAGGCCTGCCTGGACGCTGGCGGCAAGGTTCTGGACTGAAAAAGCAGGAACAGCCCGCGTGGGCTGTTCCTGTCTCCAATTGCGGGGATCGCGCTCTTCCTAGATGCCGCCGCCGCTCTTGCCGCTGGAGCTCGTCGAGCCCTGGTCCGTGCTCGAGGGCCCGCTGGTCCCCTGATTCATGTTCTGGGAATTCTGCGAGCCGGTGCGGCTGCCCTTGTTCATCGACTTGCTGCTGCCATAGCTCCCGGTCTCGGCGTTGCGCGCATGGTGATGGCGGGAGCTCTTCGAACAATGGTGCGCCCAGGCCGACGCCGGCGCGAGGGCGATGATGGGCGCCACGAGCGCCGCTGCGAGGATCCTTTTATGCATGGCATTCTCCCGAAAGACTGTCCGGTGCGCCGGATCAGGGGGAATTAATCAGGCCCGCCCCTGCGGCAAGCCGGCGATATGTCCGGATTATTGCTGGGCGGATGTGAAGGCGGCGCGGGCCCGACGAAGCCCGCGCGAAAATGCTCAGCGGCAGAGCGTGCGATATCGCTGGCAGTTGCCGCGGCCGACCTCGCCGAGGTCTTCCTTGAACAGGCAGGCGCGCCTCAGCTCCCGGCAGTCCGGCCCATAGCCCCAGTGTCCCCTGCCCCACTCGCCGCGATAATAGTCGCGAACCTGCACGACGCCCGCGCTGGCGCCCGGGTCGATCGGCGCGGCCGTCACGGGAAGCGTGAACACGCCGGCCAGGCAGGCCGCAAGGATATATGCGCGCATCTGTTCCTCCATTGTCCCCAGCCCCGTCAGCCTCAGCGCGGAGAACGGCTTGCCCGCGTGCGGCGTCGCCATGTAACGGCGCGAGCGCCGTCCTGTTCCTGAAAGGTCTCTCAGCGGCGCGCCCTGAACTGGCGCTGGCAGGCTTTCGAGAGCGCGCCCATGTGCTCACGCAGGCATTTCTCGACCGCGATGGCGTCCGGCTCCGCAGCGGCGCAGAATCTATGCGAATCCCGCTCACAGGCGGTTCGCTGCCTGGCCGTCCCAGCCGTTCCTTGCGCGGCCGCCGGTTGGAGAACGCCGAGGCCGAGCACAGCCGCGACGACGAGAAAAAGCTTGCCCATGGCGACTCTCCGAAAAAACCGCCGCGGGCCCCGGCAGCCATCCGAGGCACATGGAGCGATCCGAGGCACATGCCGCAACTGGAACGGGATGCGGGGAGATCAAGCTCAGCGGGGATCGGGAGAACGTCGGAGAGGCTCAGGCCGGGGCGAGCAGCAGGCTCGTCTCGCTTCGCTCGACGCCCTCGATCTGCCGCACCTTGGTCAGCACGCCGTCGAACTCCGCCAGATTGGCCGTCTCGATTTCGGCGATGAGGTCGAAGGCGCCGTTCGTGCTGTGGATCGTATGGATCTGGGGCAGGCCGCGAAGCGCCTGCGCGACGCGGCGCGTGTTCTTGCCAGACACCTCAATCATCATGATCGCACGAATACGGTCGCTTTGCGCGCTGCTTTTCAGCCGAACGGTGAAGCCGAGGATCACCTGCGAGTCGATGAGCCGGTTGAGCCTGTTCTGAACCGTGCCGCGCGAGACGCCGAGCCGCTTGGCGAGTTCGGAAAGAGACGCCCGCGCGTTGGTCCTCAAGGCCGAAATCAGCCGGTGATCGAGTTCGTCCATGGTCAGCTCTGTCACTTCGTCAGAAAGATAGGCCGATTTGCGCAAAGAACTAACGTTTTCCAGACAGGTTTGCGATTTCGGTCAGCGCTGCGTGCGCCTAGCATCCTGGAAAGTCAACAAGCCGGGAAGCGGGGAATGGTCACTTTTCTGAGCGCGCGGGACATCGCCCGGATCGTCGATCGGGTGGGAACGGACGCGTTTTGGCCGCGCCTCGTCGACTATCTGCGGGAAGACTTCGCCGCCTGGGACTCCTTCGACAAGTCGCCGCGTTTCGCCAGTCATTCGCAGGGCGGCGTGATCGAGCTCATGCCCGCAGGCGACAGCCAGACCTTCGCGTTCAAATATGTCAACGGGCACCCCGGCAACACGCAGCTCTGCCTGCAAACCGTCGTGGCCTTCGGCGCCCTTGCGGATGTTGCGACCGGCTATCCGATCTTGCTCTCGGACATGACGCTCGCGACGGCGCTGCGCACCGCGGCGACCTCCGCGCTCGCCGCGCGCAGCCTTGCGCGGCCCGAGAGCCGAACGATGGCCCTCATCGGTCTCGGCGCGCAGTCGGAGTTTCAGGCTCACGCCTTCAACGTCATCCTCGGCGTCGATCGCCTGCGCATTTTCGACATAGACGCGGAGGCGTTCGACAAGTTCGAGCGCAACATGGCGGGCGCCGGCGTGGCGCTCACCCGCTGCGCAAGCGCGCGCGAGGCCGTCCAGGGCGCGGATATCGTGACGACCATCACCGCCGACAAGAAGCGCGCGACGATCCTGACCGCCGACATGGCGGCGCCGGGCATGCACATCAATGCGGTGGGCGGCGACTGTCCGGGCAAGACGGAACTCTCCCGCGATCTGCTCCTGCGCGGCGAGGTGTTCGTGGAATATGCGCCGCAGACCCGCATCGAGGGCGAGATCCAGCAGCTTCCCGCCGATCATCCGGTCACGGAGCTTCACGACGTCGTCGCCGGACGCAAGAGAGGCCGCGCGTCTTCCGAGGCGATCACCATCTTCGACAGCGTCGGCTTTGCAATCGAGGACTTCTCGGTTCTGCGGCTGCTGCGCGATCTCGCAAGGGAGACAGGCATAGGCGGCGAGATCGAGTTGATCGCCGCGCCGGTCGATCCCAAGGATCTTTTCTCCCTCCTGCGGCCCGCCGGGGAGCCCCGACGCAGAGAGCCCGCGCGCCGGGAAATCGCCGAAATCTGAACTCAACGCCAGGATCGCGAACACGATGAACGTCCACGTCAAGACCCAGGAGAAAGACGCGCGGCCGCGGGCGGCCCTTGCGACGATCCTGATGTGCGCGCCGCATCATTTCGGCGTCGATTATGTCATCAATCCCTGGATGGAGCGGCAGGTCGGGCGCACCGATAACGCCCGCGCGCGCGCCCAGTGGGAGAATTTGCGCCGCCATCTCTCGGACTGCGCCGACCTCGCCTTCGTGACGGCGGAGCCGGGCTTGCCGGACATGGTCTTCACCGCCAATGCGGGGCTCGTCGTCGATGGCGCCGTGATCGTCTCGCGCTTTCACGCCAGGGAACGCCAGCCCGAGGAAAACCTGTTTCGCCGGTGGTTCGAGGATCAGGGATACGACATTGCGCCCTGGCCCGAGGACGTCGCTTTCGAAGGCGCCGGCGACGCGCTGACGGATCGCGCCCGGCGGCTGATCTGGTGCGGCCACGGCTGGCGCTCCAGCAAGCTGGCGCCCGCTCTCATCGAAGCGGTCTCGGGCTGGCCGACGGTCGGCCTGAAGCTCGTCGATCCGCGCTTCTATCATCTCGACACATGCCTCTGTCCGCTTCCGGACGGCTCGCTGATGTATTATCCCGCGGCTTTCGATGGAGAGTCGCTGGAGACGATCCGCGCGCTTGTCCCGGCGGAAAAGCGCATCGAAGTCGGCGAGGCGGATGCGCTCGCCTTCGCCTGCAATGCGGTCGCGGTCGGCGCACGGATATTCATGAACGCCTGCTCCGCCGAACTCGGAGCGCGTCTGACGACGGCCGGATTCGCTCCAGTCGTCACGCCGCTTTCGGAATTCCTCAAAGCGGGCGGCGCCGCGAAATGTCTGACGCTGGAATTGAAACGCAGCTCTCTTCGATCCAGCGCGGCCCCGTAAGGCGCGCGGCCGCCGCTTGAGCGGCCTGCCGCCCGCTTGTGCAACCGCGCTATTTTCCAGTCCCGTGCTGCTCCATCAAATTCACGAGCATCGTGGGAAGGTGCAGAAAACCCCGCAAAAGCGCCATCGGCAAGACAAGAACGGCTTTTGACAAGCGGGCGCCGCTGCGCCCGATTTCATGCGAGTTCATGCGCTTCTCCCTTCATTTGCGTGGGCGGCCATCGCGAGGAACATGCAAAATGCGTGCGCGTCTTTCGGTTTTCTGCGCGCAGAAACCGTCGAGACATGAAAGCGAAAAGATAGGCCGCTTTAATGATCCAGCGACAGCTTCCGCGGCGTGCGCGTCGCGCAGAATTTCAGGAGCGAGGGCCACTTGTCCACGGAATGGCGAATAGAGGCCGCCAACAGTGAAATGGCCGCGATTGCCGACATCGAGACGCCGCCGCACGACCGCCGGGACCGGATGCGCGCCATCTGGCAGCCGATCGTCCAGGCCCTCGCGGACGCCTCCCGCGCCGCGCCCGAGCAGGAGGAAGCCGACCCAAATTACGTCGGATTCACATCGGATACGGGGCGCCCCGTTTTTCTCGCCAAAGTCACGTCGCCGGGCGGCCTTGTCTATCGCAAGTTCGTCGTCCGGCGCTCCTGACGTCTCCGGACATCGGGCGGGCGCGGCGTTTCCCGCCTCGTTTCGAACATAAGAAAATTTAAATCCGTTCGCGATTACGCTGACATCGATTCGATTTGATGCGTCTCGGCGGTCTGGCCGACGCAGAGGCATGACGCAGCCAAATCGTTGCCCGACATGACGTCGCTTCCCAAAAAAGGAAAAACGCCGGGGCGATCCATCAGCCGCGGGCGCAGCATCCTTTTTCCCAAATCCGCCTGCTTCACGGAAGCCGCCATGCGACTCGATCTCGACAACATGAAACTCGGCGTCAAGACGCTCATCCCGCTCGGGGTGATCGCGGCGCTGTTCACGATCGTTCTTTGTCTCAGCGTTTACCGCTCGCACAAAACGAGCAGCGAATACGGCGCCCTCGTCGAGCGCGCAAACATCGCCCTCGTCAAGGTGATGCGCGCCAACCGCCTCGCGACGGACATCGGCTACGCCGCCCATGTCATTCTCGATTTGCAGCCGACGAGCCCGGAGTGGCTTGCCGCGCAGGACTCCTTGCGCGTGTCGCCGGCGCTCGCGCAATCCTTGTTGAAGGAAGCGGCCGGCCTCCAGCCGCAATATTCTGCCGAGTTGCAGGGGTTCGCCGAAAGGATCCGCACGATCGCGGAAGAAGCGAAGCGCGCGAGCGCGTTCGCCGCCTCTGAGAACGATCAGCAGACACGGGCGGCGAAGGCCCTCGGCGGGATCGACGCCCGCGTACAGAAGATCAACGCGGAGATCGCCGCCTTCAACGATCTTCGGCTTGCCGAAAACACACAGACGAGCGTGGAGCTGCGCAGCCGGGCCGACAATACGATCCTGATGACCCTTGCAGCCTTTATCATCGCGGTCGGCGCCGGCTTCGGCGTCTCGCGCTGGCTGACCCGCACCGCCATCGTTTCGCCCATTCTCGCGCTTTCGAGGCAGATGCGGCAGATCGCCGACAATGATCTGGCTGTTTCCGTCGCCGGGCTCAATCGCGCCGACGAAGTCGGCGACATGGCGCGCGCATTACAGAATTTCAAGCAGAAAGGCCTCGAACACAGGGCGGCCGAAGAGCGCACCGCGGAGGAGCGCCGGCGCATCGAGGCGGAATATCGCGAGCTCGAGGAGAGCAGCCTGCAAAAGGAACGCGATACGGTGGCGCAATCGATCGGCCGCGGCCTCGAGCGCCTCTCCGCAAAGGATCTCACGCATCGCATCGACGACAATCTGCCCGACGCCTATCGTCGCCTCCAGAATGATTTCAACGCCGCGCTGAGTCAGCTCGACGGCGCGATTCAGCATGTCGCAGGCGGCGCCAATCTCATCGGCACGGCCACGATGGAAATCACCAGCGCCGCCGATGATCTCTCGCGGCGCACGGAGCAGCAGGCGGCGAGCCTCGAGGAAACGGTGGCCGCGATTTCGGAAATCGCGACGACCGTCGCGAAGACCGCGACCGGCGCCAAACACGCGAGCGAAGTGGTCTCCGCGACCAAGGCGGACGCCGAGAAGAGCGGCGTCGTCGTGCAGCAGGCCATGGAGGCGATCAACCGCATCGAGAAATCCTCCAACAACATCGCCCAGATCATCGGCGTCATCGACGAGATCGCCTTCCAGACCAATCTCCTTGCGCTCAATGCGGGCGTCGAGGCGGCGCGCGCGGGCGAGGCCGGCAAGGGCTTCGCGGTCGTCGCCTCCGAAGTGCGCGCGCTCGCCCAGCGCAGCGCCGAGGCGGCGAAGGAGATCAAGGGACTGATCTCCGCCTCGACCGACGAGGTCGGCGAAGGCGTGACGCTCGTCGTCGAAGCCGGCAAGGCGCTCGCCCGCATCGTCGAGGCGGTCGGAGAAATCGACGGCATCGTCTCGGGCATCGCCATCGGCGCGAGCGAGCAGTCGACCTCGCTGCAACAGGTCAACTCCGCCATTTCGCAGATGGACCAGGACGTTCAGAAGAACGCCGCGATGGTCGAGGAGACGACGGGGGCCACGCATAATCTCAGGCGGGAGACGGAGGCGCTGATCTCCTCCATCTCGAGCTTCAGATTATCCGAGACGGCCGCCGCCGCCCCGCCGCAAAGAAAGGCGCCGAGGCCTCGGGCCGCCCTGAGGTCGCTTGGCGGCGAGGCCACCGCGCGAAAGATCGACGCCGAAGGAGAATGGATGGAGTTCTAGACCGACGGTCAGAGTCGTTGGACAGGCCCGGGATCGGGGCAGGATTCCCGGGAGCCAGACGCGGCCGTTTTCTTGCCCGGCGCCTTGGGCTATTGACATCGGGGCCGTGAAAAAACGGTCCCGACGCCTCCTCGCCGGGAGGCGCCCCTCATCTCGAAAGGGCGCAAATGCAGTCTTCCGAAGAGAAGCGCCTGGACGGTGGCCCGCGCTGGCTCGTCTGGTGGCGCTCGACCCCGCTCTATGCGCGCATTCTCGCCGCCGTGCTTCTCGGCGCGCTCGCCGGCGTCGCGCTCGGCGACAACGCCTCCGCGCTCGCCATTCCGGCCAAGCTCGTGCTGCGCGTCCTGGGGGCCCTCGCGCCGCCCCTCATCCTCTTCGCCATCGTTCAGGCGCTGATGAGCGCGCCGCTCGGCGGCCGTCAATCCCTGCGGCTCGTGGTCCTGCTCGTCACGAACACACTCGTCGCCATCGGGGTCGGACTGGGCGTCGCCAATGTCTTGAAGCCTGGAGAATGGGTGAAGGCGGGGCCGCCGCCCGATATGGCCAAGGCTGCGGCCACGGGGCCCGACCCGATCACCCAGTTTCTCGACAGCGTGCCGCGCAGCGTCGCTGGCCCCTTCGCGGACGACGGCAAGGTGATCGGCGTCATCCTGCTCGCCATCGCCTTCGGGATCGCCCTGCGGCGGCTGAGGCATCATCCCATTCGCACGGTCGAGGATCTGGTCCATGTCGGGCTGACGAGTTTCGTGACCATTCTCGAAGCCGTCGTCGAAGTGGTGCCGCTCGCGGTTTTCGGCGTCGTCGCCAGCATCGTCGGCGTCAAGGGTTTCGGCGACTTCGCCGCGCTCGGCGGCTTCGTCGTCGCCGTGATCTTCGGGCTTCTCCTGCAGGCCGGCTATTATCTCCTGCGGGTGCGGTTCGAATCCTGGGTGCGTCCGGCGGCGCTGCTGCGCGGCGTGCGTGACGCGCTGGTGATGGCCTTCTCGACGGCGAGCTCCACGGCCACCATGCCGGTCACCTATCGCTGCCTGCGCGTCAATGTCGGCCTGCGCGAGCACTCGGCGAGCCTCGGCGCGCTGGTCGGCTCCAATTTCAACAATGACGGCACCGCGCTCTACGAGGCCATGTCGGCGCTCTTCGTCGCACAGCTCCTCGGCCTGCAACTGACGCTGACCCAGCAATTGGCCGTGGTGCTGACGTCGATCGTCGCCTCGGTCGGCGCGGCCGGCATTCCGGAGGCGGGCCTCGTCACCATGACGCTCGTATTCAAGTCGGTGGGCCTGCCCACCGAATATATCGCCATGCTGCTGACCGTGGACTGGTTCCTCGACCGCTGCCGCACGGCGATCAACGTCATGGGCGACGTGACGGTGAGCTGCCTGCTCGACGGCCGCGCCCGCCAGGACGAGGAAGAAGAGGCCAGGGAGCTCGTAGACGTTTGAACCCGCCCGCCGGTCAGCGTTGCAGGCCGGCGACCTCGCGATTGGCGAAATCGAGACGCGAGGCCAGCGTCCGGACGACGAAGCGGTGGAAGGCGTGGGCGAGCTCCGGCTCCTCACGCTCCATCCGCGCGATCGCGTCCCGGGTGAAGCGATAGACGACGGTCGGCTCGTCGACGAGAACCGAGGCGCCGCGCGGCATGTCGCGATAGAGCCCCATCTCGCCCAGCAGCGTGTGGCCGACCATGGAGCGCAGGCGCAGGTCATGCCCGTCGGGCGCCGTGAACAGGATGGTGACGCGGCCCGAGGAGAGGAGAAAGATGCTCTCGCCCGCCTCCCCCTGCCGGAAGACGAAGTCGCCGGGCCCGAGCTCCATCACCTCGAAATAATCGCTCAGCCGCGCGAAGAGGCTCTCGCCGCCGAGCTCGGCCTTCAGCCATTCCTCGGTCGAGCGCCGGCCCTCCTCGACGGCGGCCGCATGCGCCAGCAGCCGGTCCTCGCACCATTCCAGAGCCGCGTCGAGATTTTGAAAGATGCGACAAATCCGGTCGCCGTCCTCGCGGATCAGGCCGCCCTTGACGAGCGAGCGCGCCACATTGGGCGGAAGGCCCGCGAAGACGAGGTCGAAGCCCTCCCGCTCGGCGAAGTGACGCAGTTTGTGGAGCGTCATCACCGCCGAATAATCGATCCCCAGAACCTGCCGAAAGTCGAGGATGAGGCTGCGGCACGGCGTCGCCTCGCGCCGCAGGGTCTCCTTGATGTGCATCAGCAGGTTATGGGCGCTACCGAAGAAGATGAAGCCGTGCAGCCACATGATCTGAATGCCCGCGCCGTGCCGCCGCAGCGCCTCGGCGTGGTAATTGGGCCGGTCGACGCGGCTGGCGAAATTGCTGCGGTCCATGCCGTGCTTGACGAGGCGGATGCGGCTCGTATTGACCGCGAAGGTGATGCAGGCGGCGATGACGCCGACCCCGACGCCCGCGACGAAGTCGAAGAGCGCGATGGTCAGGAAGATCACGACGAGCTGGAGATAGTCGGCGCGCTGCATGGCGCGCCAGCCGCGGATCAGCCATTCGTCGAGCATGCCGGCGCCGAGCTGGAGCAGGAGCCCCGCCAGAATGGGCACGGGCACGAAGCCGAGCGGCGCCGGGCCAAGCGCGAGGGGGAGAAGGCAGAGAAGCCCGGCGAGCGCGCCGCCGCCCCGCGAGCGGGCGCCGGTCTTGTAGCCAAAGAGCGTGCGGCTGACCGAAAGCGTCGTCGCCACGCCGGCGCCCATGGCCGCGACGGCGTTGGCCGCCCCGTTCACCTTCAGCTCGTAATCGAGATCGACCTCGGCCTGGGTCTCGACCTCGAGCGCCATGATGCTGAGAAGCAGCGTCGCCACCACCACGGTGATGAGCGCCACATAGTCGCCCGAGCGGCGCAGGATCTCCCGCCAGTCGATCGCAGAGGCGACGTCATGGAGCCATAAGACCGGCAAAGGCGCGGAGGAGGAGGGCGGCAGATCGAGGAGCCAGCCCGCCGCGCGCGCCTCCTGCGCCGGAACGCCCAGCAGGAAAAGAGCGAGCGGCAGGACCATGGTCCCGAGCACCAGAAGCGCCGGAAAGGCCAGCTGATTGCGGGCGCGCTGCGCCAGAGCGAGAAGGCCCGCGAACAGGACGCCGCAGGCGAGCTGCGCCACATGCCGGCCGGCGGCGATGTCCGAAAGGAGCTTGAGGGACAAGGGCTCGCGCGCCAGAATCCGGATCGCGCCGCTCGTGAGGAACCAGCCCGACGCGGCCATGAAGCCGCCGATCACCGGATAGGGCAGGAAGCGGATCCACCGCCCGAGCTTCAAGACGCCGAAGAGATAGGAGGTCGCGCCGACAATGGCGGAGCCCGCGACCACCGCCGCGAAGGCGGTCGCCCCCGCCTCGTCGGCGCGGCCCTGCCGGGAAAGATCCGTCGCGATGAGCCCCGCCATGGAGGCGAGGACGGCGATCGCCTTGGAGTCCGGCGCCGCAATGGCGAAAGGCAGCCCGCTCAGCGCCGCGAAAACGATGGCGCCGAGCCCCGCGCCGATCAGGCCGGCGCCGATGCCCATCGGCAGATAGTCGGCGAGCGGACCGGAGAAGATCAGCGCCGAATAGCTCAATGAGGTGACGATGATCACGACCGGCGCCACCAGACCGGAGACGACGTCGCGCAGCGTCATGGAGAGACGTGGCGCGCCCGCGCCCGGCCATGGGCGGTTCGGCGAGGAAGACATGCGGACAGGGCGGTTCATCCCCCCTGTCTAGTCGATTTGCGCACAGGCGTCGCCGTTGGAAATGGGTGGGCCGCCGCCGGCTCAGGCCTCCTCCATCGCCTCCAGCTCGCTGATCAGCCCGTCGATCATGTCGAGGCCGATGTTCCAGAAGGCCGGATCGCGGGCGTCGAGGCCGAAGGGCGCGAGCAGCTCGTTGTAGGGCCTGGCGCCGCCCGCCTCGAGAAGCGCGAAATAGCGCTCGGCGAAGCCCTCGTGCGCCTGGCTGTAGACCCCGTAGAGCGAATTCACCAGGCAGTCGCCGAAAGCGTAGGCGTAGACATAGAAGGGCGAATGGATGAAATGCGGGATATAGGCCCAGAAGGTCTCGTATCCCGGCCCGAGGCGGATCGAGGGGCCGAGGCTGTCGCCCTGCACGCTCATCCAGATGTCGCAGACCTGGTCGGCGGTGAGCTCGCCGTTGCGGCGCTCGATATGCACCTTCCGCTCGAAGGCGTAGAAGGCCATCTGCCGCACGACCGTATTGATCATGTCCTCGACCTTGGAGGCGAGCAGCGCACGGCGCTGGACCTTGTCCGTCGCCTGGGCGAGCAGCGCGCGGAAGGTGAGCATCTCCCCGAAGACCGAAGCGGTTTCGGCGAGCGTCAGCGGCGTCGGCGCCATCAGCGCGCCCTGCCGGGCCGCGAGCACCTGATGCACGCCATGGCCGAGCTCATGGGCGAGCGTCATCACGTCGCGCGTCTTGCCCTGATAGTTGAGCAGCACATAAGGGTGGGCGGAGGGCACGGTCGGATGCGCGAAGGCGCCGGGCGCCTTGCCGGGGCGCACCGGCGCGTCGATCCATCTCTTGTCGAAGAAATCATTGGCGATCTCGGCCATGCGCGGCGCGAAGCCCTTATAGGCCGAGAGCACGATGCCGCGCGCCTCCTCCCATGAATAGCGTCGGGAAGGCGTCTCGGGCAGCGGCGCGCTGCGGTCCCAGTAGTCGAGCGCGTCCTTGCCGAACCATTTGGCCTTGAGCTTGTAATAGCGGTGCGAGAGGCGCGGATGGGCCGCCGTGACCGCCTTGGCCAGCGCCTCGACCACTTCGGGCTCGACGCGGTTCGAGAGATGGCGCGAATCGGCGACATCCTTGAATCCGCGCCAGCGATCGGAGATTTCCTTGTCCTTGGCGAGCGTGTTGGTGATGAGCGAGAAGGTGCGCAGATTGGCCTTCAGCGTCTGGCCGATCGCCTGCGCCGCCTCCCGGCGCTTTTCCTCGCGCGGGTCCTGCATCAGATTGAGAACCGGCTCGATCGCGAGCTCCTCGGTCCCGACCCTGAAGCGCAGGGAGGCGATGGTCTCGTCGAAGAGGCGGTTCCAGGCGGCCGCGCCGGAAATGTATTTCTCGTGGAAGAGCTCCTCGAGCCGGTCGTCGAGCTCATAGGGCTTTTCCTTGCGAATGTCCTCGAGCCACGGTTTCCAGCGCGAAAGCGGCGCGGTCGCGGCCGCCGCCATCAGCGTCGCGTCGTCGAGGCGATTGAGCTCGAGCTGGAAGAAGAGGAGCTGCGCGGAGGCGCTCGTCACCTTTTCCTGCACGTCGCCATAGAATTTCGCCCGCGCCGGATCGGTCGTGTCGCCGCTGTAGAGAAGCCCGGCATAGGACATCAGTCGGCCGACGAGATCCTGTAACGCCTCGTAGCGCGCGACCGCCTCGCCGATTTTCGCGCTGGCGTCGGAGGCCGCCGCGAGCGCGGCGAGCTTGCCGCGATACTCCGCGCCGAAGCGCGCCACCTCCTCGGCCATGCGGGCGAGGTCCGCCTTCAGACGCGGCGAATCGGTCCCCTCGTAGAGATCGGCGAGATTCCATTCGGGAAGGGTTTCGGCGAGACCCGCCGCGGTTTCGGCCGGCGAATGGACACTCGAAAAATAGCGCATGGCAAAGACCATCTCGTTTCGTGGCGGACCTCCTCCATATGGGCAAAGCCCAAGGGGGATCAACCCGAGAGCGCCGCGCCGGGGCTCTCTTCAAAAGGTAAAGCTCAAGCATAAAATTCTCAACGCCGAAAAAGCCTTGCGTTTCATTTCGAGGCAGAAATCGACGGCCGTTTAACCCGGTTTTTACCCTGTGCGGCGAAGGATGACGCCTGACACAACCGCCGGGCGGCCATCGCCGGACCGGGACCGCGGGAGCGCCATGACCCCCACGATTCTGATTGCTGACGACGATCCGGTGCAACGCCGCCTGCTCGAGGCCATGGTGAGGCGCTTCGGCTACGACGCCGAGACGGCAGAGGGGGGCGAAGAGGCGCTGGCGCGGCTCGCGCGGCCCGGCGCGGCGCCGATCGGGCTTCTCATCCTCGATCTCGTAATGCCCGATCTCGATGGCATGGGCGTGCTGACCCGCATGCGCGACCGCAAGATCGAGACGCCGGTCATCGTGCAGACCGCGCATGGCTCGATCGAGGCGGTGATCTCCGCCATGCGCGCCGGCGCCCGGGATTTCGTCGTGAAGCCCGTCGGCGCCGAGCGCCTGCAAATCTCCATCAAGAACGCGCTTGCGGCGGACGCGCTCGCAGGCGAAGTGCGCCGCATCGGCCGGCGCGCCCAGGGTCATCTCACCTTCAAGGACCTCGTTTCGCGCAGCCCCGACATGGCGCGGGTGATCCGGCTCGGCGAGCGCGCGGCGCATTCCAGCATTCCGGTGCTGATCGAGGGCGAGTCGGGCGTCGGCAAGGAGCTGGTCGCGCGCGCCATACAGGGCGGCTCGGATCGCAAGGGCAAGCCCTTCGTGACGGTGAACTGCGGCGCCCTGCCCGCCAATCTCGTGGAATCGATTCTCTTCGGCCACGAGAAGGGCGCCTTCACCGGCGCCACCGAGAAGCACACGGGCAAGTTTCAGGAAGCCAACGGCGGGACGCTGTTTCTCGACGAGATCGGCGAATTGCCGCTCGACATTCAGGTCAAGCTTCTGCGCGCCCTCCAGGAGGGCGAAATCGACCCGGTGGGCGCGCGCCGCCCCGTGCGCGTCGATATCCGCCTCATCTCCGCGACCAACCAGAACCTCATCGAGCTCGTGAAGCGCGGCCTCTTCCGCGAGGATCTCTTCTACCGGCTCAACGTCTTCCCGATCAGCATTCCGCCGCTGCGCTCGCGCCGCGAGGACATCGCCGATCTCGCGCGCCGCTTCGCAGCGCGTTTCGCGGCGGAAGAAGGCCGCAACATCCGCGGCCTCACCGCCGAAGCGCTGTCGCTGCTCGCGAGCTACCCCTGGCCCGGCAATGTGCGCCAGCTCGAAAACGCCGTGTTTCGCGCCGTGGTTCTGGCCGACGGGGACGAGCTGACGGTCGCCGAATTCCCCCAGATCGCCGCGCATGTCGACGGCTTCGACGTGCGCGTGCCGCCGGTTCCGGCGCTGGCGCCCGCGGAGCCGCCGCGCGAACGCGAGATCATCCGCGTCGAGACCCGCGACCCGCATGTTCTGCCGCTCCTCTCCAGCAATGGCGAAATGCGCAAGCTCGACGACCTGGAGAAGGAGACGATCCGTTTCGCTTTGACTCACTACCGCGGACAAATGTCGGAGATCGCGCGCCGCCTCGGCATCGGCCGCTCGACGCTTTATCGCAAGATGAAGGAATATGGGCTCGAGGAAGGGCCGCTTCAGACGGTCGCGTCGGACACGATGGTGGCGTAGGGCGAGGGTGGCGTAGGCGGCCAAATTGTGCGAGCCTTTCCAGCAAAGGAGAGGCGCATGACGCTCTACGACATAGAGGCCCGCGCCATCGACGGCGCCACGAAAAGCCTGCGGGATTATGAAGGAAAGACGCTGCTCGTCGTCAATGTGGCGAGCAAATGCGGCTTCACCCCGCAATACAAGGGGCTCGAAGCCCTCTATCGCAAATATGCCGGCCGGGGCTTCGTCGTGCTGGGCTTTCCCTGCAACCAATTCGGCGCGCAGGAGCCGGGCTCCGAGAGCGAGATCGCGTCCTTCTGCTCGACGGCCTATGACGTGAGCTTTCCGATGTTCGCCAAGATCGGCGTCAATGGCGAACAGACGCACCCGCTCTACAAACTGCTCAAGCGCGAGGCGCCGGGCCTTCTCGGCTCCGAGGCGATCAAGTGGAACTTCACCAAGTTCCTCGTCGATCGCAGCGGCAAGGTCGTGCGGCGCTATGCGCCGACCGACACGCCCCAATCACTCGAAAAGGACATAGAGGCGGCGCTGTGAGCGCGACGATCGAGGTGAAGAAGAGCGCCGGCGGCGACCCGATGACCTTCGCGGTCGCCGTGCGCGAGGACGAGAGCGAGACGCGCCACGACGTGACGCTGTCGCGGGCGTATCTTGCGCGCGTCGCGCCCGGCGCTTCCGCCGAGCAGGCGATCGAGGCCGCCTTCCGCTTCCTGCTCGATCGAGAGCCGAAGGAAGCGATCCTGGCGCGTTTCGACGTGAGCGTGATCTCGCGCTATTTTCCACAATTCGAGACGCGCCTGCCGGATTATCTGCGCTGACCGTCAGAAGGCGGCGCGCAGTCTCAGGCCGAAGACGTTCACCGGCCCGCGCGCGCTGTTGTGCGCCGGATTGATCAAAAGCTGATAATCGAAGGTCGCGTCGAAATTCTTTCCAAACCCCACCTTGTAATAGGCTTCCATATTCTTCTCGCCGCCATAGGTCAGGGCGCCGTCGCCGATATAGACGCTCAATCCCCCGAGCCCGAAATAGCGGACCCGATCTCCATGAAGTCCGCTGAAGGCCACTGCGGCGCCGATCTCGTCGTCATCGCGCCCCCATAAGGCGCCGCCGCCGACAAGTCCGAAGGCGATGCTGCGGTCGATGTCGGTGTAATCGACAGTCTCGAAACGCCCGTCCGCCATGCTCGCGCGCAGGAAGAACCCCAGATGCGGCATGAGCTGCTGCTTGATATTGACGCCGCCGCCTGTTTTGACGGCGCGCCGGCGCGAAGACTCGACGGTCGGCGGGAATTCGCCGGTGATGAAGGCATAGCGGATGGCGTCGTCCGCCCTGGTGAGGAGGCCATTGTCGCCGAAGCCGAGAAATTTGATGGCGCCCGGCTGTCCGAGTAGCTCGTAACGCGCCTCGAACTCCGCAACGGCCATGAACTGCCGAAACAGCACGGGCTCGATGTCGTCGCTATTGGGAACCGTCGAGAGCTGAAAGACGCCGCCGCGCGCGGTCCACCAGTCCTGTTTCCACTCCAGCGCCAGACCATGCGTATAGCCCCAGGCGTCAGCCGCATAATCGAAGGCGCCCATGTTGTTGAAGGCGAAATTCAGGAAGCCTGTGGTCGGATCATGCGCATAGACGTTGTCGTCGAAGACGTCGCCGACCGCGAATTTCCCCAGCGTGACGATGATCCGGTCCTTGTCGACCCGCCCCGAAATCTGGTTCTGCGTCGACTCCAGCACCTCGCTTCGCGAGCCTTCGTCGGAGGCGCTCTCCGTCTGCGAGCCGTCGAGGCCGATGATCTGCCGCAGGAAGTAGCGCTGGAAGCGCATGTAGGGAGCCGCCCGGCCGACTTTTGCAACGGCGCCGTCCACATAGGAGGCGGCGCCGACGGAGTTCGCAAGCCCGTAGCCGGCGTCGATCTCGGGATTGAGATAGGCCGCGCCGCCCGGCCAGAGTCTGAGACCCATGTAAAGATTGGATGTCGAACCCAGATTCGCCTTGCCCTGCGAGGGAAGGCTGTTCGGGCCGTCATAGGCGGCAGGAAACTTCGGATAGGCCTGCCCGACATTGGTTGTCTGGCCGTGGACGCTGTAAAGCTCCTCGCTCACGCCTCCGGCCGCCTCGTCAGGGGCATGGCCGCTGCGATCCCCGTTACGGCCGCCATATCGAATGGGCCCCGGAATGCGGTCCTCCTCGCCGAAGTGATAGTTGAGGCCGAATCTGAGGATGTGATTCTCGTTTTTCACCCGTGAGACATAGGCGAGGCCGCTCCCGTCGTCGAAAGTCTGCGTGTTCAGCGACTGGCTGAGAAAGAGATATTCGCCGCGCGCCGACCACTCTTCAGAAAGCGCATATTCGAGACCGGCGCCGAGCGCGAATTTCATCCGCGAGGACTGCGACCATCCGGCCGGGAAGCGAGCGCCGTCGACCGACAATGTCGCCGGCCCGCGCGCGCCCCCAGCCGCGACGCCGCCCGTGAGATAGAAAAGCGCGCTGCCGACGGCGACGCCGGCGCGCCCCCGAAGGCTGGCGAAGAAATTGGCGCTCGGCCCCGCGTCGAGTGAAAAAAGCGGCGGATATGGATAGGCCCCAAAACTAGGGTAAGCGCCGATGGGGGCGCGGCGGCCGTCGAGAAGGCTGAGATCCGTCTCGAAACCCCATACCCAGGGGCCGCTTTGCCAATTGTAGCCGGCCTGCGCGCCGACCGAGACGCCGAGGCGCGCAAAAGACGGCGGATAGAGATCGGGCCGGGGGAAATCGACGCCGCCCACCGCCTGGAGACGTTCTCCGCCATGGACTGGCCGCGCGGCGCCGAGACTGGCGCCGAGGTAAAGACCCGCCCAGTTGAAAGGCGGCGCGCCAGCGGCCGAAGCCGGCGTCGACGCCCCCAGCGCGGCCAGCAAGGCGGCGACGCAGGAGGAGGCGCGGAGCAGGCAGGCGGCAAACCGTCGCACGGCTTTCATATCCCTCGCAGTAACGCAGAAGCCCGCGATTTGGAACCATTCCGCGTCGATTCTCGCCTCGCGATAAAGCTTCACTGTGCAGTCCGAATGACAGGCGGAGGCGGTTCATGGCTCCTGCAAGTGGCACGCTTCTTGTCTCCTCTCCCTCCGGCAGCATGTCTGCGTCGCGCCCGCAAACAGAGGCGCGCGGCAAGGAGAGGAGCGTCGATGGACCTTCGTGTGACGCAATTCGATGAAATGGCGGGTTCGGACGGCGCGACCCGCGCCCCCTATCTGAAGCTCGCGCAATGGCTCGACGGCGCGCCTTCCGACCTGCTGGCCTCCCGGCGCGAACAGGCGGAATTGCTGTTTCGCCGCATCGGCATCACCTTCGCCGTCTATGGCGCGCAAGAGGCGACCGAGCGGCTCATTCCCTTCGACATTCTGCCGCGCATCATCGCGCGCAGCGAATGGGCGGCGCTGGAGCGCGGCCTCGCGCAGCGCGTCACCGCCCTCAACATGTTCCTCAAGGACATTTACGGGGCGGGCGACATTCTCAGGGCCGGCAAGGTGCCGAGCGAACTCGTCTATCGCAATCCCGGCTACTGTCCTGAGATGGCGGGACGGCGCGCGCCGCATGACATCTTTGTCCATATCGCCGGCGTCGACATCGTACGCACCGACGATCACGGCTTCTATGTGCTCGAGGACAACGCCCGCACCCCGTCCGGCGTCTCCTACATGCTGGAGAACCGCGAGGTGATGATGCGGCTCTTCCCCGATCTCTTCGCCATGCATCGCGTGGCGCCGATCGAGGACTACCCCGACAAGCTGCTCGCGACACTGCGCTCGGTTGCGCCGCCACGCGCGGCGAGCGACCCGACCATCGCGCTGATGACGCCGGGCTCCTTCAACTCCGCCTATTACGAACACTCTTTCCTGGCCGACAAGTTGGGCGTGGAGCTCGTCGAAGGCCGCGACCTCTTCGTCAAGGACGACGTCGTCTATATGCGGACCACGGAAGGACCGCGCCGCGTCGACGTGATCTACCGACGCATCGACGACGACTTCCTCGATCCGCTGACGTTCCGGCCCGATTCGGCGCTGGGCGTCGCCGGGCTGATCGGCGCCTATCATGCGGGCAATGTGACGCTCGCAAATGCAGTGGGCACGGGCGTCGCCGACGACAAGGCGATGTATACTTACATGCCCGACATCATCCGCTTCTATCTCGGGGAAGAGCCGCTGCTCCAGAACGTGCCCACCTGGCGCTGCCGCGAACCCGAGGCCCTCGCCTATGTGCTCGACCATCTGGACGAGCTTGTGGTCAAGGAAGTGAACGGCTCGGGTGGCTACGGCATGCTCGTCGGGCCGCACGCCTCGCGGGGTCAGATCGAGGAATTCCGCGCCAAGCTGAAAGCGCAGCCCGACAATTTCATCGCGCAGCCGACGCTTGCCCTGTCCACCTGTCCGATCTCCGTCGCGCAGGGCGTTGCGCCGCGCCATGTCGATCTGCGGCCTTTCGTCCTGCAAGGCGCGAATGGCGTGCGCGTCGTGCCGGGAGGCCTCACGCGCGTCGCCATGACCGAGAAGTCTCTCGTCGTGAATTCGAGCCAGGGGGGCGGAACCAAGGACACATGGGTGATCGACGACGCAGCGGGAGCTGCATGATGCTGGACGGTCTTCACGCCTTCGAGGATGTCGAGCGGCGCATGTATGGCGAAGCCGGCGACGCCGCGCCCCGCCTCCCCGCGCCGCTCTCGACGATCAGAAAAGACATCAGGCGCGAGCGCGCGCAGACGGAACGACACATGCTTTCGAGCACAGCCGACAATCTCTACTGGCTCGCCCGCTATATGGAGCGCGCAGATTTCCTGGCCCGCGCGATCGAAGCGTCGCGCCGACTCGCCGCCTTGCCGAAAACCTATGGCGGCGCCGACACGGAATGGGGAAGCGTGCTCTTGTCCTCCGGGGCCGCGCAGGCTTTCGAAGCCGCCGGCCAGCCGCTCAGCGAGGCCAATGTCATCGAGTTTCTCACCTTTTCACGCGAGAATCCGAGTTCGATTCGCAATTGCATCGAATGCGCGCGCACCAATGCGCGCGCCGTGCGCACGGCGCTCACCGTCGAAATGTGGGAGGCCATCAACGGCGCCTATCTCGAGATGAAGGCGATGGAGGCGCGCCGCGGCGCCTATTCGTCGGACGAACTGGGCCGCTTCCTCGAATTCGTGAAGCAGACGTCCCTCACCTATGACGGCGGCGCCTATCGGACCATGCTGCGCAACGACGCCTATTGGTTCTCGCGCGTCGGCCTCTTCGTCGAGCGCGCGGACAACACCGCCCGCCTGCTCGACGTGAAATATCACGTGCTCCTGCCGGAGAAGGAGATCGTCGGCGGTTCGCTGGATTATTTTCAATGGTCGGCGATCCTGCGCGCGGTCTCCGCGCATACGGCGTACCACTGGGTTTATCGCACCAGCATGAAACCCTGGCTTGTGGCCGATCTTCTCATCCTGCGTCCCGAGATGCCGCGTTCGCTCATTTCCTGCTATGAAAGCATCGTGCGCAACCTCGACAATCTCGCCCGCGCCCATGGTCGGCAGGGCGGCGCGCAGCGCCAGGCGCGCAGCACATATGGCAAGCTCGAAGCACTCACCATGGAAAGCGTCTTCCAAGGCGGCCTTCACGAATTCGTCCAGGGATTCCTCAGCGAGAACAACCGCCTCGGGGCGCTCATAACGGAACAATATCTCTTCTGACTCTCGAGAGCGCGTTCTCACCGGAGTTTCAAGATGCGCATCCGCATCCGCCACGAAACCACCTATCGTTACCTCAAGCCGGCCAAGTCCGTCATCCAGCATCTGCGGCTGACGCCCCGCAATTTTGACGGCCAGCATGTCAAGAACTGGCGCATCGAGGTCGACCGCGATTGCCGGCTGACCAGCGCCGAGGACGCCTTTGGCAACATCCTCCATCGTTTCACGGCCGATGGACCGCTCGACTCGATCACGACCACGGTCGAGGGGGAAATCGCCACTTTCGACACGGCCGGCGTCGCCTCGGGCGCGCTCGAACGCTTTCCGCCGGCGCTCTACATGCGGCAGACGCCACTGACCGCGCCCAGCGCCGAAATCCTCGATTTCGCACGGGAGACCGCACGCGGTGGCGACGATCTGTCCCGGCTCCATGCGCTTTTGGCGGCGATTTACGCGGAAATGAACTTCGACACGGACGCGACCCACGCCGCGACGACCGCGGTCGAAGCCTTCGACGCGCGCAAGGGCGTGTGTCAGGACTTCGCACATCTTTTCATCGCCTGCGCGCGGGCGATCGACGCGCCGGCGCGCTATGTCAGCGGCTATTATCTGAGAAGCGACGGCGACGCGCAGGTCGCGGGCCACGCCTGGGCGGAAGCCCATGTCGCGGGCCTCGGCTGGGTCGGCTTCGATCCAGCCCATGGCCTTTCGCCCGGCGAGCGCCATCTGCGCTTGGCGACCGGGCTCGACTATCTGGGCGCCGCCCCCGTTCGGGGCGCCCGCGCGGGGGGCGCGGGCGAGACGATGGGGGTGAAGGTGCGCGTGGCGCCGAGCGTCGCCCAAAGCCCAAGTCCAAGCCAGAGTCAGAGCCAGGCCCAGTAGGATAAGGCCTTCAGGCCGCCACCCTGTCCGGCCCGGCCTCGCATTCGATCGCCGGCGCCAGTTCGGCCCAGCGCAGGCCCGCCTCGTCATAACGAAGCCCGGCGGCTCCCTGCCGCTGGAGCGCCTCGACGACCTTGGGCCAGACGCCCTTTTTCTCCCAGCGGTGGTAACGCGTATAGGTTGTGTACCACTTCCCGAATTCCGGGGGCAGGCCACGCCAGGGCGACCCCGTGCGCGCGACCCAGAACACGCCCTCCAGGAACAGCCGGTTATCGCGCCCGTGGCAGCCGGGATCCCCTTCTTTCCCCGGAAGAAGCGGCGCAACCGCCGTCCAAAGCTCGTCCGTCAAGATTTTGTCGTCCACCCCAGCCTCCGTCATTGACCGAGCAAGGCCAGCCCCTGGCCCCCAAATCACAGTCAAGCTTATGCTACCGGAGGTTGCATTCTTGTCAACATAAGCTTCGCCGTAAATTTTTCGTTAACGCCGCGGACAGACCACGACGCAGCCGCGTGGGAGGCGCCAGCCGACGCCCCCGTCACCACGCTTGCGACTCGCGCCGGGCTGTGGCACAAGGCGCTTGTCCGCGCGGCCGAAGGCTGCGAGGTACGAAAACCCAGCGCTGCAGTAGCTCAGTGGTAGAGCACTCCCTTGGTAAGGGAGAGGTCGAGAGTTCAATCCTCTCTTGCAGCACCATTCTCTCATCGAAGCGGCTGCGCGAGCGTCTTCCCGGAATGGGCAAGGGCGTCTGCCGCCGCGCAGGGCCATCGACCCGGTAATTCATCCGTTTTTTCCAACACATGCCTGCGCGGTTGGAACGCTTCTTGCAGCGCCGCACGCGAAGATGTTACGGGCGCAAAATTGAAAATTGTTATCGTCGATGAAAGTCCGATCCGGGCCGCGATCCTCGAGGAGGGTTTGCGGGAAGCGGGGTTTGTCGAAGTCGAGCGCATCGCGCAGACGCACAATCTGCTCAAGCGCGTCTACGCCATCGACCCCGACGTCATTCTGATCGATCTCGAAAACCCCTCCCGCGACGAACTCGAACAGATGTTCCAGGTCAGCCGCGCCGTCCGGCGGCCGGTCGCCATGTTCGTCGATCAGTCGGACGCAGCCTCGATTCAGGCGTCGGTGGACGCCGGCGTCTCCGCCTATATCGTCGACGGCCTGAAGAAAGAACGGATCAGGTCGATCCTCGACCTCTGCATCTCGCGATTCAACGCCTTCGCGAGCCTGCAAAGCGAACTCGAGCGTGCGAAATCGGATTTGCTGGCGCGCAAGACGATCGACCGCGCCAAGGGGATTTTGATGAAGTCCAAAAACCTGTCGGAGGACGAGGCCTATCGGCTGCTGCGCGGCGTCGCCATGCGCGAGAACAAGAGAATCGCCGATATCGCACAGTCCGTCATTACGGCGTCGGAGTTGCTGAAATGATGTCCCGCCGTCCGATCAAGATCGGATTCATGCCGCTTGTCGATGCGGCCAGTCTCTTCATTGCGGTCGACAAGGGTTTTGCGGCGGTCGAGGGCCTCGACGTCGAGCTCGTGCGCGAGGTGTCCTGGTCCAACATTCGCGATCGTCTCGCCATCGGCCATTATGACGCAGCGCATCTCCTTGCGCCGATGGCCATCGCCGCGACGCTCGGCCTCAACCAGGCGAGAGTCGCGCTCGTGGCGCCCTTCAATCTGGCCTTCAACGGCAACGCCATAACAGTCTCGCGCGATCTCCATGCCCGCCTGCTTGCGGCCGCGGACGGCGATATCGCCGACCCGTCCGTCAGCGCCCGCGCCCTGGAAAAAATCATCCGCGAAGGCGAGCGGCGTGGCGCTGAGCCGCTGACCTTCGGCATGACGTTTCCCTTCTCTGCGCATAATTACCAGTTGCGCTACTGGATGGCTCAAGGAGGCGTCGATCCTGATCGGGATCTTCGCCTTGTCGTGCTGCCGCCGCCCTTCATGGCGGAAAATCTCGCCAAGGGACAGGTCGACGGCTTCTGCGTCGGCGCTCCCTGGAGCGAGGTCGCCGCGGAAGCCGGCGTCGGCGTCATTCTCCACTCCGCAAGCAGGATCTTCAGCCCGACCCCGGAGAAGACCCTGGCGATGCGGGAGCGCATGGCCAAAGACGAGCCCTCGCTCGTCGTCGCGCTCATCAACGCCTGTCTGAAAGCTTCGGATTTCATCGCATCGCCACAGAATGACGAGGAAGTCGCGTCGATACTCGCACGCCCGAACCGGGTTGGCGTCGAGGCGCGGATACTCCGTCGCATCCTCTACGACCGCCGGAATGCATCGACTCCCGGCGCCGACGGCGATCTGATGCTTGGCGACCGTGTCCTCGGCCGTCCCTTTCCCTATCAGGCGGCCTGGCTCTATGCGCAGATGGCGCGCTGGGGGCAGGCGCGCTTGTCGATCGACGCCCTTGGCGCGTCGAAACGCGTGTTCGATCCTTGCTTTTTCGACAGGGCCGAGGGCTGCGCGCATAAAACCGCGCCGCGTCCCATCACGGCCTTCGCCGGTCCTTCCTTCGACGCCGGCGACATCCCGGCCTATGTCGCGGGCTTCGCAATTGGCGCGAAGCCCGAGTGACTTTTTTGAAGTCGTTCGGCCTCATGGTTTGGCGCCCTACGCCCAGCGCCGCGGCGCCGAACAAGGCGCGCCCGGACGCCCCCGTTCAAGCCCGCCCCCTTGTTTTGAGTGGCGTTCGCCGCATGAGCCCGACTTGGCGCCGCTATTGCAATTGAGTTCTTGAACGCGCCGCTCGTGGCGCGGAGCCCATCGAAGGGCTCATGCAGCAACGCCGCTGTGACGAAAACGTCCGAAGCTTTCGGACTTTTCGCGCAGCGGCTTTTTTTTCGCCACACGCGCGGCGCGCAGGATCGGAGGTAATCGATGTCGACGACATCAGGCGGTCTTTCAGCAGGGGCGATGCTCGATCGAAGAAGCGTGCTGAAAGGCGCGGCGGCCACTGTAGCGGCGGCCGCGACCGGCGCGCCGCGCGGCGTGTTCGCCGAGTCGGCGGGTCCCGAGACGACGAAAGCGGTCCTTGGCTACATCGCCCTCACGGATGCAGCGCCGCTCATTGTCGCAAAGGAAAAGGGGCTCTTTGCAAAATACGGGATGCCCGATGTCGAGGTCGTCAAACAGGCGTCGTGGGGCGCGACCCGCGACAATCTCGTTCTCGGCGGCGCGTCCAATGGCGTCGACGGCGCCCATATTCTGACGCCCATGCCCTTCCTCATCGCCACAGGCAAGGTGACGCAGAACAACACGCCGACGCCGATGTATATCCTCGCGCGGCTCAACCTCGATTGCCAGGGGATTTCGGTCTCCAACGAATATGTGGATCTCAAGGCGACCGTAAAGGCGGATTCGCTGAAAGCCGCTTTCGCGCAAAAGAAAGCCCAGGGAAAAGAGGTCAAGGTCGCCATGACCTTCCCCGGCGGCACGCATGATCTCTGGCTTCGTTACTGGCTCGCGGCGGCGGGCATAGACCCCGACAAGGACGTCTCCACCATCGTGGTTCCGCCGCCGCAGATGGTCGCGAATATGAAGGTCGGCAATATGGACGCCTTCTGCGTCGGCGAGCCCTGGAACGAGCAGCTCGTCACGCAGGGCGTCGGCTACTCGGCCTGCACGACGAGCGAGCTGTGGCAAAAACATCCCGAGAAGGCGCTCGGCATGCGCGCGGAATGGGTCGACAGGAATCCAAAAGCCGCTCGGGCGCTCGTCGCCGCCGTGATCGAGGCGCAGCAATGGTCCGACAGGAATGAAAATAAAGCCGAAGTCGCGGCGATCATCGGACGCCGGCAATGGCTCAGTGCGCCGGTACCCGACATTGCGGGCCGCCTGAAAGGCGACATCAATTACGGCGCGGGCCGCACGGAGAAAGGCACGACATACGGGATGAAATTCTGGCGCGACAACGCCTCATATCCTTTCAAGAGCCATGACGCCTGGTTCGTTACAGAGGAAATCCGCTGGGGAAAGCTGGATCCGAAGACCGACATCAAGGGCCTCGTCGCCAAGGTCAATCGCGAAGACATATGGCGCGAAGCGGCAAAGACCGCCGGAGTCTCGCAAAGGGACATTCCCTCGTCGACGTCGCGCGGGAAGGAGACCTTCTTCGACGGGAAGGTCTTCGATCCCGAAAGACCGCTCGATTATCTGAAAAGCCAATCCATCAAGCGCGCCGTGGCCTGAAAAAGGAAAAGAGAGCAGCATGACGATGCCCCTCACGCGCGATGAGCGCACGCCAGCCATCTACGACGACGAAATCGAGGAAGCCTTCCGACGCCGCCGCACGCCGTTGCTGATCAAATACAAGGAACCGATTAAGGCGTTCTTCGCCGCGCTCCTGCCCCCGCTGATCACGCTCGCGCTGCTTCTTCTCGTCTGGCAGCTTCTCTGCGCCAGGCCGACTGCGGCGCTTCCCTCGCCCGCGCGCATCTGGTCAGAGGCGTCCGACCTCATTCTGCATCCTTTCTACCAGGCAGGCTCGCAGGACATGGGATTGGGGTGGCGCGTCGTCACATCCCTGCGGCGCGTTGCGGTCGGTTTCGGGCTTGCGAGCGTCGCGGGGGTGCTTCTCGGCGCCTTTGTCGGTCAGTCACAGTGGGCGACGCGCGGACTCGATCCGATTTTTCAGGTGTTGCGCACCGTGCCTCCGCTCGCGTGGCTGCCGATCTCGCTCGCCGCCTTCCGCGATAGCCAGCCGTCGGCCATCTTCGTGATCTTCATCACCTCGATCTGGCCGATCATCATCAACACCGCCGTCGGCATCAGGAACATTCCGCAAGATTACCGCAACGTCGCGGCGGTGCTGCGTCTCAACCAGCTCGAGTTCTTCTGGAAGATCATGATCCCCTCCGCGGCTCCCTATATCTTCACGGGCCTGCGCATCGGCATTGGCCTCTCCTGGCTCGCCATCGTCGCCGCCGAAATGCTCACGGGCGGCGTCGGCGTCGGCTTCTTCATCTGGGACGCCTGGAACTCATCGCGACTGCCCGACATCTTCGTTGCGCTCGCCTATATCGGCGTCACGGGATTCATCCTCGATCGTCTCGTCGCTCTTCTCGGCTATCTCGCGACGCGCGGCATGCAGACGAACTAGGGAAGCGAACAATGCCCGGTTATCTCAAGATCGAAAACGTCGACAAAATCTTCACGAGCGGCGGGAAGACCGCCAGGGTTCTCGAAAATGTCTCGCTGCGGGTCGAAAAGGGAGAGTTCATCTCCATCATCGGCCATTCCGGCTGCGGTAAATCCACGCTTCTCAATATCGTCGCCGGATTGACGCGCGCGACGAACGGCGTCGTCCTGCTCGAGGAACAGGAAGTCGACGCGCCCGGTCCGGACCGCGCCGTCGTGTTCCAGAACCACTCGCTTCTTCCCTGGCTCTCCGCCTACGACAATGTGCGGCTGGCCGTGGACAAGGTCTTTGGCTCCTCGGCGAGCCGCGCCGAGCGGCGCGACTGGACCCTGCGGAATCTGGAGCTCGTGCGCATGCTCGAGGCGAAGGACAAGCGGCCAGGTGAAATCTCGGGCGGCATGAAACAACGCGTCGGCATTGCGCGCGCCCTTGCGATGCAGCCGAAAGTCCTGCTGCTCGACGAGCCTTTCGGCGCACTCGACGCTCTGACGCGGGCGCATTTGCAGGACCAGGTGATGGCGCTACAGGACAGCCTCGGCAATACGGTGATGATGGTCACGCACGACGTCGACGAGGCGGTTCTCCTGTCCGACCGTATCGTGATGATGACGAATGGGCCGCAGGCGACCATCGGCGAGGTGCTCGACGTTGCGCTGCCCCGCCCGCGCGACCGCATCGCGCTCGCAACGGATCCGGTCTATCTCGCCTGCCGCCAGCGCGTGTTGCAGTTCCTCTACGAACGTCATCGCTACGTGGAGGCGGCGTGATGGAAAATCGCGGGAACCCGGAAAGACTCGTCGTCGTTGGCGGCGGCATGGCCGCGACGCGGCTCATCGAAGAGGTGACGGCGGCGGCGCCCGGACGCTATCGCATCACCGTGGTGGGGGAGGAGCCGCAACCTGCCTATAATCGCGTCCTGCTCTCCTGTGTGCTTGCGGGCGAGGCCGACATTGCCGACATCGCGCTGAAGCCCGAGCAGTGGTGGCGCTCGGCCGGCGTCGAGTTTCTGCGTGGGCGCCGGGCGGTGGAGATCGACCGCGTCGCGCGCAAGGTGCGGCTCGACGACGGCGCCCGCCTTTCCTATTGCAAACTCGTGCTCGCCACAGGGTCGCGGGCCCTGCGATTGGATATCGACGGCGCCAGGCTTCCGGGCGTCCATACGTTTCGCGACCTTGCGGATGTCGAAGCGCTGTCGCGGCTCGGCGCCAACGGCAAGAATGTCCTCGTCATTGGCGGCGGCCTGCTTGGGCTCGAGGCCGCGCATGGGCTCGTACGGCGCGGCGCTAGAGTGACGCTCGCCCATGTGATGGACCGGCTGATGGAGCGCCAGCTCGACGCCGACGGCGGCGCGCTCCTGAAAACTCTCGTCGAAACGACCGGCGTCCGCGTCCTGCTCGGCGCCGACACGAAGCGCATCGCCGGCGCGGGGCGGGTCGAGCAAGTCGAATTCGCCGACGGATCGGCCCTCGAGGCCGACGCTGTCGTCTTCGCCGTCGGCGTTTGCGCCAATGCCGAGCTCGCCCATGACGCAGGCCTCGCCGTAAACCGTGGCGTCATCGTGAACGACGGCCTCGTGACCGACGACCCGGACATATTCGCACTGGGCGAATGCGCCGAACATCGGGGCGTCTGTTACGGGCTGGTGGAGCCGGCCTATGAACAGGCGCGGGTTCTTGCCGCGCGCCTTGCCGGCCATGAGGCGCAGTATGGAGGGAGCGTCGTCTCCACCAATCTCAAAGTCTCGGGGGTGCGGGTCTTTTCCGCCGGCGACCATCTCGGGCGGCCGGGCGCGGACGTCTTGTACTGCAAGGACCCGCGCATGGGCGTCTACAGGAAGCTCGTCGTCGAGGACGACAGGCTGACCGGCGCCATTCTTTTGGGCGAGACGAGCGGCGCCCGCGATTGCCTTGATCTCATCCGCTCCGGCCGAAGCGTTGCAAACGTGCGCGATCAGCTGATGTTCGGCGCGCCGCGCCTTCAGGAGGCCGCCTGACATGACTGTTGACTTCACACTCGATCAGAAACGCTATCTCGAGGGCTTCGCAGCCGGCCTCGCGGCGCGCGGCCGCGGCGTCTCTCCCGCAACGCAGGGCAGGACGTCGGGTCCGGAGGCCGCGCTGCTGGAAGCGCAGGATCGCGCCGCCGCCTCGGGCGCGAAGCTTTGCGATCAGGAGAAGTGGAAGCGCGAGGAACATCCTTTCGACGCCTATCCGCGTCTCGTCACACAGGCGCGGGAGAACCGCCCGCCCAAGCCCGCGGACAATTTTCGCTGGCGTTATTACGGCCTCTTCTATGTCGCTCCGGCGCAGGACGCCTATATGTGCCGGCTGCGCATTCCCAATGGCGCGCTGACGCATTGGCAGCTGGCTGGACTTGCCGGTCTTTCGGAAAATTTCGGCGGCGGCTATCTGCATGTGACAACGCGCGCCAATGTTCAGATCCGCGAGATCGCGCCGTCGGACGCCGTCAATGTCGTGGAGGCGGTGCAGGATCTCGGCCTCTGGTCGAAAGGCGCCGGCGCCGACAATATCCGCAATATCACGGGAACCCCGACCGCGGGCGTCGATCCGCAGGAGCTGATCGACACGCGCCCTTATGCGCGCGCGATGCACCATCACATCCTCAATGACCGCTCGCTCTTCGGTCTGCCTCGCAAATTCAACATCGCCTTCGACGGGGCGGGCCTGATCGGCGCGCTGGAAGACACGAACGACATCGGATTTCAGGCCGTTGAGATCGCGGCGGGCCATGACGCGCCTCCCGGCGTCTATTTCCGGCTGACGCTCGGCGGCGTCACGGGGCACAAGGATTTCGCGCGCGATACGGGCGTGATCGTGCGGCCCGACGAGGCGATCGAGGTCGCGGACAGAATTCTTCGCGTCTTCATCGACCACGGCGACCGCGCCAACCGCGCCAGAGCGCGGCTGAAGTATCTGCTGGACGCCTGGGGTTTCGAAAAATTCCTGGCGGCCGTCGAGGAAAAACTCGAACGCAGGCTCTTGCGCAGCCCGGCTGGCGCGATCCTTCCGCGCCCGCGACAGGGCCGCGGCGCGCATATCGGCGTGCACGAGCAAAAGCAGCCGGGCCTGCGGTGGATTGGCGTCGGCCTGCCGGCCGGCCGGCTGACCCCCGCGCAGGCCAGGGGATTGGCCGATGTGGCGGCGAAATATGGCGACGGCGGCGTGCGGCTCACCGTCTGGCAGAATTTGCTGCTGACGGGCGTCGGCGCGGAAAAGGTCGCGCAGGCGGAGGCGGCGATCGAGGCGCTCGGTCTCTACACGCGCGCGTCGCCTATCCGGGCCGGCCTCGTCGCCTGCACGGGCAGTTCCGGCTGCCGTTTCGCCGCCGCGGACACGAAACGCCACGCCGTGGAAATCGCCGACTGCTGCGAGCGCGCGGCGCCCGTCGATACGCCGGTGAACATACATCTCACGGGCTGCCATCACTCCTGCGCGCAGCATTACATTGGCGACATCGGCTTGATCGGCGCACGCGTTCCGATCAATGACGAAGGCGATGCGGTGGAAGGGTATCATATCGTCGTCGGCGGCGGCTTCGCCGAGAACGCCGCAATCGGCCGGGAACTCTATCGCAACATCCGCGCGGAGGACGCCCCACGCGTCGTCGCAAGCCTCCTTCGCGCCTATCGGAAAAATCGCGAGAGCGAGGCCGAGGATTTCGCCGCCTTCGCGCGACGCGTCGAAACGGAGACCATTCGTCGTCTCGCCGATGCAGAGGAGACCGCATGAATCATACTGCGCCGCCGGCCCTTCTCATTCCTGAAACCGCGCCTTTCTCCACCGAACAGCGCGCCTGGCTCAACGGCTTTTTCGCCGGCTTCGCGGCGCCGGAAGGCGCCGCCGTCACCCCGCTCAGCCCGGAAGGCGCAAAGGCCATCATGGCTGGCGCCGCCGCTGACGATGACGACGGCGAGGCGCCCTGGCGCGATCCCACGCTTGCCCTCGACAAACGCATGCAGCTCGCCGACGGCCGGCCCTTGCGCAGGCGTCTGATGGCCGCGATGGCGCAGCAGGACTGCGGCCAATGCGGTTACAATTGCGAGGCCTACGCCGAGGCGATCGTGTCGCGGAAAGAGGCGCGCCTCAATCTCTGCGCGCCGGGCGGCAAGGAGACTGCGCGCATGTTGAAAACGCTCGCGGAAGAAATGCGCGACGCGCCCGCCACGACGACCGCCCCCGCCGTCGAGCCGGACGCCGCGCCGGTCTGCGCGCCCGGGCGCTCGCGCGGCGCGCCCGTCCCCGCGACGTTCCTCGCCCGGCGGCGGCTGAACAAGGGGGGCTCCGAGAAAGAGACCTGGCATCTCGACTTCGACATATCGGAGAGCGGGCTGGATTACGCCGCGGGCGACAGCTTCGGCGTCTTCGTGAAAAACAATCTGGGCCTGGTCGATCAGATCATCGCCATGCTCGGCGCCTCGCATGTGACGCCCGTGCGCGGCAAGACCCTGCGCGAGACATTGCAGACCGATCTGTCGCTTTCGCCTGCGCCGGACGCGCTGTTCGACCTCATTTCCTTCGTCACCGGCGGCGCGGAGCGCGAGAAGGCCCGGCGTCTGGCGCAGGGCGAGGATCCCGACGGCGACGCCGCGACGCTCGACGTGCTCGCGGCGCTGCAAAAATTTCCCGGCGCGCGGCCGCATCCCGAAGCCTTCGTCGAGGCGCTCGAACCGCTGCAGCCGCGCCTCTATTCGATCTCGTCGTCTCCGAAAGCCGCGCCGGGGCGTCTGTCGCTCACGGTCGACGCCGTTCGTTACGTTGTCGGCAAGCGCAAGCGGCTGGGCGTCGCCTCCACTTTCCTCGCCGAACGGATCGCGCCCGGCGAGACGCTGCCGGTCTATGTGCAGGCGGCGCACGGCTTCGCGCTGCCCGGCGAGGGATCCAGACCGATCATCATGGTGGGTCCCGGAACGGGCGTCGCGCCGTTTCGCGCCTTTCTGCAGGAGCGCGCAGCGACTGGCGCGACAGGACGGAACTGGCTGTTTTTCGGCCATCAGCGCGCCGCCCATGATTTCTTCTACGCCGAGGAGTTCGACGCGATGAAGGCGACTGGCCTGCTGACGCGGCTGTCACTCGCCTGGTCGCGCGACGGCGGAGAAAAATTCTACGTCCAGGATCGCATGCGCCAGGCGGGCCGCGAGCTTTGGGCCTGGCTCGCCGAGGGTGCGCATTTCTATGTCTGCGGCGACGCGCAACGCATGGCCAAGGACGTGGAGAGGGCGCTCGTCGACATCGTCGCCGAATATGGCGCGCGCAGCGTGGACGAGGCGATCGCTTTCGTGGCGGGACTGAAGAAATCCGGCCGCTACCAGCAGGACGTTTATTGAGGGAAGTCCGATGCTCGACGTAGTTTCAATCTTCGGCGCCGGCGCGGAGCCCCCTGCGCTCTCGCCCCGCGCGACGGCGACGCGAACGACCTGCCCTTATTGCGGCGTGGGATGCGGCGTCCTTGCATCCGCCAATGACGCGGGCGGCGGCGACGTCTCCGGCGATCCGTCCCATCCGTCGAATTTCGGGCGCCTGTGTTCCAAAGGGGCCGCTCTGGGGGAAACGCTCGGCCTCGAGGGTCGCCTGCTGCATCCCATGCGGCGGCTTGGGGATGGGCGTTTCGAGCGGGTGTCCTGGGAGAGCGCTCTCGACGCCGCAGCCGGGGAATTCAGGCGCATCATCGATCGCCATGGGCCCGACGCCGTCGCCTTTTATCTCTCCGGTCAACTGCTCACGGAAGATTACTATGTCGCCAACAAGCTGATGAAAGGCTTCATCGGTTCGGCGAATGTCGACACCAATTCGAGACTCTGTATGGCGTCCGCGGTCGCGGGACAAAAGCGCGCCTTTGGCGCGGACGCCGTGCCCGCCTGCTACGAGGATCTCGACGCTGCGGATCTGATCGTGCTCGTGGGGTCGAACGCCGCGTGGTGCCACCCCGTCCTCTTCCAAAGAATGTTGCGAAATCGCGACGCGCGGGGCGCCCGCCTCGTCGTCATCGACACACGCCGAACGGCGACGGCGGAAAGCGCCGATCTTTTTCTTCAGATCGCGCCGGGCGCGGATCAGGCGCTGTTTTGCGGCCTGCTTGTCCATCTTGCGAAAAACGGAGCCCTCGACGAGGATTTCATCGAGCGGCGCACCGACGGCTTCCAGGCGGTTCTCGAGCAGGCGCGAGGCATCTCTCCGACGGTCGCGGCGACAGCGGCCGCGGCCGGCCTGCACGAAACCGACGTTGCGGTCTTTTTCGAGATGTTCGCGCAGACGTCGCGCGTGGTCACCGCCTTCTCTCAGGGCGTGAACCAGTCGGCGCAGGGAACAGACAAGGTCAACGCCATCGTCAATTGCCACCTCGCCGCCGGCCGCATCGGAAAAGTCGGAGCGTCGCCCTTTTCGCTCACGGGTCAGCCGAACGCCATGGGCGGTCGCGAGGTGGGCGGCCTCGCGAACAGCCTCGCGGCCCATATGGGGTTCGAGCCCGAGAGCGTCGACCGGGTTCGACGGTTCTGGCGGGCGCCACGGATGGCCGAACGGGAGGGACGCAAGGCCGTCGAGATGTTCGAGGCGATCGCGCGGCGAGAGATCAAGGCGCTTTGGATCGCGGGCGCAAATCCGGCGGCCTCGCTGCCGGACGCAGACGCCGCGCGCGCGGCATTGGGAACGCTCGATCTCCTCGTCGTTTCCGACAATGTGGCATCCAACGACACGATCAACAGCGGCGCGCATATTCTGCTCCCCGCCCACGCCTGGGGCGAGAAAAATGGAACGGTGACGAATTCGGAGCGCCGGATTTCCCGGCAGCGCCCCTTCCTTTCCGCGCCCGGAGAGACGCGAGCCGATTGGGCGATCTTCGCCGGTTTTGCCCGCAGGCTCGGTTTTCCGGGCTTCGACTTTCACTCGGCGGCGCACGTCTTTCGCGAACATGCCGCCCTTTCCGCTTTCGAGAACGAGGGGGCGCGCGACTTCGACATCGGCGCCCTCGCCCATTTGAGCGACGACGGCTACGATACTTTGGAGCCGACGCAATGGCCCATCGGGCCGGGCGAAAGGGTCGGGCGCGCGCGGCTTTTCGACAAGGGCCCGTTTTATACCCCGGATGGGCGCGCGCGGTTCGTCACGCTCGCGCCCCCCGCGCTGGCCTCTGCGCCAAGCCCCGAATTTCCGATGCGGCTCAACACCGGGCGCGTGCGCGACCAATGGCATACGATGACCCGCACGGGGAGGAGTCCTCGCCTCGCCCGCCACGCCCCCGAGCCCTTCGTCGAAATCAATCCGGGCGACGCACGGCTTCTCGGCGTCGAAGATCACGGCTTTGCGCGCGTCTCCACTGAGCATGGTTTCTGCGTTTTGCGGGCGATCGTGACCGAGCGCCAGCCCAGCGGGCAGATATTTGCGCCGATTCACTGGACCGACGAAACATCCGCTCAGGCGCGGATCGGCGCGCTCGTGCGGCCGTGCGTCGATCCTTTTTCCGGACAGCCCGAATCGAAAGCGACGCCGGCGGCGGTCGCCCCCGGCGCATTTGCGCGCCAGGGCGTCCTGCTGGCGCGGCAGCCGCTGGCGCTGCCTCGAAATATCTGGTGGGCGCGCATCGCCGTGGCGGGGGGCGTCGGTTACCGTGTCGCAGGCGACGAAGACTGCGCCTTCTGGCTCGCCTTCATGCGAAGCAATTGCTCCCGGGACGTTATCGAATATAGCGATGAGGCCAGGGGAATTTTGCGCGCCGCGGCCTTTCTGGCCGACCGCGCCGAATTGTTCCTGTCACTTGGACCCTCGGCGCCGGCAGCGGACGCGGGGTTTGATTTGAACGCGATCGAGGGGATGAGCGCCTCGCAGCGTTTCATGCTGCTGTCCGATGGTCAGGAGCCGCGCGACGCGCCGGGAGGTCACGCCGTCTGCGCCTGCTTTGGCGTGAGCGAAAAAGAAATCAAAGCCGCCATAGCCACGGGCTGCAAGAGCGCCGCAGAGATCGGCCGGATGCTGCGCGCGGGAACGAATTGCGGCTCCTGTCTTCCGGAGATCGGGCGCATGCTCATGAAGCAATAGGCTGGCGGCCAGGCTTAATCCCGCGCGCCTTGCCGCGACCAAGCGGCAAGGGATAGACTTTGCGCCAGTCGTCATCCGGACAAAGGCGCGTCATGACTTTGCGAATCGCCGTCACCGGCCTCACCGGCCAGGTCGTCAGCGCCCTGATCGAGCGCGCGGCGAAGGACATTGAAATCACGGCGCTGGGACGCCCTCAGCTGGATCTCGGCCTGCGGAACGCCGTTCTCGCGGGCCTGCGTCATGCCCGCTGCGACGCCATCGTCAATGCGGCCGCCTATACGGCCGTGGACAAGGCTGAGAGCGAAGCGGAGATCGCCATGCGCATCAATGGCGCGGGCGCCGCTCACGTCGCCGAGGCGGCGGCCGAGCTGAATGTGCCGCTGCTTCATCTGTCGACCGATTACGTTTTCGATGGCACCTTGGACCGCCCCTATCGCGAGGACGACCCCACGGGGCCGACGAGCGCCTACGGGCGCTCCAAGCTGGCGGGCGAGCAAGGGATCGCCGCAGCCCATGACAATCACGTCATTTTGCGAACGGCCTGGGTCTACAGCCCTTTCGGAGTGAATTTCGTCAAAACCATGCTGCGCCTCGGAGAAACGCGCGACGAAATCTCGGTCGTCGCCGACCAGATCGGCAATCCCACGAGCGCGATCGACATCGCCGATGCGATTTTCATCCTTGCCCGTCGCCTGGTCGACGACCCTGCGCCAGATTTGCGGGGCGTTTTTCATCTCTCCGGCGCAGGCGAGGCGAGTTGGGCCGACGTCGCGGAGGCGACCTTCGCCGAGGCGGAGCGGCGCGGACGCCGTCCCGTCCACGTCAAGCACATCACCACAGCCGATTACCCGACGCCCGCACGACGGCCGGCGAATTCGCGGCTGGATAATGGAAAGCTCATCGCGCGCTACGGGCTACGATTACCCCCGTGGCGCCCATCGCTGGGAAGCTGCGTCGCGCGTCTCCTTGGAAGCGCAGGATGAATTTCATCCTGCGCGGTTGGGAGCGTGCGAACACTGGTCAATAATTGAAGCGCGGGAAGCCTCGCAGGGGAAACATGCTTTCGCGCGCGCTGCGGCGATGCTTGGCGGATGGTCCGCCGTCTATTTTTGGATTTTTTGCTAATTTTTGAAGTCCTTGGATGCGGGGGCAGGATTTGAACCTGCGACCTTCAGGTTATGAGCCTGACGAGCTACCGGGCTG
>RXIY01000015.1 GCA_003963405.1 Hyphomicrobiales bacterium
CTCCGAGCGGATCGAGTAGAAGGCTTGCAGCAGCATGGCGCGCAAAAGCTTCTCCGGCGGGATGGACGGCCGGCCTGTCGAGGCGTAGAGCGCCGAAAAATCTCCCGACAGGGCGGCGAGCGCCTCGTTCACAAAGTCGCGGATGACCCGCAAGGGATGCGACTACGGAACACGCGCCTCCATGTCCACATAGCTGAACAGCGCCCCAGACCGCTCGTCTCCGCCACGCATTCCACGCTCCCCCCTTGCCTGAAGAGAACGGAATCACATCAGCGTCGCCAGAGCGAGGGGTTTTTCAACAGCCTGCTAGGTCTCCTCGTCAAGCGCTGCATAATCGGCGTAAGCTTTTTCTAACAAGGCGAGACAGGTCATGAGGCGCTGATACTCCGCCTTGTCGACCAGGACATTCTCCACGCCCGGCGCCGCGCCGGATGTGGGCGGCTTGGCGGCCTGAATCGCTTCAAACATTGCCGCTTGCAAGCGGAAGATGCGTTCGCTGGCGCGTTCGAGATAGGGCAACGGATTCGCGCGAATATTCGCCTCATGCAGCGCGTCCAGCTCCAGCAATTTGCCGAAGCGCCGCTCGGTCAAGCGGTTTGCCAATCCGAAATCATGTTCGATGACGCTCATGATCGTAGCTCCCTTATTAGCCGGATCTGGGGCTCAAACTTCGAACGGGCTTCAATCTTCACTTCAGGCGCGCAACGCATGGCTCGCCATTTGCACCGGTAGAATGCCTGCGTCGGTGAGGCAACATGGTTTTGCAAGCCGCGCGCCAAACGAGGAGGCGGTGGATGAACGAACTCTACGCAATTTGTCAGACAGGCGAGATCGAGGACGGCGACGCCACCGGATTTGTGCTGATGCGAATTGAGGAGACCGGCGAGCCGAAGCCTTGGCCCATCTTGATAACGCGCAAGGGGAATAATTTTTATGGCTTCGAGAACGCCTGTCCGCACAAGGGCGAGCGTCTCGACGCGGAGGCAGGGCATTTTCTCGACGAAGAGGGGAATTTCCTCACCTGCGCCCATCATCAGGCGCAGTTCGATCTCGACACGGGACATTGCTTCATCGGGCCCTGCCAAGGCAAGAAGCTGAAATCCATCGACATCGTCATCGACGACGGCGACCTTTGCCTCACAGGCGTGCAGCTCGCGGAGGAAGACGGGCTGGGGCTCGAAGAGCCGGACGACGCTCCAGAGGTCATGATCACGTCTGACTGAGGCAAGCGAAAGATATGCGTCGCGATCCAGGAGAGGATATAGAATGACCGACATGACGGAATTGCAGCTGCGCAAGAAGCCGATGAATTTGGCGATCGTCAATGTCGATCCCGATGCTTTCCTCGCGAATTTCTTGCCCTGGCTGGAGATCACCGCATTTATCACGGCGCAGCGCGCCGGCGAGGCGACGGCCCCTTCGGATGGGGTGACGCCGAAGCTCGGTGAAAGACAGTTGAAGAGCGACGCCGTGACCAGCGTGGCCAATGACGCCATCTTCGCCTTCTGCATGACCGCCGCCTTGAAGGGCGACAAAGCCGCCGTGGACAAGGTCGAGAGCGCCTTGATCGAACCTTTCGGCAAGGAGTTTCCAGGCTTCAACGCCCTATGGAATTTTCGCGGGCAAATCGACGCCCCGGTGACGCTTGACGATTTCGTTGGGCAGGCCGGCAAAAAGATGCTTCTCGCGGATTTGCCGCCGCCGCCGCTGCGCGCCAAGGAGTATTGGAATGCGGGGCTGCGCTTCTTCGAAAAGGCGCGCAAGTCCAATTTCGTGCGCGAGATCATGTTCCCGCTGGCCAAATGGCATCGCGAGCGCTGGACGGAGGTGTTGGAGAAGGGCGTCGCCTTCCTGCATCACATCGAGGACAATGTGCCGGTGCTGCGCCAAGTTTTGGACGAACCTCGCAACGACGAAGCCTTCATCGCCAACCTTTTGCTTAAAATGGCGCCGGCGGTCGACATGGAGCTCGGCGAAGACATGCAAGGCTATTTGCGCTCGCTGGCGCGACGGGTTTGAGGGATCGCGCTCAATAGACCGAATTTGGAACCCCTCGTTTCCTCCCCCCAGGGCAGGAGAGGAAACGGTCGGGGCGTTTGACTATCTCAAGAAGCCTTGACGTCTCGAGAAGCCTTAACGTGATGTGCTCACCCGCGAGAGCATGCTGAGTGCGGAAAAGGTTGAACAGTGTCGCCACATGAGTCAAAGCGCCTCGTGGCGAAGCGCAGCCTCACGCGTCGGGCGGACCCATGTCGTCGCCACCGCTCTTTTTCTTTTTCTTTTCAACCTTAGCCTGTGCATAGGAGCCGGAGTTCTTCAACGCGATCGGCTTCTGGCCCTCGACATATTGCGAGATCCAAAACAAAGTGCGCTCGCGCGCCGACTGCGCAGCAGCTTCGTTGAAGCTCTCCGCGGCGTCGAAATTAAAGCCGTTGCGGGCGTCCGGATAGGAGAAGGCGCTGACGTCGGGACGCTGGGCGCGGAACTGGACGATTTCTTCCAACGGCAATGACGGGTCGTTCTCAGGCAGGTGCAGCAGCGTGGGAATTTTCCGCTTCACCCAACGTTCCTCTGAAATCCCGGCTGGATAATAGCTGATCGCGCAGGCGACGTCGCTGAGACGATTGGCCGAGACATAGGCGAGATAGCCGCCCCAATCATAGCCGACGATCGCCACCTTGCCGGCGCTCTTTACGGCGTCGACGGCGGCCTGAACCTCTTGCAAGGCCGTCGTGACGGAAGCGCCGTCGTTCTCGCCGTCCTGAGCAACGAGCGCCGGCGCGATCGCGACATAGCCCTGAGCAGCGAAGCTGTCGACTTCCTTTTGCAAATGTGGCGTGACCCCATAGACGTCCGGCAGCACGACGACGGCGCCCTTCGGAGGTTCAGTAGGTTCGGCGCGGTAGGCGGAAAAACTATGTCCGTCGCCGGAAGTAAGTTCGATCATGACGGCCTCGATATCCAGGCAGGTGGCGAAAGCTCTCAATGAGAGACGGCGGAGTCATCTCACGCCAATACACGCCGTTGCGAATATCATGCCTGTATTTATGAGACGCATCGTTCGAAGCTTCCGCCCGTCGGGCCCCCTCGACTTACGAGTCAAAGAATCCCAATTCCAGCTTGGCTTCGTCGGACATCATGCTCTGATGCCACGGAGGATCGAACACGAGATTGATTCTTACGCTGGCGACGCCGCCGACCGCATCGACGGCCTTCTTCGTCATCCCAACCATTTCGCCGGCGACCGGACAACCCGGCGCCGTCAGCGTCATGTCGATGTCGATGTCGCGTCTGTTGATGACGTCGATCCGGTAGATCAATCCCAAATCGTAAATATTCACGGGGATTTCGGGGTCGAAAACCGTTCGCAGCGCCGCGACAATCTCATCGTAAAGCGACTGTGCTTCCGGTGATGAATCGGTCCGGCTGACGGGGGACTTCGGCTCGGAAAGCTCTGTCATTTCGATTTGTGGTGCCATGTGAGATTCCTGCATGGTTGCGTGACCCGCATTCTCGACTTCTGCAGTCAGCCAGCAAGTAAGGCGCCAGGCGGCGACGGCGCAATGGACCGAAATTTGCAAGCGTTCCGAACGCCAACGACGTCGCCGTTGGTCTATTTGAATACGCGGAGCCTTGTTGGAGCAAGGCCGTGTGAGAATCATCACAAAGGCTTGGTGCAGTATGTCGGACACACAGGAAGAGGAGTTTGAGTTGCCCCAACTCTACAAGCGGCATGTCTTCGCTTGTTTCACGCAACGGCCCCCGAACCATCCGCGCGGCAGCTGCGGCGCGGCCGGCGCCCAGCCTCTCTGGGATCGACTCGGCAAATTGGTCGAGGCCGACGGGGGCGGCGAGATCGGCTTCACGAGCGCTGGCTGCATGGGATTTTGTTCGGCCGGGCCGTTGATGGTGGTCTATCCGGAAGGCGTTTGGTATCGCCCCACGACGCCTGAGGACATCGACGAAATTTACGCATCGCATCTCAAGGGCGGCAATCGCGTCGATCGTCTGGTGATGATCCTGTCGCGCTGACGGCCGTCAGGCTACCGTCGGCGACGGTCCATGACTTTAGGATACCGCGCTGGAAGTTGCGAGCATCTCGCGCGCCTCCGCGCGGATCCGCCCGACCATCGATTTGAAGCCATTGGAGCGTTGCGGCGTCAAATGTTCGCGCAGGCCGAGGCGTTCAAACAGCGCTACCGGATCGGCCTCGAGGATGTCCTGCGCGGTCTTGCCCGAGCAAAGCGCCAGCAAGATCGCGACGAGGCCCCGCACGATATGCGCGTCGCTGTCGCCGTGGATCATCAACACCGGTTCACCGTCGATTGCATGGGAGATCGTTGTTGTCGACAGCCAGACCTGGCTGGCGCAGCCCGAGACCTTATTTTGATCCGTCTTCAAGGCGTCGGGAAGCGGCTCGAGCATTTTGCCGAGTTCGATGACATAACGGTAGCGGTCCTCCCAATCCTCGAGGAGGGAGAAGTTTTCGATGATCTCGTCGATCGTTGTCATGTTTCGAGCCATCCTTCAACTTTGAGCTGATCGCGGCGATGACGAGCCGCCGCGCGCAACAACTGCAGGCATTCGATGTTCGCCGCAAGTTCGAGCGCCGAAAATCCGTCGACGTTCTCCTGCAGAGGATCGGCGCCCAGGGCGAGCAACAGCGCGACGACCGCGGGTTTGCCAGCGGAAGCAGCATAAATCAGCGCCGTCGAGCCGTCGGGGTTGCGATGGTGAACATTGGCCCCGGCGGCGGAGAGCGCTTCGATCGCCTCCACTGCGTCGTGCTTACAAGCCAACCATATCGCGTTGTTGCCGTCACGCGTCGTGGCGTCGAGATCTGCGCCCTCCGCGATGATCTCACGCAAAATCGGGACGTTCGCCTCGGCCGCGGCTCTGAGGAGCGGCGTGAGCCCATCGGCGCCAGCGGAGTTTACGCCTGGCGTCCCAAAGCCTTGCGCCGTCAACCATTGGGCCAGCTGCGAGGTCACGCCATCACTCCATCGAACCCCGCCGACTAAGTTGCCGGCGTGTAATGACTAAAGCAGCCCCAATTGCACGAGCGGCTTGGCGCCGCCGCGCCCAAGCACGGTGTCAACCTTTTGCCGCACACTTTCGATCTTTAACGGTTTCACCAATGTTCCATGCGCGCCATGCTTCATGGCGTCGACGGCGAGCGCCTCGTCGGCCTTATCGCAGACAATCAATATGCGCACGCCGCCGAAACGCTCCGCTAAATCGACGAGGACCGGGAGGCCCTTACTCTTCAGAAAGGACGCGCCGAGCAAAACGACATCCGGCTTCAACCAGCCGACGCCTTTCTCATAGGCTTCTTCGATGCTGGCGATTTCGTGGGTTTCGATCTCGTCATGCAGCATGAACTGAAGCGCGGCGCGCACGATCTCATCCTCGTCGAGGACGAACACCCGCCGCTGATCGACCGCCTTTGCGGTCTCGACGCCAATTTGCATCCCTGCTCCTTTCCACTTACGCAAGCTAATGATCTGCGCAGTCAAGAAGCAATCCCTGTTCCATGTGGCGAGGATGCGAGAGCGCGGGCGGGATGTTCTGTTCTGAACAAATGTCGGGACTGTCGGCTTCTCTCACATGTAAATCTTAATATGCCATCAGCCTAAAGATTGGTCAAATTCAATAAAAACAACACCTTGTTTGGGATCGTCGGGCTGGCATGGGGGTTGCTTTTAGGCTGATGCGAGTGAGGGCTGAGCGCACGCCTACGCTACGACGAGCGATGTGTTCCTTCCCGTAACCCGCGACTAGTTTCTCACCTATAGGAACTGCCCAGCATCGCGTCTGGGTGGAAGTCGAAGGGCTCAACAGGAGACAGACATGTCGTCACTACGGCAAATCGCATTTTATGGCAAAGGGGGCATCGGCAAGTCGACGACGTCCCAGAATACTCTCGCGGCGTTGGCCGAAATGGGTCATCGCATTCTAATCGTCGGCTGCGACCCGAAGGCCGACTCGACGCGCCTCATTCTGCACGCCAAGGCTCAGGACACCATTTTGAGCCTCGCCGCGAATGCCGGCAGCGTGGAGGACCTTGAGATCGAAGAAGTGATGAAGGTTGGGTATCGCGACATTCGCTGCGTCGAGTCGGGCGGTCCGGAGCCGGGCGTCGGCTGCGCTGGCCGCGGCGTCATCACCTCGATCAACTTCCTCGAAGAAAATGGCGCTTACGAGGACATTGACTATGTGTCCTACGACGTGCTCGGCGACGTCGTCTGCGGCGGCTTCGCCATGCCGATCCGCGAGAACAAGGCGCAGGAAATCTACATTGTAATGTCCGGCGAGATGATGGCCATGTAT
>RXIY01000087.1:0-32251 GCA_003963405.1 Hyphomicrobiales bacterium
TCTCGGCACGGTCACGCAGAACTTCGCCCTGGCGTCGTTCGACCCGAACTTCCCGGGCGCCTTCGGCGGCAACGGCGGCGCCCTGTTCGGCGGCCAGGTGCGTGCGCGCCTCAACGGCAACATCGTTCGCGCTGGCGTGAACTATCACTTCAACTGGGGCGCTCCCGCTCCGGTCGTCGCGAAATATTGATAAACGACGCTCCAGCCTCGTCGTTTTCAATAGCGAGGAAGAAGCCCGGCGATTCGCCGGGCTTCTTTCGTTTTGCGGGGCCGTCACTGGATCAGGAGATCGGCCTGCAGCGCCCCGGCGCTCTTGATCGCCTGCAGGATCGAAATGATCCCGGTGGGTTTGAGCCCGATTTCGTTCAGTCCTTTCACCAGCTGTTTCAGCGAGGCGCCCGCCAGCATGGCGACCTGACCCGCCGGTTCGGCGGCGGAAATCGTGGTCTGGCTCGTGACGGTCGTGCGGCCGTTTGAGAAAGGCGCGGGCTGGGAGACCTCCGGCGTTTCCGTGATGCGCACTGTGAGGCCGCCCTGTGTGACGGCGACGGGAGAAATCTGCACGTCGGCGCCGATGACGACCGTGCCCGTACGCTCGTCGATGATGACGCGCGCGGGCGTTTCGACCGGCACCCGCAAATCTCCGACCTCCGCCAGAAAGCGCGTCGCATGGGCGCCTCTCGGCAGCGTCAGCAGCACGCTGCGGTCGTCGCGCTCCTGCGCCAGCGCGGACTTGTAGCGCTGGCGGGTGAATTTGTTGACGGCGTCGGCGACGCGCACGGAAGTCGCGTAATCCGGATTTCGCAATTGCAGGACCAGCGGGCCGTCCTCGCCGGCCGTGGGGCGCGGCGGCTCGCGCTCGATCGTCGCGCCATTGGGAATGCGCCCGACCGTCGCGACGCCATGGGTCAGCGATTCGTTCTGGCCCTGCGCGGCGAAGCCCGAGACCGCGATCGGCCCCTGCGCAATGGCGTAAACGGCGCCGTCCAGTCCCGTGAGCGAGGTCAGCACCAGCGTGCCGCCCATCAGCGAGGTGGCGTCGCCCATGGAGGAGACGGTGACGTCGATCGTGGTGCCCCAGCTCGTGAAGGGCGGCAGCGAGGCCGTCACCATGACGGCGGCGACGTTGCGCGTGCGCATGCTGTTGTTGGGGCGCACATTGACGCCCATGCGGTCGAGCAGCGCGGAGGTCGACTGCTCCGTGAAGGGCGCGTTGCGCATCGTGTCGCCCGTGCCCTGCAGGCCGATGACGAGGCCGTAGCCGACGAGCTGATAGTCGCGCGGCCCGACCGGCGATGTGATGTCCTTGATGCGCACGTCCGCCTCTGCGGCGGGCGCGAAGAGCAGCAAGGCCGCGAGGACGACGAAGCGCCGCATATCGTCAGCCCTCGCCGACGCGCACGGAGCCGTCGCTTTGCACGCGGCCCGAAAGGAAGAGGCCGCTGTCCTGATTGCGAATGCGGATTACGTCGCCGACGCCTCCGGCCTGCTGCGCGATTCCATAGGCCACGATATGCAGGCCGCCCTCGGCATAGACGATCTTGACCTGCGCGCCGACGGCGACGAGGCGCGGATTGTCGATGGCGATGACCGGGATGGGCTGCCCCGGCAACAGCGTGCGGCGCGCGACCTTGCCGACGAGCCCCTCGCGCGTGCGCATGTAGAAGCCTTGCGACTCCGGCGCGACGGCGCCCACGCGCGCGTCGAGCATCTGTTCGGTGATGGCGTCGCCGGGATAGATCGTGACGCGCGCGACGGGAAAACTCTCCTGCGCCTGCGCGACGCCGGCGCCGGTCGCGAGCAAAGCGGCGAGCAGACAGCGGGAAAGGGTCATCTGATGCCTTTCGAAATCGTGCCGGCCATTTCATCGGCGGCCTGAATGACCTTCGAGTTGAGTTCGAAAGCGCGCTGCGCCGCGATGAGATTGACGAGCTCCTTCACCGGATCGACGTTGGAGCTTTCGAGATAGCCCTGGTTGACGACGCCGAAGCCCGGATCGCCGGGCACGCCGACGATGGGCTGGCCCGAGGCCGCGGTCTGGCGGAAGAGATTGCCGCCGAGCGCCTCGAGACCCGCGTCATTGGGGAAGGTCGCGATGGTGATCTGGCCAAGCTGCTGCGGATTGGTTTGTCCCGCGATCATGGCGGAGACGACGCCGGTCTGGCTGATCGAGACGCTCAGCGCGTTGTTTGGCGCCGTGATCGTCGGGGAAAGCTGATAGCCGTCCACCGTGACGAGTTCGCCATTGGCGTTGGTGCTGAAGGAGCCGGCGCGCGTATAGACGGTCTCGTTGTCGGCGCCGAGGATCTGAAACCAGCCGCGCCCGTTGAGGCTCAGATCGTACGGATTGCCGGTGTTGCTCATGGCGCCCTGCTGTTGCAGGCTGCGCACGGCGGCGGTGCGCACGCCGAGGCCGAACTGCGAGCCCTGCGGCACGGTGGCGTCGCGGCCGCGGTTGGAGACGCCCTGGAGACGTTCCGTCTGATAGAGCAGATCGGTGAATTCGGCGCGCGCGCGCTTGAATCCCGTTGTGTTGATGTTGGCGATGTTGTGGGAAATGACTTCGATGTTTTGCTGCTGCGCGCTCATGCCCGTCGCAGCGATGGCGAGTGCTCTCAAGACGCGTGCTCCCTCAGATCGCCATGCGGCTGATTTCCTGATAGGCGGAAACCGCCTTGTCGCGCAGCGCGATCGCCGTGTGCAGATCGCGCTCGGCCTGCATCACCGCGCCGACGACCTTCTGCAGGGACGCCTTGCCGTCGACGCCGGCGATGGCCGCCGCTTCGCCAGTCTTCAGCGAGTCGACGGTCTGCGCGGCGTATTGCTGCAACACCTCGCCGAAGGAGGCGCCGGCGGCCTCGGCCGTGGCGGCCGGGCGGGGGGGCTGGGCGAGGGCGGTCGCCGCCGTTTCCGCGAGCGGGCCGACAGCGGCGGCCGCGATGGAGGTCAGAGGAAGCATCAGGCGCCTTTCAGAAGATCGACGGTCATCGCGACGAGGTCGCGCGTCTGTTTCATGATTTGCAGATCGGCCTCATAGGCGCGATTGGCTTCGCGCAGATCGCCCATCTCGAGAAGCATGTTCACATTGGGCCGCTTGACGTCGCCATTGGCGTCGGCCGCGGGATTGCCGGGATCGCGCTCGATCGCGAAAGGGCTCGGATCGGTCCCGATGGCGTTGATCTTCACGAGATTGACGCCATTCGCGCGGTCGAGTTCATTGGCGAAGGAGACGGTCTTGCGCCGGTAAGGATCGGCCCCGGCGGTTTTTCCCGTGGACTGTGCGTTCGCCATGTTTTCGGAGACGACGCGCAGTCTCGCGGACTGGGCGGCGAGGCCGGAGGCGGCGATCTTGAGGGACGCGTCGAGCGGATCGATCATGGCCGCGCCACCGACATCCACATTGTGTGGAAGCTGCGCATGAGATTGGTGTCGAGCGTGAAGGCGCCGCGGATTTCGCCGGCCTTGATCATCTCCTGCTCGGGCGAGACGGTATTGCCGGAGATCGTCGTCTCCCAGGTTTCCGCCGGCTTCGCCGCGGCGGCCATGGCCTCGCTCGGGGAGGGACGCATGTGCAGGGGAGAGGAGCCCGCCATTTCGAGCGCGCTGCGCTCCATCACGCGCTCGAAGGGCAATGTGTCGAGCGCCTTGTAGCCGGGCGTATTGGCGTTGGCGACATTCTGCGCGACGAGCGATTGCCGGGTCGACAGCCAGCTCTTCTGCTGGTCAATGAGTTTGAAGAGATACACTGGCTCCATATTCGGCCTCACATGATCGAATGAGGCCAAGCTAGGCGCGCCCGCTTGTGTCTGGCTGGAGGTTTCAGGCCTCTGGCGCGCGCCTTTCGCGAGCCAGCAGCGCGCGCTTGCGGGCGACGCCCCAGCGATAGCCCGAGAGCTGGCCGTCGCTGCGCAGGATGCGATGGCAGGGGATGGCGACGGCGATCGGATTGGCGCCGCAGGCGCCGGCGACGGCGCGCGTCGCCGTCGGCGCGCCGATGCGCCGGGCGATCTCCGCATAGCTCGCCGTCTCGCCCGGCGGAATGTCGCGCAGCGCCGCCCAGACGCGACGCTGAAACTCGGTGCCGCGCGCATCGAACGGAAATTCGGGGCGCGAGGCCGGCGCTTCCAGAAGGGCGAGCGCGGCGGCGACGAAGCCCTCTTGATCCTGCTCCGTTTCCGTAAGCTGGGCTCTTGGAAAGCGGCGGCGCAGTTCCTCCCGCAGCGCCTCTTCTTCGTCGCCGAGCAGGATGGCGCAGACGCCCTTCTCATTCGTCGCGACGAGCGCGAGGCCGAGGCTGCATCGGCGCACTGCAAAGCGGATCATGTCGTAAGCGCCGCGAGTTCGGCGTCGTCGAAGAGACGCGAGCGCGTGAGGAAGCGCCTGCCCGTGCCATTGTCGAGCGAGAACATGCCGCCCTGTCCCGGCACCACGTCGATGATGAGCTGGGTGTGTTTCCAGTAATCGAACTGCGCCGCGCCAATGTAGAAGGGCGCGCCGCCGATCTCGCCGAGCAGCACGTCGTTGTCGCCCGTGAGAAAGTCGCCGCGCGGATAGCACATGGGCGCCGAGCCGTCGCAGCAGCCCCCCGACTGGTGAAAGAGGATGTCGCCATGCTCGGCGCGCAGACGCGCGACGAAGTCGAGGGCGGCTTCCGTCGCTGTTACGCGCATCGGCTTACCCGTTGTGTCCTCCAAGACCCCCTCCCTGTCCCGCCTCCGCTTGGCGGGAGAAGGGACGCTCACGATCCGCATTCTCTATAAAGCTCCCTCTCCCGCGACGCGGGGGAGGGTTGGGAGGGGCCTTTAGAAGAACCCCAGCTTCTTCGGGCTGTAGCTCACCAGCATGTTCTTGGTCTGCTGGTAATGATTGAGCATCATCTTGTGATTCTCGCGCCCGATGCCGGATTGCTTGTAGCCGCCGAAAGCGGCGTGCGCCGGATAGGCGTGATAGCAGTTGGTCCAGACGCGACCGGCCTGAATCGCGCGGCCGAAACGGTAGCAGCGATTGATGTCGCGGCTCCACACTCCGGCGCCCAATCCGTAGAGCGTGTCATTGGCGATCTGCAGGGCGTCCTCGTCATCCTTGAACGTCGTCACCGACACGACGGGGCCGAAGATCTCCTCCTGGAAGACGCGCATGCGGTTGTGGCCTTGCAAGACAGTCGGCTTCACGTAGAAACCGCCGGCAAGATCGCCGTCGAGCATGTTGCGCTCGCCGCCCGCGAGCACCTTTGCGCCTTCCTGCTTGCCGATGTCGATGTAGCTCAGGATCTTTTCGAGCTGCTCGGAAGACGCCTGCGCGCCGATCATCGTTTCGGGATCGAGCGGGTTACCCTGTTTGATCGCCGCGACCCGTTCGAGCGCGCGCGCCATGAAGCGGTCGTAGATCTTTTCGTGGACGAGCGCGCGGCTCGGGCAGGTGCAGACCTCGCCCTGATTGAGCGCGAACATCACGAAGCCCTCGACCGCCTTGTCGAAGAAGTCGTCGTCGTCGCGCGCCACGTCCTCGAAGAAGATGTTGGGAGATTTGCCGCCGAGTTCGAGCGTCACCGGGATCAGCGTCTGGCTGGCGTATTGCATGATGAGCCGGCCCGTCGTCGTCTCGCCGGTGAAGGCGATCTTGGCGATGCGGTTCGACGAGGCGAGTGGCTTGCCGGCTTCGAGGCCGAAGCCGTTGACGATGTTGAGCACGCCTTTCGGCAGAAGGTCGCCGACGATCTGCGCCCAGACGAGAATGCTCGCGGGCGTCTGCTCGGCGGGCTTGATCACGACGCAATTGCCGGCGGCGAGCGCGGGCGCGAGTTTCCAGGCCGCCATCAGAAGCGGGAAGTTCCATGGAATGATCTGGCCGACGACGCCGAGCGGCTCATGGAAATGATAGGCGACGGTGTCGTGGTCGATCTCGGAAATGCCGCCTTCCTGCGCGCGCACGGCGCCCGCGAAATATCGGAAATGATCGATGGCGAGCGGCACGTCGGCGGCCATGGTCTCGCGGATCGGCTTGCCATTGTCCCAGGTCTCGGCGACGGCGAGACGCTCGAGATTTTCCTCCATGCGGTCGGCGATCTTGTTGAGAAGGCGCGCGCGCTCGGCGGCGCTCGTGGCGCCCCAGGCGGTCCTGGCGGCATGGGCGGCGTCGAGCGCGGCCTCGATGTCGTCCTTGTCGGAGCGCGCAATCTCGCACACCTTCCGGCCGGTGATGGGCGAGATGTTGTCGAAGGTGCGGCCCGATTTCGCGTCCGCCCATTCGCCATTGATGAAATTGCCGTAACGCGCCTCGAAGGGCGGTTTCGAGGCGGCGAAAGTCTCGTGCTTGGTCATCGGCGGCCTTCTTTGCGTTTCCATCCCGGCGCGCGCTTTCGCGCTGTTCCTAGCCGAGAGATAGTAACGCACAGGCCGGAGCCAAGAGAAAGGGCTGATGTCGCGGCTTTATCTCAGTCCAGGCAGGCCTTCGCCATGGCCTGAAACGCCCGCGCGCGATGCGACAGGGCGCGCGAGCCATCGCCGGGCAGCGCGTGCTTCTCGGCCGACATCATCTCGCCGAAGGTCTTGTCGAGCTCGTCCGGCTTGAAGATCGGATCGTAACCGAAGCCCTTGTCGCCCTTGGGCGGAAACACGAGCGCGCCGTCGACGCGGCCCTCGAACTCCTCGATGTGGCCGTCGGGCCAGACGATCGCCAGCGCGCAGGTGAAATTGGCGCGATAGGGCGGCGGCGCCCCGCGCTCCTCGAGCCGGCGGCGCACGAGGTCGCAGGCCGCCTTGAAGTCTCTCGATTCGCCCGCCCAGCGCGCGGAATAGACGCCCGGCGCGCCATTGAGCGCATCGACGCAGAGGCCCGAGTCGTCGGCGAAGGCCGGCAGGCCCGAGGCCATCGCCGCCGCGCGCGCCTTCAGCGCCGCATTTCCGCGAAATGTCGTCTCCGTCTCCTCGGGCTCGGCGAGGCCGAGTTCGCCCGCGGAGACGGCGTCGACGCCATGCGGCGTGAGCAATTGTTGGAGCTCCCAGAGCTTGCCGGGATTGTGCGTCGCGATGACGAGCTTGCCGGCGATCCTGCGGTGGGTCATTTCGCCTCCAGCGCCGCCCGTTGCAGCGCAACGAGATCGGCGACGCCCTTTTGCGCCATCGCGAGCATGGCGCCGAGTTCGTCCTGCGAGAAAACCGCGACTTCGGCCGTGGCCTGAATCTCGACGAGGCCGCCGGATCCGGTGATGACGAAATTGGCGTCGGTCTGCGCGGTGGAGTCCTCGGCGTAATCGAGATCGATCACCGGCGTTCCGTTGAAAATGCCGCAGGAGACGGCCGCGACGTGATCGCGCAGCGGATTTTCCTTGATGATCGAGCGCGACCGCATCCATTCGAAACAGTCGCGCAGCGCGAGCCACGCGCCGGTGATCGACGCCGTGCGCGTGCCGCCGTCGGCCTGAATCACATCGCAATCGAGCACGATCTGACGCTCGCCGATCGCGGGGAGATTGGTCACGGCGCGCAGGCTGCGGCCGATGAGGCGCTGGATCTCCTGCGTGCGTCCGGTGAGCTTGCCGGCGCTGGATTCGCGGCGCGTGCGCGTGTGGGTGGCGCGCGGCAGCATGGAATATTCCGCGGTCACCCAGCCGCGGCCCTGGCCGCGCAGCCACGGCGGCGGCTTGTCCTCCAGCGATGCGGCGCACAAAACATGCGTATTGCCGAATTTCACGAGACAGGAGCCTTCGGCGTAACGGGCCACGCCGCGCTCGAAGCTCACGGAGCGCATCTCGTCGGGCGCGCGCTTGCTGGGACGCATCAAGAAACCCTTCTTCTTTGGAATTAGAGTCGTTCTAACCCGCTTTGGCGCGTCTTGGAAGCGCCTCCCTTATTCCTCGCTTGCGCTAATTGGATTGTAGTGGGAGCATGAAACAACGGAGCCGGCCGAAAAGGCTTCGGCGCATAAGGGAGGATATGATGGGCGAGTCGACCTCTTCCCACGAAGCGAGAGCGCGGGGACCCCGGCTGATCGCGCTGGCCGGTCCCTTCCAATGCGGCAAGACAACTCTACTGGAAGCCATTTTGGCCCATGCGGGGGCGATCCCGCGTCAGGGCGCCGTGGCCGACGGCGCGAGCCTCGGCGACGCGAGCCCGGAGGCGCGCGCCCACAAGATGAGCGTCGAGTCCAATATCGCGACCATCGACTACATGGGCGACCGATATAGTTTCATCGATCTTCCCGGCTCGGTCGAATTCGCCCATGAGGCGCGCAACATCCTTCCCGTCGTCGACGCCGCGATCGTGGTGTGCGAGGCCGACGAGCGCAAGATTCCTGCGCTGCAACTGACGCTGCGCCAGCTCGAGGAGCTCGGCGTTCCGCATCTTCTCTTTCTCAACAAGATCGACGCCGCGACGATCGACGTGCGCCAGGCGCTCGGCGTCCTGCAGCCCGCGTCGCGCACGCCGCTGCTCCTGCGTCAGATCCCCATCTGGAACAATGGCGTCGCCGTCGGCTTCATCGATCTGGCGCTCGAGCGCGCCTATGTCTATCGCGAACACGCGCCCTCGGAGGTGATCGAGATTCCGAAAGGCGAGGCGGCGACGGAAAAGGAAGCCCGCTACTCCATGCTGGAGCGCCTCGCCGATTACGACGACGCGCTGATGGAGGAGCTCATCTCCGACATTGAGCCGCCGCGCGATCAGGTCTTCGACGATTTGACGAAAGAGCTGCGTGCGGGGCTCGTGGCGCCGGTCTTCATCGGTTCGGCCGAGCGCGGCGCGGGCGTCACGCGCCTCCTCAAGGCGCTGCGCCACGAAGCGCCGGGCGTCGCCGACATGCGGGCGCGCCTCGGCGTTGCGGAAAACGGACCGCCTCTTGCGCGCATTTTGCGCACGATCCATACGCCGCACGGCGGCAAGCTTTCGGTCGCGCGCGTGCTGCGCGGCGTTTTCTCCGATGGCCAGACGGTGACCTCGCCCAATGGCGAGGACCGCCTGTCGGGACTTTCACGCCTGCTCGGCCCCAATCTGACCAAGGTGAGCGAAGCGAAGGAGGGAGACGTCGTCGCGCTCGGCCGCCTCGAACACGCGCAGACGGGCGAGACGGTGGTCGCCGACGGCCGCGCGGAGAGCGCCGCGCTGGCGACTCGCGCGCGCGTTCCGGAGCCCGTGCATGCGATCGCGCTTTCGGTGAAGGACCGCAAGGACGAGATGCGCCTCGCCGCGGCGATGGCGAAGCTCGTCGAGGAGGATCCATCGCTCGTCTTCGTCCACGATCAGGAGATGTCGCAGATCAAGCTTTACGGTCAGGGCGAGATGCATCTGCGCGTCGCGCTGGAGCGTCTGCAATCGCGCTTTGGCGTCGCCGTCGACGTGGCGAAGCCGACCGTCGCCTATCGCGAGACGATCCGCCACAAGGTGACGGTGCGCGGCCGCCACAAGAAGCAGTCGGGCGGGCATGGCCAGTTCGGCGACGTGGTGCTGGAGGTCGCGCCGCGCGGGCGCGGCGAAGGCTTCGCCTTCTCCGAGCGGGTCCATGGCGGCGCGGTGCCCAAGCAGTATTTCTCCTCGGTCGAGGCCGGGTGCCAGGACGCCATGATCCATGGTCCGCTGGGCTTTCCCGTCGTCGATGTGGAGGCCGTGCTGACGGACGGCTCCTATCACACCGTCGATTCCTCGGACATGGCCTTCCGCACCGCGGCGCGCATCGGCATGAGCGAGGCGCTCGGCAAGGCCGAACCCATTCTGCTTGAGCCGGTTCTGGCCGTGGACATCTTCGTGCCGAGCGACGCCATGTCGCGCGCGACGGGGCTCGTCTCGGGGCGGCGCGGGCAGATCATGGGCTTCGGGCCGCGCGAGGGCTGGGAGGGCTGGGACAGGCTGGAGGCCCTCATTCCCGAGGCGGAGATGGACAATCTCATCGTCGAGCTGCGCTCGGCGACGGCCGGCGCGGGCTTCTTCCAGGCGCGCTTCGATCATCTCGCCGAAGTCGTCGGCAAACAGGCCCGCGATATCGTCGCCGCCCACGTCGGTCACCCGGCGCGCGCCGCAGCGGGTTGAGTTACGCCCTCTTCCTCTCCCGCAGGATGCAAAGCCAGGCCCGCCCTTCCGGAACGACGGTAATGGCGGGTTTCGGATCGCCGCCCTATCTACCGCATCAAGAGCCATGGGGATGCCTGTGCGGCTGCATAGTCGCCGAAAACGCCGGAGCGTCGAGATGCGTCTTCTCCTGCTTGTTTTCTGGATATTTGCCGCAAGCCTGCCCGGCGCCGGGGCGGCTGAGAGCGCACGCGCCGCCGTGGCGGGCGAAAGCCCCCGCGCCGCTGCCGAGAAGCAGCCCGAGCTGAGGACGCCGCCGGGCAAGCCGGCGCATTTTCGCTGCGCGAGGAAAATCACCCTCGGCCCGGACAAGAGCGAGGTCGCTTGCCTGTTGAAGAGGCACAATACTTACGCCGGAGGGCCCAGCCCGAAGCCGGCGCCGCAGCAGAAAGAGACTGGCGGGCGTGATCAGGACCGGCGGCAGCCTGGACGTCACTGAGGCGCCGCGCCGGTTCGTCAGTCGGCGGGCGCGGCCTGAGAGCCTATCTACGCCCAACAAAAAACCGGCGGCCTCCAGGGGCCGCCGGTCTGGCGCTGAAGCTTTCGTAGAGAAGCTCTAGGTCAGATACTGGCCGCCATTGATGGTGAGCGTCGAGCCGGTGATGAAGCCGGCGTCATCCGCCGCCAGGAAGACCACGGCGCGCGCGATTTCCTCCGGCTCGCCGAGGCGGCCGACCGCGATGTGGGAAATGACGTTCTTCTTCAGGATTTCGGGATCGACGGCCTTGACCATGTCGGTCGCGATATAGCCCGGCGCGATCGCATTGACGGTGACGCCCTTGCCGGCGCTTTCCTGCGCCAGCGCCTTCACGAAGCCGATGTCGCCGGCCTTGGAGGCGGAGTAGTTCGTCTGGCCCGCCTGGCCCTTCTGGCCGTTGATCGACGAGATGACGATGATGCGGCCGAAGCCGCGCTCGCGCATGCCGTTGATCACCGGGCGCGTGACGTTGAAGAGCGAGTTGAGATTGGTGCCGATGACGGCGTTCCACTGCTCCAGCGTCATCTTGTGGAAGAAGCCGTCCTTGGTGATACCCGCGTTGTTGACGAGAATATCGACCGGACCCAGATCCTTCTCGATCTGCGCGAGGCCGGCGGTGCAGGCGTCGTAATTGGAAACGTCGAATTTATAAACCGGAATGCCCGTATCCGCCTTGAACTTGTTGGCGGCCTCGTCGTTGCCCGCATAGGTCGCGGCGACAGTGTAGCCCGCCGCTTTGAGCGCCTTGGAAATCGCTTCGCCGATGCCGCGCGTGCCGCCCGTCACAACTGCTGTTCTGGCCACGTTTCTCTCCTCTCTCTCCAAATGGAAAGCCGCGCGCGTTCAAAGGCGCGCGGCGTGTTCTCCTGCCTCTCTTCGATGAGGCTCAGCGCTCCACGGTGAGCGCAATGCCCATGCCGCCGCCGATGCAGAGCGTGGCGAGGCCCTTCTTCGCGTTGCGGCGGCCCATTTCGTGCAGCAGGGTCACGAGGATGCGCGCGCCGGAGGCGCCGATCGGATGGCCGATGGCGATGGCGCCGCCATTGACGTTCACAATGTCGGTGTTCCAGCCCATGTCCTTGTTGACGGCGATGGCCTGGGCCGCAAAGGCTTCGTTCGCCTCGACGAGGTCGAGGTCGGAGACCTTCCAGCCCGCCTTCTCCAGCGCCTTGCGCGAGGCGGGAATCGGGCCGGAGCCCATCACGGACGGATCGACGCCGGCGGTCGCCCAGGACGCGATGCGGGCGAGCGGCGTGAGGCCGCGCTTCTTGGCCTCGGCCGCGCTCATCACGACGAGCGCCGCGCCGCCGTCATTGATGCCGGAGGCGTTGGCGGCCGTCACCGTCCCATCCTTGATGAAGGCGGGCTTGAGCTTGGAGACGCCTTCGAGCGTCACGCCGTGCTTGATGTATTCGTCCGCGTCGACGACGATGTCGCCCTTGCGAGTGGAGATGGTGTAAGGGACGATCTCGTCCTTGAACTTGCCGGCCTTCTGGGCGGCCTCGGCCTTGTTCTGCGACGCGACGGCGAAGGCGTCCTGCTCCTCGCGGGTGATCTGCCACTTCCGGGCGACGTTCTCGGCCGTGATGCCCATGTGGTAATTGTTGAAGGCGTCGGTCAGCCCGTCCATGATCATCGTGTCGATGAACTTCACGTCGCCCATCTTGGTGCCGGTGCGAAGCTGCGCGGCATGGGTCGAGAGCGACATGGACTCCTGTCCGCCGGCGACGACGATCGACGCGTCGCCCGCCTGGATCTGCTGGGCGGCGAGCGCCACGGCGCGCAGGCCCGAACCGCAGACCTGATTGATGCCGAAGGCGGTGGCGCTATCGGGAATGCCGGCCTTGATCGCCGCCTGGCGCGCCGCGTTCTGGCCCTGGGCGGCGGTCAGCACCTGGCCGAGGATGACTTCATCGACAGAACCGGGCTCGACCCCGGCGCGCTCTAGAGCGGCCTTGACAGCAGCGGCGCCGAGCTCGTGGGCCGGAACCGCGCCAAGGGCTCCGTTGAACGATCCGACGGCGGTGCGCGCCGCGGAAACGATCACGATATCGGTCGTCATGTCTGTCTCCTTGCAGATGGGTCGGGCTCTCGAGAAGCCCCGTTTGCGCCCGGCCGGCGCGGATGTGGTTGAGCATTTCGCGCTTGCGTTCGTCAAGCCGCGGCCCGTTTTGCACGGAATTGAGCGTGAGCGAAAGGCGTCGCGGAGGAAAATATTGCCGCAGGCGCCAAAATGCGCTTATCGTCGAACGAATGGTCCCTGGCGTTTTTTTGGGCGTCCGGCGGGTCGAGGGGAGCGGGCGGCGCAGGTATGGCGACGGAAAAGAAACCTACTGTTATCAAGAAATACGCCAACCGTCGTCTCTACGACACGGGCACCAGCACTTATGTCACTCTCGAGGACCTCGCCGGCATGGTGAAGCGCGGCGAGGATTTCGTCGTCAGCGACGCCAAGACCGGCGAGGACATCACCCGACCGGTGCTGACCCAGATCATTTTCGAGCAGGAGGGCAAGGACGGCCAGAGCCTGCTGCCGATCGCCTTTCTACGCCAGCTCATCCGCTTTTATGGGGATTCCATGCAGATGCTCGTGCCGAGCTATCTGGAGTTCTCCATCGACAAGCTGACCAAGGAGCAGCAGAAGTTCCGCGACCAGCTCACCTCGGCGCTTCCGGCCGGCCCCTTCGCCGAGCCGACGCGGGCCGCCTTTCAGGCGATCGAGGAGCAGACCCGCAAGAACATGGCCGTGTTTCGTCAGGCGCTGACCATGTTCAACCCCTTCGGCCTGCCGGCGGAAGGCGTGACAGGCACGACCGGCCCCTCGCTCGACGAGCGCGAGGCCGCCCCCGCCCGGGAGGGCGGCGCGGATGTGGCCGAGCTCAAGCGCCAGCTCGACGAGCTCAACAAGCGGATCGACAATTTGTCGAAGCAGGGATAGGGGCGGTCCCGATCTTCTGCCACGCGCTTTGGGCGTTGGATGGCCGGCTGGGCATGGATGGCCGGGACAAGCCCGGCCATGACCATCCAGGAGCCCGTCATGCCCGCGCTTGTCGCGGGCATTCAACTGCGGACCTCGCTCAACTCACGTATTGAACCTGAAGTGCATCACGTCGCCGTCAGCGACGACATAGTCCTTCCCCTCGAGCCGCAGCCGCCCCGCATCGCGGGCGCCCGCCTCGCCCTTGTTGGCGACGTAATCGTCGAAGGCGATGGTCTCGGCGCGGATGAAGCCTTTTTCGAAATCGGTGTGGATCACGCCGGCGGCCTGGGGCGCGCGCGTGCCTTTTTCGATGGTCCAGGCGCGGGCTTCCTTGGGGCCGACCGTGAAATAGGTGATGAGATGCAGCAGCTCGTAGCCGGCGCGGATGACGCGGTTGAGGCCCGGCTCGGTCAGCCCGACGGCCTCGAGGAAGTCCTTTTGCTCCTCGGGCGGCATGACCGCGATTTCGCTCTCGATCTTCGCCGAGACGACGACCGAGGCCGCGCCTTCCTCTGCGGCGCGCGCGGCGACCTTGGCCGAATTGCCGTTGCCCTCGGCGGCGGATTCCTCTTCCACATTGCAGACGTAGAGCACCGGCTTCGAGGACAGAAGGCCCAGCCCGTTGAAAGCCGCGCGCTCCTCCTCGGAGACTTTCGTCATGCGGGCCGGCTTGCCTTCGCGCAGCAGGACGAGGCAGCGGTTCATCAGCTCGACGAGCTCCTTCGCCTCCTTGTCGCCGCCCTTGGCCTTCTTCTCCAGAGCGACCACGCGCTTTTCGAGGCTTTCGAGATCGGAGAGCATCAGCTCGGTCTCGATCGTCTCGATGTCGCGGATGGGATCGACGCCGCCTTCCACATGAGTCACGTCGCCGTCCTCGAAACAGCGCACGACATGGGCGATCGCGTCGCATTCGCGGATATTGGCGAGGAACTGGTTGCCCAGGCCTTCGCCCTTGGAGGCGCCGCGCACGAGGCCGGCGATGTCGACGAAGGTGAGCTGTGTCGGGATGATCTGCTTGGAGCCGGCGATTTGCGTCAGCGTCTCGAGACGCGGGTCGGGCACCGCCACCGCGCCGACATTGGGCTCGATGGTGCAGAAGGGATAATTCGCGGCCTGCGCCGCCGCCGTCTGCGTGAGCGCGTTGAAAAGAGTCGATTTGCCGACGTTCGGCAAACCGACGATGCCGCATTTGAAGCCCATATCCGTCCCGTTCGATTGGAGTTGTTCGCTTGGGCGCGGTATGCGGGGCGGCGCGGCAAAAGGCAAGGGGGCGCGGGCGCCCCCTCGTTCGCGAGAGCGATCAGAGGCTTTTCAAATATTCCAGCAGGGCCTTTTTCTCGTCCGCCGAAAGCTTGACGCCGAACTCGTGGCCGCAGCGGCTGTTGCCCGAGTCGCGCTTGCCGCAGTCGTCGGCCGTATAGGTCGAACTCAACCCCGGCTGCTCCTGCGCGAGACCCACCTTGTCGATGTCATAGGCGCGGCCGACCTTGAACGAGGCGGGGCGCTTCGAGGCGGGTTCGAGCAGGTCGGAAAGCGTCGGCACCGAGCCATTGTGCAGATAGGGCGCCGCCGCCCAAATGCCCTTCATCACGCGCGACTCATAAGCGGGCGGGGGCGCCTCGCCAGGCTTCCGGTAGGTATTCTCCAGCGCCTGCCGCATCTTCTCGATCACCGCCGCCCGCAAGGCGGCCGGAGTCGCCGGCCTGATCGGCAGACACTCCTCCACGATCGGCCTGAACACATCCAGCCCGAAATGCAGCGGCGCCTCCAGGATCGAGCCGATGACGGACAGGCCGAGAATGCTGATGATCTTGTCCTTGGACTTCAGCGGCGTATCGAGGCCCGGCAGGAAGGGCAGCGACGCCCCTTCGAGCACGCCGGTCTGCGCCTCGCGGGCTAGCACCGCATATTCCTTCGAGTCGGTTCCGACATCCTGTATCGGCGTCCGCCAGGTGCTGGGGTTGCAGGCGCGCGCCGCGCCAGTCGCGACCTCGTGGCACCCTGTCGCGCAGCCGCCGTCCTTGGGGGCGCGATGGAAGATTTCCTCGCCCTTGGCGACGAGCGCCGGGTCGAGCGGCCACGGCCATTTCGGCGGCTCGATCTGCTTGAGAAGAATTTCGAGCCTCTGCAGGCCGGCGTAGTTCAGGGAGGAATCGTTCAGAAAGTTGATGACGTCGGGCAGAATTGATTTTGTGGGACGATAGACGCCGAAGACGCCATAGACCTCGCCGACATTGCGCGCGAGGCCGAGAATATCGTCGCCATTGCGGGCGAAGCCCGGCCATTGCGTCGTGTCCTGAATGGGCGCGTTCCAGACGAAAGGATAGCGCACTGGCGCATTCGCGGATTCGATGTTGTCCCGGATGATGCGGGTCGGGGGCTCTCCGATGTCGAGCCCGGCGACGCGGTTGAAGATCATCGACACCGCGTCGGCGCGCCCCACACCCCACGCCGGCGAGGGCAGCGCCTTGCTCATCAGCGCGTGATAGGGCGCAAACCACGCCTGGAGGTCGTCGCGCAGCTCCTGACGGGCCTCCTCGCTCGCGGCGCCGACGGACTTGGCGAAACCGTCGAAAGCCGCGCCGTCTTTCAGGACGCGGTCCACCGCCGCGTCGATGTCGGCAAGAAGCGACTGGAAATCGGACAGTGCAGGCCCGCCGTCGATCCGCCAGGAGACGCCGTTCACCTCGATCTGGCGTGTGTGACACGCCGAGCAGGTCATGCTGAGCGTGCGGACGTTGTTTTCCGTGGCCGTGAGAAAGCCGACGGGGAGGCCGGGCGTCGGGCTGTCGGGATTGGGCAGATAGCCATAGCGGGTCAGGCCGTCGTCGAGGAATGCCGAGCCGTCGGCGCGCTTGAGCGCCTTGAACCAGGCGAAGGGCATGATCCGCGCCCCCTGGTCCCGCGTATAGAAGTCGCTGCGGCTCGCCTGCGTCCATTGTGCGCCCTGGCTCGCATATTTCAGTTCCGCTTTCGCGGGGGCGGCGGCGAGGGCAATCGATGACAGGCTCGCGAAAACGAGCAGGGAAATGGGTTTACGCTTCTCCCACATTGAATGATCTCCAATAGAAAAACCAAATATATCAGTAGGCTATCACGGTACGGTTCGGCGGGCAACGGCGGCGGCCGCCTGTCGCGGCGCTTTCCCCGCGGAATTCAGTTGACCCCCGAAGCCGGGGGACTGCAATAGGGCGTGGACATTCGATGCTTGACCCCGGGGTTGGTTGGCGCCACGGGGCGCAAGCCCGCGAGAGGCGATGGCTTTCATGGCGAGACGGACAGTTTCACGAAGGGTGCGCCTCGGCCTCGGCCTCGTCGCCTGCGCATGGCTCGGCGGGTCGCCGCTGCTGGCGCAAAACGCACCGCCGCTGCCGCCAACCGCGACGCCGGCGCCCGCGCCGCAACCGGCCGCGCCGCCCCCTGCAACGCCCGCCGCCGCGCCGAACCCCGCCGCTGCGCCGGCCGCCGAGGCGAGCGCGGCCGCCCCCAAGCCCAAGCCGAAGCCCAAGCCCAAGCCGCCCGCGCCGCCGCGCGAGACGGCGCTGTCCGACGATCCGACGCCGGTTCTCCAGCCCGAAACCTTCTTCACGACCTCCAAGGCGTCGGAACGCTATGCGCAGATCGTCGATCTCGGCGGCTGGCCGACGGTCGGCGTTCCCTTGCGCGCGGGGGCCAAGGGACCCGCGGTCGTGGCGCTGCGCCGGCGCCTCGCGGCGGAGGACGACGCCGTCACCGCCACGCGCAAGCCGGGCTGGGACGCGGAGCTCACGGCGGCCGTCAAGCGGTTTCAGTTCCGCATGGGCCTCAAGCAGACCGGCGTGGTCGCGGGCGCCACCCTGCGCGCTCTCGACGTGCCGGCGGATGTGCGCTTCCGTCAGCTCGCCTCGAGCGCGCAGCGTCTCGCCGGCGTGGATTTCCCCTTCGGCGATCGCTACATCGTCGTGAACATTCCCTCGACGGCGGTGGACGCGGTGGAAAACGACCGCGTCGTCCGCCGCTACGCCGCCATCGTCGGCGATCCCGAACATCATTCGCCGGAAGTGCAGGCGAAGATCGTCGCGGTGAACATCAACCCCACATGGACCGTGCCGACCTCGATCATCAAGAACGAGATCGCGCCGAAGATGCTGACAGACCCCGGCTATCTCACGCGCTCGCGCATCCGGGTGCTCAACAATCGCGGCGAGGAAGTCGATCCGCGCTCGATCAACTGGGCGAGCGAGCGCGCGGTGAATTACACGCTGCGTCAGGATTCGGGCGCCGGCAATTCGCTGGGCTCGATCCGCATCTCAATGCCCAATTCGCACTCGGTCTATATGCACGACACGCCGTCGCGCAATCTCTTCGCCAATGACTACCGCTTTCTCTCCCATGGCTGCGTGCGCGTGCAGGGCGTCGTCGATCTCGCGGCGTGGCTGCTCGACGGCGCCAGCGGTCCCGCGCTGACCAAGGAGGAGATCGACGCGAAGATCGCGAGCGGCGAGCGCGAGGAGGTCAGGCTCGCGCGGCCTGTCCCGGTGGTGTGGGTCTACATGACGGGCTGGGCGTCCGCCGACGGCACGGTGCATTTCCGCGACGACGTCTATCACCTGGACGAGGTTGGCGGGGTGGCCGAACAGTAAGTAGGCGCGGTAAGGGATCGAGCGCCTCTCCTTCGAAGAGGGGCGCGAGGCGGTCACTCTCCCCGTTCGCGCGCGCTTTCGTGCCAGCCGCGCAGCAGGAGATAGGAGAGCGCCGAGAGCGCGCCATAGATGGCGAGGCCGGCGAGCGAGATCAGCGCCAGCGCCGCGAACATGCGCGCAATGTCGAGCCTGAAGCCCGCCTCGACGATGCGATAGGCGAGGCCCTCGCCCTGGCCAGAGGCGCCCGCCGACAATTCCGCGACGATGGCGCCGACGAGGGAGAGGCCGCCGCCGATGCGCAGGCCCGTGAGAAACTGCGGCAGCGCTGACGGCAGCCGCAGATGGACGAGCCTTTGCCAGGTCGAGGCGCGGTAGAGGTCGAAAAGATCGCCGAGCGCGTGATCCACGGAGGCGAGGCCGAGCGCCGTGTTGGAGAGGATCGGAAAGAAGGCCACGAGAAAGGCGCAGACCAGCACGGCGTTGTCGGGCTTCATATAGACGAGAAGCAGCGGCGCGATGGCGATGATCGGCGTCACCTGCAAGACGACGGCGAAGGGCAACAGCGCGCGCTCGAGCCATTTCGATTGCGCGAGAAGCAGCGCCAGCGCCACGCCGGAGAGGGTCGCGACGGCGAGCGCCTTCAGCGTCACGCCGAGCGTGACGGCGAGCGAGGACAGCAGCAGAGCGCGGTCTTCGACGAGCTTGGCGAAGATTGCCGAGGGCGCGGGCAGCACATAGGGCGGAATGTTCCGCGCCGCGACGATCCACTCCCAAAGGCCGAGGAAAGCGAGGAAAACCGCAAGAGGGATGGCGATGTCGCGCAGCTTCACGCCGTCTCTCCCATGGCGCCGCGCAGGGCGAGGGAGGCGCGGCGCGCGGTTCGCGAAAAGCTCTCGCTCATGCGGTAATCGTCGTCGCGCGCAAGGGCGGGATCGACCCTGATCTCCTCGACGATGGCGCCGCGCGGGCGCGACATGACGACCATGCGGGTCGAGACGAAGGCGCTTTCGAAAATGGAGTGGGTGACAAAAACGATGGTCGCGCCGAGCCGCTCCTTGAGCGTGACGAGCCCTTCGTTCAGCTTGCAGCGCGTGACTTCGTCGAGCGCGGCGAAGGGCTCGTCCATCAGCACCAGCGAGGGCCGCGTGATGAAGGCGCGGGCGATGGCGCAGCGCATTTTCATGCCGCCCGAAAGCTCGCGCGGCAGCGCCCGGGCGAAATCGGCGAGGCCGACCCGCTCCAGCGCGTCCATGACCCGCTCGCGCGAGCCGGCGCGGCTCTCGCCGGCAAGGCGCAGCGGCAGAAAGACATTGTCGAACACATTGGCCCAGGGGAGCAGCGTCGGGTCCTGAAAGACGAAGCCGATGTTTCGTCGCGCCGAGTCGTCGGCCCAGACGATGGCGCCGGCGCTCGGTTCGGTCAGTCCCGCGATCAGGCGCAGCACGGTGGATTTGCCGCAGCCCGAAGGGCCGAGCAGCGTCAGCGTCTCGCCCTGCCGCACGTCGAGGTCAAGGCCCGCAAGCGCCGTGACGCCGTTGGGAAAGGTCTTGCCGACGTTCTGGAGCGAAACGAGGATCGGCGCGAGCGCGTCCCGTGCGCGTCCCGAGGACTTTTCTTCGCTTGCGATGAAGAGAGAGTCGCTCATGGCCGCAGATCCATGCCGACCTTCTTGCCGATGAAGCGCAGCGTATAGCCTTTTGCGTAATCGAGGTCCGCCGGCGCGACGCCCGCCTTCGCCATTTTCTGAAAGAAGCTCTTCATGCGCTGATCGGTCATGACGCCGACGCCATAGGCGCGGGCGTCGCCCCCGTCGACGACTTCGCGCTCCTTCAGTTTCGCCAGCGAAAAAGCGATCTGTCCGTCGGTCATCTCCGGATTGTCGCGCTTGATCGCCGCATTGGCGGCGGCGTTGTCGCCGTAAAGATAATTGTACCAGCCGATGATCGAGGCGTCGACGAAGCGCTGCACGAGATCGGGCTTCTTTTCGATCGTGTCGGCCCGCGTCTCGATCGTCGTCGAATAGCTGTCGTAGCCCACGTCCGAAAGCAGGAAAACATTGGGCCTGAAGCCGCCCTGCGTTTCGACGGCATAGGGCTCGGAGGTGAGAAACCCCTGCTGGATCGACTTCCTGTCGGCGATGAAGGGCGCCGAGTTGAAGCCATAGGGCTTCACTTTTCCGTCCTGAAAACCATAGGCCTGTTTCAGCCATTGCCACAGGGAGGCGCGCATGTCGTTTGCGATGAAGACGGTCGCTTTCGGCAAATCCTCGAAGCGGTCGAGCCCTTCGCCCGGATGCGACATGAAGATGACGGGATCGATCTGGAACATGCTCGCGACCGTGACGAGCGGCACGTTCTGCTGCACCGATTCGAACATCTGAATCGTATTGGCGCCCATGGCGAAGTCGACGCGTCCCGCCGCGAGCAAGAGCCGCGCGTTGACCTGCGGCCCGCCCTGCTGGATGCGGACGTCGAGCCCATAGCGCGCATAGGTGCCATCGGCGGCCGCCTGATAGAAGCCGCCATGCTCGGCCTGCGCGCGCCAGTTGGTGGCGAAGGTCACCTTGTCGAGCGCGAGCGCCGGAAGCGCGACAAGGAGCGCGACGCATGCCGCGAGAAAACGAAGAAACATGACGGGCGCGCTCCGTTTGACCTCGCGGCGGCGGGATGACTTACACGCCGCTGGATTTCGATGAGAAATGGAACTTCTCGACGAGCATCGGCGGGGCCGCCGCCGCGCCGCCGCCGCCGGCCGCGCGCCATGTCCGTTCCGTCGGTCCGAGCGCGACGATATTGGCGAAGAGATCGCCGAGCCGCTGATTGAAGCGCATGTTGCGCACGGGCGCGGTCACGCGGCCGTTCTCGATCAGGAAGTTGCCGTCTCGGGTGAGGCCGGTGAGCAGCAGGCCCTTGGGCTCGACCATGTTCTCGTACCAGATGCGCGTCACCAGCACGCCGCGCTTCACCGAGCGGACCATATCGTCGAGCGTGGCGTCGCCGCCCTCCATGATGAAATTGCGCGCGAAAGGAATGGCCTCGGCGCCGGTCTTCTGCGCCCAGGCGCGCGAGCGATAAAGCGAAGAGACGACGCCCCTGTCGATGAAGGCGCGGGCGCGATGCGGCACGCCCTCGTAGCCGACGCCGCCTTCCGGCGCGAGCGGATCGGCGGGGTCGATGCGGATCGTGAGTTTCTCGTCGAAGAGCGTCTCGCCGATCAGCGCGCCGCCGCCGGGGCGCGCGTAGAAGCTGCGGCCTTCGTCCGCCGCCCGCGCATCCATCGCACTCAAGGCCCAGAAGGCGAGTTCGGCGACGGCGACCGGCTCGAGGATCACGGTGTAATCGCCGGGCTCGAGATCGACGGGCTCGGCGTCATGCGCGGCCTTCTCGCAGGCGCGGCGCGCGATGCTCTCCGCGTCGAGGCGCCCGGCGAAGAACTGATGCGCGCCCGCCCAGCCGGACCATCTGTCGGATTTGTTGCGCGCCGTGGCCGAAAGGTCGATCTCGCTGCGCCGGTCATAGGCGAAGAGGCCGGCGCTCGTCGCCAGCGCCTCGAAGCGCCGCGCGCTCGACGCGCAGCCGAACGTATCGACGCCGACGCGCGCGCCTTCCTCGATCACCCGCGCCGCCTGGGCCGCGAGCGTATCGAGCCGCAGCGCGGCCGCGTTGTCGTCGTAGCGCGCCGAGGTTTCATAGTCCTGCGGCCCCAATGGCGCGACATAGTCGGGATCGACCGGCAACATGCGGGCGATCTCCTCCGAGCGGACGCGAGCGGCGTCGAGCGCGGCCTCGTCGAGGCGCGTCGTCGTCACCGAGCCGACGCGCCCGCCGATATGGGAGGAAATGCGCAGGCTCGTCTCGGAAGTGGCGAGATTGGTGGTAGCGCCGCCGCGCGCGAAACGCAGGCTGTAATCCTCGCCGCCGTCGATCTTCACGACGCAGGCGTCGGCGTTGGAGTGCGCGATGATTTTCCCGGCGATTGTCTTCGCGTCGTCTGAGGTGAGAAACATGCGATTATTCGTCGCCAGTCGTGTTCAGCACGCGGACATTGCGGAAGCGCGCGGGCGGGCTGCCGTGGGAGACCGGCGCGACCTGCACCGGCTCCGCCTTGCCGCAGGTGAAGGTGCCGTCGAGGTGATAGGTCGAGGCGTCGCCGAGCCCGTCGAGCGCGTTCCAGAAGGGAATCGTGCGGCCCTGATAGGCGCCGTCGCGCAGCAATTCGCCGAGCCTGCCGTCCTTGATCTCGTAGAAGAGCTGCCCGCCGAACTGGAAATTGTCGCGCTGCTGGTCGATGCTCCAGCTTCCGGCGCCGACGACGTAAATCCCCTTTTCGACCCCCGAGAGGAGGTCGTCGAGCGTGCATTTTTCGGGGTTGGGCGCGAGCGAGATGTTCGGCATCCGCTGTATGGGGAAGGCCGTGGGGCTATCGGCGTAGGCGCAGCCGTTCGACGCCGACAGGCCGATGTAATGCGCCTGGCCCAGCGCCATCTGGAAGTTCTTCAGCACGCCCTTTTCGATGATGTTGAATTCGGCCGAGGAGGCCGGGGCGCCGTCGTCGTCGAAGCCGATCGTCGAGAGCGCGCCCGGCTGCGAACGGTCGGCGACGATGGTCATCAGCTCCGAGCCGAAGCGCAGATCCCCACGCATATGGGGCTTCACGAAGCTCGTGCCGGCGAAATTCGCCTCCCAGCCGAGCACGCGGTCGAGCTCGGTCGAATGGCCAACCGTTTCGTGGATGGTGAGCCAGAGATTGGTCGGATCGATGATGATGTCGTAGTCGCCGGAGACGACGGGCTTGGCGGTGAGCTTGGCGCGCGCCTGCGCCCCGGCCTCCGCCGCTTCTGCGACGAGCCCGGCGTCGGTCACATACTCCCAGCCGGCGCCCCGCGCCGGAACGAGGCTGTCGCGCGAGGCCATGCGCCCGGCGGCGCGGTCGACGGCCGTGGCGGTGAACGTCGGATGGACGCGCGTGCGGGTCTGGCGGATGCGCGCGCCGAAACTATTGGCGAAAAGCCGCTCCTCGCGCGCGAGTGAAAGCGAGGCCGAGCAGAAATCGGCGCCATTGTCGCGCGCGCTCGCGCAGATCGCGAGCAGAAGGTCGGATTTCTCGCTCGTGGAGACGGAGAAAGGATCGACGCCCATGGGCATGGCCCATTCGGCCTCGTGGGCCGGGAGCCGCTCGAGCGCGATGGGCGCGCCCTGAATGGGGCGGACGGCGCGGGCGTTCTCCAGCGCGTGCGCGACGCCCTCGCGAATGCTCGCCTCGTCGAGCCGGCGCGCGCCGTAGAAGCCCCAGGAGCCGTCGAGCAGCACGCGCAGGCCGAAGCCGCGCGTCGATCGCTCGTCGAAATGCTCCAGGCGGTCGTCCTTGGCCTGCGCATATTCGCGCAGCGTCTCGCCGAGGCGAATGTCGGCATAGGCCGCGCCGCCGCGCCTCGCGCCGTCGAGCGCGAGATCGGCCAGTCTGTCGAGAGCCGTGCGGTCGAGCGCGAAGCGGCTCGCATTCGTCGCATCGGCCCGCTCCGGGGCGTCCCTGAGGGGCGCAAATGTCGGCGCCACTGTCGCTTCTCCTTCGGATTCAGTCCGCTAATTTGAGCGCTTCGGACGCTTTTGGCAAATCGGGCGCCAAAGCCTCGGGCGCCGCGGCGTCCGCGCGCCAGCCGCAGGCGGCCAGAGCCTCGCGCATATGGTCGGGCGCCGGCGCCGTGACGTTCACCGTCGGCTTGCTGTCCTGCAAGGGAATGGCGATGGCCCTGGCGTGGAGATGCAGCGGCGGCGCGCCCTCGCGGCGGCCCCCGCCATAGACCGGATCGCCCAGGATCGGCCAGCCCATCGCCTGCGCATGGACGCGAATCTGATGCGTGCGGCCGGTGTGGGGGGTGAATTCGACAAAGGCGCGGGCGCCGTCGGCCGAGCGGCCGAGGACGCGCCAGCTCGTGCGCGAGGGCAGGCCCAGCGGGTCCGGCCGCATCCACCAGCCGCGCGCGGCGTCGAGGCGGCCGAGCGCCAGGTCGATCTCGCCGGCCTCCTCCTGGGGCGCGCCCTCGACGACGGCCCAATAGGTCTTGGCGATTCGGCCCGTCTTGAACAGCTTGCCCAGCCGGTCGAGCGCCTTGCGATGGCGGCCGAGCACAAGACAGCCGGAGGTGTCCTTGTCGAGCCGGTGGGCGAGGGCGGGGACGCGGGGCAGGCCGAAGCGCAGCTGATCGAAGGCGTCCTCGAGGCTCGGTCCCCCTTTGGGGCCGCGATGCACGGGAACGCCCGCCGGCTTGTCGATGACGAGCATCAGCCCGTCGCGGTGCAGGAGGCGGGAGAGAAGATCCATGGGGCGCTTATAGCAGGCCGCCGCTATTTTTGTTCGGCCATGCGGTGCGGCAGCGCCATCGCCCGGCCGATGAAGGCGCCGTATTTGTGCAGCCATTCATCGGTGAGATGCACGCCGTCGAATTTGTAATATTCCTCGTGGCCCTCGAATCTGTCGATGAAATTGTCGAATTCGATCACATGCAGGTCGGGGTGGTCGCGCCACAGGGCGACGCGATAGACGTCGTTCACCTGGAAATCGCAGCCGTCGTAGAAACAGCGCAGCACGTTGCGCTTCATGCGGCTGAAGAGATTGGGCGGCTTGAACCAGCGTTCGTTCACCCGCGGTATGGAGATGACCTCCACATCGCCGGCGTCGGGAAAATATTCGATGAGTTTCTTGGTGAACTCCACATAATTGCCCGCGCCGACGTGCTGGATCTCGTCGTTGACGCCGTTCATGACAATGACCTTGTTCGGCGGCCTGCCGTCAAAGAGCGAATAGAGCTTGTAACGGGGAAATTTTTCGCGCAGCTCCGAATAGAGAAGCCGCGAGTTGCGGCCGTTGAAGGCGACGCTGCACGCCTCGACGCCCCGGCCGCCGAGCCGGTTGGAGGCCGCCTCCGGCAGCTCCGGGAAGAGCTTGCCGTCGGAGGCCCAGGATTCCCCGACGACAAGCACGCGGTAATTGTCGGGACCACTGTTGACGATGGAACAGGCGACGACGGGCTCGTCCGTGCGCTTGACGGTCAGAAGCGTCAGGCCGGTGGTGACGGCAAGGACGAAAAGCGCACGCCGCAACTCCGGCAGAAGTATTGCGAAACCTTCTCTCAGCAAAGCGAAGCGCCCCGGCTGTCTCCTCGCCGGCAAGGCCAGGAGACCACGATGCGCCGCAGGCTATCAGCTTCGCGGTTCCCCCGCCACTCGTCGTTTGCGCCGTGGATCCAGAGGCCTGGCGTCGCGCCCGGGCCGAAGAGATCAGGCGAGGGCCGGTTGCAGGGCGCCCGCCTCGACGATGATGCGCCGGCCGGCCACCCAGGCGGCCCGCAGCCTGCCGATCGGCCGGTCGAACACGAGCCAGATCAGCCAGGAGGCCCCGAGGATGACCACGACCGCCTCGGCGCAGAGCGCAAACCGCTCGAGAGAGGAGCCCTCGCCCGTGCCGATGGCGCCGATCACCGACCAGTGCAGAAGATAGAAGATGTAGGAGAGGTCGCCGAACATGCGGTCGGTCGAGCCGCTCTTCTGCTTCGTCGTGTAGATCGCCCAGGGCGTCATCATCACGGCGATGAACAGATTGGCCTTGCTGCTGAAGACGAGAAGTCCGGTCTGCGCCGGATCGGCCGCGACTTTGGCAAAGAAGATCACCGCATAGACTGCGAGCAGGGCGAAGGTCGCGCCAAGGGAAGCATAGGCGAGCCGCCGGCTGGGCGCGAGCCCATGGGTCGCGGCCGCGACGCCGATGCCGAAGAAATACAGGAACGGCAGCACGGTCGCCGAGCCGCCGAACTTCGGCGCCAGCAGCGACAGGACGATGCAGCCGAGCAGGACGAAGATGTTTCGCGAGACGAGGAAGACGATCACGGGCGCGACGAGATAGAACTGCATCTCCATGTCGAGCGACCAGCCCGGCACATTCGCCTGATAGGAAAGCGAATTATAGCCGAGGATCATGACATTGGAGAAGAGCTGCCGCATGAGTCCGCCCGCGTCCGCCGGCGCGACGCCGCGCCACCAAAGGAGCGTCCAGGCAATCGCAGAGCACAGCGCAAAGACCGGCGCAACGCGCCAGAAGCGCGAGACGAGAAAAGTGAAATAGGCGAGGGTCGTCTTGGAGTAGGTTTTCGTCCACATGGTCGCGACCCAATAGCCGCTGAGGACGAAGAAGATCAGCACGGCGGACATGCCGAGATTGAACTTCGTCGTATGGTGCACGAAGACCGCGAAGGCCAGCGCCATTCTGAGCGCGCCGGGCGATCCGAATTTGTCTGTTCCAACCGCCATGACCGCTCCCATGCGCGTCAGCAATCCATGCAATTTGTTTACTCCCTCGCGGCGCGCGCGGACTGTGGCAAGAGGTCGCGAAGGCGGGCGGCCGGGTGTGACCTGGCGTCGCAGACCACCGGACGCGTTTTCGTTCTGTTGGAGACGTGGCGGTTTTTGCTACATCTCTTCCATGCCCATCGATTCACCTTCCTCCAAGCTGCGCGTTGATCTTCATCAAGGGGTCGCGCGTCTCCTCATCGACAATGGCGCCAAGCGCAACGCCTTCGACCTCGAAATGTGGCGGGCGCTGCCGGCGCTGATGGCCGCGATCGACGCCGAGCCGGAGGCGCGCGTCGTCGTCATGAGCGGCGCGCCGGGCCTCCCGTTCTGCTCGGGCGCGGATATTTCGGAATTTTCGACCGTGCGCGCCACGAGCGGCGGCGGGCGGGCCTATGAGCAGGCCAATGTCGAGGCCTTCGAGGCCATCTCGGCCTGTTCGAAGCCGACCATCGCGGCCATTTCGGGCTTCTGCATGGGTGGCGGCATGGGGCTCGCCTCGGCCTGCGATCTGCGGGTGGCGCAGGAGGGCGCGGCCTTCGCCATTCCCGCCGGGCGGCTCGGCGTCGGCTATCCGCCCTCGGCCATGCGCTATGTCGTGGCGGCGGTCGGCGCGCAGCGCGCCTTGGAGATGTTCTTCACGGCCCGCCGCCTCACCGCGCAGGAGGCGCTGGCGACGGGCTTCCTGTCTCAGGTTCTGGAGCCGGAGAGCTTCGACGGCGCCGTGGCGGCGCTCGCCGACACCATCGCCGCAAATGCGCCGCTGACGCTGAAAGCCGCCAAGGCCGCCATCCGGGCCGCCGCCGGCTTGCCCAATGCGCCGAGCCTCGACGCTTGCGAGGCGCTCGCGGCGCAATGTTTCGACAGCGCGGATTACATGGAGGGGCGCGCGGCTTTCCTCGAGAAGCGCGCGCCGAAGTTTACGGGGCGGTGAGCCGGCCTCAGATCACGTAATCGAAGGAATCATACGCGAGCCCGCGCAATAGTTGGTCCATGTCACGGGCCGGCTGCGCGGCCGGCTCCACGCCGACGACCTTCGCCGGCACGCCCGCGACGATGGAATTGGGCGGCGCGGCGTGCAGCACGACCGAGCCCGCCGCGATGCGCGAGCATTGGCCGATCTCGATATTGCCGAGGATTTTCGACCCGGCGCCGATCATGACGCCGCGCCGGATCTTGGGGTGACGGTCGCCGGCGACCTTTCCAGTGCCGCCGAGCGTCACGCCGTGAAGGATGGACACGTCGTCCTCGACGACCGCCGTCTCGCCGACGACGAAGCCCGTGGCGTGGTCGAGGAAAATCCCCTTGCCGAAGCGCGCCGCCGGATGAATGTCTGCGGCGAGCGCGTCCGACGTGCGGCTCTGGACGTAGAAGGCGAAGTCGCGCTTTCCGGCACGCCACAGCGCATGGGCGAGGCGCGACGCCTGGATCGCGTGATAGCCCTTGAAGTAGAGCAGCGGCTCGATGAGGCGGCGACAGGCGGGGTCGCGCTCCACATAGGCCGCCGCATCGGCGCGGAAGGCGTCGCCCAGCGCCGGCTCGCTGTCGAGCGCGGCGAGAAAGGCGTCGGCGATGGCGGCGGCGTCGATCGCCGTGGTGCCGAGCCGGCCGCTCACGCGATGGATCACCGCCTCCTCGAGACTGTGACGATTCAGAAGTTCGCCCATGAAGAGCGGGGCGAGCGCGGGGTCGCGCCCGAGCGCGTCCTCCGCCTCCTGCCGCATATGCGCCCACATGGCGTCGCGCTCCTTGCAAAGCGCGCCAAGTTCTTCGGGCGGGCGCTCGGCGGCCATGCTAAAACTTCACCTGCGGAGCCTGCTGGGCGGCCTCGCTCGCGGTGAACTCCGCCATGGGCTTGGCGTCGGCGAAGAAGGTCTTGGCCCAGAGCAGGGTGGGGAATGTGCGCAGGGAGAGGTTATATTCCCGCACGGCCTCGATATAGTCGCGCCGCGCGACATTGATGCGATTCTCAGTCCCTTCGAGCTGGGATTGAAGCGCGAGGAAGTTCTGGTTGGATTTGAGGTCGGGATAGGCTTCGCTCACGGCGAGCAGCCGGCCGAGCGCGCCCGTGAGCTGGGCCTGCGCCTCCTGGAATTGCTTCATCTTTTCGGGGTCCGTGAGGTTCGAGGCGTCGATCTTCACCGACGTCGCCTTGGCGCGCGCTTCCGTCACGGAGGTGAGCACGTCCTTTTCCTGCTTGGCGTAGCCCTGCACGGTGGCGACGAGATTGGGGATGAGGTCGGCGCGGCGCTGATATTGCGACTGGACCGCGGCCCATTTGGCCTTGGCGTTTTCTTCGAGCGTCGGAATCGTATTGTAGCCGCAGCCGGAGAGCGAAAGGGCGGCGAGAATCGCAAGGGCGAGGAGGCGCCAGCGGGACATGATGCTCATATGCATCTCCAGAAAATCGGGACGCGCGTGCGCCCCGGCAAGTGATGATGGCTCGGAAGCTTAGGGATTCGCTTGCCGCATGGAAAGGGCGCGCGGCTGGTCTACAATGGGCGGGTAACAGGGGAAGGCGTATGGCCATCGACGACATCATCGGCAATTTCGAGCTGCTCGAGGAGTGGGAGGACCGCTATCGCTATCTCATCGAGCTCGGCCGCACGCTTGAGCCGCTGCCCAAGGACGCCTATACGGACCAGAACAAGGTGCGCGGCTGCGCCAGCCAGGTCTGGCTCGAGACGACGCGCGGACGGGACGCGGATGGCGCGCCGGTTCTCATCTTTCGCGGCGACAGCGACGCGCATATCGTGCGCGGCCTCGTCGCGCTGGTGCTGGCGCTCTATTCCGGCCGCCGCGCGCAGGAGATCGTCGAGACGGACGCGGCGCCGCTGTTCAAGCAGCTCGGCCTCGCCGACCATCTCACGCCCCAGCGCGCCAACGGCCTGCGTTCGATGGTCGAGCGCATCAGGAAAGAAGCGCGCGACGCGCTCCCGGCGTGACGCCGGCGCCGGAGGCTCCGGCGCCGGCGGGCTTTCTTACAGGCTGGGCCGGTAGTCCTCTGCGCCCCAGTGCAACAGGCCCTTCGCCCGGGCGGGGCCGGTCGCCCTGTCGCCCATGCCGTAATGGCGCGCGAGGCGTCCGAGCGCGATCTTCAAGACCACCTTCCCCGAGCGCGCGGGCCAGCCGCGCTCGCTTTCGACCATCTCCAACCCCTTGAGATAGCCGCAGACGTCGGTGAGCAGGCCGGCGAGATCCGGCCCGACGGCGTCATGGGCGCGGGCGAGGCGCCGTCGCGCGTCCATCGCGATCTCCGTGACCACGACGCCGGCGTCGGCCCCGCGCCGGGAGGCGGCGGCGGCCTCCCAGCGGGCGGTGACGCGCTGGAGAATCTGCGCCTGCTCGATGTCGCGGCGGAATCGCTCGCCCGCCTCGAACTGGACGGGTTCGAGGAAAGGCCGCCCATCCGCGCCCTTGCGCCGGGCGAGCCAGGCGAGCGGGCTCTCGGCCTCGTTCACCAGAGTCGGGCGCGCGCCTTTTTCGGGCGCGCGGCGGGCGTGGTCGCCATGCTGGGCGCGGAAGGGATCGAGCTCCGGATCGGCGGCCGCCAGCCGGCGCAGGAAGGCGCGGCCGGCGTCAGTCAGACGCAGGCGCGGCGCGGCGCCGTCGCAGTCCCATTTCGCGAGGCCCTGCGCCACGGCTTGCCCGCCGATCGTGGCCGCAAATCGGGCGCGCGGCACTGTGACGCCCTTGCGGGGGACCAGCACGACGAGCGTGTCGTCCTCGAAATCGCTGCGAACCGCGCTGGCGCCGGCCTCGCCGAGCGCGCGCGCCAGCCGCTCGAGTGCGCGCGCCGCCGTTTCTTCCCGAGTTTTCGTGGCTTTGCTCATTGTCCGGCTCCTTCTTGCGCCGAGACGAGCGACAGGACCATGTCGCGCTGAGCGGCAAGCGCCTGCTCCAGCCGGGCTGCGCCGCGGTCGAAGGCGGGATCGTCGCGCAGGTCCTCGATGCGGGCGCAGGCATAGCGCATCGAGGCGCGATCGCCGGCGAAGTCGCGGGCGCAAGCCGAAAGGCTCGCCCCGAGCGCGACATGATGAAGATAAACCGCGAGGTGGCGCGCCCGCGCGACATGCGCCCGCCGCCGCCAGGGATCAGCGAGGGCCGCCGCCGGAAGACCGGCCGCCGCCGCCGCCGCCGCCGTGCTGAGCCCCCCGATCGGTGGGGGTGGAAAAAAACTCGTCTCGAGAAAAGCCTGCGTCATCTCGGTCTCCATTCGCTATGACAAGGTAAAGCTTATGACGGAAAAAAATCCTATTCAATGGAAAATATTCTTTCCCCAGGGGGGTCCACGGAGTCGATCCTCGGCGTCTGGAGGATCGAACCATGACCAGAGCCAAGAACTCAAAAGCGAGCGCAAAGACCCAGGTTTTCGAGAGGCTGGAGGCGGCGGCGCGACCCGCCGTCGAGGCGGCGCTCGTCGCAAGCCTCGCCGCCTACAATCGCGCTCATGCCTTGTCCCGCTTTCACCGTCTGTCGGCGGAGACGATCCTGAGCGAAACGCCTCAGGCCGCAGGGCTGATCCTGCGCGAAATCGAGCGCGCCTTGCGCGCCGAGCGGGCGCGTCGCGGCCATTGGACCTATGATCTCAATAATCATATCGCGCTGCTCGTGGCGCGCCGCGCTGAAAGCGCGCGGCTCGAACGCCTGCGAAAAGCTTAGAACTTGCTTCACGGCGGCCTTTGCCTAAATTCGGGCGTCCGCTCTGCGCGTCACAGGCTTGCTGAATGCTCTTCGTTGAAAGAATTCTGGCGCTCGCCGCCGCCGCCGTCGTGGCGATCTGCCTCGGCGTCGGGATGATGATCATGGCGTTCAGCCCACCGCGGCCGGGCGGGGCCATCGCCGCCTTGAGCGGTCCGCTCGACCTCGTTTCCGCGCGGCAGATCGTGGAGACGGAGATCGCGCAGACGCCTGAATATGCGCGATTCTTTGCGCGGCTGCGGGAAACCTTCACGAGCGATTACGAACGGATGCTCCAGGATTTTGCGGAGCGGCTCTCGCAGACGAAGACCGAGCAGAGCGTCGATTATTATCTCTCCGAAACCGTCCGAAGCCTGCGCCAGTCGCGCGGGGAGTTCGCCGCCAAGGCCGAGCCGGAGGCGATGGCGCGCGTGTTCTCCGAGCAGCTGGCTGTGTTGCAGGCGGTGGCGCGGGAGGACAAGAAAATGTGCGTCGCCTTCCTCTATGGCGCGACCAATCAGGACTTCCAGCGTTTCGCCGCTGCGCAGCGGCCCCTCGTCGCCAGCATGGCGATGGCCGGGCTGGACGCGATGGTGAACGGCAAGGCGAAAAACCTTTCCCGCAGCCCGCCCACCGAAGCCGATTTCAAGGCGCTCGAAACGGCGCTGGCCGCGCGCGGCCTCGGCAAGGCGGAAATCGACGCCTTGCTGGACGGCAAGATGCCCGACCCGCCGCTCGACGACGCCAGGATGTGCGCCGCCGGCCAGACCTATCTCGAAGTCTTGCGCACCTTGCCCGAGGGGTCCCGCGCGCGGATCTATGCGCTCGCGCTCGAGCTTATGGCGAAGACCTAGCGGCTGTCTTCCGCCTCTTCGCAGCGGAACGGACCTCGCCAGCGCGCGTAGCGCCAGGGCGTGCATGCGCTGGCGTTCCCGGGCAACGCCTCGGGGACGGGATCGAATCCCTCGCCGCCGCCCGGACGGCAGCGGCAGATGCGTGCGAAGCCCATCCAGCCGCCGGCCCAGAGGCCGTGCCTGGCGATCGCTTCCTCCGCATAATCCGAACAGGTCGGCGCATAGCGGCAACTCCGG
>RXIY01000087.1:32301-62624 GCA_003963405.1 Hyphomicrobiales bacterium
GGCAGGGAGAGGACCGCCTCGATCATGCGCTTTCCTTCTTGTGAAAGGGAAAAGGCCGCCCTTGTGGGGCGGCCCTGTGTTCTCGCCGTGCGGTCGCAAAGGCGCGCGCCTTTACTCCGCGGGCGGCAACGCCGGGGCCGGAGCCGGCTCGGCGGCCTCGGCACGTTGCGTGATGATGAGGTCGTCGCGGCCGGAGGCGATGCCGCGGAACTTGGCCATCGCCGCGCCAGTGCCGGCCGGGATCAGACGGCCGACGATGACGTTCTCCTTGAGACCCACGAGCGGATCGATCTTGCCGTTGACGGCGGCCTCGGTGAGGACGCGCGTCGTCTCCTGGAAGGAGGCGGCCGAGAAGAAGGAGCGCGTCTGCAGCGACGCCTTGGTGATGCCGAGCAGCACCGGCGTCCCGCTCGCGGGCTTGCCGCCATTCTCGATCGTCCTGGCGTTCGTCTCGTCGAGCTCGACATTGTCGACCTGCTCGCCCTCGAGGAAGCCGGTGTCGCCCGGATCGACGATGTCGACCTTCTGCAACATCTGGCGCACGATCACTTCGATGTGCTTGTCGTTGATGTTCACGCCCTGGAGACGATAGACCTCCTGGATCTCGTTGACGAGGTAAGCCGCGAGCTCCTCCACGCCCTTGATCGCCAGAATGTCGTGCGGCGCCGGATTGCCGTCGACGATGTAATCGCCCTTCTCGACCACGTCGCCGTCCTGAAGGTGAATGTGCTTGCCCTTCGGGATCAGATATTCGACGGGGTCGGCGCCTTCCTCGCTCGGAATGATCGACAGACGCTGCTTGTTCTTGTAGTCGCGGCCAAACTGCACCGTGCCAGAAATCTCCGCGATGATCGCGTGGTCCTTCGGCCGGCGCGCCTCGAAGAGCTCGGCGACGCGCGGCAGACCGCCCGTGATGTCGCGGGTCTTGGCGCTTTCGACCGAAATACGCGCGACAATGTCGCCGGCCTTCACCGTGCCGCCGGGCTCGACTGCGATGATCGAGTCGACGGGCAGGAGATAGCGGGCGTCGCCGCCGCGCGCGAGCTTGGCGATCTTGCCGTCGGCGCCCTTGATCACGATCGAGGGCTTGAGGCTCGCCGATCGCAGATTGAGGCGATAATCCATGACCATGCGCTTGGCGATGCCGGTCGATTCGTCGATCGTCTCCGACATGGACTGGCCTTCGACGAGATCCTCGAAGCCGATGACGCCGTCCACCTCGCTGATGATGGGACGCGTATAGGGATCCCATTCCGCGATCCGCTGGCCCCGCTTGACGGTATCGCCCTCGTCGACCTTCAGCTTGGCGCCGTATTGGATACGGTTCACGGCGCGCTCGACGCCGTCCGGCCCGAGGATCACCACGGCGACATTGCGCGCCATGACGATGAGGTCGCCGTCCGAGTTGCGGGCCACATGCCGGTTGCGCACATGCACCGTGCCTTCGAAATTCGATTCGATGAAGGACTGGTCCGCAAGCTGCGCCGCGCCGCCGATGTGGAAGGTGCGCATGGTGAGCTGCGTGCCCGGCTCGCCAATGGACTGCGCCGCGATGACGCCCACGGCCTCGCCCATGTTGACGGGCGTGCCGCGCGCGAGGTCGCGGCCGTAGCACTTGGCGCAGACGCCGTTCTTGGCCTCGCAGGTGAGCACCGAGCGGATCTTCACCTCCTGAATGCCGGCGGCGTTGATCGGCTCGAGATGCCATTCCTGGATCATATCGCCCGCGGGCACGATGACGCGGCCGTCCGGCGCCTTCAGATCCTCGGCGGCCGTGCGGCCGAGGATGCGGGAGGCGAGCGAGGCGACGATCTGACCCGCGTCGATGATCGCGCGCATCCGGATGCCGCCCTGCGAACCGCAATCGGTCGACGAAATGATCGAGTCCTGCGCCACGTCGACGAGACGTCGCGTCAGATAGCCCGAGTTTGCGGTCTTCAACGCCGTGTCGGCGAGACCCTTGCGGGCGCCGTGGGTGGAGTTGAAGTATTCGAGAACCGTCAGCCCCTCCTTGAAGTTGGAGATGATCGGCGTCTCGATGATCTCGCCCGAGGGCTTGGCCATCAGGCCGCGCATCGCGGCAAGCTGGCGCATCTGCGTCGGCGAACCGCGGGCGCCCGAATGCGACATCATGTAGATCGAGTTGATCGGCATGTCGCGTCCCAGGTCATCCTTGCGGACGGCGGAGATGCGCTGCATCATCTCCTCGGCGAGCTTCTCCGAGCATTTCGCCCAGGCGTCGACGACCTTGTTGTATTTCTCGCCCTGGGTGATCAGGCCGTCGTTGTATTGCTGCTCATATTCCTTCGCCGCGGCGCGCGTCTCGGACACGATCTTCTCCTTCGTCTCCGGCACGACCATGTCGTCCTTGCCGAAGGAGATGCCGGCCTTGAAGGCCTCGCGGAAGCCGAGCGCCATGATGCGGTCGCAGAAGATGACCGTCTCCTTCTGACCGCAGTTGCGGTAGACGGTGTCGATCATGTTCGAGATCTCTTTCTTCGTCATGAGCTTGTTGACGACGTCGAAAGGTATCTTGTGATGTTTCGGCAGCAACTGCCCGAGCATGAGGCGCCCAGGGGTGGTGTCGAAGATCTTCGACACGCGGTTGCCCGCCGCATCATAGGTCCAGCCACGGCCCTTGACCTTGGTGTGCAGCGTGACCGCCTTGGCGGCGAGCGCGTGCTCGATCTCGCCCTGGTTGGCGAAGCACATGCCCTGGCCCGGCTCGCCGTCGCGCTCCAGCGTCAGATAATAGAGGCCCAGAACGATGTCCTGCGACGGCACGATGATCGGCTGACCATTCGCCGGGTGCAGGATGTTGTTCGTCGACATCATCAGGACGCGCGCCTCGAGCTGCGCCTCGAGCGACAGCGGAACGTGCACGGCCATCTGGTCGCCGTCGAAGTCGGCGTTGAAGGCGGCGCAGACCAGCGGATGCAGCTGGATCGCCTTGCCCTCGATCAGCACTGGCTCGAAAGCCTGAATGCCGAGGCGATGCAGCGTCGGCGCGCGGTTCAGGAGCACCGGATGCTCGCGGATGACCTCGTCGAGAATATCCCAGACCTCGGGCTTCTCCTTCTCGACGAGCTTCTTGGCCTGCTTCACGGTCGCCGAATAGCCCTTCGCGTCGAGACGCGAATAGATGAAGGGCTTGAACAGCTCCAGCGCCATCTTCTTGGGCAGGCCGCATTGATGCAGCTTCAGCTCGGGGCCGACGACGATCACCGAACGGCCGGAATAGTCGACGCGCTTGCCGAGCAGGTTCTGACGGAAGCGGCCCTGCTTGCCCTTCAGCATGTCGGCGAGCGACTTCAGCGGACGCTTGTTGGCGCCCGTGATCACGCGGCCGCGGCGGCCGTTGTCGAACAGCGCGTCGACGGCCTCCTGCAACATGCGCTTTTCGTTGCGGATGATGATGTCCGGCGCGCGCAGCTCGATCAGCCGCTTGAGGCGGTTGTTGCGGTTGATGACGCGGCGGTAGAGGTCGTTCAGATCGGAGGTCGCGAAACGCCCGCCGTCGAGCGGCACGAGCGGACGCAGATCCGGCGGAATGACCGGAATTTCTTTCAGAATCATCCATTCCGGGCGGTTGCCCGACTGGATGAAGGCCTCGATGATCTTCAGGCGCTTGGCGAGCTTCTTGGGCTTGAGCTCCGTCTTCGCCTCGGCGATCTCCTGACGCAGCGACGCGGCGATGCCCTCGAGGTCCATCGACTCGAGCAGCCGGCGGATCGCCTCGGCGCCGATCATGGCCGTGAACGTGTCCTGGCCGAATTCGTCCTGTGCGGTGAGATATTCCTCTTCCGAGAGGAGCTGACGCTCCTTCAGCGGCGTGAGGCCCGGATCGATGACGATATAGGACTCGAAGTAGAGAATACGCTCGAGATCCTTCAGCGTCATGTCGAGCAGAAGGCCGATGCGCGAGGGCAGCGACTTCAGGAACCAGATATGCGCCACCGGCGCGGCGAGGGAAATATGGCCCATGCGGTCGCGCCGCACGCGCGCGAGCGTGACCTCGACGCCGCACTTCTCGCAGATGACGCCCTTGTATTTCATGCGCTTGTACTTGCCGCACAAGCACTCGTAGTCCTTGATCGGCCCGAAGATGCGCGCGCAGAACAGGCCGTCGCGCTCGGGCTTGAAGGTGCGGTAGTTGATCGTCTCGGGCTTTTTGATTTCGCCGAACGACCAGGAGAGAATTTTCTCCGGGCTCGCGATCGAAATCCTGATCTGGTCGAAGGCCTGCGTCGCCACGACCGGATTGAAGAGATTCATGACCTCTTGCTGATTCATGGTCTTCTCCTGGGACGCCGGGGCGGGAAACCCGCTCTTCCTGCGTCGTAAAATCTCAAAGGGCGGCGCCCGTCCCTGCGATCGAAGCGACGCCCTCCAGAGCCGCTCTTCGGCTGCTGGATTGCGTCATCGCTTCGGTCCTCGTCGTGGCGGGCGACAGTCGCATCGACTATTCCGCGGCCTCCACTGCGGCCGGCGCGGTCTCTTCCTCCTCCGGCGCAGCATTGGTCAGCTCGACATTGAGCGCCAGCGAGCGCATTTCCTTGATGAGCACGTTGAAGCTCTCCGGAATGCCGGATTCGAAAGTATCGTCGCCGCGCACGATCGACTCATAGACCTTGGTGCGGCCCGCGACGTCGTCGGACTTCACGGTCAGCATTTCCTGAAGCGTGTAGGCCGCGCCGTAAGCTTCGAGCGCCCACACCTCCATCTCGCCGAAACGCTGGCCGCCGAACTGCGCCTTGCCGCCCAGCGGCTGCTGGGTGACGAGCGAGTAGGGGCCGATCGAGCGCGCATGGATCTTGTCGTCGACGAGGTGGTGGAGCTTCAGCATATAGATGTAGCCCACGGTCACCTTGCGGTCGAAGGTCTCGCCGGTGCGCCCGTCGAACAGCGTCACCTGACCCGAGGAGGAGAGCCCCGCCTTGGCCAGCATGTCGACGATGTCCTTCTCTCGCGCGCCGTCGAAGACCGGCGTCGCGATCGGCACGCCGCGCTTCAGGTCTTTGCCGATCTCGATGAGCGTCGTCTCGTCGATCCGGTCGATCTCCTCGTCGGGACCATAGATGTCCTTCAGGGCCGCTCGGACAGGCGTTGCGTCCTTGCTGCGCATATAGGCGTCGACAGCCTTGCCGACCTGTTTGCCCAGACCCGCGCAGGCCCAGCCGAGATGCGTCTCCAGAATCTGGCCGACGTTCATGCGGCTTGGCACGCCGAGCGGGTTCAGCACGATATCGACGGGCGTCCCGTCCTCGAGGAAGGGCATGTCCTCCTGCGGCACGATGCGCGAGACGACGCCCTTGTTGCCGTGACGGCCGGCCATCTTGTCGCCAGGCTGGATCTTGCGCTTCACCGCGACGAAGACCTTGACCATCTTCATCACGCCGGGCGGCAGCTCGTCGCCGCGCTGCAGCTTCTCGACCTTGTCGAGGAAGCGGTTTTCGAGGCCCTTCTTCGACTCGTCGTACTGTTTGCGGACCGCTTCGATCGACGCCATCAGCGCGTCGTCCTCGATCACGAAGGTCCACCACTGCGAGCGGGGATATTCGTCGAGGATCGCCTGAGTGAGAACCTGATCCTTCTTGAAGCTCTTGGGGCCGGCGATCGCGTTCTTGCCCACGAGGGTCTCGCCGAGGCGCGCATAGACGTTGCGGTCGAGAATCGCGAGCTCGTCGTCGCGGTCCTTGGCGAGCCGCTCGATCTCCTCGCGCTCGATCGCCTGGGCGCGTTCGTCCTTGTCGACGCCGTGGCGGTTGAAGACGCGCACTTCGACGATGGTCCCCTGCACGCCCGGCGGCACGCGCAACGAGGTGTCGCGCACGTCGGAGGCCTTTTCGCCGAAGATCGCGCGCAGGAGCTTTTCTTCCGGCGTCATCGGGCTTTCGCCCTTCGGCGTGATCTTGCCGACGAGAATGTCGCCCGCCTGCACCTCGGCGCCGATATAGACGATGCCGGCCTCGTCGAGATTCTTCAGCGTCTCTTCGGAGACGTTGGGAATGTCGCGGGTGATCTCCTCGGGGCCGAGCTTGGTGTCTCGCGCCATCACTTCGAATTCGTCGATGTGGATCGAGGTGAACACGTCCTCCTTGACGATGCGCTCGTTCAGGAGGATCGAGTCTTCGAAATTGTAGCCGTTCCAGGGCATGAAGGCGACGAGCACGTTGCGGCCGAGCGCCAGATCGCCGAGGTCCGTCGAGGGGCCGTCGGCGATGATGTCGCCCTTCTTCACCAGATCGCCGACGCGCACGAGCGGCTTCTGATTGATGCAGGTCGACTGGTTGGAGCGCTGGTATTTCATCAGCCGGTAGATGTCGACGCCGGGCTTGGCGGGGTCGAGTTCTTCCGTGGCGCGGATGACGATACGCGTCGCGTCGATCTGATCGACGACGCCCGTGCGGCGGGCCGAGATCGCGGCGCCGGAGTCGGCGGCGACGACGGCCTCCATGCCGGTGCCGACGAGCGGCGCATCCGCCTTCACCAGCGGCACGGCCTGGCGCTGCATGTTCGAGCCCATGAGCGCGCGGTTGGCGTCGTCGTTCTCGAGGAACGGGATCAGCGCCGCGGCGACCGAGACGAGCTGCTTGGGCGACACGTCCATGGCGTCGACCTTCTCGCGCGGCACCAGCATCACGTCGCCGGCGTGGCGGCAGAGCACGAGGTCTTCCGTCAGATTGCCGTCGGCGTCGACCGGCGCGTTGGCCTGCGCGACATGGTATTTCGACTCTTCCATCGCAGAGAGATAGGCGACCTCGTTCGTCACCTTGCCGTCGCGCACGCGGCGGTAGGGCGCTTCGATGAAGCCGTATTTATTGACGCGGGCGAAGGTCGCAAGCGAGTTGATCAGGCCGATGTTCGGGCCTTCGGGCGTTTCGATCGGGCAGATGCGGCCGTAATGCGTCGGATGCACGTCGCGCACCTCGAAGCCGGCGCGCTCGCGCGTCAGGCCGCCCGGACCCAGCGCCGAGAGACGACGCTTGTGCGTGATCTCGGAGAGCGGGTTGGTCTGATCCATGAACTGCGAGAGCTGCGAGGAGCCGAAGAACTCGCGGACCGCGGCGGCCGCGGGCTTGGCGTTGATCAGATCCTGCGGCATGACTGTGTCGATGTCGACCGAGGACATGCGCTCCTTGATGGCGCGCTCCATGCGCAGCAGGCCGAGGCGATACTGATTTTCCATCAGCTCGCCGACCGAGCGGACGCGGCGGTTGCCGAGATGGTCGATGTCGTCGATCTCGCCGCGGCCGTCGCGCAGGTCCACGAGCGCCTTCACCACCGCGAGAATATCCTCGCGGCGCAGCGTCCGCACCGTGTCCGGCGCGTCGAGATCGAGGCGCATGTTCATCTTCACGCGGCCGACGGCCGAAAGATCATAGCGCTCCGCGTCGAAGAACAGCGAATGGAACATCGATTCCGCCGTGTCCATCGTCGGCGGCTCGCCGGGACGCATAACGCGATAAATGTCGAAGAGGGCTTCCTCGCGGTTCGAATTCTTGTCGACCGCGAGCGTGTTGCGAATGTAGGGGCCGACGTTGATATGATCGATATCCAGAACCGGAAGCTCGTCGAAGCCCTTCTCGAGCAGCAGCGGCAGCGTCTTCGCGGTGATCTCGTCGCCTGCTTCCGCAAAGATCTCGCCCGTGCTCGGATCATAGAGATCCTCCGCGAGATATTGGCCGAAGAGGTCCTCCGACGACACGCGAATCGCCTTCACGCCCTTCTCGGCGAGCTGGCGCGCGGCGCGCACGGCGAGCTTCTTGCCGGCCTCCAGAATGACCTGCCCGGTGTCGGCGTCAATCATGTCGGCGACGGCCTTCACGCCCTTCATGCGCTCGGCGTCGAAGGGCATGCGCCAGTTTTCGCCATCGGCCTTGTAGGTGATGGTCCTGTAGAAGGTCGAGAGAATCTCTTCGCCGTCGAGACCCAGCGCGAAGAGGAGCGACGTCACCGGAATCTTGCGGCGACGGTCGATGCGCGCATAGACGATGTCCTTGGCGTCGAATTCGATGTCGAGCCAGGAGCCGCGATAGGGAATGATGCGGGCGGCGAAGAGCAGCTTGCCCGAAGAATGGCTCTTGCCCTTGTCGTGGTCGAAGAACACGCCCGGCGAGCGATGCATCTGGGAGACGATGACGCGCTCGGTGCCGTTGACGATGAAGGTGCCGTTCGACGTCATGAAGGGCATGTCGCCCATGTAGACGTCCTGCTCCTTGATGTCCTTGACCGACTTCGCCTGCGTGTCGGGATCGACGTCGAACACGATCAGACGCAGCGTCACCTTGAGCGGCGCCGCAAAGGTCATGCCGCGCTGGCGGCACTCGTCCACGTCATATTTGGGCTGTTCGAATTCGTAGCGGACGAACTCGAGCAGGGCGACCTGCGAGAAGTCCGAGATCGGGAAGACGGATTTGAAGACGGACTGGAGACCTTCGTCGGGGCGGCCGCCCTTGGGCTCGTCGACAAGCAGGAACTGATCGTAAGAGGCCTTCTGCACTTCGATCAGATTGGGCATCGCCGCGGCTTCGCGGATGTGTCCGAAGAACTTGCGGGTGCGCTTGCGACCGGTGAACTTGCGGGCCGACGTCTGAGCCATGTCGCTTTTCGAGCCTCTCTCGTAAGGGCCGGCTGGCTCCCTGTGGAGCCGCTCTCGCCCTGTCGGGCGCCTGCCACATAGCGCCCCTTCTCAACCGCGCGCGGCCCCGGCTCGAGCCGGGACCGCGATTCTCATCACGCCGCGTGGTGGCGGCGGGGAATTACTTGAGCTCGATCTTGGCGCCGACCTTCTCGAGGGTCGCCTTGATCTTCTCGGCCTCTTCCTTCGAAGCGCCTTCCTTCAGCGGCTTCGGCGCGCCTTCGACGAGGTCCTTGGCTTCCTTCAGGCCGAGGCCGGTGATCGCGCGGACCTCCTTGATGACCTCGATCTTCTTGTCGCCGGCCGAGGCCAGGATCACGTTGAACTCGGTCTTCTCCTCGGCGGCCGGAGCGGCGGCGCCAGCAGCCGGCGCGGCGGCGACGGCCACGGCGGCGGCGGCGGAGACGCCCCACTTCTCTTCGAGCATCTTCGCGAGCTCGGCCGCCTCGAGGACGGTGAGAGCCGAGAGGTCTTCGACGATCTTTTCGAGATTAGCCATAGTAACGTCCTTTGGATTTGGTTCTTGTGTTGGTCTTCGAGCCTGTCAGGCCGCGTCTTTGTTGGCGTAGGCGCCGAACACGCGCGCGAGCTTGGCGGCTGGCGCGGTCGAGAGCTGGGCGATCTTGGTCGCGGGCGCCTGGATGAGGCCCACGAGCTTCGCGCGCAGTTCGTCGAGAGACGGCAGGGTCGCAAGCGACTTGACGCCGTCCGGGTTCAGCAAAGTGGCGCCCATGGCGCCGCCCAAAATCACGAACTTGTCGTGATCCTTGGCGAAGGCCACAGCCACCTTCGGCGCCGCCACCGGATCGTCCGAATAGGCGATCAGGGTCGGTCCCTTCAGCAGGGAACCGAAATCGGCGACGCTCGCGCCATCAAGAGCGATCTTGGCGAGGCGGTTCTTGGCGACCTGAACAGTGGCGCCCTCTTGGCGGGCCCGCTTGCGCAGGGCCTGCATCTGGGCGACCGTCAAGCCGGAGTAGTGCGCAACGACGATCGCGCCGGCCTGATTAAAGACCTGGTGCAACGCCGCGACGGCTTCTTTTTTCTCCGCTCTATCCACGGTTGCTCTCTTCATAACTGGCGGGAAGATCCCGCCGGTTGCGACTTGCCGCCCGCGGCCGCGGGCGGCTCCGTAGATCCTGTCCCCAGAGCGCCTCGCCGGATGACGAAAGCCCTGGTTGAAGGGGCGTGAACCAAATTCAAGGGACGTCGGCGCCTTCGCGCCAGCGGCCAGAAATTACGGTTTCCCCGTCTGTGCAGGCCGCTTTCGGACGACAGATGACTCTGATCGTCCTCCAGCCGATTGAGCCGCTTCGGGGAAACCCCTCGGACGGCGCCGGCAGTCTCGGACAGGACATGGCCGGACGGGACACGGGGTTTTTCCCCGGATCCGCCGGCCTATCCACCGCCTGTCTCCTAAGCCATTGACAAAGCCTTGGTTCGGGCGGAAGCTCCAAATCTGAAAGCGGGGTCGAAGACCTATGTCAACCCCGGAACGCCCTATTTATAGGGCCGGCGTCCGTTTGCCAAGAGGCAAATTGGGTGCGGGGAGCGTTTGTCCGCAATCTCGACATTGCCTGCAATCTCGACGCGCAATCTCAACATGCCCGCAATCTCAACGGCGGCGATCAGAGTGGCGTTCCTCATTGCCGCCCCGGCGTAAATTCCATCCGCACCCGTCCGCCGGCGCGGCTCATGCTGGCTCCGGCAGATCGCGGCGACCCGTGGCGCCCCGTCGCTCTCTTGCCGCCGGAAGCCTTTTCGCCGCCTTTTTCCCCCTCGCTCGCGACGCCCGGATAGCTTGCGCCATGTTGGCCGCGCGTGGGGCCGAAGGAGGCGAGGCAGAGATTATAGGCGTTGGCGTCCTTTATGGCCTCGCAGTCGTCGATGGTGCGCGGCCCGGCAGAGGCCGGCGCCGCCAATATCAGGCCCAGAAGCAGGGCCAGGGTCTCGCGGCGACGCGAGGAGAACGCCGGGATCACCGCAGCGTCGCTCCCGTCTTTTTCTCGGCCTCCGTGACGATCTTCTGCGCCACCGCCTCGATTTCCGCATCGGTCAGCGTTTTTTCGCGAGGCTGCAAGGTCACGGCGACCCCCACGGATTTCTTGCCTTCCGGCACGCCGACGCCCTCATAAATGTCGAAGACGCTCACATCGGCGATGAGCGCCTTGTCGGCGCCCGCGACCGCCTTGACCAGATCGCCCGCCGGGGCGTTCCGATCCAGGATGAAAGCGAAATCGCGGGAGAGCGGCTGGAGGTCTGCAAGTTCGAGCTTCGGCTTGATCCTTGTCGGCTTCGCCTTGGGCGCCGGCAGAACGTCGAGGACGATCTCGAACGCCGCGATCGGGCCTTCCACATCGAGGGCCTTCAGCGCGCGCGGATGCAATTCGCCGAAATGGCCGACGACGGCCTTGGGGCCGAATTGCAGCGTCGCCGAGCGGCCGGGATGGAACCAGGCCGGGCCGCCCGGAACCACCTGCAAGCCGCCCGTCGGCACGCCGAGCGCGCCAAGGAGCGCCATCACATCCGATTTCGCGTCGAACGCGCCGGCGCGCCGGGCCGGCGCCGACCAGTGCCGCCCCGCGCCCGCGAGGCCGCGGCGAATGCCGGCGGCGGCGAGGCGCTGGCCCTTTTCGGTGGGGTCGAGGAAGATCTGTCCGACTTCGAACAAATCCTGGTCGCCGAGCCCCCGCGCCGCGTTGCGGTTGGCGGCGGCGGCGAGGCCCGGCAGCAGGCTCGGCCGCATGTCGGAGAGATCGGCGGCGATGGGGTTCGCCAGCGCGAGTCCCGGCGCGCCGCCGCCGAAGGCCTCAGCCTGTTCTTTGGAGATGAAGGACCAGGTGACGGCCTCGACGAGTCCCTGCGTCGCGAGCGCGCGGCGCGTAGTGCGGGCGCGTTTCTGCATGAAGGTCAGCACGGGCGCGGCGACGCCTTCGGCGCGGGGCAGCGGCGTCGAGGGCACGGTGTCGACGCCGAGAATCCGCACGATCTCCTCGACGACGTCGGCCTTGCCCTCGATGTCGGGACGCCAGCTCGGCGCCGTCACGCGCGCGCCCTCGGTCCCGGTCTTTTCCACCGTGAAGCCCAAACGCTCGAGAATGGCCGTCGCTTCGGCCTGAGACACGTCGATCCCGGCGAGTCGTTGCGTCTCGGACCAGGGGAAATCCACGACCCGCCGCGCGCGCGGGATTTCGCCGGCGACGATGAGCGTCGACGGTTCGCCGCCGCAGAGCTCGAGGACGAGTTGCGTCGCGAGTTCGACGCCCGGCAGGGCGAAGTCGGGATCGACGCCACGCTCGAAGCGGTAGCGCGCGTCGGTGACGATGCCGAGCTTGCGGCCCGTGTGGGCGATGTTCTGCGGGTCCCAGAGCGCCGATTCGATCAGCACGTCGGTCGTGTCGTCGTTGCAGCCCGAGACCTCGCCGCCCATGACGCCGGCGATGGATTCGACGCCATTGTCGTCGCAGATGACGACCATGCCCGCGTCGAGTTCATGCGTGCGGCCGTCGAGCGCGAGCAGGGTCTCGCCCTTTCTGGCGCTGCGGACGACGAGATCGCCCTCTACCTTTTTGGCGTCGAAGACATGCAGCGGCCGCGCGCGGTCGAAGGTCATGAAATTGGTGATGTCGACGAGCGCGTTGATCGGTCGCAGGCCGATCTCGCGCAGGCGCTTCTGCATCCAGGCCGGGCTCGGGCGGTTCTTCACGCCCCTCACGAGACGCAGCGCGAAGAAGGGCGCGAGATGCTTGTCGCCCTCCGTGAAATCCAGCTTCACGCCGACAGGGCAGGGGAATTTGCCCTCGACGGGGAGAATGTCCTTCTCCTTCAGGACGCCGAGGCCGGCCGCCGCGAGATCGCGCGCGACGCCGTAGACGCCGGCGGCGTCGGGACGGTTCGGCGTCAGATTGATCTCGATCACCGGATCGTCGAGGCCCGCCCATTGCGCATAGACCGCGCCGACCGGCGCCTCCTCGGGCAGTTCGATGATGCCCTCGCTCTCCGTCGCGAGCTCCAGCTCCTCGAAGGAGCACATCATGCCGAGCGATTCGACGCCGCGGATGACGCCCTTGCCGAGCGTGATTTTCTTGCCCGGAATATAGGTCCCCGGCGCCGAGAAGACGCTTTTCAGGCCCGTGCGCGCATTGGGCGCGCCGCAGACGACCTGTACCAGTTCCGGGCCGCCCGTATCGACCTTGCAGACGCGCAGCCTGTCGGCGTTGGGATGCTGCGTCGCCTCGACGATCTTCGCGATCCTGAAGTCTTTCAACTGCGCGGCGGGATCGTGCACGTCCTCGACTTCGAGGCCGATACGCGTCAGCGTCTCGACGATCTCGGCGAGGGTGGCGGAGGTGTCGAGGTGCTCTTTGAGCCAGGAGAGAGTGAGTTTCATAGGCCTGCGGCTTCGGTTTTGCGCGCGCTTGCAGCCGCGTCATGCCCGCGCGCTTCGCGGGCATCCACGCCATGAGACTGCAAAATCGGGAAGAGCGGCGCCATTCGACTTTCAGTGTTTCTCTTCGTGCGACGTTCGGGCGTGGATGACCGGGACGAGCCCGGCCAGAACGCGGAGAGAGTGCGCCCTTAGCTGCTCAACCCGCCCGAGAGCGTCGGAAAATCCAGCGGCCGGAAGCCGTAGTGCTCGAGCCAGCGCGTGTCGGCGTCGAAGAAGGCGCGAAGGTCCGACATGCCGTATTTCAGCATGGCGAGGCGGTCGATGCCGACGCCGAAGGCGAAGCCCTGATAGATGTCAGGATCGTGCCCGCAGTTGCGCAGCACATTGGGATGCACCATGCCGCAGCCCAGAATCTCCATCCAGTCCTCGCCCTCGCCGAAGCGGATTTCGCCGCCCTGGCGGCGGCACTGAACGTCCACTTCCATCGACGGTTCGGTGAAGGGAAAGAAGGACGGGCGCATGCGCAGTTTCACGCCCTTCACTTCGAAGAAGCTCTTGAGGAACTCTTCCAGCACCCATTTGAGATGGCCCATATGGGTCGACTGGTCGATGACGAGGCCCTCGACCTGGTGGAACATGGGCGTATGGGTCTGGTCGAAGTCGCAGCGATAGACGCGGCCCGGACAAATGACGCGGATCGGTGGTTTTTGCGACAGCATGGTGCGCACCTGCACCGGGCTCGTATGGGTGCGCAGAAGCTTCTTTTCGCCCGCTTCCGGCGAGAGGAAGAAGGTGTCCTGCATTTCGCGGGCCGGATGGCCCTCGGGGAAGTTCAGCCTGGTGAAATTATAGTCGTCGCTCTCGATGTCCGGCCCTTCCGCCACGGCGAAGCCCATGTCGGCGAAGATGATGGAAAGCTCGTCCATCACCTGGGAAATGGGGTGGATGCGGCCGCGCTCCAGAGGGCTCGCGGCGGCCGGAAGCGTCACGTCCAGCCTTTCGGCCTTCAGCCGGGCATCGAGCGCCGCCTCGGCGAGTTCGGCGCGGCGGACGGCGAGCGCCTCGGTCGCCTTGTCCTTGAGCGCATTGATCCGCGCGCCTTCTGTCTTGCGCGCCTCGGGGTCCATCTTGCCAAGCGTCGCGAGCAGCGCCGAAATCGTCCCCTTCTTGCCGAGCGCGGCGACGCGCACGGCCTCGAGCGCCGGTTCGTCGGCGGCTTCTGCAATCTGGCGCAGCGTTTCTTCTTCGAGTGTCGTGAGGTCGGTCATGTCGATGTTCTGGGAGGGCGCAGGACGGCCCTTCGTCCGCTTGCGTCGAGACGGCCCGCTTGGAAGCCCCCTCGGCGCAAGGGACAGGAACGGCGTCCTGCCGGGAAATCTGTCGGTCATCGGGGTTCTGCCACGCGCGGGCGCTTCTGTCGAGGCGGCTAGGGCGCGGGCCTCGGCCGATGGGCGAAGAGCTGGGCCAGCGCCGAGGAGGCGACCCGCGAGGCGACGTCGTCGGCGCGGCTCGTCAGCACGATGGGAACGCGGGCGCCGAGCACGATCCCAGCGGTATCCGCGCCGGCCAGAAAGACGAGCTGCTTGGCCAGTATATTCCCGGATTCGACGTCGGGCGCCACGAGAATGTCCGGGTCGCCGGCAACCTCCGAGACGATGTGCTTGGCCTCGGCCGCCTCGCGGGAGATGGCGTTGTCGAAGGCAAGCGGGCCGTCGAGGATGGCTCCCGCAATCTGCCCGCGGTCCGCCATCTTGCACAAAGCGGCGGCCTCCACCGTCGAGGGGATTTTCGGCTCCACCGTCTCCACAGCCGAGAGCAGGGCGACCTTGGGGCGCTCCAGGCCGATGGCGTGCGCGAGATCGACGGCGTTGCGCACGATGTCGCGCTTGATATCGAGCGAGGGCGCGATGTTGATCGCCGCGTCCGTGACGAGCAGCAGCTTGTGGTACGTCGGCGCGTCGATGACGAAGACATGGCTGATGCGCCGGTCCGTGCGCAGGCCCGTGCCCTCGCGCACGACGGCCGACATGAGTTCATCCGTATGCAGCGCGCCCTTCATCAGCCCATGGAGCTTGCCGCGCCGCGCCATCTCCACCGCCTGATCCGCCGCCGCATGGCTGTGCGGCGCCTCGACGATGTCGATGTCCTCGAGCGAGACTCCGGCCTGCCGCGCGGCGGCCTCGATCTTCTTGCAGGGGCCGATCAGCGTCGGCACGATCAGGCCCTTCTCGCGCGCCGCGAGCGCCCCTTCGAGCGAGGGCCGGTCGCAGGGATGCACCACGCCCATGCGGATCGGCGGCAGGGCTTGCGCCCGCGTGACGAGTTCGCCGAGCAGCGCGCCATGGGCGCGGGGAAACACCGGAGGCGCCGCCGCTTCAGTCATTCCCGTTCTCGCTCGTCACGATGCTTGCCTTTCAGGTGGCCGGATCGCGGGCGATCCGTTCGGTGAAGAACTTCGCCGCGCGCGCCCAGGATGTGTCGTTGTCGCCGCGGAAATCGAATCCCTGATGGAAGATCAGCTCTCCGGATGACGCGCGCGTGATGGAGACGCCCATGCTCAGGATCAGCGTGCTCACCTTGTTGACGAGCCCGGTCATGACGAGATCGGCGCCCGCCTTTCTCCCGAGCGCCGTCTCGCAGCCGTTGCAGGTGCGAATGTAGGTCTGTTTGAGAATCTGGTCGAGATCGGGCTGGATGACGGCGCGGTCGACGACCTCATAGGTTCTGCGCGCCGCAAGGCCCGAGGCGATCGCGTCGCGCGCCGCGGCGAGGCGCCGCGCATGATCGGCGCGCTGATCGATTGGCTCGTTCGAAGTGTCGATGATCTCGAAATCCAGAACGAGAAGACGCTTGCCGGTTCGCTGTCCGGCCGTCTCCATTTCCGCTCTGGCCGCAAAAGGAAAGAGCGCCGCGGCGGCGATGAGGCGGCGCCGGTCGAGCGTCATTGCTTGGCTCCATATTTGTGCAGATGCGCCCCATTTGCGGATAGCCATGCTTCGGCGCGGTCGGTCTCGGGGCAGAGACGCCGCGCCAGCGCCCAGAAGCGCGTCGAATGGTCGAGGTGCCGGAGATGCGCGACTTCATGCGCCGCGAGGTAATCGAGAACGTAAGGCGGCGCCATGATGAGGCGCCACGAGAAGTTGAGCGAGCCCGCCGAGGAGCAGGAGCCCCAGCGACTCACCGTATCGCGCAGACCGACGCCACGCGGCGCCAGGCCCAGAGCCGAGGTGTGACGCGCGACGGCGCTTTCGAGATCGCGGCGCGCCTCCCGCCTGAAATGATCGAGCACGCGGCGGTGCACATGCTCAGCCTGTCCGGCGACGCAGAGCGCGACGCTTGTCTTCACCTCGTCACGCGGCTCCGTCCACACCGTGCCGCGCCGTTCCGGCATGTGCACGAGCATGTGATCGACGCCGCGCAGCGGAACGATGGAGCCATGCGCGAAGGGAATCGTTTCCGGCAGGCGATCGAGCCGCGCCGCAATCCAGGCCGCATGGCGCTCGGCGAAGGCGCGCGCCTCCCGAAGCGAGGCGCGGCTCGGCATTGTGAGAACCGCGTCGCGCGCCGCGAAGCGAACGCGCAAGGTGAATCGTCTCGCCGTGGTCGCGCGGCGCAAGGCGACGACGATGGTTTCGCCGGCGTGCTCGAGAGTGATGAGGGACGCAGCGTCGGGAGCGGGTCCGTCACGCAGAAGTCGAAGCATGCGCTCATGCTACCCAAAGGCGCCGCGAGTCGCGAGTTCGAAAAACGCAACAGGGCCAAAATTTTTTCGTCGCTCAGAGGGCGACGTTCCGCTTCCGCGTCACAGATGGACCCTTCGCGTCAGAGATAACGCTTGAGGTCCTTCGCCGCATCTTCCGGCTTGCGGTTGACGTTGAAAGCGGTCACGAAACGGCCGTTCTTGTCCATGAGATAGACGACCGTCGTGTGATCGACGGCATAGTCTTCTTCCTTGCCGGGCGCGCGTTTGGCGTAGATGCGGTATTCCCGCAGCATGGGTTCGAGCTGCGGGCGCGGACCTGTGACGCCGATGATGCGCGAATCGAAATTGGCGAGATAATCCTTCAGGACCTCGGGCGTGTCGCGTTCGGGATCGACTGTCACGAACAGGCCGCCGATCTGCGCCTCGGGGCCGAGCGCGCGCATGATCTCCGACATTTCAAAAAGCGTCGTATGGCAAACGTCGGGGCAGTGCGTATAGCCGAAGAAAACGAGATGGGGCTTGCCGATGAGGTCTTTTTCGCTCACCTCCCCGCCGGTCTGCGAGGTGAGCTGGAACGGTCCCCCGATGGTCGAGGCCGAAGGCGCGGGCGCCGTATTGCTGGTGACGGCGACGAATGCGCCAAAGACGAGCGCGAAGACGGCGCCGGCGCCGATGAGCAGGGTTTTCGAAACAGCCGGGCCGTTTGCGGCGTTCCTGTCGCCGCGCTTTCCGGCTTTGCCGTTGCCTTTAACCGAGCCCTTGGCCATGTCCGCGTTTCCTGCTTTTCTTGTTTTGCTGTTGGCCGCCCGGCGCCGGGGGCTCTGTTGGGAGCCTAATCGACGAGGATTATGCGTCCGTCGTTGCAGAGGTCCACCACGCCAGCGTCCTTGAAGTCGTCGAACGCCCAGCGCGCCTCGAATTCGCATCCCGCTTCGCCCGAAAGCGGCAAGCGGACCGCGGCCCCGGCCGCAAGCGGCGCCGCGAGCTTCCCGACGATGCGCTCCGGCGCTCCGTTCCTGGCGGGCGCGACGATCTCGAAGGCGAGCAGCGCCACCGGACGCTTGTTCTCCAGATTGACCGCGGCGGCAGGCGCGAACGACTTCGGGGGCGCGACCTGCCCGCCCACTGTCGGCGCACAGATCGCGGGCGCGCAGACGCACCCGGCCAGTAGGCCGGCGATGACTAGACCAGACCGCATGGTTCTCCCTCTCGGGCCGGGAATTTAGCCCGGCCCGCGGCATTCGCCAAGCGGCCGCCTCGAGCCATCGTTCCGGCCGCCTGATGCGGGGGGTGCGGGAATGAGGTAAATTTCATCCGCCCTTTCCGATTCCAGCCCGAAGCGCGACGATGGCCGACATGACGCAAAACCCGAACGACGCGCCCGGAAAAATTCTCGTCGGCGCGACGCATGACGCGACGCCGCGCGCTTATCGCTATCTCACGCTCGCCCTCGGCAATCGCCACGGCCTAATCGCGGGCGCGACGGGCGGCGGCAAGACCGTGTCGCTGCAACTTCTGGCGGAGGGGTTCTCGAATGCGGGAACGTCGGTCTTTCTCGCGGACGTCAAGGGCGATCTCGCCGGACTGTCCCAGCCTGGCGACGGCAAGCCGCCTTTCGTGGCGCGCGCGGCGGAAATCGGGCTCGACTATCGCCCCGACCGTTTTCCGGTCGTCTTCTGGGACGTTTTCGGCGAACAGGGCCACAGGGTGCGCGCCACAGTTTCGGAAATGGGCCCCCTGCTGCTATCGCGGCTTCTCGGCCTCAACGAGACGCAGGAAGGCGTGCTCAACATCGTCTTCAAGGTCGCCGACGAACAGGGTCTGCTGCTGCTCGATCTGAAGGATTTGCGCGCGGCGCTCAATCACGTGGCCGAGAACGCCGGCGAGTTCAAACTGAAATATGGCAATGTTTCCTCCGCGAGCGTCGGCGCGATCCAGCGCCAGCTTCTTGTGCTGGAAACGCAGGGCGGCGACGAATTCTTCGGCGAGCCGGCGCTGGATATTCACGATTTCCTGGCGGTCGATCGCGAGGGGCGCGGCGCGATCAACATTCTCGCCGCCGAGCGGCTGATGCGCGCGCCGCAGCTTTACGCCACTTTTCTGTTGTGGATGCTCTCCGAACTGTTCGAGACGCTGCCCGAGGTCGGCGATGTCGACAAGCCGAAACTCGTGTTCTTTTTCGACGAGGCGCATCTTCTCTTCGAAGATGCGCCGAAGCCATTGCTGACCGCAATCGAGCAGGTGGTGCGGCTCATCCGCTCCAAGGGCGTCGGCGTCTATTTCGTCACGCAGAATCCGCTCGACGTTCCGGACACGGTGCTCGGCCAACTCGGCAACCGCATCCAGCATGCGCTGCGCGCCTTCACGCCGCGCGACCAGAAGGCCGTGCGCGCGGCCGCCGAGACCTTCCGCAAGAATCCCGCGTTCGACACCACCGAGGCGATCATGCATCTCGGCGTGGGCGAGGCGCTCGTCTCCATGCTCGGCGACAAGGGCGCGCCGGAGATTGTCGACCGCGTGCTGATCGCGCCGCCCGCCGCCCGCGTCGGCCCCGTGACGGCGGAGGAGCGCGCGGCGGTCATGGCGGCGAGCAGGGTCGCCAACAAATACGACACGCCGATCGACCGGCAGTCGGCTTACGAGACGCTCGAGGGGCGCGCGGCCGACAAGGCGGGCGGGGGCGGGCTGTTCGGGCCCATCGTCGGCGGCGTGCTCGGGACGCTCTTTGGCTCCAAGCGCGGCAAGCGCCTGTCCCCGGCTGAAATCGCCATGCGGTCGGCCGTGCAAAGCGCCGCCCGCTCGGCAGGGACCCAGCTTGCGAAGCAGGGCGGCGCCATCGCCAAGGAAATCCTGCGCAACATGCTGGGCGGCATGAGCAAATAGCCCTTTTGCGCCTTCGCTCCCGGCTGTGTTCGTCAACATGGGCAAGCGACGCTCGCCGGTCGATCGGTCGCGCTCCCGGCCGGCCGTCGGACTACGGATTATTACGGATTCTTAATCCGGGCTTTAGCCACTTGTCACGCGCGGCCGATTTTCCCGGCGGCTCTTTCCGGCCTATACTAACGTCGTTGCGATCGGCGAAGGCGCGATCGACCATTGCGGGCCCGCCGTCGCCCGGGAGCCCGTCAGGAGGGACGAGATATGGCGAATTCCTTGCCCATCGTCGCGGAAGGCGGCCTCGCCCGCTACCTTGCCGAGATCCGTCGTTTCCCGATGCTGGAGCCCCAGCAGGAATATATGCTCGCCAAACGCTGGCGCGAGCACGAAGACCCCAAGGCCGCCCAGGAGCTGATCACCTCGCATCTGCGCCTCGTCGCCAAGATCGCCATGGGCTATCGCGGCTATGGCCTGCCGATCGGCGAAATCATCTCCGAAGGCAATGTCGGTCTGATGCAGGCGGTGAAGCGCTTCGAGCCCGACCGCGGCTTTCGTCTCGCCACATACGCCATGTGGTGGATCCGCGCCTCCATTCAAGAATACATCCTGCGCTCATGGTCGCTCGTGAAGATGGGCACGACCGCGAGCCAGAAGAAGCTGTTCTTCAATCTGCGCAAGGCCAAGAGCCGCATCTCGGCCTTCGAGGAGGGCGATCTCAGGCCCGAACATGTCGAGAAGATCGCGACGCGCCTCGGCGTCTCGCAGCAGGACGTGATCGAGATGAACCGCCGCATGGGTGGCGACGCCTCGCTCAATGCGCCGCTGCGCGAGGAGGGCGAGGGCGAGTGGCAGGACTGGCTCGTCGACGACAGCGACAGCCAGGAGCACGTGCTCGCCGCGCAGGAAGAGAGCAGCAATCGCATGAAGGCGCTGCGGGGCGCGCTCGACGTGCTCAATCCGCGCGAGCGCCGCATCTTCGAGGCGCGCCGGCTGGCCGACGATCCGGTGACGCTGGAGCAGCTCTCGGAAGAGTTCGGCGTCTCCCGCGAGCGCGTGCGCCAGATCGAAGTGCGCGCCTTCGAGAAGGTGCAGGCCGCGGTGAAGAGCGGCGTCGCCCGCCTCGAGGAAGCGCAGCATCCGGCGATGTGACGGGCCGCGCTATATGACCCCCTGAGCGAGGGAGACGGCGCCATGTCGCATTGGCTGATCGCCGGGGCGAGCCGGGGCATTGGGCTGGAGCTGGCGCGCCAGCTCGCGGTGCGAGGCGAGCGCGTGACGGCCAGCCTGCGCGCCGAGAGCCTCCGGGAGCCGCTGGAAGCGGCCTTGGCGCCGGCAGGAAAACGCGGCCGGATCATCGTCTTCGACACGCGCGATGCGGCGCAGATCAGCGCGGCGGCGGCGCAGGTCACGGAGCCCGTCGACGTGCTCGTGGCCAACGCCGGCGCCTATGGGCCGAGGCGCCAATCGGCGCTCGACATGGATTTCGCCGGCGCGCTGGACCTCCTTTCCATCAATACGCTCGGGCCCTTGCGCGTCGCACAGGCGTTCCTGCCGCAGCTTGCGCGGGGAGACCGGCCGCGCCTCGTCGTCATGTCGAGCGTGCTCGGCTCCATGGCCTTGCCCGGAACCTTCAATGTCGCCTATCGCGCCTCGAAGGCGGCGCTCAACAAGATCGCCCAGTGCCTCGCCGATGATCTGCGCCCGGCGGGGATCGCGGTCGTGTCCTTGCATCCCGGCTGGGTGCGCACCGACATGGGCGGACCGGACGCGACCCTTTCCGTCGAGGAAAGCGCCGAAGGGATCATCAGGGTCGCCGACGGGCTGACGCTCTCCGATACGCGCCGCTATCTCGATTATCGGGGCGTCGATCTCGACTGGTGACGATGGATCAGCCCCTTGCCGCCGCGAGCGCCTCGCGCGCCTGCGCCTCCAGCGCCTCGGCCTCCGCCTTCGACAGTCTCCCGCGGGGCGTCGGGATGTCGAGGGTCGCCACGACATGGGCGGGGCGCGGCGAGAGCAGGAAGAGTTTATCGGCGAGCGCGATCGCCTCGGCAAGATCGTGCGTCACGATGAGCGTCGTGATGCGCTTCTCCTCGATCAGCGCGGCGATCCTGTCGCGCAATTCGAGCGCGAGCGCGGCGTCGAGCGAGACGAGCGGCTCGTCGAGCAGCAGCAGATCGGGCTTGACGGCGAGAGCGCGCGCCAGCGCCGCGCGCCGCGCCAGGCCAAGCGACAATTCGCCCGGCAAATGCGTCGCATGCTCGCCGAGCCCGAGCGCCTCGAGCAGCGCGGCGATCTCCTGGGGCGTCGCCTCCGGAGCGGCGATGGCGATGTTTTCCGAGACGCTGCGCCAGGGCAAGAGGCGCGGCTCCTGAAAGACCATGCCGAGCCGCCCATGCGCGGGCAGGGCGATCCGCCCGGCAAACTCCCGGTCGAGCCCGGCGATGAGCCGCAGCAGCGTGGTCTTGCCGCAGCCCGAGGGGCCGACGACGGCGCCGGCCGCGCCCGCCGGCAGGACGAGGCGAAAATCTTCGAGCGCGCGCAGCGGCCTGCCGCTGGCGCGACGATGGTCCTTAGAGGCGATGGCGATGTCGAGCGGCGCCGCGCCGCCAGTGGGAGACGGTTCGTTCAAGGGGCTGCACCAGAATCGTTTCGACGCCGAGCATCAGCGCGACGAAGGGAAGGGCGTAGGCGAGCAGAAGCTTCATGTCGAAAAGCTGAAACGCCATGTTGATTTCGAAGCCGACGCCGTTGGAGCGGCCGAGCAGCTCCACGACGAGCACGATCTTCCATACGAGCGACAGGCCCGAACGCGTCGCCGCCGCGAAATAGGGCGCAAGCTGCGGCAGGATGAGGTGCCGCAGCCGCGCCGCGCGCGAAAAGCGGAAGGCCTGCGCCATCTCGTCGAGATGCGGATCGAGGGCGCGGGCGCCTTCGCGGATGACGACGATGGCGTTGGGCAGCTTGTTGAGCGCCACGGCCCCGATGGCCGCCGCTTCCGTCAGCCCCGCCCAGACATAGGCGAGCACGATGACGACCAGCGCCGGCAGATTGAGCAGCACGACCAGCCAGGGATCGAGCAGGCGGTCGGCGAGGCGGTTGCGCCCCATCAGATAGCCGATCGCCGCGCCGAGGCTCATGGCGAGCGCAAAGGAGGCGACGACGCGCGCGAGCGTGACGCCGAGATTCGTGAACAGGGCGCCGGAGCGCGCCTCCCCGACGATCGCCTCGAAGACGGGGAGCGGTCCCGGCAGCCGCCGCGGATCGGAAAGCCAGGCGCAAAGCTGCCACAGGCCGACCAGCGCGACGAGCGAGGCGAGGCGGATCAAGGTTTCGCGGCCTCGCCGCCCTTGTAGAAGGTTCCGGGGTCGAGGGTCTTTCCGGGGCCGACGAGCTTCTCGCCGCCGATTTCGGCCATCACGCCATAAAGCGCGGCGGCGTCGGCCTCCTCCTCGGCGACGCTGCGCTTCGGGACGCCCGCCGCATATCGCTTGCGGTAAATGGCGAGGGTCGCGGGGTCTTTCGGCCCGATGCGCTGCGCGGCGGCGGCCCAGGCCTTGTCGTCGCTGGCGATCAGCGCCTTCGCCTTCGCCGTCATGGCGAAGAAGCGCGAGAGCGCGTCTCTGTTCTTGGCGGCGAAGCCCTCGTCGAAGACATAGCCGGTGACGACCACGTCTCCCTTGGCGCCGAGCGCCTTCTCCACGTCCGAGATTTCGATGGCCCGCGCGAACCCCTTGCCTTCGAGGTCCGCGGCGAAATTCCAGAACTCCAGCGCCGCGTCGATCTCGCCCTGAAGCGCCTTTTCGGCGATGAGCGGCGGCGCGCCGTAGAGAATGGTCGCGCTTTTCTCCAGATCGACGCCCTGTTTTTGCGCGAAGGCCTTCAGCATCAGCCAGCTCTTGTCGAGCGGCCCGCCCGCGACGCCGAGCTTCTTGCCTGTAAGATCCTTCACGGTGCGGATGGCGGGGTCTTTCGTCATCACCGCGCCGACGCCGGTGGAATAGGGAGAGAGCGTGAGCTTGGCGCCGCCCGCCCGCTCGCGGGCGACCCAGAGCCAGTCCGAAACGATGACGTCCGCGCCGCCGCCCTGAATGGCGATCTTGCCGGCTTCCGGCGCGGCGAGCTCCGTCACTTCGAGTTCGAGCCCGGCTTCCCTGTCGAGCCCGAAGGCGCGCACGACCGCGAGCTCCCAGCCGGTGGTGCCGGTCTTTTGCAAGGCGAGGCGCAGCTTTTCGGCCTGCGCGGGCACAGCGAAAAAGGCGGCGGCGAGAAGCCCGGAGACGAAGGCGCGTTGCATGTCCTGATCCCTGCGATGTCGCGACGGGTCTTAGCGCAGCTTCTCCCCGGCGTCGATTGCCGCGCCCGCGAGCATCTTCTCATAGACCGCCAGCGTCTCCGCCACATGGCGCGCGGGCGTCGCCGGGGCGGCCCAATAGGCGTCGTAAGCCCTGTGGGACATGTCGGCGATGACGGCGTCATTGCGCAGCGCCCGGATCGCGGAGGCGAGCGAGTCGACGTCGCCGCTCCGAAACCAGAGGCCGGTCGCCTCATGCGTCACCGCCTCGCGCGCGGCGCAGCCGTCGGCGACGATCGCCGGCGTGCCCAGGGCGGCGGCTTCGAAAGCCGCAAGGCCAAAGGTCTCGTGCCAGAGCGAGGGGAAGACCAGGGCGCGGGCCGCGCGCATCGCGGCGCGCGCCTCGGCGGGATCGCGCCAGCCCAGGAGCCGCGCCTGCGGAAAGCGCGCGCGAAGCGCGCCGGCGATCGACCCGTCGCCGATGAAAACCGGCGTCACGCCGGCGCGCCGGGCCGCTTCGGCGAAGAGGAAGGGGCCCTTCTCGGGCGAAAGCCGGCCCACGAAGAGAAAGTCGCCGCTTTGCGGATCGTTCTTGGGCCCGAGCGGCGCGACGTCCACGGGGTTTGTCACGCGGTGAAGGCGCGCGGTCCTCGGCAGGCAGGTTTGAAGAACCTTCTCCTGCAAATCCGAGAGAAGGATGATGTCCGAGAAGGTTTCCGCGAAGCGCGCACGCCCGGCGACGAGGAGGCGGGCGTTGCGCCACAGCTTGATGGGATAGTTGCGCGAATCGCAGTGCGTCGCCCAGCAGGCGGCCGAGAGTGGGATCAGCGGGCAGACCTCGTTCTTCTGGAAATTGTAGAAGCCGCCATTGGGGCAGTGCAGGAAATATTCGTGCATCGTATAGGCGGCCGGAAGGCCCGACGCCCGGATGGGCCGCCCGATTGCGGGCGAGAGCGCCTTGGCCCAGCCATGCACATGGACGATCGTTTGAGAACGGGGCAGCCGCGCCAGCGTCGCGCCGAGGGCCCGCGCGGCGGCGGCGTTCCAGAGCCCGCGTCCGGCCGCGGCGAGGCGCGAAGGATCGTCGAGAATGTCGCGCTGGCCGAGGCAGACGGTCTCGATCCCCGCCTCGGCGAGCCGGGGATCGATCGGCCCGCAGGCGGAAAAGAAGGTCACCCGCGTCCCGGCCTGCGCGAGGCCGAGCGCGCTGTCGATCGCAACCTTGGCCTGCCCGCCGTTCACATGGGCGTGGTCGACGCAGATGACGACGGTGAGCTTGGGCATTCCGACCTTTCTCTTGAGGTCAAGCTTGCGCCGGGTCAAGGGGGCGCTGATTTCGAGTCTCGAATCGCGCTAGTATGGCGCCATGGCCACCAAACCCGACCTTTTCGGCGGTGCCCCCCGCAAGGCGGCGCCCGCGACCAGACCCGCCGCAAAAAGCGCCGCTCCCGAATATTCCGCCGCCTCCATCGAGGTTCTCGAGGGGCTGGAGCCGGTGCGCCGCCGCCCCGGCATGTATATCGGCGGCACCGACGAGACGGCGATGCACCACCTCTTCGCCGAGGTGCTGGACAACGCCATGGACGAGGCCGTGGCCGGCCATGCGAGCTTCATCGACGTGACGCTCGAGCCGGGCGGCTGGCTCACCGTGACCGACAACGGCCGCGGCATTCCGGTCGGCCCGCATCCCAAGATGAAGGACAAGTCCGCGCTCGAAGTGGTGATGACCGTGCTCCATGCCGGCGGCAAGTTCGATTCTGGAGCCTATCAGACCTCGGGCGGCCTGCATGGCGTCGGCGTCTCGGTGGTGAACGCCCTTTCCGAGAAGCTCGAGGTCGAGGTCGCCATCGCGGGCCAGCTCTACCGGCAGGAGTTTTCGCGCGGCCTGCCGCTCGGCAAGCTGAAGGAGATGGGCAAGATCGCGAACAGGCGCGGCACGCGCGTGCGCTTCAAGCCCGATCCGCAGATTTTCGGCGACAGCGCCCATTGGAAGCCGGCGCGGCTCTTTCGCATGTCGCGCTCCAAGGCCTATCTCTTCGGCGGCGTCGAGATCCGCTGGCGCAGCGATCCCTCGCTGATCGAGCCGGGCGCCGACACGCCCGCCGAGGCGGTGCTGCGCTTCCCCGGCGGCCTGAAGGATTATCTCGCCCGCGAGACGCAGGGCAAGGAGCTCGTCACCGATCAGCCCTTCGTCGGCAAGGTGACGCGCGAGGGCGGCCATGGCTCGCTCGAATGGGCGGTCTCCTGGTTCGCCGAGGACGACGGCTTCGTCCATTCCTATTGCAACACCATCCCGACGCCGGACGGCGGCACGCATGAGGCGGGCTTCCGCAATGCGCTTTTGAAGGCGCTGAAGGAACACGCCGAACGCGTCAATCAGGCCAAGCGCGCCAAGGACGTCACGGGCGACGATCTCATGGGGCAGGCGGCGGCGATGATCTCCGTCTTCATCCGCGAACCGGAATTCCAGGGGCAGAACAAGAGCCGGCTGATGACGGTCGAGGCTTCGCGCATCGTCGAGAGTACGGTGCGCGACGCCTTCGACCATTGGCTCGCGGCCGCGCCGACGCAGGCCAACAAGCTCCTTGATTTCGCGGTGACGCGCGCCGAGGAGCGGCTGCGCCGCCGCGCCGAAAAGGACATCGCCCGCAAGACGGCCACGCGCAAATTGCGCCTGCCGGGCAAGCTCGTCGACTGCACCAATAATTCCGCGCAAGGGTCGGAGCTGTTCATCGTCGAGGGCGACTCGGCCGGCGGCTCGGCCAAGGAAGCGCGCAACCGCGTGACGCAGGCGATCCTTCCGCTGCGCGGCAAGATCCTGAACGTCGCCTCGGCGACGAAGGACAAGCTCCTCGCCAATCAGCAGCTCGCGGATCTCACGCAGGCGCTCGGCTGCGGGCTCGGCGCCCATTACCGCGACGAGGATCTGCGCTACGAGAAGGTCATCGTGATGACCGACGCCGATGTCGACGGCGCGCATATCGCCTCGCTGCTCATCACCTTCTTCTACCGGCAGATGCCGCGCCTCATCGAGAACGGCCATCTCTATCTCGCGCAGCCGCCGCTCTACAAGCTCACGCAGGGCCCGAAGACGGTCTATGCGCGCGACGACGACCATCGTGACGAACTCATTCGCACCGCGCTGACCGGCAAGGGCAAGGTCGAAACCAACCGCTTCAAGGGCCTCGGCGAAATGAGCGCAGCCCAGCTCAAGGAAACGACCATGGACCCGACGAAACGCACCCTGCTCAAGGTCGTGCTCGCGGGAGAGGAGCGCGAAGAGGTCGCCGATTGCGTCGAGCGGCTGATGGGCAACAAGCCCGAAGCGCGCTTCGCCTTCATTCAGGAAAAAGCGGCGTTCGTGTCGGAGCTCGTCGACGTATGAACGCCCGCCCTCACGGGGAGGCGCTGGCTCCGGCGCTTCTCTTGCGGCTGGCGGATAGTCTATTGTGGGGGCCGAAAGGGGCGGGGCCGTGACCGACGCTGATCTCCTGCGCGACGAGGTCGCGCCAGAAACGAGGCGCGCCTGCGAGGCGCTCAACGATCAGGCCTATGCGCTCGAGCGCCTGCAATTGGCGCTCGACGCCGGGCGCACCGGGGTCTGGGACTGGAATCTCGCCACTGGCGAGGTGCATCTCGACGCGCGGGTGCGCCAGCTCTGGGGGCTCGCCGACGATGTGGAGGCGAACTTCGAAGTCTTCCGCAATGCCCTCCATCCGCAGGACCGACACCGAACGAAGGAGGCGGTCGGCCTCGCGCTCGATCCCGAACATGACGGAGACTACGAGATTGAATATCGTGTCGTCGGCATGGAGGACAAAATCGAACGCTGGGTGGCGATCCGCGGCCGCACCTTTTTCGAGGATGGCCGCGCCGTGCGCATTCTCGGCACCGCGCGCGACATAACGGAGCGCAAGATGCGCGAGCAGCATGTGCGCGTGCTGCTGCGCGAGCTCGTGCACCGCTCGAAGAATCTGCTCGCCGTCGTCCAGGCCATGTCGCGGCAGACGGCGGCCGGAGCGACTTCGGTGGAAGCGTTCCAGCGCAAATTCAGCGCCCGCTTGCAGGCGCTCTCCATGGCGCATGATCTGCTCGTGTCGCAGGACTGGCGCGGCGCCTCCATGCATGATCTCGTGCGCGCGCAAATGGCCTATTGCCTCGATGTCGCAAAGGACAGCCTCTCCGAACATGCCGCGATCGAGGGGCCGAAGATCATGCTGAAGCCCGAGGCCGCGCAGAATATCGGCCTCGCCCTGCACGAACTCGCCACCAATGCGCTGAGCTATGGGGCGCTGTCGCGTCCCGAGGGAAGCATCTCCCTCAAATGGGGCTTCGAGGACGGCCGGCTCGTGATCGAATGGCGCGAGAGCGGCGGCCCCGCGCTCGCGACGCCGCCACAGGAAGGCTTCGGCCACAAGGTCGTGAAACGACTCGTCGCACAGGCGCTCGACGGCGCGGCCACCTTGAGCTTCCCCCCCGACGGGCTCATCTGGACGCTGTCGATCCCGGCGAGCTTCGCAACCTTGCGGCCGTGACGCCTCACGCCGCGCAATAAGCGATGCGGAACGCGCGCAGATCGGCCGCGGTCTGTCCGGCGTAGAGCATGGCGAAAGACGCCAGCGCATCGTCGAAGGCGTCGCTTTTGCCCATATATCCGGCAAGAAGCGCGGGCCGCGACGAACGGGCATGGGCGCGCGCCAGCGTGTAGCCGCAGAGTTCGGCATAACGCGGGAAAGCCTGGTCCTTCAGCAGGTCCGAGATGGAGCCGAGACGACGCGTCTTGAGATGGCGCAGGTAATAACGTCCGTCCGTCGCCTCGTCGCCCGCGCTTGCGAGAAAGATGTCGCTCGCCGCCTGCATGACGCGCTGCCCGGCGGTCACGCGCCGGCCTTGCGATCCCCGCCAACGCCCGAAGCCGAACCGCTCGAGCACGGAGGGCTTGGCTTCCTTGAGCTGCAAGGCGAGCGGCTGCTCGTCCTCCGAGACGAAAAGTCCAATGGCGCAGAACATGCCGACGCTGCCGACGCCGACCGCCTTGAAGGCCGTGTCGCAGAGCCGGTAGCGGGCGAGGAGCGTCGCCACCGGCTCCTGAAGACCGCCGGCGATCAGGCGCGAAAAGAGCGCCTCGAGATCGATGCGCGCTTCTGGATCATCCATCCTGTCGAGATGAACAAGTTTCGGCGGCTTCTCGACGAAGCGCCAGCCAGAGGTCGTTCGCTCGATCTTGGGCAGGCCGTCGATCCGGTCCTGTGGGCCGCTGCCCTTGTAGATCGCCGCGCTCAGCCTGTCGTGCAGAACGCGGTCGCGCAGGCTTCGCACGATATCGCGCAGATGGACGCGCACGTTCCAGATTTCGATCGGCGACATTGCCGCGAGTTCGAACATGCGCTCGCGATAGGCCCGGACCGCGCGCCGCGCGCATTTTCTGGCCTCTGACGCCGAATAGCTCATGTCCATCGCCGCCACGGCGACGCTCGCGGCGAGGCGGCGAAGGTCGCAGACGATGTCGATTTCGGGCAATGTTTCGTCGAAGTCGTTCAAATCGAAAAGAACATTGCCCTCTGGCGAGAGAAACGCGCCGAAATTCATCAGATGGCCGTCGCCGCAGGCCTGGGCCGTGACGCCCGTCGCGCGCTGATGCGCAAGATCGAAAGCCATGACATCGGCGGCGCCGCGCAGGAAGGCGAAGGGAGTTTGCGCCATCAGCTCGACCCGCAGCCCGCGCAGGGACGCGAGCCGGTCGCCCAGCGTCGTCGCGATCACGGCGAGCGGGTCGCGGCCCGCCGGCGGATCAAAGTCAGCGAGAGCCTCGCGCGGGGTGGCGTCCCGCAGACGCTTGCCGCGCTTGTATTCCTCCCGGCGGCTTTCGGCGGCCGCCTCCGTGCGAGCCTTCTCGGACATGCGCCATGCTAACTGGCGCGCCGCTGTGAGTCGATCAGCCGAGGAGGTCGATCAGGGGCGCGATAAGCGGCGCGTCGGCGGGGGGCATGTCGTACGTCCGCAAGTCGCGCGCGCGCACCCATTTCACCGCCTGCCCCTCGGCAGGCGCGACGAAGCCCTCCCATTTGCGGCAGACATAAAGCGGCATCAGCAGGTGGAAATCCTCATAGGCGTGGCTCGCGAAACTGAGCGGGGCGAGGCAGGGCGCCTTCACGGCGATCTGAAGCTCCTCGGCGAGTTCGCGGATCAGCGCCTCTTCCGGCCGTTCGCCGGGATCGAGCTTGCCGCCGGGAAACTCCCATAGGCCCGCGAGCTGCTTGCCTTCGGGGCGCTGCGCGATCAGCACGCGATTGTCGGCGTCGATCAGCGCGCAGGCGACGACGAGGAGGAGTTTCATGGGCGCCCTTATTTGCCGGAGACGACGACCTCCACGGGCTTGGTCTCCGCGCCGGTGACGGTCACCTCCTCATATATCAGG
>RXIY01000109.1 GCA_003963405.1 Hyphomicrobiales bacterium
ACGATATTCGGGAAGGGCGTGTGCAGGAACATCACGTCGCCCACGACCAGCGGCGCGCCCTCGTGGCCGCGCAGCACGCCGGTCGAAAACTGCCAGGCGGGAGCCAGCTTGCCGACGTTCTCCGCGGTGATCTGCTTGAGGCCCGAGTGGCGGACGTTAGCGTAGTCGCCCGTCGGCGAGACCCACTGCTTCGCGTCTTTCTGGAGCGTCAGCAGCTCGTCGTCGGCGTTCGCGGCGCCGGCTGCAAACAGCGCAAGAATACCGACTGAACTCGACAACAACAGCTTATGCATGAGCTTTTCCTCCTGACGACGCCGCGGGGCGCTTTTTCTTCTTTGCGCCGCCTCCGACGTCGCGCCTCTCAAGGGCGCCTCGACATTGGGAAGGCGTTTTCCGTTTCGGTCCCGCGCCGCGCGTGCAAATATCACCCTGCGGCGGCGAGCTGCTCCCGGTTCCCTTCCGGAAGACATTTTTAACTCGGAAACGGCGGGATAATATGTCTTGACCGGAGGAATCGCAATCCAAAAAACGGAGGCGTCGGCGTAGAGCCGGACTGCCCGGAACACCCCATGAGAAACAATCTCTTGCGTCTTTTGGGCGTTATCGCCCCGCTGCTCTTGGCCGCTCCGCTCGCGGCGCAGGGGAGCGCGTTTCATCTCGGCGAGATCGCGCCGGGCGTCTATGCGCATCAGGGCGAAACGGCGCTCATGACGCAGGGCAATCTCGGCGGCATCGCCAATCTCGGGGCGATCGTCGGCGACGAGGCGGTCGCGGTGATCGACACCGGCGGCAGCCTGCTGGAAGGCAAGGATTTCCTCGCGGCGTTGCGTGAAAAGACGCAAAAGCCCATCCGCTACGTCATCAATACCCACGCCCACCCCGACCATGTCTTCGGCAATGGCGCCTTCGAGGGCGGGGGCGCGATCTTCGTCGGCCACAAGAACCTGCCGCGCGCCCTCGCCGCGCGGGGGCCGCATTATCTCTCGTCGTTCCGCGATGCGATGGGGGACGCGCTCGACGGCGTCACCATCGTCGCGCCGTCGCTCACCGTCGCGGACACATTGACCCTCGATCTGGGGAGCCGCCCGATCGAGCTCAGCGCCTGGCGCACCGCGCATAGCGAGGCGGACCTCACGGTTCTGGACAAGAAGACGGGCACGCTCTTCGCCGGCGATCTGCTCTTCCTTCAGCATGTGCCTGTGGTCGACGGGAGCCTGCTCGGTTTTCTCGAGGTCGCGGACAGGCTCGCGGCCATACCGGCCGAACGCGTCGTGCCGGGACACGGGCCCATGGTCGCGCCCTGGCCCAAGGCGCTCGACGACGAGAGGGCCTATCTGTCGCGCCTCACCGCCGATCTGCGGGCGGCGATCAAGAAGGGCGAAACGGTCAAGGACGCCGCCGCCGAGGCCGCCGCGGGAGAGAAGACGAAGTGGCGGCTCTTCGAGGATTACAACGCCCGCAACGCAACGGCCGGCTTTGCGGAGCTCGAATGGGAGTGACTTTGTCGCTCCATCGCGCGCCGCGCCGCGCTAATGTCACGAAAAACGACCGGAGGAACTCATGACACGGACAGTTCGGTTGGCGCTCGGCGCCGCCTGCCTCGCGGCCGCGCTCGTTTCTTCGGCGCGCGCCGAAAACGCGCCCGATCCCTGGCCGGGGCTGGTCACGGACCTCTTCCAGAGCCGCGAGATCGCGAAAGCCGATGGGACGCTTTCGCTCGACGCGCCCACGCGCGCCGAGGACGCCGCGATCGTGCCCATGACCCTGCGTTTCGCCGACCCGGCGAAGGTGAGGATCGCCACGCTGGTCATCGACCAGAATCCCATGCCCATGGCGGCGAGCTTCACGCTCGGCGACGCGGCCGGCGTCGATTTCATCGAGACGCGGGTCAGGGTGAATTCCTACACCAATGTCCACGCCGTGGCGGAGACGCGCGACGGCGCGCTGCATTCCGAGGTCAAATTCGTCAAGGCCTCGGGCGGCTGCTCGGCGCCCGCCGGCAAGGACCCCGACGAAGCGCGCGCCAATATGGGCAAGATGAAATATCGTGAGTTCAAAAGCGCCGTCGCCGGCAAGCGCGAGGCGCAGATCCTGATCCGCCACCCCAATAATTCGGGCCTGCAAATGGATCAGATCACCCGCACGTACACGCCGGCCCATTATGTGGACGCGGTCGAGGTCTGGCAGGGAGACGCGCTGATTTTCAAGATGGAGGGCGGCATTTCGCTGTCCGAAGACCCGAGCTTCCGTTTCACCTATGCGCCCAATGGCGCGAAGATCCTTCGGGTCGTCGCCCGGGACAATCAGGGCGGATCCTTCAAGGCCGAATGGCCGATCGCCGACGCCTCATGACCAAGCCGTGAAAAAGGGGGCTGCCGCCCCCTTTTTTCGTTTCGCCCCACCCGAGACTTATCACCCGAGAATTGTGACCGCCGCGCAAAAGGCCAGCGGCAGCGAGGCGAGGGCGCAAATCGCCGTTACGCACGCAACTCTTTCCAACGCAGGCGCCTCGTGGCGCATTTTCCTGACCAACGCCATTTGACCAACTCCCCAAGCAAACGCTTCCCTTTTCGGCGCGCTCGTTCACGATGGCGCGCAACCGTTAACGCGCGACGGGGAATTTGGTTTCAATTTTAAAAGCCCGCCCGTTTTTCCAGGCTACGCTTGTCGGAGCCTGTGAGCGCCCTAAGCGCGGGCCAGGGCGCGCGCCGGCTGGCGGCTCATCGGGAGCGACGGGGGAGCGGGACGGCCGGTCTCGCTGAAGAGCTCCGCGAGTTTCTCGGTCATGGCGCCGCCGAGCTCCTCGGCGTCCACGATGGTGACGGCGCGGCGGTAGTAACGCGTCACGTCATGGCCGATGCCGATGGCGATGAGCTCCACGGGCGACCTCGTCTCGATGTCGTGGATCACCTGCCGCAGATGGCGCTCGAGATAATTGCCGGGATTGACCGAAAGCGTCGAATCGTCGACCGGCGCGCCATCGGAAATCATCATCAGGATACGCCGCTGTTCGCCGCGCGCGAGCAGGCGCCGGTGCGCCCAGTCGAGCGCCTCGCCGTCGATGTTCTCCTTGAGGAGCCCTTCGCGCATCATCAGCCCCAGATTGCGGCGCGCGCGCCGCCAGGGGGCGTCGGCCGCCTTGTAGATGATGTGGCGGATGTCGTTCAGGCGGCCGGGATTGGGCTTCTTGCCCTCGTTGATCCAGAGCTCGCGGGACTGGCCCCCCTTCCAGGCGCGGGTCGTGAAGCCCAGGATCTCGACCTTCACGCCGCAGCGCTCCAGCGTGCGGGCGAGAATGTCGGCGCAGGTCGCGGCCACGGTGATCGGGCGCCCGCGCATGGAGCCCGAATTGTCGAGCAGCAGCGTCACCACCGTATCGCGGAAATCGGTGTCCTTCTCCCGCTTGAAGGAGAGCGGCTGCTGGGGATCGATGATGATGCGCGGCAGGCGCGCCGGATCGAGCATGCCCTCTTCGAGGTCGAACTCCCAGGAGCGGCTCTGCTGCGCCATCAGGCGCCGCTGGAGCCGGTTCGCCAGGCGGCCGACGACCGAGGACAGATGCAGAAGCTGCTTGTCCAGATAGGCGCGAAGGCGGTCGAGCTCCTCCGCGTCGCATAGCTCCTCGGCCCGGACGGTCTCATCGAAGCGGGTGGTGTAGGCGTGATAATCGGAGCCCGAGCGGTCGGCCGCCGTCGTCGAGGGCCGGCGCGCGTCAGAGGCCTCCTCGAGATCGCTCGTATCCGCCTCCTCGGCGGATTCGCCATAGGGCGCCTCGGCCGATTCGCTTTCCCCTTCCTGGTCGGAATCCTCGGCGGCGAGAGAGGTCTCCATCTCGGCCTGCGTCTTGGCCTGGTCCTCTTCCTGCTTCTGCTCCTCGCTCTCGTCCGGGTTTTGCGGGGGCTCCTCCAGATTGTCCTCGGCCTCGGTCTCTTCCGGCGCCTCGGCCCCGGCCATGTCCAGATGAGACAGCAATTCGCGCACGATCTGGGCGAAATGCTTCTGGTTTTCGACGGCCCCGACGAGCCGGTCGAGATCGGCGCCGGCGCGCTCCTCGATCACGCCGCGCCAGAAATCCACGATCTTCGCGCCATGGGGCGGGGGCTCGAGTCCGGTGAGGCGCTCGCGCGCCATCAGCGCCAGCGCGTCTTCGAGCGGCGCGTCGGCGCGGCTCGCGATCTTTTCGGAATGGCTGCGCGTGTAGCGGTCCTCGAGCATCGCGCCGATATTGGCGGCGACGCCGGCCATGCGTCTGGCTCCGACCGATTCGACGCGGGCCTGCTCCAGGGCGTCGAAGGCGGCGCGCGCCTCCATCGTCTCGGGCGCATAGCGGCGATGCAGCGCATCATCGTGGCACGCGAGGCGCAGAGCAATCGAATCGGCCTGCCCGCGCACGATCGCGGCCTCCTTCGGCGTGAGCTTGCGCGGCGGCTCCGTGAGCCGCGCCTTGGCGCCCTCCTCGCCCGTGACGAGCGAAGGGCGCTCGGACGCATAGGACACGTCGAGCTTGGGCGTTCTGGCCATGGCGCGCATGGCGCCGGCGACGGCCCGCTTGAAGGGCTCCTGCGGGGCTTCCTTGGGTGAGGCGGGGCGGCGGTTCGTCGGGGCGGGAGGCATTCGGCACTATATGCGCAAGCGCGGGTGAAGGAGCAAGTCGGAGGAAAGCCGGCCGCCGGGGCCGGCTTTCGGGATCGGAAGGCTTTAAAGCTTCTCGAGCGTCGATTCGGCGCTTGAGACCGTCGCGAGGCTCGAATTCTCCTCGACGTTGATCCATTGCACGACCCCGTCATTGACGACGGCCGAGAAACGCTTGCCGCGCACGCCGAGGCCGAATTCCATCAGATCGAGTTCGAGGCCCAGCGCCCGGGCGAAAACGCCGGAGCCGTCGGCGAGCCCGTCGATCTTGCCCGCGGCGCCACGGTCCTTCAGCCAGGCGTCGAGGGTGAAAACGTCATTGACCGCCGTCACGGCGACGGCGTCGACGCCCTTCGACTTGATCTCGTCGTATCTCTCGACGAAACCGGGGAGATGCTTGGCGTGGCAGGTGGGCGTGAAGGCGCCCGGAACCGAGAACAGCGCGATTTTGCGGCCCTTGAAATACTCTGCGGTCTTGACCGGCTCGGGGCCGTTCTTGCCCATGATGGTGACGGTGACGTCGGGAATTCTGTCGCCAGCTTTAATGGTCATGCCTGTCTCGCTTCTTTGGTGAGGGCGGAACAATCTTTTCTTACTTAGCGCGTTTCGGGTCCTTGTCGCCTGGCAAAGTTGCAGCCTTGCGAACGTGGCCTTTGCCGCCGACGCTTACCCTGACGACTCATGCTGCTTGTGGCCCGTGCGGATGCAATGCAACATGGGGCCTGGCGGCTCGAAACGCGAGCCTGCGCTTCTTGGAGATTTCTGAAATGGCCAATACCGAAGGACCGGGAGGGCAGCCGCCCGCGGCTTGGGTCTGGAGCGAGTATCGCGGCGTCCTGCCGGCGGGGACCGAATCGACCGCCCCCGCGAAAGCCGCCGCCTCGGCGCCGGCGGTCGCCGGCGCGGCGCCCGCCGCTGGGAAACACGGCCTGATCGGCCTCGGCCTTGCCGTCGCCGTGATCGTCATCGCCGGGCTGACCTGGCTCTTCACGACAAGGACGGCCTCCGACCCCGCCCCCGAGGCCGCGCCGCCCGCCGCGACCGAGAGCGCGCCGCAAAAGAGCGAGGCTGCGCCGCCTGCGGCCGAGCCCACGCCCGCCGCCGCGGAAGCGCCTGCCCCGGCTGCCCCGGCGCCCGCCGCGGAAGCGCCCAAGGCCGCGCCGCCCGCCGCCGCGCATCCGGGCGCCGATCACGGCAAGAAAAAGAAGAAGCATCAGGGCTGAAGCGGCCCTTCCTCTCTCCCTCCCCCCTCTCGGGGAGGGATGAGCCGCCTCACGCGGCCATCGGGGCGCGGGTCAGCGCCCCGCCGCCTCGATGGCCTTCGTCACCAGCGCGCGGCCGTCGGCCGAATGCCAGGCCGCCGGGCCGTTCATCAGCCCGATCTGGCAGCCCTCGGGGTCGATCAGCATGGTGACGGGCAGGCCCAGCGCCTTGCCCGACTGCTTGAGTTCGAAAAAGAGATTGGCCTTCGGGTCGGCGTAGAGCGTGAGCGCCTTCACGCCCGTCTCCTCGAAGAATTTCTTCGGGCGGTCGAGGCGCGACGTGTCGATGTTCACCGTCACGACCTGGAATTTGTCCGACCCCAGCTCCGCCTGAAGCTTGTCGAGCTCCGGCATTTCCGCGCGGCAGGGCACGCACCATGTCGCCCAGGCGTTGAAGAGGAGCGTCTTGCCCCGGAAGGAGGCCAGCGTCACGGGCTTGCCCTCGGGATCGTTGAAGGAATAATCGGGAAGCTTTTCGGGCGTCTTCGCGATCGTCATGGCGGCGACCTCGCCCCTGGCGAGATCCTTCACGGCGTCGGCGACCATGGCCGCGCCCGCGCAATCGGCGGCGCGGGCTTCCTTGCCGCTCGGCCCGCCCGCGTATAGAAACCCGGCGCCGGCCGCGGCAAATATGAAAGTCGCGAGGCGAGAGGCGGCGGGCTTTTTCATCAGGCGCAGGCTCCGGGGTAAAAATGACGAGCAAGATATGGGGCGGTCGCTTTCAGAGCGCAACCGACGCGGTTCTGGAGGCCATCAACGTCTCCATCGATTTCGACAAGCGTCTCGGCCCCCAGGACATACAGGGTTCGCTCGCCCATGTCGCCATGCTCGCCGAGCAGGGAATCGTCTCCAGGGAAGACGCCGCGAAGATCGCGCAGGGCCTGACGCAGATCGCGGGCGAGATCGAGCGGGGCGAATTCCGGTTCTCCCGCGCGCTCGAAGACATTCACATGAACGCCGAGTCGCGGCTCGCCGAACTCATCGGCCCGGCGGCCGGGCGCCTGCATACGGCGCGCTCGCGCAACGATCAGGTCGCGACGGACTTCCGTCTCTACATCCGTGACGAGATCGACACGCTCGACGCCGGGCTCGCCGATCTCCAGCGCGCCCTCGCCGAACGCGCCCTCGCGGAAGCCGCGACCGTCATGCCGGGCTTCACCCATCTGCAAAGCGCCCAGCCGGTGACCTTCGGCCATCATCTTCTCGCCTATGTCGAGATGGTCGCTCGCGATCGCGGGCGCTTCCGCGACGCGCGCGCGCGGCTCAACGAATGTCCGCTCGGCGCCGCGGCGCTCGCCGGCACCTCCTTCCCCATCGACCGCGCGATGACGGCGAAGGCGCTGCGTTTCGACCGGCCGACGGCCAATTCCCTCGACAGCGTCTCCGACCGCGACTTCGTGCTGGAAACCCTCTCGGCGGCGGCGATCTGCGCGACGCATCTCTCCCGCTTCGCTGAAGAGATCGTCCTGTGGTCGACGCCACAATTCGCTTTCATCTCGCTCTCCGACAAATTCACCACCGGCTCGTCGATCATGCCGCAGAAGCGCAATCCGGACGCGGCGGAGCTGGTGCGCGGCAAGTCGGGGCGCATCATCGGGGCGCTGCAGGCGCTGCTCATCGTCATGAAGGGCCTGCCGCTCGCTTATTCGAAGGACATGCAGGAAGACAAGGAAGGCGCGTTCGACGCGCTCGATTCGCTCGCCCTCTGCGTCGCCGCCATGGCCGGCATGGTCCGCGACATGACGGTCGACCGCGCCCGCATGAAGGCGGCCGCCGGCGCGGGCTTCGCCACCGCGACCGACCTCGCCGACTGGCTCGTGCGCCGGCTGAACCTGCCCTTCCGCGAGGCCCATCACGTCACGGGCCGCGTCGTGGCGCTCGCCGAAGGACGCGGCGCGGGCCTCGAAGAGCTGACGCTCGCCGATCTCCAGAGCGTCGAGCCGCGCATCACGCAGGAGGTGTTCGAGGTGCTGGGCGTCGAGAAATCCGTCGAGAGCCGCGTGAGCTATGGCGGCACGGCGCCCGAGAATGTGCGCCGGCAGGCGCAGGGCTGGCTCGACCGTCTGACGGAGGAGAAATGAGCGAGGACGGACCGCGCCTCTCTCTCGCGACGCCGCCGCTCGCGGACGCGCGCGACTTTCTCCCCGCGCTCGAAAGCGCCCTTTCGGCCGGGGACGTGGCCTCGCTCCTCGTCCGCTTCGCCTCCGACGATCCGCGCCGGAACGAAGAAATCTTGCGCGCGCTGGCCGTGCCGGCGCAGGAAAAGGGCGTTGCGGTTCTGGCCGAAGGCGCCCCCACGGTCGCGCTGCGCGCCAAGGCGGACGGCGCGCAAATCCTCGGCGCCGGCGCGGCGCTCGCGGAGGCGGTCGAGAAGCTCTCGCCCAAACATATCGTCGGCGCGGGCGGTCTCGCGCTGCGCGACGACGCCATGCGCGCGGGCGAATTGGGCGTGGATTACGTTCTCTTCGACGACGCTGATCTCGCGGCGCTCCTCGAGCGCGTGACCTGGTGGGCGGAGCTGTTCAACACGCCCTGCGTCGCCCGCGCGGAAACGCTCGCAGCGGTCGCGCCGCTCGCCGAAGCAGGCGCCGATTTCGTGCTGCTCGACGACGCCGTCTGGACCGACAGTCGCGGCCCCGCGGCCGCGGTCGCCGAGGCGCTGGCCGCGCTGCGACAGGGAGAGCCGGACGCATGAGCGGGAACATGAAGCGCGCCGCCGCGACGGCGCTGGCGATCATGGGCCTTCTTTGCCCCGCGCAGGCGAAGGAAGCGGCGCCGCAGGCGCCCGCCGCCGCGGCCGGGGCGCGCGACCTCGCCTTCGGCGCCTATCAGCGCGGCGATTACAAGGCCGCCATGACCGAAGCGAAGAAGCGCGTCGACGCCAATCCGAAGGACGCCGCCGCCTTGACCCTGATCGGCCGGCTCTATCTCGAAGGCGCGGGCGTCAAGCGCGACATGAAGCAGGCGATGGACTGGTTCCGGCGCGGGGGCGACGCCGGCGACGCCGAGGCCGCCTATCTCTATGGCGTCGCGACGCTCGAAGGAATTGACGTCCCCAAGGACCGCGCCCGCGCGCGCCTCTATCTCGAAAAGGCGGGCGCGCATGAACATGCGGCGGCGCTGCATCTTCTCGGCGAGATGTCGCTGGAAAACGACGGCAAGGATCCGGACTTCAAACAGGCCATGAATTTCTTCCGCCGCGCCTCGGCGGCGGGCAGCGCCGACGCCGATTATGCGCTCGGCGTGCTCTACAAGACCGGCAAGGGCGTCGAGAAGGACGATCACGAGGCCGCGATCTGGTTCCGGCGCGCGTCAGACGTGGGCCTCGCGCCGGCGATGGTCGAATACGCCATCATGCAGTTCAACGGGACAGGCGCGCCCCGCGACAAGGTCGCCGCGGTCGATCTCCTGCGCAAGGCGGCGCTGAAGGGCAACGCCGTGGCGCAGAACCGGCTGGCGCATCTTTACGCGGAAGGGATCGGCGTTCCGGTCGACCTCGCGCAGGCGAAGGAATGGCGCGACCGGGCAAAGGAGGCCGGACTTTCCGACCCCTCGCTCGATTTCCTCTCCAACGCCGCGCCGCAAAAACCCGCCGAACCGAAAGCCCCGCCGGCGCCCGCCACGACGAAATGACGAGGCCGAGAGGAAGCGCTGCGGCCCGGCGCATGGCGGCCTTTTTGCGCCGCTTCGTCAAGCCGCGTCTGGAAACGCTCATCCGGCGGGCGCAGCGCGTGCAGAGATTCTCGACGCGCGCTCTCCCGCCGCGGCGGGCGCCCTTCGCGCCGCATGTCGTCGGCGACTGGATCGAGGCCGACGGCGCGCCGCGCGCGACGCTCGTCTATCTTCACGGCGGCGGCTTCCTCGTCGGGTCGCCGCGCGCCTTCCGCTATGTGTCGAAGAGCTTCGCCCGCGCGGGCTTCGACGTTTTCGCCCCCGCCTACCGCCTCGCCCCCGACCATGTCTTCCCGGCCGCGCTCGACGATGTTTTCGAGGCCTATCGGGCGCTTGTCGCCGCGCGGCCGGGGCCCGTCGTTCTCGTCGGCGATTCGGCCGGCGGCGGGCTCGCGGTCGCGCTGATGCTGAAGGCGCGCGACGCCGGCCTGCCCCTGCCGAAGGCGGCGGCGCTGTTCTCGCCCTGGGTCGATCTCGCCGTAACCGGCGCCTCGATCCGGGAGAACGAGGACAAGGACGCGCTGTTCACGCGGCGCCTGATCCAGCTCGGCGCGCGCATGGCGCTCGGCCGGACGAGCGCGAAAAACCCGCTGGCCTCGCCGCTCTACGCCGATCTCTCCGGCCTGCCGCCGCTCCGCGTGCACGCCGCCGACGACGAGGCGCTTCGGGACGACGCCGTCCGCCTCGTCGCCCGCGCCCGCGCGGCCGGGGTCGAGGCGGAGCTCGAGCTCTGGCCCGACGCGCCCCACGGCTTCGAGCTGGTGAGCTTCCTCCCCGAGGCGCGAGACTCACGCCAGAAGGCAATCAATTTTCTGAAGCGGCGGCTCGGCGGGGCCTGATCAGCCCCAGGGGCCTTGCGGATCGAGCGGATGGCGGCCGTCGCGCGGCAGAAAGGCGCTTTCGGGCGCGCTCCCGTCCGGCGGCGGGAACTCCCCCGCCGCCTGGTCCTCCTCGACGGGGAACGCCTCGGCGGAAGGCTCGATCGCCACGTCCCGCCCGCCGGCGAAATCGACGAGGGCGCGCACGCGCTCGTCGACGGTCGGATGGGTGGAGAACCAGCCGGATTCCTGGACCCGCGCCGGGCTTTCGATGAAGAAGGCGTGCATCCGCGACGGCATGGCGGGCATGACGGCGTGGGCCTCGATCTTGCGCAGCGCCGAGATCATCGCGTCGGGGTTCTTGGTGAGCTCCACCGAGCCGGCGTCGGCGAGAAATTCGCGCGAGCGCGACAGGGCGAAGCGGATCAGCACGGAGGCGCCCCAGCTCAGCGCGATGATCAGCAGGGCGATCAACACCGCGAGCCCGGCGCCGCTCTCGCGCCGGTTGTCTTCGCGCTCGGGCGGCCGGTGCGGCGAGAAGCCGAAGGGGAAGTCCCAGCGCCGGATCGTCAGATCGGCCACGAAGGCGAAGATGCCCGCAAAGATCACCGCGACCACCATGAGCTGCACGTCGCGGTTGCGGATATGGGTCAGCTCATGGGCCAGCACCGCCTCGATCTCGGCGTCGGTGAGCGCGACGACGAGGCCGCGCGTCACCGCGATCCGATATTCGCCTTCCTTGAGCCCCGAGGCGTAGGCGTTGAGCGCGTCGCTTTCGAGGATCTGGAGGGCTGGAATCGGCACGCCGCGCGAGATGCAGAGATTTTCGAGAAGATTGTAGAGGCGCGGATTTTCCGCCCGCGACGCCGCGCGGGCGCCCGTGGCGAAATCGATCATGCGCTGGTGGAAGAGATAAGCGATGGCGAACCAGGCGCCCGCCGCGGCGATCCCGACCGGCCAGTTGTGGAGAAAGTCGTTTTCCGCCCGCGCCAGAATGACGTCGATAGGCTCCTCCCCGGAGGCGACGGCCTCGTAGAGCAGCGAGAAGGAAAACATCAGCGCGAGCAGCAGCGCGACGAAACCCGCCAGCAGGAAAAGAGACCGCAGCCGGTTGGCGCGGATATGGGAGTAGAGGCCATAGGCTTTGAACATTGGCGCGCGTTTCCGCTTGGCGGGAGGGCTTTAGATGGGCGTGGCGCGGCGTTCTTCACGCCCCCGCCCCGCGCCGGCGCGGGAAAGGGGCAAGGCCGCGGTCAGAACTGCACCTTCGGCGCCGCTTCGATCGCCTTCTGCTCGCCGGCGTCGAGGTTGAAATAGTCCATCGGCTCGAAGCCGAAACGCCCGGCGATCAGGAAACCGGGGAAGCCCTCGCGGGTCGCGTTGTATTCGGCCACCGTATTGTTGAGGAAGCGCCGCGCCGCCGCGATCTTGTTCTCGATATCGGCGAGCTCGCTCTGGAGCTGCTGGAAATTCTGGTTGGCCTTGAGGTCCGGATAGGCTTCCGAGAGCGCGATGAGGCGGGAGAGCGCGCCGGTCAGCGCCCCCTCGGCCGCGCCTTTCGCGTCCGGGCCGGCGGCCGCGACCGCGGCGTTTCTGGCGCGGACCACGTCGTCGAGCGTGGTTTTCTCGTGGGTGGCGTAGCCCTTCACCGTCTCCACCAGATTGGGGACGAGGTCGTGGCGCTGTTTCAACTGGACATTGATGTCGGAGAAGGCCTGCCGGGACCGCTGCCGCAGATTGACGAGCCCGTTGTAGACGCCGACGAGCCACAAGCCGACGGCCGCCGCGAGACCAAGAAACACCAGTAACGCCATCGATCGACCCTCCCCTCGGCCCGCCCCGCGCAACCGCCTGCGGACGAACGCGCCCATGTTAGCCGTCCCGGCCTCTCCGGCAAAGACGATCCATTTGACGGAAAGGCCGACCGCGCCTATCTCTTGGCGTAACGCGCCGCGCCCAATGAGCCGGCTTTTTCGCAAAATCCCGCGACGAACACTCGAAGAAACGACAATGGCCGTTTTGCCGATCATCACCCTCCCCGATCCGCGCCTGCGCAAGATCTCCGAGCTTGTCGAGCGCGTGGACGCCGAAATCGTGAAGCTTCTCGACGACATGCTCGAGACCATGTACGCGGCTCCCGGCATCGGGCTCGCCGCCATTCAGGTCGCGGTGGCGAAGCGCATCGTCGTCGTCGACATCGGCAAATCGGAGGAGGAGCGCGACCCGCTCTGCCTCGTCAATCCGGAGATCGTCTGGGCCTCGGAGGAGCTTTCCTCCTACAATGAGGGCTGCCTGTCGGTGCCGGATTATTTCGACGACGTGAAGCGCCCCGCCATGGTGCGCGTCCGCCATCTCGACCGCGAGGGAAAGACGCGGGAATTCGACGCGGTCGGCCTGCTGGCGACGGTCGTGCAGCATGAGCTCGAACACCTCGAGGGCGGGCTTTTCATCGACAATCTCTCGCGGCTCAAGCGCGAGCGCGTGGTGAAGAAATTCACCAAGGCCGCCCGCCTGGACGAGATCGTGGCGCAGCGCCGCGCCGAGGCCGCCCGCGAGACGGAAGAAGCCGGGGCCTGACGGTTGCGCCTGATTTTCATGGGCACGCCGGACTTTGCGACGGCGCTGCTGAAAGAGTTGTGCGCCCGCGGCCATGAGGTCGCGGCCGTCTATTCCCAGCCGCCGCGTCCGGCCGGCCGGGGCATGTCGGAAAAGAAATCCAGCGTCCACCAGTTCGCCGAGAGCCGGGGCTTTCCCGTGCGCACGCCGAAAAGCCTGCGCGGGACCGAGGAACAGGAGGCGTTCCGGGCGCTCGGCGCCGATGTGGCGGTGGTCGCGGCCTATGGGCTTTTGCTGCCGCAGGCGATCCTGGACGCGCCGAAGCATGGCTGCCTCAATCTGCATGGCTCACTGCTGCCGCGCTGGCGCGGCGCGGCGCCGATCCAGCGCGCCATCATGGCGGGCGACACGGAAACCGGCGTCGAGGTGATGAAGATGGACGCCGGGCTCGACACCGGCCCGGTGGCGCTGTCCGCCAAGACGCCCATCGGCCCCGACACGACCGCCGGAGAGCTCCACGACCGGCTCGCCGCGCTGGGCGCGCCGCTGATGGCGGAGGCGCTCGATCTGCTTTCGAAAGGCGAGCTGCGTTTCACGCCGCAACGCGTGGACGGCGCCTGTTACGCGCAGAAGATCGACAAGGCGGAGGCGCGCATCGACTGGCGCCGGCCGGCCTCCGAGCTGCACGACCACGTGCGCGGCCTCGCGCCCTTTCCGGGCGCCTTTTTCGAGGCCGATCTCGGCCATGGCGTCGAGCGGGTGAAAGTACTGCGCACCAGGATCGAAGACGGCGGGGGCGCGCCGGGAACGGCGCTCGACGACGAAGGGCTCATCGCCTGCGGCGTCGGCGCGCTGCGCCTGCTGCGCGTCCAGCGCGCCGGCAAGGGCGAGATGGGCATGGAGGAATTCCTGCGCGGGCGCAGGCTCGCAAAGGGCGCCGTGCTGGCATGAGAGAGACGCCGCCCGCTCGCGCGTCGCGCCCGAAACGGCTGGCTCATCGCCGCTGATGCCGCGCTACGCCCTCACCATTGAATATGACGGCCTGCCTTTCGTCGGCTGGCAACGGCAGGCCAATGGCCTTTCCGTGCAGCAGCGGCTGGAGGAGGCGGTCCTCGCCATCAATGGGGGGCGCGCGGTCATTCACGGCGCCGGCCGCACCGACGCCGGCGTCCATGCGCTGGGCCAGGTCGCCCATGTCGATCTCGTCCGCGCCTGGCGGGAGGATCGGCTGCGCGACGCGCTCAATGCGCATCTGAAGCCCGATCCCGTCGCCGTGCTCGCCGCGCGGGCGGTCGACGAGACCTTCCAAGCGCGCTTTTCCGCGATCCGCCGCCATTACCGCTATGTGATCGACAATCGCCGCGCGCCGCTGACCGTGACGCTCGGCCGCGCCTGGCACGTCAAGCGCCCGCTCGACGCCGAGGCCATGCACGACGCTGCGCAACGACTCGTCGGCCGCTTCGATTTCACGACCTTCCGCGCGTCGGAATGTCAGGCCAATTCGCCGATCCGCACGCTGGAACGCCTCGACGTGCGCCGCGAGGGCGACCGCATCGAAATCCTCACCTGCGCGCGATCCTTCCTGCACAATCAGGTGCGCTCCATGGCCGGTTCGCTCGAGCACGTCGGGACCGGCAAATGGACCGCCGACGATCTCGCGGAGGCTCTCGCGGCGAAAGACCGTGCGCGCTGCGGACAGGTCGCGCCGCCGCACGGTCTCTATCTCGTCGCCGTCGATTATTGAGCGGCGTCGCCAGCGGCCGGAGGCCTCGTTGCGGCGTCCTTCACGACGTCGTGCCTGGCGTATTTCGCGGCAATGGGCTTGGCGATCGCCCTCTGAAGCCTTGCCGATTTTTCTTTCGCCAGCGCGCCATGCAAGGGAATGACGCTCGCTGACAGGACCGCGGCAAGGATTCCATTAACGCAAGGTTCATTGTGGATCATTAAAATCCCCTCTCGTAATCGCCCCCGCGCGCCGGCGAATCGATCCGGCTTGGCCCAGACCCATGACGCCGCGGAACGTAGGAGATGTTACGCCAAGCGATTGACCTCGCGGCGTTTTTATTGCGGCGGCTTTCCGGCGGGCGCCCATCCTGGGTTGAAATTCACGCCATGAAGTACTGAATAGTTGAACGCCGTCTCACTCCGGCTCGGCCCGGCCGGTGACCATCGGCCGCAGCAGGCCCTTGACGCGCACGGCCTGCGCGACATGCATGACGATGAAAAGAACCAGCGCCGCCATGGCGAAGAAATGCAGGCGCCGCGCGCCCTCATAGCCGCCCATGACCGCGGCGAGCTCCTGAAGCTGCACCGGCTTCCAGACGGCGAGGCCGGAGACGATGGCGGCGAGGACGGCGAGGATCGCGAACACATAGGCGATGCGCTGCATGGCGTTGTAGCGCCCCGGCGCGCGCGGGGCCGGGGCGCCGCGCATATCGCGCCAGGCGCCTGACGGCGAGAGCGGCAGCAGGCGGCGGCGGAAATGGCCGGTGAGCAGACCATAAAGCAGATAGGCGAGGAGATTGGCGCCGAGCAGCCACATGGCGGCGAAATGCCAGGCGAGCGCGCCGGCGAGCCAGCCCCCGAGCGTCAGGCCTCTGGGGAATTCGAAGTCCCAGATCGGCGCGGCGTCGTAGATGCGCCAACCGCTCAGGATCATGACGATCACGGCGACCGCATTGATCCAGTGCAGGACCCGCAAGGCGAGCGGGTGGATGACGCTATCCTCTTTTTCGTTCACGGGCGGCTCCGCTTGCCCCGTCGTTGACAGCCCGGCGACGATCGCCCAAGACGGGCCGGGGATCGCCCAAGACGGGCCGGGGATCGGCCCGCCCTTAAGTTGTAAGGCGACGCATGCGCGTTTTCATCACCGGCACGGCCGGATTCATCGGCTTTCATCTCGCGCGGCGGCTGCTGGCGGCGGGTCATACGGTCGACGGATTCGACGGCCTGACGCCCTATTACGATCCGCGGCTCAAGGACGCGCGGCGCGAAATTCTTCTCCAGCACGAGAACTACCACGACAATATCGCCGTGCTGGAGGACATGGCCGCGCTCACCGACGCCGCCGAGCAGAGCGCCCCGGACGTGATCATTCACCTCGCCGCCCAGGCCGGCGTGCGCTACAGCCTCGAAAATCCGCGCGCCTATGTCGAGTCCAATCTCGTCGGAACGTTCAACGTCATGGAGATCGCGCGCCTTCTGAAGCCGCGCCACCTGCTCATCGCCTCGACGAGCTCCGTCTATGGCGCCAATCCGACGGTCCCCTTCTACGAGGACGACCGCACCGACCATCCGCTGACCCTCTACGCCGCGAGCAAAAAGGCGGGCGAAGCCATGGCGCATTCCTATGCGCATCTGTGGTCCATCCCGACCACCATGTTTCGTTTCTTCACGGTCTATGGCCCCTGGGGCCGGCCGGACATGGCGCCCTTGAAATTCCTCGACGCCATCGAGAGCGGGCGCGCAATCGACATCTACAATCACGGAAACATGTCGCGCGACTTCACCTATGTCGGCGATCTGGTCGAGGCCGTCTCGCGGCTGATCGACTGCGTTCCGCAGCGCGACGCGGGCGACGACTCGGTTTCGCCCGTCGCGCCCTGGCGCGTCGTGAACATCGGCGGCGGCGCGCCCGTCAAGCTTCTCGATTTCATCGACACGCTCGAAAAGGTCGTCGGCAGGACGGCGATCCGCAATTATCTCGACATGCAGAAAGGCGACGTGCCGCGCACCTTCGCCTCGGCCGATCGGCTCGAAAGGCTCACGGGCTACCGGCCTTGCACCCCGGTCGAAGACGGCGTGACGGCGCTCGTCGAATGGTACAGGGATTATCGCGCGCGTTACGGACCGCTCCAGATGTGAGTTGCGAGCCTCGCTCAGGGGCGCTTTCCCCGCCCGGGGAAGGGAGCCCCGCCACGGCGAAGCCCGTCAAACCCACTCCGGCACATGGTCCATCGCGATCAGCTCCGCCACGCTCGGACGCGGGCGGATGATCGCGAAACGGTCGCCATCGACCAGAACCTCCGGGATCAGCGGGCGGGTGTTGTAGGTCCCCGCCTGCACCGCGCCATAGGCGCCGGAGGTGAGGATGGCGAGAAGCTCGCCCGGAAGCGCCTCGGGCAATCTGCGGTCGAGCGCCAAATAGTCCCCCGTCTCGCAGACCGGGCCGACCACATCGGCGACGATCTCCTTTCGGCCGACCGGCTCACGCACCGGGATGATGTCGTGCCAGGCGTCGTAAAGCGTCGGTCGGACGAGATCGTTCATACCCGTATCGACGATGAGAAAGGTCTTGGCCTCGCCCTGCTTCACATAGATGACGCGCGTGACCAGCACGCCGGCGTTGCCGACGATGAGGCGGCCCGGCTCGAAGACGAGCTTGCAGCCGAGGCCCCCGAAACGCCGGCGCACGATCTCCGCGTAGCGCTCGGGATGATAGGACTGGGGATCGTCGCCCTCGTGATAGGGAATGCCGAGCCCGCCGCCGAGATCGACATGGGAAATGTCGTGGCCGTCGGCGCGGAGATCCGTCACCAGTTCGGCGAGAAGCGAAAAGGCTTCGTCAAAAGGCTCCAGATCCGTGAGCTGCGAGCCGATATGCATGTCGGCGCCGCAGATCCTGATCCCGGAAAGCCTGGCGGCGCGGGCATAGACCTCACGGGCGCGCGAGAGCGGGACGCCGAATTTGTTCTCCGCCTTGCCCGTCGAAATCTTCTTGTGGGTGCGCGCGTCGACATCCGGATTGACGCGTAAAGACACGGGCGCCGCCACGCCCCGCGCGCCGGCGATGCGTGAGATCGCCTCGAGCTCGGGCTCGGACTCGACATTGAAGCAGAAGATGTTGGCGTCGAGCGCGGCGGCGATCTCCTCATCCGTCTTGCCGACGCCGGAGAAGGTGATCTTCGAGCCCGGGACGCCGGCGGCGATCGCGCGGGCGAGTTCGCCGCCCGAGACCACGTCCATGCCCGCCCCCTCCTTCGCGAGGAGGCGCAGCACGGCCTGATTCGAATTGGCCTTCATCGCATAGCAGACGAGCGCCTCGAGCCCCTGAAAGGCCTCCGCGAAGACGCGGAAGTGCCGGCGGATCGTCGCCGCCGAATAGACATAGAAGGGCGTGCCCGCGGCCGCGGCGATGTCGGACACGGCGACGTCCTCGGCGTAGAGCGCGCCGCCGCGGTAATCGAAATGGCGCATGTGTTCAGAGCAGCGGATCGAGAGGGAAGGGATAGTCCGCAGGCGGGCGATTGCCGATCGTGCCGGGGATGGGCGGCGGCGGCGGGGCGGGAACGGCCTGCCCCGGCGCGGGCTTCGGACCGGTCCTGGCCTGCGCGGCCTCCTGCTGCGCCCGCAGCGCCGCGCCGCGCGCCTGAACGTCGGGCGGTAGCTCCAGCGGCCCGCGACGACCGCAGGCGGAAAGGCCGGCCGTGGCGGCGGCGAGCAGCAAGATCAGGCGAAGGCGAGGAGGCGTCACGGCGAGGTCCGGCTAACGATTGAAACGGCGGCACTATAGCGATCCGTCCGCAAAAGGCGAGAGCGGCGCCTCAGCTCGGCTTTCGCTCGAGAACCCGGAGGGCGACGCGCTTGGCGAATTCCCTGATCCGCCGCCGCGTCCTTTCGCGTCGCAGAGCGGAGCCGAAGCCCTTGTCGTCGAGCGACACGGCGAGGTCGGCGATGGCGATGCGCTCGGGCCACAGCCGGTCGATCATCGGGTGGTTCGCGATGGCGCAGGAATCCGTCAATTCGAGCTCCGGACGCGCCAGCTGAAGCTCGGTCAGCGCGAAGGCGAGTTGAACGCCCGGCGCCTGCGCCCGCAACGCCTCGTCATATGCGATCTTCCAGAAATAGCTGCGGTTCTGGCTTTCCAGCAGAATCCCCATGGCGACCGCCCGCCCGTCGAGACGCAGCGCCGCGACCCGGCACAGGCCCTCGGCCGACAGGAGGCGCGTCGCGCTGCGCAGGAAGGTCGCGAGCGACGGCTCGGAAAGAAAGGCGCCCCGCCCGGCCTTCCAGCCCGAGGCCTCCAGCGCCAGAAACTCCTCGACGGCGGCCCGGACTGCCCGAGGCGCGGCGACGATCTCGACCTCCACCCGCCCGGACTCGGCCAGGCGGCGCCGCATCCTGCCGATCTCGTTCAGCCGCTTGCGCCCCCCGGCCTGCGCGCATTTCTCCTCCGCCGAGCCGCCCGACAGCAGCGCCGCGCGGGCGTAGCTCTCCAGAGTTTCGACGCGCCGGCCCCCAAGTCGCGCGGCTTCAATCAGCGCCGCGTGAAACGCGCCGCCCGGCATGATGCGTGGAAAGAGCGCGGCCGCGGCCGGGCTCGACCGGGCGGCCCAATCCAGAAAGGCGGCGAGCGCCTCCGGCGCCTGCGCGCGATCGACGAGCGGCGTCGCCAGCGCGGCGAGTTCGCCGCGCCACAGACGAAGCAGCCCGCCTTCGCCGGCAACGCCCGATGGCGCGAGCGGAAAGACTGCGGCAAGCGCCCCCTGCCGATTTCGAACCGCGATGAAGCGAGGCCGGTCGTCGGCCGGCAAATGCTGCGCGGCGGCGAGCGCGAAGCCCGGCTCGAAAAAGGGGTTGGGCTCGAGCGCGCGGGCGGCGAGGGCGGCCCATTCCGCCCGCGCCGCGTCCATCGTCTCGAATGGAAGCTCGACCACATGCAACGCAGGCGTTTCCGGCAAGGACCATGCTCCCGTGGGACGAAGAGAGGCGCGGGCGTCCCCGCCGCTCCCTCCAGGGAGCGCGCGGACAAGGCGTTTCGCGTGCGGATGTGGCGCGAAGGTCTTCGAAAATGCGCGGCCCTGTCCCATCTTGACCCCTTGGAGGCTCGAAATCGGGACGCCCCCCCAGCGGCGCGCCCGATTCTCTCCTCGGGTTCAAGGCGGGCGCCACCGGCTTTACCGCGCGCCGGCCGCATGTTTTGGTCGCTTACATGAAAAAAACTGCGCTTGTGCTCATCGCCAGCCTGCTCGCCGCCAGCTCGAGCGAGGCGGCGATGCGCATTTCCATCGACCTTTCGCGGCAGCTCCTGACCGCCATGCGCGACGGAGCCGAGACGGTCGTCTGGAAGATATCGAGCGGCCGCACCGGATATGAGACGCCGACGGGCCGTTACTCCGTCATGCGGATGGAGGCGGATCACTATTCGGATGAATATGATCAGGCGCCCATGCCCTATGCGATCTTCTTCTCTCCCCGCGGTCTCGCGATCCACGGCAGCTTCGAGCGCGGCCTCGGTCGTCCGCGCTCCCATGGCTGCGTCCGCCTTGCGGTCAACAACGCCCAGAAGCTCTTCGAATGGGTCGAGGCCCACGGCGGCGCGACGATCGAGATCACGGGCGAGACGCCGGCCGCCGCCAGCCGCCGCGCCTCTGTCCGGCGGCGCGCGCCGCAGCTCCAGCCGGAAGTTGAGGTGGATCAACTCTATCGCTACTGAACGGGCGCCAGCGTTGCGCGCCGGCCACAGTCCAACGGGAATCCGCCAACCTCCGGGGCTAAGCGTTTGCCGCGCGGGGAGCGAGCGGATATGCCTAGAATTTATGTAATTTGCGGACAGACGAGAGTAAGCCTTTGACGACATCGAAGACCCCCCTTCTCGATCGGCTTCCGACGCCCGAGGAGCTTCGCAAGCTTCAGCCGAACCAGCTCAAGCAGGTCGCAGAGGAACTGCGCCGCGAGACGATCGACGCCGTCTCGGTGACGGGCGGCCATCTGGGCGCGGGGCTCGGCGTGGTCGAGCTGACGGTCGCGCTGCATTATGTCTTCGATACGCCGCGCGACCGCATCATCTGGGACGTCGGCCATCAGACCTATCCGCACAAAATTCTGACCGGGCGGCGGGACCGCATCCGCACGCTGCGCATGGGCGGGGGCCTCTCGGGCTTCACCAAGCGCGCCGAAAGCGAATATGACGCCTTCGGCGCCGGCCATTCCTCGACCTCCATCTCGGCCGGCCTCGGCATGGCCGTGGCGCGCGATCTCGCGCACGGCGACAATCACGTCGTCGCCGTCATCGGCGACAGCTCCATGTCCGCCGGCATGGCCTATGAGGCGATGAACAACGCTGGCGCGCTGGACTCGCGCCTCATCGTCATCCTCAACGACAATGACATGTCGATTGCGCCGCCGACCGGCGCCATGTCCGCCTATCTGGCCCGCCTCGTCTCGGGCGGCGCCTATCGCTCGATCCGCGACGCCGCGAAGCAGCTCGCCTCGCATCTGCCGCGTTTTATCTACGACAAGGCGCGCAAGGCCGAGGAATTCTCGCGGAGCTTCATCACCGGCGGGACGATGTTCGAGGAGCTCGGCTTCTATTATGTCGGGCCGATCGACGGGCACAATCTCGACCATCTGCTGCCCGTGCTGACGAATGTCCGCGACAAGGACGACGGCCCGGTGCTGGTTCACGTCGTGACGCAGAAGGGCAAGGGCTACGCGCCGGCCGAAGCGGCCGACGACAAATATCACGGCGTCGTCAAATTCGACGTGGAGACGGGCAAGCAGTTCAAGCCCAAGGCCAACGCCCCGTCCTATACGGGCGTCTTCGCCAAGGCGCTGGTGGCCGAGGCCGAGCACGACGACAAGATCGTCGCCATAACGGCCGCCATGCCGTCGGGCACCGGCCTCGACGCTTTCGGCAAGCACTTCCCGCAGCGCACCTTCGACGTCGCCATCGCCGAACAGCACGCCGTGACCTTCGCGGCCGGCCTCGCCTGCGAGGGCTACAAGCCCTTCTGCGCGCTTTATTCCACCTTCCTGCAGCGCGGCTACGATCAGGTCGTGCACGATGTCGCGATCCAGCATCTGCCGGTCCGCTTCGCCATCGACCGCGCCGGTCTCGTCGGCGCGGACGGGCCGACCCACGCCGGCGCCTTCGACATCGCCTATCTCGGCTGCCTGCCGGGCATGGTGGTGATGGCCTGCGCCGACGAGGCGGAGCTCATGCATATGGTCGCGACCGCGGTCGCCTATGACGAAGGCCCGATCGCCTTCCGCTATCCGCGCGGCGAAGGCGTGGGCGTCGAGCTTCCCGAGCGGGGCGAGGTTCTCGAGATCGGCAAGGGCCGCATTCTGCGCGAGGGCTCGAAAGTGGCGCTGCTCTCGCTCGGGACCCGTCTCGCCGAGGCGCTCAAGGCCGCCGAGGAGCTCGAAAATTACGGGGTCTCGACGACGGTCGCCGACGCGCGCTTCGCCAAGCCCGTGGACCGCGAGCTGATCCGCCGCCTCGCCGCCAATCACGAAGTGCTGATCGCCATCGAGGAAGGCTCGATCGGCGGCTTCGGCGCGCAGGTCTTCCAGGCGCTCTCTGACGACGGCCTGCTCGACGGCGCGCGCGGCGCCTTCAAGTTCCGCAGCATGACCCTGCCCGACGCCTATATCGACCATGACAAGCACGAGATCATGATTGCCAGGGCGATGCTGGACGGCAAGGCGATGGTCGCCAAGGCGCTGGAGCTGCTCGGCGACGAGAAGGGCGCGGCGCGCGTGATGATCGCTTAAAAAGCGCGGTCACTCCACCTCGTTGCCGTCGATCCTCACCCGCGGATAGCGTTTCGCGCCGGGCCTGGCGAGATCGCCGGGCAGGAAATCCATGCCCGCCGCGGCGATCGCCGCCGCCTTGCGGGCATGGATGCGGTTGCGCAAGATGGCCGCCTCGCCGGCGCCCTCGCCAGTGGCGAAGACCACGCCGTAATCGACGCCCGAGATCTCATTGTCCTCCGCGCGCAGATTCTCGCGCCAGCCGCCGAGCGCAACGCCGATCCAGCCGGGCCCCACGATCCGGTTGCCCGCGACGACGGCGTTTTTCTCCACGAGGACGCCGGTCAGCCAGAGCATCTGCGGGCCGAAGGCCGGGTCCGGCCGGGTCGGGCGCATGCCCAAAATGACGTTTCCCGAAACCAGCGCGCCGTCGGTTCCGTGGTCGGCGTTGGCGACGGCGATGCCCGCGCCGGCGTTTTCGATCCGGTTGTCCCGGAAGGCCGCATTCTTCGCGCCATATTCGGCGTACATCGCCTTTTCGCCGAAATCCCGGCAGTCATTGCCGATCACCTCCACGAAGCGGCCCGCGTTGTTACGGACGGCGCTATAGGCGCAGCGGCTGATCCGGTTGCGCTCGATGCGCGCCGAGCCCACGCCCCAGACCAGAACGCCATTGCCATAGGGGCCATCGCCGCCCGAGCGGTTGTGAATGTCCTCGATCACATTGTCGCGCACCCGCGCGCCGTCGGTGCGGCCCGCGACCGTCGCATGCAAGACGACCCCATTGTCGCCGCAGGGGCCGATCCGGTTGCCGTCGATCACCATGCCGAGCCCGTCCGACGCGTAGAAGCCGGCGCCCTCCACGCGCAGGATGCGGTTCTGCGAAAAAACCCCGCCGCAGCGCGCCAGGCTGACGCCGCGCGCGGCGCTGTCCCGGATGACGCAGCCCCGGATGGCGAGTTCGACCACATCCGCAAAATCGAAAAGCCCGGTCTCGCGCGCGAGGGAGCCGCCCGCCCCGTCGAGAACGAGGCCCTCGAGCGTGATGCGCCGCGCCATCCGGCCCGAGAGCAGCGGACCGAGGCCCGACAGCGCGAGAATGGTGCGGCCGGGGACGCCCGTGAGAATCGCCCCGTCCGGCAGATCGAGCCCCATGAGGTCGATCCTCCCCGCCGGCAAGGCGACCGCCGCCCCCTTGCGCGCCGCCTCGCGCAGGCGCAGGGCGAGATCGGCGGTCCGCGCTTGCGCGACGGGGTCGGGACGGCCGAGCGCGGCGCCCGCCGCGCCGCAGAAGAGCAGGGTCCGGCGGGAGAGGGACGGAGCGCGGCGCAGCATGGCTGGAGCATGGCCATTGCCGCGCGCTGCGTCGAGGCCGGCCTCCCTTGAAGGTTAATCTCCGATCCGCCCCCCGGCGACGCTTCCTTCGGCATGGGAAAATGCTAGGAAGACGGCCGAATCCCGCCTCCTGCGAGAGAGGCGCAGCGGAATGAGTTCGATGTCCAAAGACGAAATGAAAACCAAGGTCGAAGCGCGCGCGCCGCGCGGGCTCGCGGACCGCGAGGCCGGCGAGCTCGCCGCCACGGGCCGGATGCTCGACGTGATCCGCTCGGTTTACGAGCTTTACGGCTTCGAGGCGCTCGAGACGCCGGCCATCGAATATACGGACGCGCTCGGCAAGTTCCTTCCCGATCAGGACCGGCCGAACGAGGGGGTCTTTTCCTTCCAGGACGACGACGACCAATGGCTGTCGCTGCGCTATGACCTGACCGCGCCGCTCGCCCGGTTCGTCGCGCAGAATTACGACCGCATCCCGAAACCCTACCGCTCCTATCGCTGCGGCCATGTCTATCGCAACGAGAAGCCGGGGCCGGGCCGTTTTCGCCAGTTCATGCAGTTCGACGCCGATACGGTGGGCTCGGCCTCTCCTGCCGCCGACGCCGAAATCTGCATGATGGCGGCCGACGCGCTGGAGCGGCTCGGCATTGCGCGCGGCGACTATGTCATCAAGATCAACAGCCGCAAGGTGCTCGACGGCGTGATGCAGGCCGTCGGCCTCGCGGGCGAGGAAAACGCCGGGCGGCGTCTCGTCGTGCTGCGCGCCATCGACAAGCTCGACCGGCTCGGCCCCGACGGCGTGCGCCAGCTCCTCGGCGAGGGCCGCAAGGACGAAAGCGGCGACTTCACGAAAGGCGCCGGGCTTTCGCTGCCGGCGATCGACACGATCATGTCCTTCAGCCTCGGCGGCCAATACAAGGACGGCGCGCCGGCCTTCGATCTCTTCGGCCTGCTCGGCAAGAGCGAGATCGGCGCGCAGGGGGCGGAGGAGCTTCTCGAAATCGAGGATCTCGCGCGCGACGCGGGCTTCGGGCCGGACCGCATCCGCATCGATCCTTCCGTGGTGCGCGGGCTCGAATATTACACCGGCCCGGTGTTCGAGGCCGACCTCACCTTCGAGACGCGCGACGAGAAGGGGCGCCCCGTGCGCTTTGGTTCGGTCGGCGGCGGCGGGCGCTATGACGGGCTCGTCGGACGCTTCCGCTCGGAGAATACGCCCGCGACAGGCTTCTCCATCGGGGTCTCGCGCCTCTTCGCCGCCCTGAAGCTCGTCGGCAGCCCGATCGTCACGGCGCGGCCGCACGTCGGACCCGTGGTCGTACTCGTTCTCGACCGCGACCGTCTCGCCGATTACCAGCGCATGGTTGCGCAATTGCGCGGCGCGGGCGTCGCCGCCGAGCTTTATCTCGGCGGAGCCGGCATGAAGGCGCAGATGAAATACGCCGACCGCCGCAACGCCCCGCTCGTCGTGATCCAGGGCTCGGACGAGAAGGCGAAGGGCGAGGTCCAGATCAAGGATCTCGTGGCCGGCGCGAGGGCCGCCGTCGCCATTTCGACCAATGAGGAATGGAAGGCGGCGCGGCCCGCGCAGATTTCCATTCCTGAAAGCGCGCTCGTCGAAGAGGTGGCGAAGGCGCTGGCGGCGCAGGGGGAAGAGGCTTAAAGCCTTCGCGGCTCCAGCTTCTTCTTGCGTCGCGCTTTCTACCGCCAAACCGGCTCCCACTTCGGCGGAAAGCGCTCTAAATGACGCCTGCCGGGGCGGCTGCGACAAAGCTGCGCGCTAGGCGCGGCGCGCCCTTCGCGATAGGTTCAGGAAAAGGACCTGTGAAAGGAAACGCGACATGCTCGGCGAGCCGCCCAAATCCATCGTCCACCCGACCGACCTTTCCTTTGCGAGTCAGGACGCCTTCGCCCATGCGCTGCGCATCGTCGTCGCGACGCAGGGCGTTTTGCACATGCTGCATATCGAGGACGCCGAGGAAGACGATCCCGACAACTGGAATCGCTTTCCCCATGTGCGCGAAACGCTGGCGCGCTGGCGGATGATCGAGCCCGGCGCCTCGCGCCGGGAGGCCGCCGAAAAACTCGGCGTCAAATTCATCAAGGCGGCGGTCGAATCCGAATCGCCCGTGCATGGCGTCGCGGCCTATGTGCACCGCCATCTGTGCGACCTCATGGTGCTGATGACGCACAATCGCACCGGGCTCGAACGCTGGCTCGAGGAGTCGGTCGCCGAGGAGGCCGCGCGCGAGACCCGCATTCCGGCGCTGTTCCTGCGGGACGATCACAAGGGCTTCGTCGATCGGGAGACGGGCGCGATTTCGCTCAATACGGTGCTGATGCCGGTCGAGGCGAGCGTGCCGCCGCTCGACGCCTTCCGCCATATTGCGGATTTCGCCCATGCGCTGAATCCGGCCGCCGATGTGATGCTGCTGCATGTCGGCGAGGACCTGCCGATCTTCGACGGGCTGCTGCCGCACATCGAACTGCGGCAGGGGTCGGTGATCGAGACGATCCTCTCCTATGCCGGGGAAATCGGCGCCGACATGATCGCCATGCCGACGCAGGGCCGCCGCGGCCTGCTCGACGCGCTGCGCGGCTCGACGACCGAGCGCATCCTGCGCGACGCGCCCTGCCCGGTTTACGCGGTGCCGGCGACGTAAGCCACAGCCCCCCGCAGCACGGCTCCGCGAGGCGGGGCCGTCACGAGGGGGAACGGCGCCTTCACAGCGAGCGCTGGAATTTCAGCACGCCGCCCTTGAAACCCTTGAGGATGAGATCGTCGCCCTTGACGTCCCAATAGGGGCCGGAGAGCAGAACGCCCCAAAGGTCGCGCTCGATCCCGGCGAGCGAGCCGTCGCACTGGCGCTCGTTGACCGCTGGCATGGCCCTGGGACCGAGGCGGTCGGGGCCGATGATGAAGACGCCCGACCAGGTCTTGCAGCCGGAAAAGCCATTGGCGCGGCCGGTCGAGTCGATGTTGATCCAGATCTCGACGGGCGGCGTCTTGCCGTTGATTTCCTTGAGGACGAAGTTGCGGTTGTGCGGAAAGGGCACATAGCGGGGAATGCCCCCCGTCTCCTTGCTCCCCTCCTCCTGTTGCGGCTGCTCCTGCGTCTGGCTCTGGTCGGCGGCGGGCTTGGCGGCCTTCTTCGCCTGCGCCGGCGCGATCGTCGCGGCGCCGAGCGCGAGGGCGAGAGCGAGGATCGAAAACGGCTTGTTCATTCTTCAGGTCTCCCCCTGCGCGGCTTTTTTCCCGCAATTCCCCGGCGGCGAGCGCGCGTGATCGATTAGTGCATAAAACCGCTTTTTGGCGTCAATTGGCCGCAAAAGCGGGCGGCGCGGCCGCGTCACAACATGCTGGGCAGCACGCGGTCGGGCGGGCGGTGCCCGTCCATGAAGGTCTTGATGTTGATGATCACCTTTTCGCCCATGTCGACGCGGCCCTCGATCGTGGCCGAGCCCATATGCGGCAGGAGCGTGACCTTGCCCGACTGCGCGAGCTTCAGGAGCTTGGGCGAGACCGCCGGCTCGTGCTCGAAGACGTCGAGACCCGCCCCCGCCATCTCATTGGCCTCGAGCATGCGCACCAGCGCGTTTTCATCGACGATCTCGCCGCGCGCGGTGTTCACGAGAATGGCGTGCGAGCGCAGATGCTTGAGGCGGCGCGCCGACAGGAGGTGATAGGTCGCGGGCGTGTGCGGGCAGTGGATCGACACGATGTCGACGCGCGCCAGCATCTGGTCGAGCGACTCCCAATAGGTCGCCTCGAGCTGCTCCTCGATCTCGGCCGCCGCGCGGCGGCGGTTGTGGTAGTGGATCGACAGGCCGAAGGCCTTGGCGCGGCGCGCCAGCGCCTGGCCGATGCGGCCCATGCCGACGATGCCGAGGCGCTTGCCGGTGATGCGATGGCCGAGCATCCAGGTCGGCGACCAGCCGGACCAGGAGCCCTCTGGAATGGCGCGCGCGCCCTCGACGAGGCGGCGCGCCACCGAGAGAATGAGCGCCATGGTCATGTCGGCGGTGTCTTCGGTCAGAACGCCCGGCGTATTGGTCACGGTGATGGAGCGGCCGAGCGCCGACGCCACGTCGATATTGTCGACGCCATTGCCGAAATTGGCGATCAGCTTCATCTGCTCGCCGGCCTGGGCGATCAGGCTCGAATCGATTCGGTCGGTGATGGTCGGCACCAGCACTTCCGCGGTGCGCATCGCCTCGGCGAGTTCGTCGTGGGTGAGCGGCCGGTCGCTCTCGTTGAGCCGCGTGTCGAACAATTCGCACATGCGGGTCTCGATCACTTCGGGCAGTCGGCGCGTCACCACGACGAGCGGCTTTTTCTTAGGCATGTTGCGCCTCGTCCCTTCGGCTCGCACTTTTTTGGCGAAAATCCATAAACTTCGCTACAAGCTGACCATCGCCCCGGGCCGGCGTCGGTCGGGAAAGCTTTCCCTCAACCCGGTCTTAACGACGATGGGCGACAAAACCAATACGCCGCCCGGCGCTGCGTTTTTCGTTTCCTAGCAGATGGCGGGCCAAAGACAAGACGAGCGGCACCTTCCACCATGCGGCAATCCGACAGCAAGATTTCGACCGGCCCCGGCGCGGCTCTGGGGCTCTTTTTGCTCATTTTCATGGCGTCGGCTCAGGCGCAGGAGCCGCAGAAGGGGCCGGTGAGCAATCTGCCCATTCCGCGCTACGTCAGCCTCAAATCCGACCGCGTGAATGTGCGCGAAGGGCCGAGCAAGGAGCATCCCACCGTCTGGATCTATCAGCGGGCCGGCCTGCCGGTGGAAATCACCGCGGAATTCGAGACCTGGCGCAAGATCCGCGATTCGGAAGGCTCGGAGGGCTGGGTGCTGCACTCGCTGCTGTCGGGCCGGCGCACCGCGCTGGTCGCGCCCTGGAAAAAGGAGCCGCAGACGCTCTTCGCCGCCGACCATGCAACGCCCGTCGCGAAGCTCGCTCCAAATGTCGTCGGCTCGCTGCGCGGCTGCGACGGCAAATGGTGCCGGCTCGCGAGCAAGGAGTTCGACGGCTACATGCAGCAGGAAAATCTCTGGGGCGTCTATCCGGGCGAGAAGGTGGAGTAGGGGCTCTCACCCCTCCTCCCGCCGCAGCCGCACCACCACGTCCACCCTGTCGATGCGCAGGCCCTTCGGCGGCGTCGGCAGATTGGCGACAGTGACAGTCGAGCCGGGGATGTCACGGAGCTCGCCGTCTTCCTCGATGAGGAAATGGTGATGGTCCCTGACATTGGTGTCGAAATAGACGCGCGCCCCGTCGACCGCGATCTCGCGCAACAGGCCCGCGTCGGTGAACTGGTGCAGCGTATTGTAGACGGTGGCGAGAGAGACCGAGAGATTGGCGGCCACGGCCTCGTCGAAGAGGCGCTCGGCCGTCACATGCCGGTCGCAGCCGCGAAAGAGAAGTTCCCCCAGGGCGAGGCGCTGGCGGGTTGGGCGCAGGCCGGCCGCGACGAGCGTCTCGTGGACGGATTTCTGGCGCTCCGGCACATCTTGCGGGAGCGGTCGATTGGCGAAGGCGTCCATGGTCGGGCGGCTCATATGCCTTATGATTTATTTGACCTATACCAAAAAGCCGCGCACATCTCAACTTGCTGCGGCTTTCGGCGCCAAGGCCTCGGCTCGGGGAAGCGGGCGCTTCCGGCGCGCCGCGGGCTATGTTACGGATCGTCGGCCCGTCGCGCCGCCTGCCGATCAGTTGGACAGCCGGACGCGAAAGACAAGCGGGCGTCGCGCCCTCCAGTCAAAAGAGAGCGGCGCGGGGGGATGGAAGAGGGCTTCGTAGAAAGCTCCAGCGGAGGCGGTGAGACCATGAGCGAACGGCGCTCGTCATTCGGCTATGAGGATTTGTTGGCCTGCGGGCGCGAAGAGCTGTTCGGCCCCGGCAATGCGCAACTGCCGCTGCCGCCGATGCTGATGTTCGACCGCATCACGGAAATCTTCGAGGAGGGCGGCGAGCACGGCAAGGGCTATATGCGCGCCGAATTCGACATCAAGCCGAGCCTCTGGTTCTTCGATTGCCATTTCAAGGGCAATCCGGTCATGCCCGGCTGCCTCGGCCTCGACGCGGTGTGGCAGATGCTCGGCTTCTACCTCGCCTGGCTCGGCAATCCCGGCCGCGGCATGGCGCTCGGCGTCGGCGAGGTGAAATTCTCCGGCCAGGTGCGTCCGACGGCGAAGCTCGTCACCTATGGCGTCGATCTCAAGCGGGTTCGCACCGGCAAGCTCGTGCTCGGTCTCGCGGACGGCTGGGTCGCCGTGGACGGCGAGCGCATCTATGAGGCCAAGGATCTCAAGGTCGGCCTCGCCAACGCGGCCGCCTGAGAAGCGGCTTCGTCCTGCGAGACGCCGCCCTCTGGCGGCTCGCGAGGATGAGGCTGCAACAATTTCGACGGCGCTCGCGTCCTCGAAACGGGGACACAGCCGAGCCGCCGTCTCGACGGGCTCGGGAAAACGCCCGACGCAGAAAGAGCGGCGCGCGGCCGCCGACAGGGGAGAGAAGGATGAGACGGGTCGTCGTCACCGGCATGGGCATCGTATCGTCGATCGGCAATACGACGCAGGAAGTGGTCGCCTCCCTGCGCGAGGCGAAGTCGGGCATCGTGCGCGCCGAGAAATACGCCGAACTCGGCTTCCGCTCGCAGGTGCACGGCATGCCGACCCTCGATCCCTCGACGGTCGTGGATCGCCGCGCCATGCGCTTCCACGCCACCGGCACGGCCTGGAACCATGTCGCCATGGACCAGGCGATCCGTGACGCCGGCCTCACCGAGGCCGACATCTCCAATGAGCGCACCGGCATCATCATGGGCTCGGGCGGCCCCTCGACCAAGACGATCGTCGAGGCCGCGGACACCACCCGCACCAAGGGCCCCAAGCGCGTCGGCCCCTTCGCCGTGCCGAAATGCATGTCCTCGACCGCGTCGGCGACGCTGGCCGTATGGTTCAAGATCAAGGGCGTGAACTATTCCATCTCCTCGGCCTGCGCGACCTCGAACCATTGCATCGGCAACGCCTATGAGATGATCCAATACGGCAAGCAGGACATGATCTTCGCCGGCGGCTGCGAGGAACTTGAATGGGAGCTTTCCGTGCTCTTCGACGCCATGGGCGCCATGTCCTCGGCCTATAACGACCGTCCGGCGACGGCCTCCCGCGCCTATGACAAGAACCGCGACGGCTTCGTGATCGCGGGCGGCGCGGGCGTGCTGGTGCTCGAGGAATATGAACACGCCAAGGCCCGCGGCGCGAAGATCTACGCCGAGATCGCCGGCTATGGCGCAACATCCGATGGCTTCGACATGGTCGCGCCCTCGGGCGAGGGCGCCGTGCGCTGCATGCGCCAGGCGCTCTCGACCGTCAAATGCCCGATCGACTACATCAACCCGCATGCGACGGCGACGCCGGTCGGCGACGCCAAGGAGATCGAGGCGCTGCGCGAGGTCTTCGGCCGCGGGGACAAATGCCCGCCAATCGCGGCGACCAAGTCGCTCACCGGCCATTCGCTCGGTGCGACTGGCGTGCAGGAGGCGATCTATTCGCTTCTGATGATGCAGAACGGCTTCATCTGCGAGAGCGCCAATATCGAGGAGCTCGATCCCGAGTTCGCCGACATGCCGATTCTGCGCCAGCGCCGCGACAATGTGAAACTCGGCGCCGTTCTC
>RXIY01000057.1 GCA_003963405.1 Hyphomicrobiales bacterium
AGCGCGAGCAACTCGTCGGAGGACGAAGAGGCGGCGGCAGAGGCGACGGCGGGAGCGGCCGCTTGCGGGGCGGGGGCGCTCGCCTGCTGGCTCGAGGCGAGCGTCGGCGCGCGGTCCGCGTCATTGTTCTCGAGCGTCGAGGGCGCCCGCGTGCTGAACAGGGACCCATCGACGAAGAACAGCCCCGCGCCGACGAGGCCGATGACCGCCGCCGCCGCGACGAGATTGGAATTGGCGCCGGCCCCACTCTTGGATGCGAAGCGGCCGTGGCGGGCTTGCGCGGCGGCAAGCCAGTCGTCGAAATCCTTCTTGCCGTCGGCGGTCTGGGTGACGAGGCGCACGACCACGCTTTGCGTCCCGGCGCCGTCGAGCTCCGCCTCGAATTCGTCGAGCGACAATTCGGTGGGCGTCATGCCGTATTCTTCGGTCTTCTTCACGGGGCCGAAATCGCGCTCGACGCTCGTTTCGAGCACCCAATAGCCGCTTTCGACGCGCGGCTCGATCGTGAGGACCGCCGTCGATTTGACGAGGTCGAAGTCCGTGGCGTCGGCGAGGCCATAGGCCGCGGCGTCGAAATCCTCTTCGATCAGAAATTCCTTTTTCGCGGCCACGTTGAGTTCGGGCGCGCCCAGGGCCGCCTGCGTTTCCGCCCGCAACAGCCGCACAACCTCGGCCGGGGTCAATTTGATTACAAAGACGCTCATTCGACAGTTCTCTCGTTTTCGCCGCCGCGTCTGGCAAACCCAAAAATGGACAGGAAGGCAAGCGGACGCTTTTATCCTAGCGCGGACATAACCTTGCCGCTAGGCCGGCCGCCTCCCGCCGGGAGCCGTTCGGAGAAGGCTCGATGACCAGAAGGAACTCGCCCGCGCTTATTGCTCCACCGCCCTTCCGCGAGCGCGCGCCCTGGTTCGGCGCCGACCTTCAGACGATCCGCAACATGCTCGTCCCGAGGCCCGCGGAGCCGCCGGGAGCCGAGCGCCTGTTGCTGGCGGTCTCGGACGGCGACCGCCTGTCGGCGCGCCTGGACCGGCCGGCGGCGGTCGAAGAGAGGCCGCTGATCGTTCTGGTGCACGGCCTCACAGGCTCCGAGACGAGCATCAATGTCGTCGCGGCGGCGCGGCGTCTCATAAGCCAGGGCTGGCCCGTCCTGCGCCTGAATCTGCGCGGGTCGGCGCCGTCTCGGCCGACGTCGAAAGGGCGCTATCACGCGGGTCGCACCGAAGACCTCGCCGCCGCCCTGCAAGCGCTTCCGACTCCCCTTGTGCGACGCGGCGTCATCCTCGTCGGCCATTCGCTCGGGGGCAATCTCATTCTCAAATTCATGGGCGAGGGCGCATGGGATTTGCCAGTTGCCGGCGCCGCGGTCGTCTCGACGCCGCTCGATCTCGCCGCGACCTGCGCCCGCATGATGGAGCCGCGTAACTTCGTCTATCACCGCTATCTGCTCGCGGCGATGAAGCGCGAGGCGCTCGCGCCCGGCGCAGCGCTCACGACGGCGCAGCGCGCGGCCGTCGCGCAGGCGCGCAGCGTCTTCGAATTCGACGATCGATTCGTGGCGCCGCTCTTCGGCTATCCCGGCGCGGAGGAGTATTACCGATCCAATTCGTCTGCGGCTTTCCTCGCGGACATCGCGCTCCCGACCCTCGTGGTTCACGCCCTGGACGATCCCTGGATTCCGCGAGCATGCTATGACGCCATTGATTGGGCGCGCCTCCCGGCGACAGAGACCGCGATGTCTCCGCATGGCGGGCATCTGGGTTTTCATGGCGTCGGCAGCCCTGTCCCCTGGCACGACCGCGTCGTGTCGGCGTGGCTGCGGCAAAGATTTGCAACGATGGAGTAGGCTGGCATGACCCAGGCGACAGCGAGAGGCCGTGTGGTTTTGATCACGGGGGCGTCGACGGGCATCGGCCGGCTGTGCGCGGAGCGGCTCGCGGCGCGAGGCTGGCGCGTTTTCGGCGCAGCGCGGACCCCCGTGGCGATCGACGGCGTCGAAGCGATCGAGATGGATGTGGACGACGACGCTTCGGTCGAGAGCGGCGTCGCACAACTCCTGGAGAAGGCCGGGCGTCTCGACGCGCTCGTCAACAACGCCGGCTATTCCATGCGGGGCTCTGTCGAGGATGTCTCCATGGCGGAAGCCAGGGCGATCTTCGAGACCAATTTCTTCGGCGCGCTGCGCCTCTGCCGCGCGGCGGCGCCCGCGCTGCGGGAGAGCCGCGGCGTCATCGTCAACATGAGCTCGCTCGCCGCCAGGATCGGACTGCCCTTCACAGCGCATTATTGCGCCAGCAAGGCGGCGCTCGAGGCGCTGAGCGAGGCCCTGCGCTTCGAGATGCGCCCCTTCGGCGTGCGCGTCGCGATCATCGAGCCCGGCGACTTCAAAACCGGGATTCACACGGCGCGGCGCCTCTCGCAGGCGACGAAAGAGGGCGTCTACGCAACAGCCTTCGATCTCTTCTTGCGCAAAAGGCGCGATTTCGAGGACAAGGCGACGACGGCGGAGCCCGTCGCGGCGGCGGTCGAGCGCATCCTCGACGAACCCGCCCCCGCCATGCGCGCCGTCGTCGCCATGCCGAGCCAGCGGCTCCTGCTTCTCGTCAATCGTTTTGCCCCGCAGCGCGTCTACGAGTGGTGCATGAGGAAGATTCTGGGTCAGTGACGCCGCTCAGTCGGCGCGCTCGATCCGCTCGATCACATAGCCCTTGGGCGATTTGCTCAGGGTGAACGTCACCTTCATGCCAGGCGCGAGCGCGCCCATGTCGACGCCCGGCCCGAGCTTGAAGGCCATGGTCATCGCGGGCCAGTCCAGCGCCTTGATCGCCTCATGGGCGATGCGGATCTGCCGGTCCTCCGTGTCGATGGCCTTGACGACGCCCTTGCCGGTCACGGTCTCGGCCGCAGGCGCGGCCGGCGCGGCGAGATTCTGGGCGGCGTTCTGGGCGGTGGCCGTCGCAGGGCCAGAGAGCAGGAACAGGGCGGCGAAAGCAGTGAGCGCAAAAAAAATTCTTGCCACGAGCGTCTCCTCTCGAGCATGGGGACGCTCCTCTAAATAGGGCGCAGGCGGCAAGGGAGGCCCCTGCGCGGGCGGCCGGGCCTGTCCCGGCCATCCCCTTGCCTCAGGCGCGCGGCCCCGTGAGCATGTCGAAATAGAAGAGGACGAAGAATCCATAGGCCGCGCTCCAGAGCGCGCCGGCGAGCCAGAGGGCGGAGAGATAGGCCCCGCCGGCCAAGGGAGCAGCGATGGGCGCAACGAGGGGCGCGGCGATGCGCAGCACGGCGGCGAGGGTGATCGCCACATAGATCGCCACCGTTTTCCGGTCGGCGGTCAGCGGACGGCCGGTGTGGCCGCGCGTGGCGCGGGTCATGACGGCGAGCGTCATGGTGCCGATGGCCCCGACGGTCAGCGCATGGAGCGGCGCCGTCGGCGGGGCGACGCCGAGAAGCCCATTGGCGCCCATCAGGAGCAGGCCGAGCGCGAGCCAGCCATAGCCCAGATGCAGGATGAAAAGCAGCGGCTCCGGGCCGGTCGCGGCGCCGCGCCAGCGTGCGAGTCGGAAGAACAGCGCCACGCCGGCCGCGATCTCCAGCAGGGCCGTCCCCCGGAATTCCGGCGCGGCGACGAAGGCGGCGAGGGCGACGAGCGTCGACAGCAGCGCCGCGCGGTCGACCGCGTCGAAGGGCGCGGGCGTCTCGGCGCCGGGCAGCGTCTTGACGAGCCAGTTGCGGGTGAAGCTCGGCGTGATGCGCCCGCCGATCAGGGCGACGAGCATGGAGAGCGTCGCGACGCCCATGCGCGCGCCGAGCGCCCCTGTCGCCGCGACGCCCATCGCCTCCAGATGGGTGAGCAGATTGCCGACGAGAAGCAGCGTCAGCGCCGCGAGCATCGGCAGATTGCGCCAGTTGCGCCCGGCGACGATCTCCCGGGCGACGACGAGGACGAAGACGAAAGGAAAGGCGAGGTCGAGCGCCGCCGCGACGCCGGCCGGCATGTCCGCCGAGAAGAAGACCGCCGCGCGGCCCGCGAGCCAGAGCAGGACGAGGCCGGCGAGCGGCGCGCCCTGCAGGGGCATGCGGCCGGTCCAGTTGGGGATCGCGGTGAGCAGAAATCCCGCCACCACCGCGCCGCCGAAGCCGAAGACCATCTCATGGGCGTGCCAGAGCGGCGGATCGAAGCGCGACGGCGGCGCGGCGGCGGCTTCGAGATAGGCGATGGCGAGGGGGAGGGCGAAAGCGGCCCAAAGGGCGGCGAAAAGGAAGAAGGGACGAAAGCCGGCGGAGAGAAAGTCCGCGAGGAAGCTCTCGCCCGAGCGGGCGCGGTAGCGGGGAATCGGAGCCATTTTGTAAAATCCTCTTCGGAATCTCTCCATGATGAACGACGGGCGGCGCGGCGCGCTTCGCCGGACGGCGAAGATTTTTTCACTGCGCCGTCCAGCCCCCGTCCATGGGGAGAACGGCGCCGGTGATGGCGCGGGCCTCTTCCGAGGCGAGAAAGACGGCGAAGGCGGCGACTTCCTGCGGCGTGACGAAGCGGCGCGTCGGCTGCGCCGCGAGCAGCACCTTGTCGATCACCTCCTCGCGCGTCATGCCCCGCGCCGCCATGGTCGCCGGAATCTGGCGCTCCACGAGCTCGGTCCAGACATAGCCCGGCGCAATGGCGTTGACGGTGATCCCATGCGCCGCCGTCTCCAGCGCCGCCGTCCTGGCGAGGCCCGCGAGGCCGTGCTTCGCCGCGACATAGGCGCTCTTGAAGGGCGAGGCGACGGCGGAATGCGCCGAGGCGATGAGGATGATGCGCCCCCATTGGCGGGCCTTCATCTGCGGCAGCACGGCGCGCATGGCATAGAAGGCCGAGGAGAGATTGGTCTCGATCACCCGCCGCCATTGCTCGAGCGGGAAATCCTCGATCGCCGCGACATGCTGGACGCCGGCGTTGGCGACGAGAATGTCGACGCCGCCAAAGCGCGCGCAGGCCCCCGCGACCATGGCCGCGACCTCGACGGGATCGGAAACGTCCGCGCGCCAGGCCAGCGCCTCGACGCCGAATTCCCGCGCAATCTCCGCAGCAACCGCCTCGACGCGCGCGGCGTCGCTCACGCCGTTGACGACGACATCCGCGCCCTTCGCCGCGAAGGCGCGCGCGGTCGCGTAGCCGATGCCCCGCGTCGAACCCGTGACCAGCACGGTCTTGCCTTTGCACATCGCGCCTCCTTTGGCGCCGCCGCCCGAAAAGCGGCGCCGCTATCCGCCGCGCAGGCGATCGGCGCGGCGAATCTGCACATAGAGCGCGCCCTCGCCGCCATGATGGCGCGCCGCTTCCCCGAAGCCCACCACCACGTCGCGCAGATGCGGCGCCTGAAGCCACATGGGCACGACCCGGCGCAGCACGCCGCCCTCCTCGCGCGACAGGCCCTTGCCGGTGACGACGATGGCGACCTTGGCGCCGTCCGCCTGGGCGCGGCGCAGAAAGCCCGTGAGGGCCCGTTGCGCCTCGTCCTGCCGCATGCCGTGCAGATCGAGTCTCGCGCCGACATCGAGGCGCCCGCGCTTGATCTTGACGCGGGTGCGATGGTCGATTTCGACGAGCGGCGCGGGGGGCTTGGGGGCGGGCGGCCGGTCGCGATGGGCGACGGGCGCGGGCTTTTGCCCCATCTCGCGCAAGGGCTCCGCGGCAGGCGGCGCGGGCGACGGCTCGACAGGCGCAGGGCGGGCGTGGAAGGGACGCACATTCGCCGTGACGATGGTCCAGAGTTCCGCCTCGGCATGGGTCAGCCGGCGAATGTAGCGGGGTTTGTCGCTCATGGCGCTGACCGCTCGCGCGGCAGGAAAATGATGAAATCGGCCTCGTGGCGCACGCGGCCGGCGAGCGACCCCGCCCGGTCGCCCGCGCCAAAAAACAGATCCGCCCGCGCCGCTCCCAAAATCGCCGATCCCGTATCCTGCGCGATCATCAGCCGCCGAAACTGCGTCTCCGCCTCGTCCTCCCACGGGATCCGCGCGCTGATCCAGAAGGGAAGGCCGTAGCTCCAGATCGACCGGTCGACGGCGATGGAGCGCAGGGGCGTCAGGGAAACGCCTTCGCCTCCGATCGGCCCGCCTGTCCGGTCATCCGACTCGTCGATGCGGAAGAATACATAAGATCTGTTTTCCTGCATCAGCCTTCGGCCTGGCTGATGCGCGCCGACGCCCATTTCGCGCAGCCGCGCCTTGAGCCGCTCGAGCGACATCTCCCCCGGCGGCATGAGGCCCCGCTCGATCATCAGCCGGCCGACCGACGTATAGGGCCAGCCGTTGCGCCCGTCATAGGTGAGGGCGAGCCGGCGGCCGTCTGGCAGACGCAGTCGCGCGGAGCCCTGCACCTGCATCAGGAACAGTTCGACCGGATCGCGCACATAGGCGAGGGGCGCCGATCCTCCCGCCGCCCCCTCTTCCTCGATCGCGGCGCGTGTCGGGTAGGGCGCGAGGACGCCGTCGGGGAGGCGCCGCGCGCCCGACAGCGTCTCGCCCGATAAGAGAGGGAGCGGCTCGGCGTTGAGCGTGACGAGATCCGGCGGGCGGGACAGCACGGGGGTCGCAAAGCCCGGCTCGGGCGAAAGCCGCGCCTCGACCTCGGGCTCGTAATAGGCCGTGACGAAGCCCTTTGCGGGCAGACCGAAAGCCGTGAACCAGCGGCGGAAGAAATCGGGGCCGGCGCTTTCGCCCTCGAGCGCGGCGCGCGCCGCCGCGATCAGGCCGGGTGGCGGCGGACAGGCGGATCGCTGCTCCGCCCCGCCGGCTGCGAGCCGGGCCGCCGAGCGGCGAAAGACGGAAAAGGCGGCGGCGAGGTCGTCGCCGCCGAGACCGGGGATCGCCTCGAAGGAAACAGGCGCGAGGGTCCCCGGCGGACGCAAGGGATCAGACGGGGCGGGTGGCGACGAGCTTCCAGTTCGGGTCCGTGGCGCGCGGATCGCGCGCGAAGGTCCACAGCTCCTCGACCGGCGTGGTATGGCCGCCTTCGATCGTCTCGCCGGCCTTGTCCTTGAGAAGAGTCATGAGGCGCACGGCGAAACGCACCGTGATCTCGTTGAGGCGCGGCTCGGCGCGGGCCGAGTCGACCAATGCGGAGTCGATGGCGACGATCGCCGTCTCCATCGTTTCGCCGGCCGCCTCGCGCCGGGCGATCTCGCCGGCGAAACCGTCGAAGACCCCCTTGGACAACAGCGGCCGCAGCGTGTCGCGGTCGCCCTTGGCGAAGGCGGTCACGATGATCTCATAGGCGCGGCGCGCGCCGTCGAGAAAAGCGCGGCCGTCGAAGCGCGGGTCGGCGGCTCCGATGGCGTCGAGGCCGGAGACGGCCCCGTCGCTGTCGGCGACGCCCTTCCAGCGGTCCTCGGGCCGAGGCGCGGGAAAGTCCGACGCCGGCGGCGCGCCGGGCAGGGGCGCGGCGGCGAGCGGCGAGCGGCGCGGCTGGAACTGCGCCGGCGGCGCCTCCTCGCGGTCGATGCGAACGCCGAGCACGGAGCGCAGTTTCCAGACGACGAAAATGGCGAGCGCCGCGAAAACGATCAGCGACGGGTCGAAGGGTTCGCCGGTCGGCGACATTGATCTCTCCCGGATCGAATAGTTCTGGGCTACCATGTCGCCGCTCGCATGTCACGAATCAAGGGCCGCGCGGATCGCCGCAGGCTTCGCGCCGGAAGGCGCGTGCGAAAAGCTCGCGGGAGAGCTCTTACGGAAGTGAACGAAAGGACCAAGCTCGTCGGCCTGGCGCTCGGCCTTTGGCTGGCGCTCGAAATTCTTGCCTTCGCCTTCGTGCTGCGCGCGGTGGGCCTGCTCGTCGCGATCGCGCTCGGCCTCGGGACGACGGCGCTGGGGCTTTCCGACGTGAAGCGCCTGATGACGGTCTGGCGCGAGCGCGGACGGCTGCGCGCCGACGGGGCCATGATCGACGGAGCCTTGCAGGCCCTCGCCTCTCTCCTGCTGATCCTGCCGGGCTTCGCGTCCGACATCGCCGGCCTCGCGCTGAAATCGCCTTCTGTCCGCACCGCTTTGCTCGCGCGCCTGCGCGGTCAAAGCCGGGACCGCCGCGCCGCCGACGGCCCGCAGACCATCGACCTCGCGCCGCACGAATGGAAGCATCTGACGCCGAGCGGCCGGCCAAAACGGAAAAGGCGCAAGAAGAGCGACGAGGCCGCAACTCCTTCGCCCTGAACGCATCTGCCTTGTTCACGGAAGGGAGACGTGTTAGGCGGGCGCGACTTTTTGTCTTGAATCAGCGCGAGGCTGGAGATCCCAATATGACCGACACCAATGGAAACGGCGCCCACGCCGAGGCGGGCGGCGCGCCGGCGCTCAATGCGCTCGTGCAATATCTTAAGGACTTTTCCTTCGAGAATCCGCACGCCCCGAATTCGCTCGGGCCGCAGCAGAAGGCGCCCGACATTTCCATTCAGGTCAACGTCAACGCCAAGCAGCTCGCGCCGACCGATTTCGAAGTGTCGCTGACGCTCGACGCCAAGGCGGGCGAGGGGCAGGGCCTCCTCTTCAAGCTCGATCTCGAATATGGCGGCGTCTTCCGCCTGATCAACATTCCCCAGGAGCAGGTCCATCCGATCGTCATGATCGAATGCCCGCGCCTGCTCTTCCCGTTCGTGCGCCAGATCGTGGCGGATGCGACGCGCAACGGCGGCTTCCCGCCCCTCTACATCGACCCGATCGATTTCGTCGCGCTCTATCAGCAGAAGGCCGCCGAAGCCGCCGGCCAGGCGCCCATCGCCCAGGCGTAACGCCGTAAGACTCTAGGCGGCGGTGGGCGACTGCTCGCCGCTGTCCTGTATCTGGGGCAGATATTTGTCCCACAGGGGCGCCTTGCCGAGCGCGGCGACGAAGGCGCGATGCGCCGCGTCCTCCTCGGCCGTCAGCCGGCTGTCGAGCGGCGCCGGACGCGCGCGGAGCAGATCGTTGCGCTCTGCGCGGCGCGTGACGCCCACGCTCGAAAGCGACAGCGCCGCCTGCCGTCCCCCACGCAATTCGGCATAGACTTCCGCCAGAAGCCCCGCGTCGAGCAAGGCGCCATGCTTCTCGCGGCGCGAGAGATCGACGCCGTAACGCTGGCAGAGGGCGTCGAGCGAGGCCGGGCTGCCCGGATGGAGCCGGCGCGCCATGGCGAGCGTGTCGACGATGCGCGCGGGCGCGAGCGGCGGCAGCTTCTGCATTGCGAATTCGGCGTTGAGGAAGCGCACGTCGAATTCGGCGTTGTGGGCGACGAGCGGGCTGTCCTCGATGAACGCGACGAACTCCGCCACGATCTCGCGAAACTTCCTGTGGCCCGCGAGAAACTCCCTCGAGAGGCCGTGAACGCGAAACGCCTCCTCCGGCATGTCGCGCTCGGGATCGATATAGACGTGGAAGACGCGGCCCGTCGGAATGAGGTTCAATACCTCCACCGCGCCGATTTCGACGACGCGGTGGCCCTGCGCCGGATCGAGACCGGTGGTTTCCGTATCGAAGACAATCTCGCGCATCAGGCTCTCGCTTCCAGAATTCTCAAAATTTCTTGCACCTGCGCGCGGGCGGCGTCGAGGCCCTGATCGGTGCGCACCACGAAATCGGCGCGGGCGCGCTTCTGCGAATCGGGGACCTGCTTGCCGAGAATGGCCGCGAATTTCTCTTCCGTCATGCCGGGGCGGGCCAGAACGCGGGCCTTTTGCACATCTTCCGGCGCGGACACGACGACGACGACGTCGACGCTTTTCTCGGCCCCCGTCTCGAAGAGCAGCGGCACGTCATAGACGACGACACGCGTGCCCTTTTCTTCCTGCTCCTTCAAAAAGGCGTCGCGCGCCGCCCAGACCAGCGGATGCACGATGCCCTCCAGCCGCTCTAGCGCCGCCGGATCTCCCAGCACCTTCTCGGCGAGCCGGCCGCGATCGACCGCGCCATCGACGACGACGCCCGGAAAGGCCGCCTCGATCGGCGCTGCGGCCGCGCCGCGATAGAGCTCGTGGACGATCCGGTCCGAATCGAGCACGGGCGCGCCCGCCTCGCGGAACATGTCGGCGGTCGTCGATTTGCCCATGCCGATGGAGCCGGTGAGGCCGATCTTCAACATGGGGTTACGCGACCAGCGCGCCGAGACGGCGCAGGGCGTCGATGAGCGGCAGGAGCGGCAGGCCCATGATCGTCCAGTGGTCGCCGGCGACATTCTCGAAGAGATGCGCGCCGAGCCCCTCGACCTGATAGGCGCCGGCGGTGGTCAGCGCCGTCTCTCCCATGGCCGCGAGATAGGCCGCGATGAAAGTCTCGCTCAACGGCCGCATATCGAGATCGGCGTGGGCCACCGTCTCATGGACCAGCGCGCCGTCGCGCGCGAGCGCAATGGCCGAATGCAGCCTGTGGCGCCGGCCCGAGAGAAAGCGCAAAAGCTCCGCGGCCTTCTCCAGCGTCTCCGGCTTGCCGAAGAGGCGGTCGCCGCAGCTTGCGACCTGATCGGCCCCGATGACGAGCCGGCCCGGCGCCTCGGCGGAGATGGCGAGCGCCTTGGCGCGGGCGAGCGCCGCAGCCACGGCGTCGGCGCCCACATCCCCCAGCGCCTTCTCGATCGCCCGTTCGTCCACTTCGGCCGGACGCGATTCGAAAGGCAGGCCCGCCTGGGCCAGCACCTGCCGCCGGCCGGCGCTCCTGGAGGCGAGAATCAGCGGCGCGCCGGCGCGCCACAAGGGAAAGGACGGGTCTTCGCTCACGAAAAGGTTCATCCACAGCCGGGCGGGACAGATCTGAACAGCGGGGACGACGGACGCCTTCCGGCGCGGGCGCTGTCGACAGCTGGGCATATCCCCCGCCGGCTTTCAACAGGCAAGCGGTCGTCGGGAACGCGGCGGTGAATCCGCTGCTCAAGACTCATACACAGGAAGGCGCTGTTTCTTCCCCAGCCATGGAGCCCCGCAAGATGTTGAAGAGAATGCACTTTCTTCACTATCTCCGCTCTCCGGCGAAGGCCCGCCGGATTCGTCCCGGACGGATCAGGCTGTGGGAAAAAAGTTAACGAAAATTAACCACTGCGTCGCACTGGTTAAGAAAAAGTAAATCAATCCTTTTTTAAAGGATTTTAGTTTTTTGCGCTTTCAGGCTACCCAGAGGCGAGCTTGCGGCATGGGCCCGGGCAAGGCGGGGAGGTTTTTGGCTTTGAGCGATGAAAAGCGCCTGATTTCGGCCCTGCGCGGCGTGGCGCAGGACATTCCGCCATTGTGGCTCATGCGCCAGGCCGGACGCTACCTGCCGGAATATCGGGCGCTCCGGACTCAGGCGAAAAGCTTCCTCGACTTCTGCTACACGCCGGCCATGGCGGCGGAAGTCACGCTCCAGCCGATCCGGCGCTTCCACTTCGACGCCGCGATCCTGTTCTCGGACATTCTGGTCGTCCCCGACGCCATGGGGCAGGCGGTCTCCTTCGAGACCGGCGAGGGCCCGCGTCTGGCGCCGATCGAGACCCCGGAGGGCGTGGCCCGGCTCGGGGCCTTCGACGCCGAGAAGCTCTCGCCAGTCTTCGAGACCATCGACCGGGTGAAATCGCAATTGCCGTCCGACGTGGCGCTGATCGGCTTTTGCGGCGCGCCCTGGACGGTCGCGAGCTATATGATCGCCGGCAAAGGCACGCCGGATCAGGCGCCCGCCCGCCTCTTCGCCTTCCGCCACCCCGACGCCTTCCAGCAGTTGATCGACCGGCTGGTCGAGGCCTCGGTCGCGTATCTCATCCGCCAGATCGACGCCGGCGTGGAAGCGGTGCAGATTTTCGATAGCTGGGCGGGTGTTCTGCCGGCCAATGAATTCGAGGCCTGGTGCGCCCGGCCCATCGCCCGCATGGTCGCGGAGCTGAAAGCAAAGCGTCCGGCGACGCCGGTCATCGCCTTCGTGCGCGGGGCGGACGCGCAATTGCCGGGGCTGACACGCCGGCTCGGCGCCGCGGGCTATGGCCTCGACACCGCGCTCGATCCCAAATGGGCCGTCGCGGAGACCGCGAAGGACATCTGCCTGCAAGGCAATCTCGACCCGCTGGCGCTGATCGCCGGCGGCGCGGCGCTCGACCGGGAGATCGACACGATCCTCGACGCCTTCCGGGGCCGCCCGCATATCTTCAACCTCGGTCATGGCATCCTGCCGCAGACGCCCATCGAGCATGTCGAGCGCCTGGTCGCCAGGGTGAGACGCGGCTAAATAATTCGAACCTTTGGCGTGACCGTTCCTCTCCCCCTTGCGGGGAGGGGCCGGGGATGGCGGCCGACGACCCCGGTCGCGACGCCACGGCGCAGGCGGGTTCCGCGCAGGAGCAAGAATGTATCTCTGGATCAAGGCCTTGCATGTCGTCGCCATCATCAGCTGGATGGCGGGGCTGCTCTATCTGCCGCGTCTCTTCGTCTATCATGCGGAGACCGGGCCCGGCCCGCAGTCGGAAACCTTCAAGATCATGGAGCGGCGGCTCTACCGCTACATCATGACCCCGGCGATGGTCGTCGCCTGGCTCACGGGACTGTATATGGCGGCGGACAGCGGGGCCTTCGCGCAGGGCTGGTTTCACGCGAAGGCGGCCCTCGTGCTGCCGCTCACGGCCGCGCATTTCTACGACCGGGCGCTGCTGGCTCGCTTCGCGGCCGACGCAAATCCCCATTCTCCCCGATTCTTCCGCATCATCAACGAGGTTCCGACCGTGCTGATGATCGGGATCGTCGTCATGGTCATCGTAAAGCCCTTTTGACAGCGCCTGCGAGCGCGCTTGCGCCGCGCGTAAAAAAGCTTTATGAGATAAATCCTCACCTCTGGCAGACAGTCGAAGCTCGACCGCCGACTTATCGTTCCGGCGCGCGGAATTTCCTTCCCGTTCCCCTGCCCGCTCTCCGAACGCTCGTCTCTCTTGAAGGCCCACATGCGGGAAATCAAACTTTCGGACTTGAAAGCGAAGTCCGCCGCCGAGCTTCTTGCTTTCGCCGAGGAGCATGAAGTCGAAAACGCCTCCCTGCTGCGCAAGCAGGAGCTGCTCTTCGCGATTTTGAAACAATTCGCCAGCCGCGACGTCGAGATTGTCGGCGAGGGCGTGGTGGAGGTGCTTCAGGACGGCTTCGGCTTCCTGCGCTCGCCGGACGCCAATTATCTCGCCGGTCCCGACGACATTTACGTGTCGCCGTCGCAGATTCGCAAATTCGGCCTGCGCACGGGCGACACGGTCGAGGGCATGATTCGCAGCCCCAAGGAGGGCGAGCGTTATTTCGCCCTTCTCAAGGTCAACACGATCAATTTCGAGGATCCGGAGAAGGTGCGCCACAAGGTGCCCTTCGACAATCTGACGCCGCTCTATCCCGATGAGCGCCTCAAACTGGAGATCGACGATCCGACCCGGAAGGATCTCTCGTCCCGCGTCATCGATCTGGTGGCGCCCATCGGCAAGGGCCAGCGCGCGCTCGTCGTCGCGCCGCCGCGCACCGGCAAGACGGTGCTGCTGCAAAACATCGCCCAGTCGATCACGACGAACCATCCCGAGTGCTATCTCATCGTTCTTCTGATCGACGAGCGCCCGGAGGAAGTGACCGACATGCAGCGCAGCGTGCGCGGCGAAGTCGTTTCCTCGACCTTCGACGAACCGGCGGTGCGCCATGTGCAGGTCGCTGAAATGGTGATCGAAAAGGCCAAGCGCCTCGTCGAGCATCGCCGCGACGTGGTGATCCTGCTCGATTCGATCACGCGTCTCGGCCGCGCCTACAATACGGTGGTGCCGTCCTCCGGCAAGGTGCTCACGGGCGGCGTCGACGCCAACGCCCTGCAACGTCCGAAGCGCTTCTTCGGCGCCGCGCGCAATATCGAGGAAGGCGGCTCGCTCACCATCATCGCCACGGCGCTGATCGACACCGGTTCGCGCATGGACGAAGTCATCTTCGAAGAGTTCAAGGGCACCGGCAACAGCGAAATCATCCTCGATCGCAAGGTCGCGGACAAGCGCGTCTTCCCGGCCCTCGACATCACCCGCTCCGGCACCCGCAAGGAGGACCTGCTGGTCGCGCCGGACATCCTCAAGAAGATGTATGTGCTGCGCCGCATCCTCAACCCGATGGGCACGGTCGACGCCATCGAATTCCTGCTCGGCAAGCTGCGGGAAACGCCAAAGGGCAATCAGGCGTTCTTCGATTCGATGAATACCTGATAGAGCCGCTCTCATTGGGCTTTTAGGGGAAGCTCGGGAGGCCGGATGTTTGCTGATTTCGCCAATATCTGGACTCCCGTCTGCCTTTCCCGCGATCTGAGGCCCGGCAAGCCCCTCGCGCGCCGCATCGCCGGGGAGCGCGTCGTCTTCTTCCGCGACGCTGCCGGGAAAGCCTGCGCGCTCATCGACCGCTGCCCGCATCGCGGCGTGACGCTGTCGCTCGGCCGGGTGGTGAAGGGCGAACTCGAATGCCCCTTTCACGGATGGCGCTTCGATGGCGAGGGGCGCAATTGCGGCGTGCCCTGGAACCCTGATGCGAAGCGCGAACATCTCGGCGCCTGCGCCCTGCCCGTGCGCGAGATCGCCGGGCTTCTGTGGCTCCATACCGGCTTCGCGCCGCAGGCCGGCCCCCTGGTCTCCGAGACGCTCCTTGCGCCAGACATTGCCCTTTGCGCCCAGTCGGTCGTGTGGAACGCCCATTGGACGCGGGTGATGGAGAACATGCTCGACATGCCGCATCTGCCCTTCGTCCACCGCCGGACGATCGGCAAGGGCCTGAGCCGGCTGGTCGAGGGCGGCCGCCGCATGGATATTGATCTCGAAGAGCGACCCTATGGGGCGCATATGACGAACAGAATCGACGGCGTCGCGCGGCCGGGCGCGCTGGACTACCGCTTTCCCAACATCATGGAGCTGTCGATCGACCCGCCCGGCCGACTCCTGCGCCTCATGGTCGCCTGCATTCCGGAAGATGAGGGCGCGACGCGGCTCCTGCTGCTGACGATCCGCAATTTCGCCCGCTCGACCCTGCTCGATCCGGTTTTTCGTCTCATGAACGGCCGGATCGCGGGGGAGGATCGCCGGATCGTCGAATCCTCCTCGCCCGGCGAAGTCCCGCCGCCCGGTGAAGAAAAGTCGGTCAGGACGGATGCGCCGACGCTCGCCTTCCGGCGCATCTATCGCGAGACGCTCCGCGGCAGTTCGGCGCGCCGTCCGGATGGCGTCGACAGGCTCCCGGCTTGACCATGGAAACGATCTTTGCCCTCGGCACCGGCGCGGGCCGCGCCGCCATCGCGGTGATCAGACTCTCGGGTCCTCACGTGGCCGGGCTTCTTCTGGATCTGACCGGCGCGACGGGCGCCCCCCGCCTTGCCCGTTTTGTCACCTTGCGTGACCCCGAGAGTGGCGAGGCGCTCGATCAGGGCCTCGCTCTGTTTTTCCCTGCGCCCCACTCCGCGACGGGCGACGATTACGCTGAATTGCATATTCACGGCGGCCGCGCCGTGATCGACGGCCTCCTGAAGACCCTTTCGCGCCGCCCCGGCCTGCGTCCGGCGGCGCCGGGCGAATTTGCGCGGCGCGGCTTTGCGAATGGCAAGCTCGATCTCTCCCAGGCGGAGGCGCTGGCCGATCTCATCGACGCGGAGACCGAAGGACAGCGGCGTCAGGCGCTGCGCATCGCGGGCGGGGCCTTGCGGCGGCAGATCGAAGGCTGGCGGGCGGCGCTCATCGACGCCTCCGCGCTCATCGAAGCCGAACTCGATTTCAGCGACGAGGCGGATGTCGGAGCCTTCGACCGGGAGGACTTGCGGCGGCGGCTCGACCCTTTGCGCGCTGCGATGCAGGCGGCGCTTGCCGAGGCGCCGGCCTCGGAGCGGATGCGCGAAGGCTTTCTGGTCATGCTTCTTGGGAAGCCCAACGCCGGAAAGTCGACCCTGCTCAACGCCCTCGCCCAGCGCGATCTGGCCATCGTTTCCCCGACCCCCGGCACCACCCGAGACATGATCGAGGCCCATCTCGATCTCGACGGCCTTCCCGTCACCTTTGTGGATACAGCCGGCCTGCGAGAGGCCGCCGATGAAATCGAGCGGATTGGCGTCGACCGCGTGCTTCGGCGCGTCGAGACCGCCGATCTGGTTCTGTGGCTTTCTCCTGGCGGCGAGGCGGCGCCCGAACAGGTCCCGGTCGGAGCCGAGGTCCTCAAGGTCGCGGGTAAGGTCGATCTACTCCCTGCCCCTAAGGGCTGGCTCGGGGTTTCGGCGAAAAGCGGCGCGGGATTGGAGCCGCTTCTGAGAGAGATCGCCGAGCGGGCCAAGGCGCGGCTGGGCGACGGCGCCTCGGCCTTGCTGATCCGTGAACGGCATCGGTCGGCCGTGGCGTCGGCGCTCGAGAGCGTTGATGCTGCCCTTTCCAGCGAAAAAGACATGAGAGGCGAAAAAGACCTGGGAGGTGAAAAAGACCTGGGAGGTGAAAAAGACTTGGAATTTATCGCGGAGGATTTACGTTCCGCAGCGCGGGCGCTGGGGCGCATTGTCGGCGCGGTGGATGTCGAGCACGTGCTCGACGCCGTGTTTTCCCGTTTCTGTATCGGGAAATAGACAGGCTGTTTCACGTGAAACAGTGAGGCGGTTGGGAATAAGGATCAGCAGGGGCTGGGGACTGTGCAGGGGACTGTCAAAAGCTTCGATGTGGTTGTGATCGGCGGCGGCCATGCTGGCTGCGAAGCGGCTGCTGCGTCCGCTCGACTCGGCGCGCGCACGGCGCTAATCACGCATTCCCGCCAGACGATCGGCGCCATGTCCTGCAATCCAGCCATTGGCGGGCTCGGAAAGGGTCAGCTTGTCCGCGAGATTGACGCGCTGGACGGCCTCATGGGGCGTATTGCGGACCTCGGCGGCATTCAGTTCCGAATGTTGAACCGCTCGAAGGGCCCCGCCGTGCGCGGGCCGCGCGCTCAGGCGGATCGCAAGCTCTACCGCGCCGGCATGTTCGCGGCGATCGAGGCGACGCCCAATCTTGACGTGATCGAAGCGTCGGTCGAGGATCTTCTCGTCGAAGGCGCCCGCGTGCGCGGCGTGGCGACCGCGGCCGGCGAGGAGATACGCGCCGAAGCGGTGGTGATCACGACTGGCACGTTCCTGGGCGGGGTGATCCACATTGGTGACGAACGCACGCCGGCCGGCCGCATGGGCGATCCGCCGGCGCTGGGCCTCGCCCGTCGCTTGCGCGCCGCGGGCTTTGCGGTCGGGCGGCTGAAGACGGGAACGCCGCCGCGTCTGGATGGCCGGACGATCCGTTGGGATGCGCTCGAAAAGCAGTTGGGCGACGAAACGCCCGAGCCCTTCTCTGCCTTGACCGCGCGCATCGAAAATCCGCAGGTCGCTTGCGCCATCACCCGAACCACGGCCCGGTCGCATGAGATCATCCGCGCCGATCTGCATCGCTCGCCGTTGAAAACAGGGGCGATTTCCGGTCCTGGCCCCCGCTATTGCCCGTCGATCGAGGATAAGGTGACCCGCTTCGGGGACCGCGATGGCCATCAGATATTCCTGGAGCCGGAAGGGCTCGACGACGATACTGTCTATCCGAATGGCGTCTCGACCTCCCTGCCCCTCGCGACGCAGGAGGCGTTCATCCGCGCCATTCCGGGGCTGGAGGAAGCCCGCATCCTGCGGCCCGGCTACGCCATCGAATATGATTATGTCGATCCGCGCGAACTGACGCCGGCGCTTGAAACGAAGCGCCTGAAGGGGCTTTTTTTGGCCGGCCAGATCAATGGAACCACCGGCTATGAGGAGGCGGCGGCGCAGGGACTCGTCGCCGGCCTCAACGCCGCGCGGCTGGCGGCGAGGCGGTCGCCGGTCATTTTCGACCGGGCCGAGGCTTATCTCGGCGTGATGATCGATGATCTCGTGACGCGTGGGGTTAGCGAGCCCTATCGCATGTTCACATCGCGGGCGGAATATCGTCTTTCCCTGCGCGCAGACAATGCCGATGAGCGCCTCACGCCGAAGGGGCTCGACCTCGGGTGCGTCGGGCCTGTACGGCGCGACATCTTCGCGGCGCGCGCCGTGAGCAGCGCCCGCGCCCGGGCATTGCTCGAGGGGGTGTCGCTCACATCCGCGGCCGCCCTCAAGCAGGGTCTCCCCGTCAATCAGGACGGGCAGCGGAGAAGCGGATTTGCCCTGCTGGCCCTGCCCGGCATGACCGTGGCGCGGTTGGGCGAGATTTGGCCTGAACTGAAGGAAATCGATGCGGCGACCGCCGAGCGCGTCGAGACCGACGCCCGTTACGCCGTTTATCTCGACCGGCAGCAAGCCGACATTGACGCGTTCCGGCGGGATGAGCAACTCGCCTTGCCGGATGCGCTTGACTATGAGTCGATCGCCGGTCTTTCGGCCGAGCTGCGCGGCAAGCTCGCCTATCTCAGGCCGCGCACCCTTGGTCAGGCGCAACGGATCGATGGCATGACGCCCTCCGCCCTCACCCTGCTCGCGGCCCGGGCGCGACGGGCGTGAGCGAGGCGCGCGCGCGAGCGTTGGCGCTTTGCCCCGCTCTTCGACCGATCGAGCGCGAGCTTGCCCTCTATGAGGAGCTGTTGAGGCGTTGGCAGGCCAAGATTAATCTCGTCGCACCCAATACGCTCGATGAGATTTGGCTTCGCCACTTCGCCGATTCGGCGCAGGTTCTCGCGGCTGCGCCGAATGCCTGCGTTTGGGCTGATCTGGGCTCGGGCGCGGGTTTTCCGGGTCTCCTCACCGCCCTTCTTCTGAAGGATCGACCTGGAGCGCATGTCCATTTGATCGAGAGTGATCAGCGCAAGGCCGCCTTTCTCCGGGCTGTTTCACGTGAAACAGGCGCGCCTGCGACGGTGCATGCCGAGCGAATCGAGTCGGCGCTGCCGCCGCTCGCGGAAAGGATTGACGCCGTCAGCGCCCGCGCATTGGCCCCGCTCGGGAAGCTTGTCGAACTGGCGCGCAAACCCTTGGAAAAAGGCGCGACGGCGGTGTTTTTGAAGGGGGAGGAGTGGCGGGACGAATTGACCGCTGCGTCCGGCATCGGTAGTTTCAGGGTCGACACAGTTCAGAGCCGCACACATCCGCGCGCCAAATTAATCGTCGTCAATTCACCGCCAGAGGCAGATTTTGACCGGACAGACTAGCGGGCCGCGCGTTCTGGTCCTCGCCAATCAGAAGGGCGGCGTCGGCAAGACCACGACGGCGATCAATCTCGGCACCGCCCTCGCCGCTGTCGGCGAGGAGGTGCTCGTCATCGACCTCGATCCGCAGGGCAACGCCTCGACAGGTCTCGGGGTTGATCGAAAAAGCCGCGAGCTCTCGACCTATGATGTGCTGGTTGGCGAGTCGAGCCTTGCCGAGGCCATCGTCGAGACGGTGGTGCCGCGCCTTTCCATCGCGCCCTCGACGCTCGATCTGCTCGGCGTCGAGCTTGAAATCGCCGGCGACAAGGATCGGGCCTTCCGCCTCAAGCGAGCGCTGGCCGAGCTGGCGGCTGCGGAGCTTCACGAGGGCAAACACTACAATTATATTCTGATCGACTGCCCGCCCTCGCTCAATCTCCTGACGATCAACGCGCTCGCCAGCGCCGACGCCGTTGTTGTTCCGCTGCAATGCGAGTTTTTCGCGCTCGAGGGCCTGTCGCAGCTTCTGTCGACCGTCGATCAGGTCACCCGGACGCTCAACCCGAAGCTGTCGATTCATGGCGTCGTTTTGACCATGTATGACCCGCGCAACAATCTGGCGACCCAGGTCGCCGCCGATGTGCGCCGTTTCATGGGCGACAAGGTCTATGAAACGATGATTCCGCGCAATGTCCGCGTGTCAGAGGCGCCCTCTCATGGCAAGCCGGTGCTGCTCTACGATCTGAAATGTCAGGGCAGCCAGGCCTATCTGAGGCTCGCCTCGGAAGTGATTCAGCGTGAAAAGCGTCTGCGCGCGGCGTGACGTCGCCCCGTTGGTCGAGACCAAAGCAGGAGAAATTTGAAGATGGCTGAAGAACCGCGCCGGCGGCTCGGCCGCGGCTTGGCCGCGCTTTTGGGCGATGCAGGCGAGGCGGCGCCTGGCGAGCGCCCGCGCGGCCAGCGCAAGGCGCCGATTGAATTTCTGCGGCCCAATCCGCGAAATCCACGCAGCCTTTTTCGCGAAGAAGATCTGGCGGATCTGACCAATTCGATTCGGGAGAAGGGGGTTATCCAGCCGATCGTCGTGCGCGCAATCGCTGGCGTCGCCGACGCCTATGAGATCATTGCGGGCGAAAGGCGCTGGCGCGCGGCGCAGGCGGCCGGATTGGCCGAGGTGCCGATCGTCATCCATGAGGCGGATGACAAGGAAGCGCTCGAAATCGCCATCATCGAGAATGTGCAGCGCGCAGACCTCAACGCCATCGAGGAAGCGAGAGGTTATGAACGCCTTGCCGCTGAATTCGGCTATGTACAAGGCGACATCGCCAAGATCATCGGCAAGAGCCGATCCCATGTCGCCAATACGCTGAGGCTGCTCAATCTCCCCGAGTCGGCCAAGGCTCTGGTGCGGGATGGGGCCATTTCCGCCGGCCACGCCCGCGCCCTGCTCGCCGTCGAGAACCCGGAGGCCATCGCGCGGCGCATTGTCGAAGAAGGCTTGACTGTGCGCGACGTCGAGGCCCTTGCGCAGGAGCAGCAGGCGGCGGCCGCCTCGGGCGCTTCGCCGCCGGCCCGCAAGCCCAAGGCGGAAAAGGACGCGAATACGCGGGCGCTGGAGAAGACGCTCTGCGACGCGCTGGGCATGGCGGTCGAAATCAAGAATCAGGGCGAGCGCGGCGAGCTTCGCATCCGCTATCAGACGCTCGATCAACTCGACGCCATCTGTCGCATGTTGAGCGAATAGGCGCAGGCCGCCGCCCGTAGAAGCCGTCTCATCTGGCGCGCCGCCGACGGCGCAGGGCTGCTTAGACGCCATCAAAAAAGCCGGCCCCGCGAGGAGCCGGCTTTCTGTTATTTGCGATCCGGGGGAACCGGCTCAGAAGAGCTTCGGAACGCCCCAATCCGCGCCGAAGCGATACGTCAGGCCGCCCGAGATGACGACCGGATTGATCTTCACGGCGAGGTTCAGCGGGACGAAGACCGGGCCGCAGTTGAAGCAGCCGCTGCCCACCGAGACGGGCGTCGTATTGGCGGCGGCCCAGACGTGAGCGGTCGGCTCCATCATGATGTATTTCACATCGACGTTCACGCCCCAGCGGTCGTTGAACATATAGTCGATGCCGGCCTGGCCCACGACGCCCCAGGAGGGGGTGATGCTTGCCGAATAGGCGGTCGTCCAGGCGGTGAAGCCCGGGACGGCGGCGTTGAGCGCGGGATTGGCGGACGCGATCGGCTGGGTCTGGTTGCCGGCGCGCGTGCCCCAGAAGGTCGTGAAGTTCACGCCGACGCCGAGGTAGGGCTGGAAAGCGCCGAAATTGGTGAAGTGATACTGCAGCATCAGGGACGGCGGGAAGACCCAGGTCTTGATGACGCTGGCGCCCTGAAGCGGACCCACGCCCGTCACGTGATGCGGGGTGACGCAGCAGATCGCCTCGATCGCCCAGTTCTTCGTCAGATAATAGGCGACGTCGATCATCGGAACGATCGAGGAGGAAATATTGGTGTTCGAGCCAAAGAACTGGGTGCCCGGGCCGCCGCTGTAGCCGAGCGTGTTCAGCGCCGTCTGCGGCCACGGGTTGATGCCCCCGACGGCGAGATAGCTGCCGGTGCCGCGATCGGTGATGAAGGCCGAGCCTTCGGTCGGGATCACGCCGCCGACCTTGAGGCGGACCTGGAAGGGATGGAAGGGCTCGATAACCGGCGGCGGCGGCGCCAGCGGCTCCTTGATGCTCGCCAAATCAGCTGCGTGAGCGGAGACGGCGGCCGTCCCCATCGCAATCGCAGCGAAAGCGCCGCGAACAACATTCCTCATCGGAACCCCCATTGAAATCTTTTGGCAGACGGTCGACGCCGTCGCGCCGAGTCGAGCCGAAGGTTGCTCTTTTTTACGGCAATATCAATTGATAAAGATCAAAAAAAAGCCTGTGGACGGTTCATTCTTTCTTATTGTGACTCTTGCGCAACATCCCGGCGCTGTTGCCTTGCCGCACGACGGGCGCTAATCGAGATGGCGAGAAACGCCTGAGAACCTCAGGCAAACCGGCGCGCGACGCGCCGCATCGGCGCCCAAAAAAGCGCCGCCCCTGCGCAAGGCTCTGCCCCATTGACAGCGACCGCCATCAAAGCCGAACCCAAAGTCGACGCCGAACTCGCCGCCGCCCACGGGCTCAAACCCGATGAATATGCGCGCATCCTGTCGCTCATCGGTCGGACTCCGACCTTCACGGAGCTCGGCATCTTCTCGGCGATGTGGAACGAGCACTGTTCCTACAAATCTTCACGCATCCATCTGCGCAAGCTGCCGACCAAGGCGCCCTGGGTCATTCGCGGTCCCGGCGAGAACGCCGGCGTGATCGACATCGGCGACGGCGACGCCTGCGTCTTCAAGATGGAGAGCCACAACCACCCGTCCTTCATCGAGCCCTATCAGGGGGCGGCGACCGGCGTCGGCGGCATTCTACGCGACGTCTTCACCATGGGCGCGCGGCCGATCGCCTGCCTGAACCTGCTGCGCTTCGGACGGCCCGGGCATCCCAAGACGCGCCATCTGGTGTCGGGCGTGGTCGCGGGCGTCGGCGGCTATGGCAACAGCTTCGGCGTGCCGACCGTCGGCGGCTCGACGGAATTCGATCCGTCCTATGACGGCAATATTATCGTCAACGCCATGGCCGTCGGACTCGCCCGCGCCGATTCGATTTTCTATTCGGCCGCGGCCGGCGTCGGCAATCCGATCGTCTATCTCGGCTCCAAGACGGGCCGGGACGGCATCCATGGCGCCACCATGGCTTCGGCCTCCTTCGAGGCCGACGCCGAGGAGAAGCGCCCGACAGTGCAGGTCGGAGATCCCTTTTCGGAAAAGCTCCTGCTCGAGGCCTGTCTGGAGCTGATGGCGTCGGGCGCAGTCATCGCCATTCAGGACATGGGCGCCGCCGGCCTCACCTCCTCGGCCGTGGAGATGGGCGCCAAGGGCAATCTCGGCATCGAGCTCGATCTCGACGCTGTGCCCTGCCGCGAGGAGGGCATGACCGCCTATGAGATGATGCTCTCGGAGAGCCAGGAGCGCATGCTCATGGTGCTGAAGCCCGAGCTCGAGGAACAGGCCGAGGGCATATTCCGCAAATGGGGCCTCGACTTCGCCATCGTCGGCAAGACGACCGACACGCTGCGCTTCGTCGTCAGGCACCAGGGCGAGATCAAATGCGATCTGCCGATCAAGGAACTGGGCGACGAGGCGCCGGTTTACGACCGGCCCTGGGTCGCGACGCCGAAACAGCCCGTCATTGACCCGGCGTCCGTGACGCCGCCGGTCTCGAATCGCGACGCCCTGCTGAAACTCCTCGGGACGCCGAACCTCTGCGCCAAGCGCTGGGTCTGGGAGCAATATGACCATCTCATTCTCGGCAACAGCGTGCGCCAGCCCGGCGGCGACGCGGCGGTGATTCGGGTGAAGGACGGCCCCAAGGGCCTCGCGGTCACGACCGACGTGACCGCGCGCTATTGCGCGGCCGATCCGGTCGAGGGCGGGAAGCAGGCGGTGGCGGAGGCCTGGCGCAACATCACCGTGCGCGGCGCGACGCCGCTCGCGCTCACCGACAATCTGAATTTCGGCAACCCTGAGCGGCCGGAATATATGGGCCAGTTCGTCGGCTGCCTGCAGGGGATCGGCGAGGCCGCGGCGGCGCTCGATTTCCCGATCGTCTCGGGCAATGTCTCGCTCTACAACGAGACACAAGGCGCAGGCATTCTGCCGACCCCGGCAATCGGCGGCGTCGGAGTGATCGCGGATGTGGCGACATCCGCGCCGACGGGTTTCGCGCGCGCCGGCGACATTCTGCTCCTGGTCGGCAAGACCGTCGGCTGGCTCGGACAAAGCGCTTATCTTGCCGATCTCTGCGGGCGCCGGGAGGGCGCGCCGCCGCCGGTCGATCTGGCCGCCGAGCGGTCGAACGGCGACTTCGTTCGGGCGCAGATTCTCGACGGCAGGATTTCGGCCGCGCATGATCTCTCCGATGGCGGCCTCGCCGTGGCGCTCGCCGAAATGGCGCTGGCGGGCGGGATCGGCGCGACGCTCGACGTCTTGCCGAGAGGACCGGCCCATGCGGTTCTCTTCGGCGAGGATCAGAGCCGCTATCTCTTGGCCGCAGAGCCCGAAGCGGCGACGGCGATTCGGGCCGCCGCCGCGGCGCGGGGCGTGGCCGTCGAGGCCATTGGCGTCACGGGCGGGGAGTCTCTGAACCTGCCCGGCGAGGCCCCGATCGCGCTCGCCGAGGTGCGCCGCGCGCATGAATCGCCGCTGCCGGCCTATATGGCCGGAGACGATGCGGCCTTTTCCACCTTCCTGACGTAAAAGGACGAATCGCATGCCGATGCCCGCCTCGGAAATCGAGAAGATCATCAAGGCCGCCTTGCCTGACGCCACGGTGGAACTGACTGCGCTCGCCAATGACGACGACCATTGGGCCGCGCTCGTCGTCTCGGAGTCGTTCCGCGGCCTTCCCCGCGTGCGCCAGCATCAGCTGGTCAACGCCGCTTTCGGGCCCCGCCTCGGCACGGAGCTGCATGCGCTGGCGCTGACGACCCGCGCGCCTTAAAACAAGCGAGCCGGCGGCGCCTTGAACGCCGCAAGAGAAGGAAAATCAAATGTCCGACATTATGAGCCGCATCAAGGGCGAGATCGAATCCTCCGACGTCGTGCTTTTCATGAAAGGCACGCCGCAGGCCCCGCAATGCGGCTTCTCCATGCAGGTGGTGCAGATTCTCAACCACCTCGGCGTGCCCTACAAGGCGATCAATGTGCTCGCCGACGGTGACATCCGCGAGGGCATAAAGACCTATTCGAACTGGCCGACGATCCCGCAGCTCTATGTGAAGAACGAGTTTATCGGCGGCTGCGACATCACCCGCGAGATGTTCCAGTCGGGCGAACTCCTGGAGCTATTCGACAAGGAAGGCGTGCCGCACGCCTGAGGCCGGCAAGGCCCGAACGCGCTCTCCCCAACGAGTTCTCGCATCTCATGCGCGCCGCCCAAACGGCGCGCATTTGTTTTTTCGATGCGTCGAAAGCCGCTTTTTCCGACGGCGCCGCAGGCGCACAGCGACCCGAGAGGGGCGCAGCATCATACGCTTTATTGTGACAGTGAGATGAATAACACTTCTCCTCACATCCGAGCGCGCGGCCGAGAGAGCGGCGCGTCGGGGGCAAGGAGGAGAAAAATGTCTCTAAGAGTCATGCTCGCCGCGGCGGCGATCGGCGTCGCGCTGTCCTCGGGTTCGGCGGTCGCCTATGAGCGCCATTTCGATTTTGGAGAGGTCTGGAAACAGGCGGTCGACGTCCACCAGCGGGACGACGCCCTGAGCGCCAGTCCGCGGGACGTCATGCGGCGTTATCCCCGCCATGTCTTCCAGGGCCGCCCGCACGATCCCTCGGGCAACATCATTCTGGAAGGCGCCCAGTAGGGCGAGAATCGCCCCAAACGCGAGGCGCGCGACTCGAGCCCCGGCGGACCGCCGGGGCTCTTTCTTGTTCGAAGCAATGGCGCCGGGCCGCGCCTCGGAAAAAAATGTTTTTTTGCTGCGGCGCCGCAGGAATCGGCCTCCCCTCACGCGCCAGCCCGATCATCCGCCCTCGCCCGCCGCCTGCCGTCGCGAGCGCCCATAGGAAAAACCGATATTTCGGTTGTGTTTGATTTCCGGACCCGCATGGGCAAGTGTCGCGCCATGCAGAGACTAGAAACAGGCCGCCGCCACCCGTCGCCCTCGGGGGCTGCGCCGTGATCCTCCCTTTGGCCCTGACCCAGGGCGACCCGTCCGGCATCGGCCCCGAGTTGACGCTCAAGGCTTTCGCCGAGCGGGAGGCTGAGCATCTGCCGCCCTTTTTCGTGATCGCGGATCCGGCGCATCTCGCCCGCGTCGCGCGGGCGCTCGGGATCGACGCGCCCATCGAGGAGACGCGCGCGGAAGAGGCGCCGGCCGTATTCGCCCGCGCGCTGCCGGTCGTCCCGGTCGGGCGCATGGTCCAGGGCGATTTCGGCGCGCCCCGGCCGCAGGATGCGGCGGCGACGGTCGCGTCGATCGAGCGCGCGGTCGAGAGCGTCGTGCGTGGCGCGGCGCGCGCGGTCGTGACCAATCCGATCGCCAAGGCGGTTCTCTATAAGGCGGGCTTTTCGCATCCGGGCCACACGGAATTTCTGGGCGAGCTGGCGGCCCGTCATTACGGCGTCGCCGCGCGTCCGGTGATGATGCTCTGGTCCGAGGAACTCGCCGTCGTCCCCATCACCATTCACATTCCGCTGGCCGAGGCGCCGCGACGCCTCACCCGCGCGCTGATCGTCGAGACGGGCGAAATCGTGGCGCATGATCTGCGCGCGCGCTTCGGCCTCGCGCATCCGCGTCTCGCCTTCTCCGGGCTCAATCCCCATGCGGGCGAGGAGGGCGCGCTCGGGCGCGAGGAGATCGAGACGATCGCGCCCGCGATCGACGACCTCCGCATGAAGGGAATCGACGCGGCCGGCCCCTATCCGGCCGACACCATGTTCCACAAGGCGGCGCGCGCGACATATGACGTGGCCCTCTGTCCGACCCATGATCAGGCCCTCATCCCGATCAAGACGCTCGCCTTCGATCGCGGCGTGAATGTCACGCTGGGCCTGCCTTTCGTGCGCACCTCGCCCGATCACGGCACGGCCTTCGACATCGCCGGCAAGGGCGTCGCCGACCCGAGAAGCCTCATCGAGGCGATCAAGCTCGCCGGACGGATGACCGCGTGACCGACAGCCTGCCGCCCCTGCGCGAGGTCGTCGCGCGCCATGGACTCGACGCGAAGAAGACGCTCGGCCAGAATTTCCTTTTCGACCTCAACCTCACGGGCCGGATCGCCCGGGCGGCCGGGCCGTTCGACGAGACGGTCGTCGTCGAGATCGGCCCCGGCCCCGGCGGCCTCACCCGCGCGCTTCTGGCGCAGGGGGCGCGCGTCGTCGCCATCGAGCGCGACGCGCGCTGCCTGCCGGCGCTCGCCGACATCGCCGCCCATTACCCGGGGCGTCTCACCGTGATCGAGGGCGACGCGCTCGACATCGACCTCGCGGCGCTCGTGCGTGCGCAGGGAGCGGCGCGTAACGCCCGCATCTGCGCCAATCTTCCCTATAATGTCGCGACCGCCCTGCTCGCGCGCTGGATCGAGGCGGAGCCCTGGCCGTCGGTCTTCGACCGCTATGTGCTGATGTTTCAAAAAGAGGTGGCGCTGCGGATCGTCGCCACGCCGCAGAACCGTGCCGATTACGGCCGCCTCGCGGTGCTGTGCGGCTGGCGCACGAAGGCCCGCATTCTCTTCGACGTGTCGCCGGCGGCCTTCACGCCGCCGCCGAAAGTCACCTCCTCGGTCGTTGAGCTCATCCCGAACCCCGCGCCCCTGCCCTGCGACGCGAGGGCGCTGGCGCGGGTGACGCAGGCCGCCTTCGGCCAGCGCCGCAAGATGCTGCGGCAAAGCCTGAAGTCGCTTGGAGTCGACGCCGGGGCGCTGCTCGCGCGGGCCGGAATCGAAGAGACCAAGCGCGCCGAGGAAATCGACGTTTCGGGCTTCGTCGCGCTCGCCAACGCCTTTACGGCTCAGTGAGGCTTGCGCAGCGCCTCGCGCAGCACGACGGCGTTGTTTTGCGCTTCGTCATGGGCGGCGTAAAGGAGCGTGACCCTGCCCTGCCGCAGGAGGCGGCGAATCGCCGCGATCTCCCCCTGCGCCGGCGGAGCCTCGAGCTCCTCGCGGTAGCGCGCGGCAAATTCCTCCCAGCGGTCGGGGCGATGGCCGAACCAGCGGCGTAACTCGTTGCTGGGGGCGACCTCTTTCGCCCAATGGTCGAGAGCGGCCTTTTCCTTCGTCAGCCCGCGCGGCCACAGCCGGTCGACGAGCACGCGCGCGCCGTCGTCTTTCTCGGGGGGCTCATAGACGCGTTTGAGGAGGAGTGCGTGCATGGCCTCCAGAATAGCGCGGATGGCGCCGCTTTCTACTCGCTCAGGAGCCTGTCGACGAAAGCCTCTATGCCATGCGCCTGCCGCGGCCGGCGCTGGCGTTCGGCGCGCAATATGGCGATCAGATCGTCGAAGGAACGCTGGAGATCGTCGTTGACGATCACATAGTCGTAGTCCTTCCAGCGCTGGATTTCCTTGCGCGCATTCTCCAGCCGGCGCTCGATCACCTCGGTTTCGTCCTCGGCGCGGCGCTCCAGGCGGGCGCGCAGCTCCTTCATCGACGGCGGCAGGATGAAGACGGTGACGGCGTCGGCGCCCATCTTCTCGCGCACCTGCCGCGTGCCCTGGTAATCGATGTCGAAGAGGCAGTCCCGGCCCTGGGCGAGCGTCGCCTCGACCGGCGCGCGCGGCGTTCCGTAGAAATTGCCGTGCACCTCCGCCCATTCCAGAAGTTCGCCGGCGTCGCGCATGACGACGAACTGGCGCTCGTTGATGAAGCGGTAATGAATGCCGTCCACCTCGCTCGACCGGCGGGCCCGCGTCGTCACGGAAATCGACAAGGTGAGGTCGAGGTCCCGATCCTGAAGCAGCATCCGCGTCAGCGTGGTCTTGCCGGCGCCGGAGGGCGAGGAAAGGATGAGAACGACGCCGCGGCGCAGCGGAGGTGTGTGATCCATGTCGGCGGGGGTCTCGGGATGCGGGTTACCGCCAATAAGAAATTAGGGCGTTTCTTTCAACCGTCGCACGGGTTCATTCGATGTTTTGCACCTGTTCACGCAGTTGCTCGACGTCGATCTTGAGATCCAGCCCGATGGCCGTCAGCGCCGGATCGTTGGATTTGGCGCAGAGCGTGTTGGTTTCCCGGGAAAGCTCCTGGGCGAGGAAATCGAGCCGGCGCCCGACGGGGCCACCGTCGCGCAGCAGTTTTTCCCCCGCCGCGACATGGGCGACGAGCCGGTCGAGCTCCTCGCGGATATCCGATTTCACGGCGAGCAGCACGGCCTCCTGATGGAGGCGGTTCGGGTCGAGCCCCTCGGCGCTCTCGAGCAGGCGCGCCACCTGCTGCGCCAGACGATGGCGCACAGCCTCGGGATGGCGGCCCGGCAGGGCGTCCGCCTCGGCGGCGAGCGCGCCGATGCGCGTCAGCCGCGACCGGAGCACGGCGGCGAGCGCCTGCCCCTCCGCCTCGCGAGCGGCGAGCAGGGAGTCGAGGGCGGTCCCGAGCGCGGCGAGAACGCTGCTTTCGAGCGCCGCGCGCTCGGCCTCGTTGTCCTCGGGCTCCGAGATTTCGACGACGCCCCGGACGGCGAGCAGGCCGTCGAGTGACGCCGGCCCAAGGCTCGCATGCAGAGGCACGTCGTCGAGCGCCGCGAGCAGCTTGTCGAGGGCCGCGCGATTGATCCGCGCGACGCCCTGCGCCTCGAGCCGTTGGGCGGACAGGCTCGCGAAGACGGAGCCGCGCGTCAGGCGAGCCGAAAGCGCGGCGCGCGCCTTGATCTCCACGGCGTCGAAACCGGGCGGAACCCGGACCCGGAGATCGAGGCCCTTGGCGTTGACGCTTTTGAGCTCCCAGGCGTAGCTCCAGGCGCCGAGGCTGCCGCGCGCGCGGGCGAATCCAGTCATGCTGGCGACGGTCATGGGCGCGCTCCGGTTTGCTGCGGCGTCAGCGAATGCTGGCCGCCGAGGGAACAGTCTTGGCCGAGGTGAGGTCCCAGCTCTTGTCGCGCAGCGGATCGAGCGGGGTGCCCTCGGAGGCGTCGAAGGCGCGCGGGCGGGCGCGCTGCGGCGCGGGCGCGAGCGCCAGCGGGGCGGCCCCGTCGGCGACGCGCGAGGGGGCGGGGACGGGCGTCTCTTCCGGCGCCGTCCGATCGACCAGCGCGTCGGTCGGTGCGTCGTCCGAGCCGGTCGCGAGGCCGAGCCGGGCGGCGCGGGCCTTGAGTTCGGCGCGCCGCGCGGGCGAAACGGGATAAAGCGCAATGTCTCCCGGGCCGTCGGGCAGCGCCTTGCCGTCGGCGCTCTCGCGGGCCAGCATGTCCGGGCCAAGCGCGCCTTCTTCCTCGCCCTCGCCCTCGGGCGCCGCGCGCGCCGCGAGCAGGGTGGGATCGAAGCCGTTCGCAGGCCCCTTGGGCTGGGCCACGGGCTCCGTGAAATAGGGCCTTGCGACCCGCAGCCGCGCGGGCCGCGGCGTGGCGTCGGCGGTCGGATCCTCGTATCCGCCGAGGAAAAAGGCCGCGCCGGCGGGAGAGAATTTGCCGATCCGGTGGGTTGGCCCGTCATCCGCCGCCATCTCGCGCGAGGCGGGATAATCCTCGTGCCGGGCGCCAAGCGCGATCATCCGGCCGATCGGCGCCTGGGTGCGCTTGTCGGGCTTGTCGCTTTTGGGGGGGGCGGGCGGCGGGACGGCGGCCGGCGCGCTCTGGTCGATCCCCTCGCCGGCCTTCGCCTTCTGCTCCTGCTCGATGCGGCGCCAGTTCTGGACGTTGCGCGAATGCTGGTCGAGCGACTCGGCGAAGACATGGCCTCCCGTGCCGTCCGCGACGAAATAGAGGTCACGGGTGTTTGCCGGGTTGGCGACCGCCTCCAGCGCCGCCTTGCCCGGATTGGCGATCGGACCCGGCGGCAGGCCGTCAACGGCGTAGGTGTTGTAGGGCGTCCATTTCTCGATTTCCGAGCGCATGATGCCGCGCCCGAGCGTCGCCTTGCCGCCGACGAGGCCGTAAACGATCGTCGGATCGGATTGCAGTCGCATGCCCTTGCGCAGGCGGTTCGTGAAGACGGCGGCGACGCGCGGCCGCTCCTCGGCCTTGCCGGTCTCCTTCTCGACGATGGAGGCGAGAATCACGAGCTCGTAGGGCGACCGCAGCGGGAGGTCCTTGGCGCGCTTCGCCCAGATCTGATCGACGAGCTTGCGCTGGTCCTCCTGCATCTTGACGATGAGCTTGCTGCGCGGGAAGCCGCGCGGAAACTTGTAGGTTTCGGGCAGCAGCGCGCCTTCCTTCGGCGCTTCGAGAATATCGCCGGCGAGGAGGTCGGAGTCGCGCAGCCGTTCGAGGATCTGCTCGCTCGTCAATCCTTCCGGAATGGTCAGCGTGTGCATGAGCTGGCGCCCGGCGACGAGGGCGTCGATCACGTCGCGCAGGCTCGCCTGCTTCTTGAAGACATATTCGCCGGGCTTCAGCTTGCCGCGCGCGCCCTCGACGAGCACGGCGAAATTCATCAGCGACGGACTGTCGATGACGCCCTCGCGCTGGAGCTGCGCCAGCATTTCCGGCACGTCGCTGCGCGGGGGCAGATAAACGATCTTGTCGGCGGCGAGCGGACCCGGCTCCTTGAGCTTGTGCAGCACGGCGATGACGCCGAAGACGCCGGCGACCAGCGCCACGAGCATGAAGCTCAGAAAGCCGCTCATCACCGAGAGCGTCCCGTCGCGGCGCTTCTTCTTTTTCCTGGGCGGGGCCGGGGGCGCTTCCGGCTGGAGGGTCTGCCGGGCGGCCTGAAGGGTGGCGCGGCGGCTGAAGATGGACCCGCCAGTTTTCTCGCCTTCCCGCTCCGAGGGCGCGGCCGGCTTTGAAAGGGCGGGCTGCGCCGGGGCGGGCTCGGCGCTTTTAGGCTCGAGCGGCTCGGGTGAGGCCGGGATGGGCTCGGCTGGACCGGTTTCGGCGGCGGAGTCGGCTGGCCCCGTTTCGGGCTTCGGCGCCTCCGCGGCCGCTTGCGACGCGGCCTTTTCGGAAGCAGCCGCTTCGACCGGCTTCGCCTCTGGGGTTTCCTCCGGCCCCGCTATTGGCGCGGGAGAGGCAGGCGGCGCTGCGCTTGGCGTTTCGGGGGCGCCCGCGCCGCCTGCGCCAGGTTCGGCCGGCGGGGCCGACCCGCTTCTCGCCTCGCGGCCCTTGGCCTGGGCGGCGTCGTCCTCAGGGGTCGGCTTGTCGCCGGTCTCGTCGCTCATCATCGTCATCACGCCAACTGAAGCCGGACACGGAGCCGGGAACCCGCGGGACTCGATCCCGCGGGGGCAAAACCGCAGCCGTACACACTAGGGGTCATTGTGGCGAATTCAGGAGCGCAAGCCTTGCCCGCTCCGGACAAAGCGCCTCCGCCCGAATTATCCCCAGGAACCCAGGGATGGAGTCCGCAGAACGCGGAAAGTCCTAGCCGAGCTTGCGGAACAGCAGCGAGGCGTTGGTGCCGCCGAAGCCGAAGGAATTCGACAGCGCCACATTGATCTCGCGCTCCCGCGCCTTTTTGGGCACGAGGTCGATCGCGGTCTCGACGGAAGGATTGTCGAGATTGCGCGTCGGCGGGGCGGCGTTGTTGGTCATGGCGAGGATGGTGAACACCGCCTCCACCGCGCCCGCGCCCCCGAGAAGATGCCCCACCGCCGATTTGGTGGAGGACATGGAGAGTCTCGGTTCGACATTGCCGATCAGCCGCTCGACGGCCTTGAGTTCGATCTCGTCGCCGAGCGGCGTCGAGGTGCCGTGGGCGTTCACATAGTCGATGTCGGCGACGGAAATCTCCGAACGCTTCAGCGCCATCTTCATGCAGCGATAGGCGCCGTCGCCCTCGGGCGAGGGCGCCGTGATGTGGTGGGCGTCGCCCGACATGCCATAGCCGATGAGCTCGCAATAGATGCGCGCGCCGCGCGCCTTGGCGTGCTCATAGTCCTCGAGGACGACGCAGCCCGCGCCCTCGCCGAGCACGAAGCCGTCGCGGTCCTTGTCATAGGGGCGGGAGGCGTCGGCCGGCCGGTCGTTGAAGCCGGTCGAGAGAGCGCGGCAGGCGGCGAAGCCCGCGACGCCGATGCGGTTGACCGGCGATTCGGCGCCGCCCGCGACCATCACGTCGGCGTCGCCCATGGCGATGATGCGCGCGGCGTCGCCGATGGCGTGGGTGCCGGTGGCGCAGGCCGTCACCACCGCGTGGTTCGGGCCTTTCAGATTGTGCATGATCGAGACGTAGCCGGCCACGAGATTGATGATGCGGCCCGAGACGAAGAAGGGCGACACGCGGCGCGGGCCCTTCTCCTTCAGGGTGAGCGAGGTCTCGTAAATGCCGCCGAGGCCGCCGATGCCGGAGCCGATCAGGACGCCGGTCGCCTCCTGCTTCTCGGGCGTGTCGGCCGTCCAGCCCGCGTCGGCGAGCGCCTGCGTCGCGGCGGCCGCGCCATAGACGATGAAATCGTCGACCTTGCGCTGCTCCTTGGGGTCGAACCACTGGTCCGCGTTGAAGGAGCCGTTGGAGCCGTCGCCGCGCGGGATCATCGCCGCGATCTGGCAGGGAAGGTCGTCGACCTCGAATGTGTCGATGCGGCGGAATCCGTGCTCGCCGGCAACCAACCGCCGCCAATTCGTTTCGACGCCGCAGCCCAGAGGCGACACGACGCCAAGCCCGGTGACGACCACCCTGCGCATGGCTTGCTCTCTAATTCAGATGGGAAGGATAAAGGCCCGCCCGTGCGCCGGGCGGGGCGGAAGCAAAAAGCGCGCGGCGGTCGGCCGGCGCGCTTTCACGTCGATGTTCCGAAATCAGGCGGCCTTGGCCTTCTCGAGGAACTTCACGGCGTCGCCGACCGTCACGATGGTCTCGGCCGCATCGTCCGGGATCTCGACGCCGAATTCTTCCTCGAAGGCCATGACCAGCTCGACCGTGTCGAGCGAGTCCGCGCCCAGATCGTCGATGAAATTCGCCTTGTCGACGACCTTCTCAGGCTCGACGCCGAGGTGTTCCACAACGATCTTCTTCACGCGCTCGGCGACATCGCTCATTGATTTCGTCCCTATTGCTATGGTGCTCGCACCGATGACGGCGCCGCAGGATTCGCCCGCTCGCCGTTTTCTCCCTAAGATTCATATGCGCCAGCCCATTCCCCAAGCGGCGCGGCCAGAACGGCGCTCGGGCCTGATGTCGGGGATGAGGGCGGCGCCGCCCCTCTCGCGGCGTCGGTCTGGTAACATACTTCAATCAGGTTGGCGAGAGGGCCGGAAGGGGCGCGCGCTGCGAAAAGACGCCGCGCGCCGCGCTTTATCCCAGGGCAAAAACGCCGCCGCGTCAGATCATCGCCATCCCGCCGTTCACATGCAGCGTCTGGCCCGTCACATAGCCCGCCTCGGCGCTCGCGAGATAGACCACGGCGGCGGCGACGTCGGCGCCCGTCCCCAGCCGGCCGGCGGGAACGGCGGCGAGAATGCGCTCCTTCTGCGCGTCGTTCAGCGCGTCGGTCATGGGGCTTTCGATGAAGCCGGGCGCCACGCAATTTACCGTGACGCCGCGCGAGGCGACCTCGGCGGCAAGCGATTTCGACATGCCGATCATGCCCGCCTTGGCGGCCGCGTAATTCCCCTGCCCCGGATTGCCGGTGACGCCGACGACGGACGTGATGCCGATGATGCGGCCGAATCGCTTCTTCATCATGCCGCGCAGCACGGCGCGCGACAGGCGGAAGGCGGAGGTGAGATTGACGTTGAGGACCGTCTCCCAATCCTCGTCCTTCAGGCGCATGAAGAGCCCGTCGCGGGTGATGCCGGCGTTGTTGACGAGAATATCGACGCCGCCCATCGCCGCCTCGGCCGCGGGCGCGAGCTTTTCCGTCTCCTCGCGGTCGGCGAGGTTGCAGGGCAGGACATGCGTCGTTCCGCCGATCTCGGCGGCGAGCGCCTCCAGCGCCTCGCGGCGCGTGCCGGAGAGCGCCACGGTCGCGCCCGCCGCGACGAGGGCGCGGGCGATGTCCTTGCCGATGCCGCCGCTCGCGCCGGTTACGAGCGCCGTTTTTCCTGTCAGATCGAACATGACTATTTCTCCCCTCGTCGCATGAGGCGGATGCGGCCGCCCCTTCCGGCCGCTCCCCCTTAGCGCGAAATTCGAAAAATGCGAGGCCGAAGTGCGGTGCAGGCTTTTGGGGCCGGGGCTGGTTTTTTCCAGACGAACGAAGCGGCCCCGGCCAACGTTGACTCCCCATGTCCGAGTTCATGACCCTTGCCGCGCTCGCCGGCGAGGAAGAGGTCTGCACCCGCTGCCCGCTCTACAGGAACGCCACCCAGGCCGTGCCGGGCGAAGGGCCGCGCGGCGCGCGGGTGATGGTTGTCGGCGAGCAGCCCGGCGATCTCGAGGATCGTTCGGGCCGGCCCTTCGTCGGTCCCGCCGGCCGGTTGCTCGACAAGGCGCTCGCCAAGGTCCATCTCCCGCGCGAACAGTGCTTCGTCACCAATGCGGTCAAGCATTTCAAATTCGAGCCGCGCGGCAAGCGGCGCCTGCACAAGCGGCCCGACGCCGGCGAAATCGACGCCTGCCGCTGGTGGCTCGAACAGGAGCGCGCCCTGGTCGCGCCGGGGCTCGTCGTCGCCATGGGCGCCACGGCGATTCGCGGCGTTCTGGGCCGCGCCGAGCCGGTCTCGGAGCTGCGGGGCCGACTGCTCGACCTCGACCAGGGCGCGAAGTTCCTCGCCACCATCCACCCGTCATTCCTGCTGCGCCTGAAGGGGGAAGAGGATAAGCAAAGGGAATGGGCGCGCTTTCTGAGCGATCTCGAAATCGCGGCGGAATGGGCGCGGGCGGGGGACATGCCGGCGGATGCTCCAGGGTCTTAAGTTTTTTTGCGCCGCGATGCTCTTCGCCGTCCCGGCGCGGGCCGAGCTCGTCACTCTTGCCGAGACGAGCGCCGCCGTGCGTGCGGCCGTCCGGATCGGCGGGCAGACCCACGAGTTCGACATCGCGCTCATGCGCCCGGCGCGGCCGGCGTCTCCCTCGGATCACAGCGGCGCGGCGCTCTTCCTCGAGACGGCGCCGGGCGACGATCTCGCCCCGCTGGCCCTCTCGCGCGGCATGGCGGTCGCCCGGCTCGATCTGTCGAGCCTGCCCCCGGCGGCGCGGGCGGCGGCCTTGCGCGATCTCGCGCCTCGGCTTCGGGGCCTCGTGGGCGCGCGGCGCCTCCTGGCCCATGGCCGGGGCGACGCAGGGGCGGCGCTCGCGGAGGCGGGGACGCTGTTCGACGGCCTGCTGCTGCAGGACGCGCCGGCGCCGGCGGCGACAGGGCCGCGCGTCATCGACACGTGGGGAAGCGACGCCTATTGGGGCGCGGGCGGGCGGCCCCTGCCCGGCCCGGCCGCGGAGACTCGCCGCAGCTTCTTCCTTGCGGGAATGGCGCAGACCCTTGCCGGTGAAAATTGCTCCGCGCCCCTCAACCAGCGTTCGCCGGCGCCGGCGCTGCGGGCGCTGTTGGCGGCGCTCGACGACTGGACGAAAGGCGCGAAGCCCCCGCCGTCGCGCGCGCCGACCGAAGCCGATCTCGTCGAGGCGGCCGCGCTCGTCTGGCCGAAAATACCGGGGACGCCGGCCCCGCCGGCCGTGGCCGGCCGCGTTCCCCGCATCGACCCCGACGGCAACGAGCTTTCGGGCCTGCGCCTGCCCGATCACGCGCTGCCCATCGCGACCTTCGTCGGCTTCAATGCGCAAAAGGAAAAGACCGGCCCGGCCTGCGCGGCGGGCGCGTCGGCGTCCTTTCCGGCGACGAAGGCGGAGCGGGAGAAAAGCGGCGACCCCCGGCCCTCTCTCATCGAACGCTATGGCTCGCGCGCCTATTTCGTGGCGACCATGCGGGTCGTCGCCGACAGGCTCGTCAAGGAGCGGCTCCTCCTGAAGGAGGACGCCGACGCCTATGTCGCCGCCGCCAGACAGGCGCCTTTCTGAGGGCCGGCGTCCCCTCAGGGAATGAGCACGAAAATCCCGAGGTTGAGATAGGTCGCGAAGGCGACCCACAGCGCATAAGGGACGAGGCAGAGGGCGGCGGCGCGGTCGAGGCGCCAGAAGGCGGCGATCGTGGCGAGAATCAGCACTTCGAGCGGCAGGATCACGGCGAGGCCCAGAGCCGGACTATGCGCCGCGAAAAAGGCGAAGGACCAGGCGGCGTTGAGGGCGAGCTGCGCCGTAAAGAGCAGGATCGCCCGGCCCCGCCCCGCCGCCGCCGGATCGCTCCGCAGGATACGGTAGAAGGCCACGCCCATCAGAATGTAAAGCGTCGTCCAGGCCGGACCGAAAACCCAGTTCGGCGGGGTGAGCGGCGGCTTGGCGAGGCTCTGGTACCAGGGCGCGATATTGGGGAGGGTCGCCGCATTGCCGAGCAGGGCCGCGGCGAGAATGGGCCCGGCCGAGAGGGCCGCCGCGGCGAAAGGCCCGACGCCGGACTTGTCCGGGGCGTTCATCGCGCTGCGTGTCCGAGTCGTTCGCCGATCGATTCCAGCCGTTCGTCCAAACTGTCCCGGCTGCTCGGGTCGGCAATGACGAGAGGCGCCGTGACCGCAGCGCCGACGGCTGATCCGGCGCCCGTCGCGACCTGGCCCAGTTTTTCGCCGACCCCGCCCCCGCCGTCGTTCAGGGCCTGACCCGCGGCGAGCCGCGCCCCGATCGACCGGACGACCTGAGGCGCCTCGGCGAATTTGGTATGTCCCAGACTGTCGCCGCCGCCCGAAGCGACGTCGGTCAGATCGATCACCTGCACCCGGTTGCTCCTGAACGTCTCGTCATAGGGCGCGGCCGTCGGGTCGACGGCGCCGACGCGCGGCTTGTCGCCCCAGACCTGGCGGGAGGTCGCGAGCGCCTCGTCGTCGCGGGAGACGAAGATCGTGAAGATCGACGGCCGGGCGTCGATCGTGGCGATCTGGCGGCGGAAGACGTCGAAATCGACGTCCGGCGCGGCGAGCATGACGTTCTGGATCTTCGGCGAGAGCCCGCGGTCGCGAATCGCCATCTGGCGCAGGGCTTCGAGCGTCACCCAATTGCCCATGGAATGCGCGAGAATGGAAATCTCCCCGACATTGGGATTGTGCGAAAGGGTCTGCAACAGGGTCTCGAGCGCGTCGCGCGAATAGTTCGCGCTTTCATGGTCGTAGCCATAGTGCAGGAGCTTGCCGCGCGACGGCCAGGTGAAGAGCACCGGCGTCACATAGGCGGCGGAATCATGCGCGATCTGCGCGAAGCGATAGACCGCCTCGCCAAAGCGCGTGTTGTAGCCATGGACGAAAACCAGAACCTGGCGGCGCGGCGTCTGTTTGATATGTCTGTTGAATTCGGCGACCGCCTGCTCCTTGGTCATCACGGAGGCCTCGACGGTCGTGAATTCGCGCATGGGATCCGGCGGCTGGGTCGTGGGCCACTGCACCTCGCCGACCTTGCGATTCCCCTCCGGCGGGATGGAGACGGTGATGTCGGCGAAGGAGAAGCCGGCGCCGCGCTCGCCCGAGAACATCTCGCCGGGCTCGGCCTCATTGGGCGCGCGCGTCGTCGCCACGAGCATCTGCACGAGGCTCGTTCCCGGCGCGACCTGGCGCGAGGGGATCAGAAAGCCATGCGGCCGCTGGGCGCAGGCCGCGACCCCGAAGATAAGCGTGGCGAGGATAACGCCTCGGGTGACATGCATCGAATCGGGGCCTTGTCTTTGGAAAAAAAAGCCAGCGTCGACTCTGGCGCAAAAAATCTTCTAACCTATAACCGAAGTGTTTTCGAGCGATGCGGCGGCGCACATCCTGTCCGTTCGCATTCCCGCAGTATCGTGTCGCCGTGGGCAGACGGCGTTGGGAGCCCCACGAGCTTCCGACGAGGGTGGGAGAGGGGCCCCTCCCACCCTCTATTCTTTTTTGAAAGTCAGTCGTTCGGCGCGAGCATCTTCTCCGGGCGCACGATCGCGTCGAATTCGGCCTCCGTGACCTTGCCGGAGGCGAGCGCCTCCTCCTTGAGGCTCGTGCCGTTCTTGTGGGCGGCGCGGGCGATCTTGGACGCGGCGTCATAGCCGATCTTCGGCGCGAGCGCCGTCACGAGCATCAGCGACCGCTCGAGGAATCGCGTGATGTTGGCCTCGTCCGCCTCGATGCCGTCGATGCAGCGGACGATGAAGCTGTCTATTCCGGTCGTCATCAGGTCGATCGATTCGAGCAGGGCGAAGGCGATCACCGGCTTCATCACATTGAGTTCGAGATGGCCCTGCGAGGCGGCGAAGGTGATCGTCTGATGATTGCCGAAGACGCGCGCGCAGACCATGGTGATGGCCTCGACCTGCGTCGGATTCACCTTGCCGGGCATGATCGACGAGCCGGGCTCGTTTTCCGGCAGCCGTAGTTCGGCGAGGCCGGCGCGCGGGCCCGAGCCGAGCAGGCGAATGTCGCAGGCGATCTTGTAGAGGCCGGCGGCCAGCGCATTGATCGCGCCATGGGCGAAGACGATGGCGTCATGCGCGGCGAGCGCCTCGAACTTGTTGGGCGCCGTGACGAAAGGCAGGCCGGTCTGCCGGGCGATATTGGCCGCGACCTCCTCGGCGAAGCCCTTCGCGGTGTTGACGCCCGTGCCGACGGCGGTGCCGCCCTGCGCCAGAGCGAACAGGTCGGGCAGCGTCGTGCGAATGCGCGCCGCGCCATATTTCGCCTGCGCGGCGTAGCCGGAGAATTCCTGGCCGAGCGTCACGGGCGTCGCGTCCTGCAAATGGGTGCGGCCGATCTTGACGAGATTTGAAAACTGCGACGACTTGCGCTCCAGCGCCGCCTCGAGCCGCTCGATCGCCGGCAAAAGCTTTCCGGAGATCGCCAGCGCCCCGGCGACGTGAATGGCTGTCGGGAAACTGTCGTTGGAGGACTGGCCACAATTGACGTGGTCGTTGGGATGAACGGGCGATTTCGCGCCGCGGCCCGCGCCGAGCTGCTCATTGGCGCGATTGGCGATCACCTCGTTGACATTCATGTTGGACTGTGTGCCGGAGCCCGTCTGCCAGACGACGAGCGGAAAATGATCGTCGAACTTGCCGTCGATCACCTCCTGCGCCGCCGAAACGATGGCCTTTTCGACGTCCGGCGGGATCAGGCCCTTGGCGGCGTTCACCTTGGCGGCGGCGAGTTTCACCCGGGCGAGGGCGTGCACCACCTCGATCGGCATGCGCTGGCCGCCGATGGGGAAATTCTCGCGCGAACGCTGGGTCTGCGCGCCCCAATAGGCCCAGGACGGGACGGCGATGTCGCCAAAGGAATCGCGTTCGATGCGGCTTTCTTCTGTCATGGTCTCGCTCGAAAAAGGGGCGGACGCGCTTTTTGGCACGCGTTCGCGTGAGGACAAACAAGGGAGCGGATGGCGCGCTCCCTATGCTGCATTTCTCCGGTCCGTTCAATCTCGGCCGGCCGGCGTGAGTTCCCCGGCGCCGCGCGCCTGGCCGCTCTCTCGCGGGGCCCTCGGCAGGGCCATGATCTCGTTGAGCCGGTTTCGCGCGCGATTGACCCGGCTCTTCATCGTGCCGGGCGCGCAGCCGCAGATTTCCGCCGCCTCTTCATAGGACATGCCGGAGGCCGCGACGAGGATCAAGGCCTCGCGCTGATCGAGCGGAAGCTTTTGCAGCGCCTCGCGGAAATCGAGGAAATCCATATGGGCGTTCTGCGACTCGGGCGCGATCAGCCGCGCGGAGGCGATCGCCCCGTCCGGATCGGGCGCCTCGCGCCGCCGCTTGCGAAATTCGCTGTAATAGATGTTGCGAAGGATCGTGAAGAGCCAGGCGGTCAGATTGGTGCCCACGGCGAATGATCCGAGGCTCCCCCACGCCTTGACCAGCGTCTCCTGGACGAGGTCGTCGGCGCGGTCGGGATTGCCGCAGATGGAGACGGCGAAAGCACGCAGATTGGGGATCGCCGCAATGAGATCCCGTTTTAGGCTCTGACCGTCGCTGGGACCGGGCTCCTCTTCGTTCACTCTCTCTCCCCAGGCGCGCCACCGGACCGGCCTGAGGATACCATAGTTTGTTCGAGCTGGTTCAACAGATTCAGGAAGCGGTCGGGGACCGGCTGCGCCACGACGTCGTCGTAGAGATTCTGCAACTCCTTCCCGATCGCGTCGCCAAAATCGGGGCCGCGCATCTTGTGGTCGTTCCTTTCCGTCTTGCAAAGTTTCAGCGGCCCGACGCCGGCTGTCTTCTCCGCATTGGCGGGGCGCGGCGCGCCGACGCCGAGCCCCGCGGCCACCGCCGCCAGGCTCCGCGGGAGCGTTCCCGGAAAATGACGCGCGTCGGAGCGCAGCTGATCCCCATCGGGTTGCGCGCGCACAACGGCATTCTCCGGACTGTTTTTCACCATGGAGCCCCCAATCTGCAAAGTCATGATTTTCTGTGGCGGATCTGTTTCGCTGCGCGATATAGTGCGCCGCACGGAAGGGAAAACGCCGCGCTCATGGATTGGTTCCTTCATTCGTGCAGGTCGTTTTGACGCAGACGTCATGGTTTCGCTTCCTTTTCGTATGAATTTGAACGCCTTCGGAGGCGTGAGATGTCGGTTTCAAAAGAGATCTATGGCCATCTTCCCTATCTGAGGCGCTTCGCGCGCGCGCTGGTCGGGACCCGCGAGGGCGGCGACGCCCATGTTCTGGCGACGCTCGAAACAATTGTCGCAGACCCAAGAAAACTCGATCAAAATGACGATCTGAGAATTTCCCTCTATCGCCTGTTCCTGGCGACCTGGGCCGCCGGCGCCATCGCCCAGCCCGATCCGGCCGCCGGTTTGGCCGACGACGGCGCCCGCGGCCGTCTCGACGCCATTTCATTGAAGCCGCGCGTCGCCTTTCTCCTGCACGCCCTCGAAGGCTTCGATCTCGAACAGATCGGAGACACGCTCGGCGTCTCCGAAGGGGCGGCCGCAGACCTCATCGACGCCGCCAATGCCGAAATCGCCGATCAGATCGCGACGGACGTGCTCATCATAGAGGACGAGCCGCTGATCGCGCATGATCTGCGCAGCATTGTGGAGGAACTTGGGCACAGCGTGGCCGGCATGGCCCGCACCCATCGCGAGGCGGTGGTTGCAATCGAAAAAACAAAGCCGGGTCTGATTCTCGCCGACATCCAGCTCGCCGACGGCAGTTCGGGCCTCGACGCGGTGAATGACATTCTCGACGCCTTCTCGACGCCTGTCATCTTCGTCACCGCCTATCCGGAACGCTTCCTCACCGGCGCGCCGCCCGAACCCGCCTTTCTCGTCACCAAGCCCTTCAGCGTCGAAAGTCTCAAGGCTGTCATCAGCCAGGCGCTGTTTTTCAATCGCAGGTCGCAAAGAAAAATCGCCTGAAAGGGACGGTCAAGCTGTTGATAAGTCTAACTCCACATGGGATTTTCGTCCTTCGCAAGCTTGGCTAAGTATATTCCACGATTGCGGAAACCTTGGCCGATTCGGCAAGTTATACGCGTGGCGCGGGGGCAGGAGGCGACCATGCAGGAAGTAGTGAAGAAGTCCAATCGAGGCTTTGCGTCGATGGATCCGGAGAAACAGCGCGCGATCGCGCGCAAGGGCGGTCAGAGCGTCCCGGACGAGAAGCGCAGTTTCTCGCAAAATCCCGAACTTGCGGCGCGCGCCGGACGCAAGGGCGGTCAGAGCGTCAATCCGGCGAAACGCAGCTTCTCGCGCGATCACACCCTCGCGTCGGAAGCGGGCCGTAAGGGCGGACACGCCTCCCACGGCGGCGGGCAGAAGCGGGCGACGGTTTAAGAAGACGCCCCCTTCGACGGTTACGCGGCGTGGGGCTTGGAACGCTGCGAAATGAGTGAGTAAAGCGCGTCATGGTCTCGCGTGGCGCGGATGGTTGCGACAAGGCCAGGGTCGCGAAGCATCCGCGCCGCGCAGGCGAGCGCTTTCAGATGATCCGCCCCGGAGGTCTCCGGGGCGATCAGCAAAAAGACCAGATCGACCGGGGCGCCATCCAGCGCCTCGAAATCCACCGGCCGCTCGAGCCGGGCGAAAATCCCGAAAATCGACTTGACCCTGGCGAGCTTGCCGTGCGGAATGGCAATGCCCTCGCCAATGCCTGTCGAGCCCAGGCGCTCGCGGTGCAGCAGGGCGTCGAAAATTTCCCGCGACGGCAGGCCCGAGAGCCTGGCCGCGCGGTCGCTCAGCTCCTGAAGCAGCTGCTTTTTCGAGCTCGCCTTCAAATTGGCGATCACCGCTTCCGGCGTGACAAGATCCGTGAGCCGCATGCGACGCCCTATCTTTCAAGCGTTGGAAAAACCTTCAAGCTGCGCGGCTGCGCCCATGAAGGAAATCGCAAGATACATGCCGGGCCGGTCCCGCAAGGCGACGTCCGGCGGAACTCCCCTTCCCGCGGGCGCCGCCCTGGGGAAAGGCGGCTACTCGCCGGCGGGCGTATCGATCCAACCGATATTGTTGTCGTTTCGCCGATAGACAATATTGAGTCGCCCCGTATTTGCGTGACGAAACACCAAAACTGGGGCGCCAGTGAGATCGAGGTGAAGCACGGCCGACGGAACCGAGAGACGGCGCAGCTTCGTGGTCGATTCCACGATAACGGCCGGGCTGAATTCGGCCGGCGCCTCGCTTTCCTCGTCAGGCGCCTCGAATACCTGATAGGGCACCACCTCGGGCTCCACCGGTCCGTGCCCGTCGTGGTGACCCTTCAATCGCTCCTTGTAGCGCCGCAGGCGCTTCTCCAGCCGATCCGCCGCCTGGTCGAAGGTCGCATAGGGCTCCTGCGCCCGGCCGTCCGCCTGAAGCACGATGCCCGAGGTGAGATGCAGGCTGCAATCGGCGCGGTAGCCAGACCCTTCGGGCGTGATTGTGACATGGCCGCTGACGCCGCCGTCGAAATATTTCGACGCCGCCTGCTCCAGACGCTCCGTGATATGGGCGCGCAGCGCCTCGCCGATGTTGATGTTCTTGCCCGAAACTCTCAGGGACATATCGCTCCGCCTTTTTCGGAAAGCGGCCGGTCGTCGCGGCCGAGACAGACTATGCCTCTTTTGCGCTTACCCGCCGATTACGGATTTTCTTCAACCGGGGTCCGCCCCGCTTCACTTTTTCGTGAGCCTGCGTCTACGGTCTCCCCACAGAACCGCGCCGCGAATTTTCGCGCAGCGTTAGAAGGCTGCGCGAATGAAGTCAATGGGCGTTCGCCGCTTGTGGAAAGGCGGCGCGCGGCCGGGCTCTCGTCAGAAGGCTGGCCGCGCCTGCTCCCGCGCGAGCGCGAGCTTCGCCCGACGGCGATCGACCGAAGACGGAATCTTCAGGCTGTCCCTGTATTTGGCCACAGTCCGCCTCGCAATGTCGATGTCGGCCGCCTTGAGCCTCGCGACGATGGCGTCGTCGGAGAGCACGTCGTCGGCGGTCTCGCGGTCGATCATCTGCTTGATGCGGAAGCGCACCGATTCGGCCGAATGGGCCCCGGCCCCGCTGGCCGTGGCGATGGAGGCCGAGAAGAAATACTTGAGTTCGAAGACGCCGCGCGGCGTCATCATGTATTTGTTGGAGGTGACGCGGGAGACCGTCGATTCGTGCATGCCGATGGCGTCGGCGATGGTGCGCAGGTTGAGCGGGCGCAAATGCTCGACGCCGCTGGTCAGGAAGGCGTCCTGAAGCCTCACGATCTCCGACGCGACCTTCAGAATCGTCCGGCTGCGCTGCTCGAGGCTCTTGGCGAGCCAGTTGGCGTTTTGCAGGCAG
>RXIY01000063.1 GCA_003963405.1 Hyphomicrobiales bacterium
CTCGGGCAGGATGAAATATTCTTCGAGTCCGGCGAGACCGGCTTTCAACAAATCGAAATTGCGGCGGCGCGCAGCGATGAAGCCCTCGAGATGATCCATCTGCGCGAGGCCCACGGCCGCCTGCATGTCGGTGATCTTCAGATTGAAGCCGAGATGCGAATAGACATATTTGTGGTCGTAGCCTTTGGGCAGGTCGCCGAGACGCCACCCGAAACGCTTGTTGCAGCTGTTGTCGCGGCCGGGCTCGCAATAGCAATCGCGGCCCCAGTCGCGAAAGGACTCCATGGCTTTCGCGAGGTGATTGTCATGGGTGAAAACCGCCCCCCCCTCGCCCATCGTGATGTGATGCGCCGGATAAAAGGAGAGCGTGCCGATGTCGCCGAAGGCGCCGACATGCCGGCCGTCGATCTTCGCGCCCAGCGCGTCGCAGCAGTCTTCGATCAGCCACAGGCCATGGCGCGCGCAGAGCGCCTTGATGGCGAGCGCATCGAAAGGATTGCCGAGCGTGTGAGCGACCATGATCGCTTTCGTCTTGGGGGTGATGGCCGCCTCGACCCCCTCCACGTCGATGTTGTAAGTGGGGATGTCCACGTCGACGAAGACGGGAACCATGCCCCAGAGCAGGATCGGATTGATCGTCGTCGGAAAACCCGTGGCGCAGGTGACGACTTCGTCGCCCGGCTGCAAGGCGCGCTGTCGCAACGTGTGCGAGGTCAGAGCCGAAAAGGCGACGAGATTGGCGGACGATCCGGAATTGACGGTGAGGGCCTTTCGCGCGCAGACATAGCGCGCGAGCCGCGTCTCGAACTCGGCGTTGAAGCGTCCCGTCGTCAGCCAGAAGTCGAGCGCCGAATCCACGAGCGCCTGCATGTCGCGCGCGTCGAAGACGCGGCCCGACACCGGCGCGGCCGAGTGACCGGGCGTGAAGACCGGCGTCGGATGCGCAAGGCGATGGTACTCGCCCACGAGATCGAGGATCTGTGCGCGCAGCGCCTCAGCCGGCGACGATGCGTTGGTCATATTCCTGGTCCCTGGAAGCTTCCGCGAAGGGAGAAGTGAGCCGCACGCGGCTCCCGAGATAGCGGTCGATCTGTTGCAGCGTAGTTTCCGCCATATCGGCGCCGCCGGCGAAGGCGCGATACCATTGCGCCGTCCATTGCGTCGCCCCGCGGAAATCGAGAAGCGGCGTCCATTGCAAAAGCTCGCGCGCCTTGGCGGCGTCGAGCCGCAGCAGCCGCGCCTCGTGCGGATGGTCGTCGCCATCGCGCTCCCAGCGCGCGGGCGCGCCCCAGGCGGAAATGAAGTGCGTCAGCAGTTCCTCGACGCTGCGCTCGGACTCGGAGCCGGGACCGAAATTGAACGCGCCGTCGAGACTTTCGCCCGCGCCGGGCGCCGGCGTCAGCGCCTTTTCGATCAGCGCCAGATAGCCCGAGAGCGGCTCCAGCGCATGCTGCCAGGGCCGTACCGCCTTGGGATTGCGCACCTTCAGCGTTCGGCCAGAGACAAAGGCGCGATAGGCGTCGGGCAGGATGCGGTCGGCCGCGAAATCGCCGCCCCCGATGACATTGCCGGCGCGCGCCGAGAGGATATGAACGCCCTTCGCGCGGCAGAAGCTGTCGCGATAGGCGGCGGCGACGAGCTCGGCGCAGGCCTTGCTGCTCGAATAGGGATCATGTCCGCCGAGCGCGTCGGTCTCGCGATAGCCCCAGACCCAGTCCCGGTTCTCATAACATTTGTCGGTGGTGACGACGAGAACCAGCCGCACGCTCTCCACCCTGCGCGCGGCTTCGAGCACATGCGCCGTGCCCATGACATTGGCGGCGTAGGTCCCGATCGGATCGGCGTAGGAGTCGCGCACGAGCGGCTGCGCCGCCATGTGGATCACGATCTCCGGCGCCGCCGCCCGCATGGCCCGCGTCACCGAGTCCAGATCTCGCACGTCGCCACGCAGGTCTTCGATATGATCCGAGGCCTTGGACAGGGCGAAGAGACTGGGCCGCGTCGGCGGCTCCAGCGCATAGCCCGTCGCGCGCGCGTTGAGGCGCGAGAGCATCAGCGCGAGCCACGATCCCTTGAAGCCCGTGTGGCCGGTGACGAAGACGCGCCGGCCGAGCCAGAATGACGATGTAATCACCATATCTTCCACTTCGCGCGGCCGCAGTTCCATTCTTCCTCGAGGAAGAGCTTGTCGCGCAGCGTGTCCATCGGCCGCCAGAAGCCCTTGTGTTCGAAAGCGCGCAATTCGTCGTGTTCGGCGAGCCATCTCGCCGGCTCGTGCTCCCATACGGTCTCGTCGCCTTCGATGAGACCTTCGACCTTCGGCGAGAGCAGGAAAAAGCCGCCGTTGACGAAGGCGCTTTCGGCGACGGGCTTTTCGGCGAAGGTCGTGACGCGGTCGCCCTGGAGCGTCATGGCGCCGAAGCGCATTTCGGGACGGACCGTCGCGACAGTGGCCATTTTTCCATGCGCGCGGTGGAAGGCGAGTTCGGCGGTCAGATCGATGTCGGCGACGCCGTCGCCATAGGTCAGCGCGAAAACCTCGTCATCCTTTACGTAATCGATGACGCGCTTCAGGCGCCCGCCGGTCTGCGTGGTGTCGCCCGTGTCGACGAGCGTGACGCGCCAGGGCTCCGCGGCGCCGCGATGCACTTCCATCTCGCGCGTGCGCATGTCGAAGGTGACGTCCGACATGTGCAGGTAATAGTTGGAGAAGAACTCCTTGATGCAATAGCCCTTGTAGCCGAGGCACAGCACGAATTCGTTGAAGCCGTGCGCCGAATAGATCTTCATGATGTGCCAGAGAATCGGACGGCCGCCGATCTCGACCATGGGTTTGGGACGCACCGACGTCTCCTCAGCGAGACGCGTGCCCAGCCCCCCCGTCAGCACCACTACTTTCATGTCTCGACCGTCCGCGGGCGCCGGAATGGCTCCGGCCGCCGCCGTCGCGCCGCAGGTATCACCGCGAGCTTGGCCTTTAGACTATGCGTCGAGAATGGTTAACGTTTGGCTTAAACGTAGGGGTGAGCGGCTCCGCCCCCGCGCCGACGCCGTTAAGGATCATGGCGCGCCGCCTGGCGCCCGACTCACCACGGGGCTCGGCCTCGCTCGGCAGGCCGAAAGCCCCCCTGGCCTGCGCGCCTGTTCCAAAAAGAAACGACTGTTAATCGACAGTCCGCAAGGCAGGCGGTCGCGCCTGCTGCATGGGCGCGGCGCCCGTCCATATCTTGGGCCGACCGATCGGCGGAGGCGCAAGATAAGGGGGAACGCCACGCCAATCTGGCGCGGTCAGCGATTCGTGCCGGCTCCGTTCCCGATCGGCGCCCATCCTTAACAGGCGCCCCGCCATCGGCCCTCTTGCCAGAATGGAAGACGGCCTCGCCCCCCATCCAACGAGGCGGCGCCGCCCGCGCGCCCGCGCGCGCGCCTCGACCGACAAGGGCTGGGGTCAAAAACGAAAAACAGCCCCTATATCTTGAGGGAACAGAGCATGATTCGCCGCGCGTGAGCGATTCGGCCGTGATTCGTTCGCCGGCTGTTCAAAAGGTAAAGTCGCGCGGCGGCGAAAGTTCCGTTATGAGACGGTAGGCGCGAAAGGGCCGCGCCGAGAGAAAAAGAGAAAAAGAAAAGAAGCGACAGGACTCATGGCGCCGCTCCCGCCGGGCGCCCGCGCCGCCGCCCATGGGGTGACGGCGGTGCTCGGCCCCACCAACACCGGAAAGACCCACCACGCCATCGAGCGCATGCTCTCCTTTCCGAGCGGCGCGATCGGCCTGCCGCTGCGGCTTCTGGCGCGCGAGGTCTACAGCCGCGTCGTGGCCAAGGCGGGCGCGGCCAATGTCGCGCTGATCACGGGCGAGGAGAAGATCAAGCCGCGCGCGCCCGCCTATTGGATTTCGACCGTCGAGGCCATGCCGCGCGACATCGAGGTCGATTTTCTGGCGATCGACGAGATTCAGCTCGCCGCCGATCTCGACCGCGGCCACATCTTCACCGACCGGCTGCTGCGCTGGCGCGGGCGCCAGGAGACGCTGCTAATCGGCGCCGGCACCATGGCGCAGATGATCGGCGAGCTGTTCCCCGGCGCGCCGATTTTCTCCCGCCCGCGCCTCTCGCGGCTGAGCTTCGCCGGCGACAAGAAAATTTCGCGCCTGCCGCCGCGCGCCGCCATCGTCGCCTTTTCGGCCGAGGAAGTTTACGCCATCGCCGAATGGATCAAGCGGGCGCGGGGCGGCGCCGCCGTGGTGCTCGGCGCCTTGAGCCCGAGGACGCGCAACGCCCAGGTCGAGCTCTTCCAGTCCGGCGACGTGGATTACATCGTCGCGACCGACGCCATCGGGATGGGCCTCAATCTCGACGTGGACCATGTCGCCTTCGCCTCGGACCGCAAATTCGACGGCTGGCGCTACCGCCGCCTCACGCCCGCGGAATTCGGCCAGATCGCCGGGCGCGCCGGCCGCCACATGAGCGACGGCGCCTTTGGCGCGACCGGACGCTGCCCGCCTTTCGAGGAAGAGCTGATCGAGGCGCTCGAGGATCACCGCTTCGATCCGGTTCAGCTTCTCCAGTGGCGCAACAGCGATCTGGATTTTTCCTCTCCGCGCGCCCTGATGAATTCCCTGGAGAAGACGCCGGACCATCCCCGCTTCACCCGCGCGCCCATCGCCGTGGACCAGCTCGCGCTCGAGGCCGCGAGCCGCGACGAGGTCGCGCAAAAAAACGCCAAGACGCCCGCCGACGTGGCGCGGCTCTGGGAAGCCTGCCAGATCCCCGATTACCGCAAGACCTCGCCGCAGGCTCACGCCGAGCTGGCGCTGACCGTTTTCAGCTACATCGCCCGCAAGGGAAAGATCCCTCCCGACTGGATGGCCAGGCAAATCGACGCCGTGGACCGGGTCGACGGCGACATCGACGCCCTCTCCTACCGGCTCGCCCAGGTGCGCACGGTGAGCTTCATCGCGAACCGTTCCGGCTGGCTCGACGACGCCGAGCATTGGCAGAGCGTCGCGCGTCGGGTAGAGGACAGCCTGTCCGACGCGCTGCATCACCGGTTGACGCAGCGTTTCGTCGATCGCCGCACCAGCGTGCTGATGCGCCGCCTGAGAGAGAATGCGATGCTCGAAGCCGAAATTAACGCCGCCGGCGACGTTCTGGTCGAAGGCCAGCATGTCGGAAGCCTTCAGGGTTTCCGCTTCACGCCGGACCCGGGCGCCGCGGGTGAAGCCGCCAGGGCCCTGAACGCCGCCGCCCAGAAGGCCCTCGCCGGCGAGTTCGAGGCGCGGGCGACCCGCGTCTTCGACGCGGTCGACGACGCTTTCGTCCTCGGCAATGACGGCGTCATCCGCTGGCTCGGCGAGCCGGTGGCCAAGATCGCGGCCGGTCCGGCCGTGCTCTCCCCCACGACCCGCATTCTGGCCGACGAGCAACTGACCGGCGCCGCGCTGGAGAAGGTGCAGACCCGCCTCGATCTCTGGCTGGCCCAGCATGTCAAGAAGCTGCTCGGCCCGCTCGAGCAGCTCGAGAAGGGCGAGGGCCTCGAGGGCGTGACGCGCGGCGTCGCCTTCCAGCTCGCCGAGGAGCTCGGCGTCCTCGACCGCGCCCGCGTCGCCAAGGAAGTGAAAAGCTTCTCGCAGGAGGACCGCGGCGCGCTGCGCAAGCTCGGCGTGCGCTTCGGCGCCTATCACATCTATCTGCCGCTGCTCCTGAAGCCCGCGCCGCGCACGCTGGCCTCGCTGCTCTGGGCCCTCCAGCACGGCGGGCTCGACAATGTGAAGGGGCTGGACGAGGTGCCGCATCTCGCGGCCTCCGGGCGCACCTCCTTCGCGGCCGACGCCTCGATCCACAAGGGCTTCTATCGCGCCGCGGGCTTCCGCGTCTGCGGCGAGCGCGTCGTGCGCGTCGACATTCTGGAGCGCCTCGCCGATCTGATTCGGCCGGCGATCGCCTACAAGCCGGGCGTCACCGCCGGCGAGCCGCCGGCCGGCGCGGCGGATGGCGAGGGCTTCGTCGTCACCGTGGCCATGACCTCGCTCACCGGCTGCTCGGGCGAGGCTTTCGCCTCCATCCTGAAATCGCTCGGCTACGCCGCGACCCAGCGGCCCGGCCCCGCAATCACTGCGACGCTGATCCCGGCCGCCTCGACCGAGCCGATCGCGCCGAAGCCGGCTGACGGCGAAGCCGAGGCCGCGCCCGAATCGCCCGCCGAAAGCGCGGTCGTCGAGACCCCGGCGCCGGAAGCGGAAACGACGGAAGCTCCGGTCGCCGCCGAGGCGGCGCCCGAAGCGACGGAAACCCAAACGACGGAAACCGAAGCGACGGAAACCGAAGCCGAAGCCGCCGCCCCTGTCGAGCCGGCCCCCGAGGAAGCGCCGGCGCTCATCGAGGTCTGGGCGGCTCAGCGCCACGCCCATGCCGGCGGACCCCGCCGCCACGGACCGCCGCCGCAGCGCCGCGAGGGCGGCGCCGAGGGCGAGCGCCGGCCGCCGCGCCGCGACAATAGGCCGCGTCACGCCGAAGGAGGCGCGGGCGCCGAAGGCCCGGCCCGCGACGCCGGCAAGCCGCGCTTCGACAAGAACCGCGCGGAGCGGGGCGGCCCCCGAGACGAGCGCCGCGATGACCGCCGCCCGCGGCCGGGCGGGGCGCCCCCGGAGAAGCGCGCGCGCCAGCCCGACCCCGATTCGCCCTTCGCCAAGCTCGCCGCCCTGAAGGCGGAGCTCGAGAAAAAGGGCAAGGGCTGACGCCCGCGCCCTCGCTTGGTCAAATTCTCGCCAAGAAACGGGCCGAATGGATCTCGTTGGCTGAAGCCGGGCGCGCGGGGGCGCGCCCGCCCGCCCATTGCACCGGGCCGGCTCCTTCCGCCGGCGTTTTCGAAAGCGAATCATCCGGCGCGATTGCGAAAAGCTGCGGCCGCGCCGCGGCCCCTGTCCGCGAATCGCCGAGACGGGCTGGAAAGGGACTTGAGATGAGAAAAATCCTGCCGGTCATCATGTGCGGCGGCTCGGGCACGCGGGTCTGGCCGGAATCGCGCGAGACCCTGCCCAAGCAGTTCATCCCGCTCGTCGGCGAACGCTCGACCTTCCAGACGACCATCGCCATGCTGGCCGACCCGGCTTTCGAGAAGCCGATCGTCATCTCCAACATGGACTATCGTTTCCTCATCGCCGACCAGCTCCGCCAGATCGGCGCCGAGGCCGACATCGTGCTCGAACCCTCGCGCCGGGATTCCGGTCCCGCCGTCGCGGTGGCCGCCGGCCTCGCCGCGCGGCGCGCGCCCGACACGGTCGTCGTCGTCCTCGCCGCCGACCATGTCGTGCGCGACCGCGCCGGACTGGCGGAACTGTGCAAGAAGGCCGGCGAAGCGGCGGCGCAAGGCTATATCGTCACGCTCGGCGTCAAGCCGGACCATCCGGCGACGGGCTACGGCTATCTGCGGCCCGGCGCGCCTCTTCAGGCGGGCGGCGAGGTGCTCAAGCTCGACGCCTTCGTCGAGAAGCCCGACCGCGAGACGACGCAGCGCTACATCGAGGCCGGCTACTACTGGAACAGCGGCAATTTCATCTTCCGCGCCGATGTGATGCAGGGCGAGATCGCCCATTTCGAGCCCGCCATCGCCGACGCTGCCGAGGCGGCGATCGAGGGCGCGACGAGAGATCTCGGCGCCTGCGTGCTGAACGCCGAGGCCTTCGCCCGCGCGCCCAAGAAATCCATCGATTACGCCGTGATGGAAAAAACCGAAAAGGCGGCGCTCATTCCCGCCGACATCGGCTGGTCGGACGTGGGAACCTGGCGCGCGGTCTGGGAGCTTTCCGAGCGCGACGCCTTCGGCAATTCGGTGCGTGGCCAGGGCGTGGTCATGGATGCGACGAATGTCCATGTGCGCTCCGAGGACACGCTCACCACCGTCGTCGGCGTCAATGACGTGATCGTCGTCACGACGCAGGACGCGGTGCTCGTGCTCAATCACGAGCATGGCGACCGGGTGAAGCAGCTCGTCGACGAATTGAAGACGCAGAACCGCCGCGAGGCCGGGGCGCACAAGCGCATCTTCCGGCCCTGGGGCTATTATCAGTCGATCGACGAGGGCCAGCGCTATCAGGTGAAGCGCATCGTCGTGAAGCCCGGCGAGCGCCTGTCGCTGCAAAAGCACTTCCACCGCGCCGAGCACTGGATTGTGGTGCGCGGCACGGCCGAGGTCGGCCGCGACGAGGAGCTGCATCTCGTCCACGAGAACGAGTCGATCTATCTCCCCATCGGCTGCAAGCACCGCCTCACCAATCCTGGAAAGATCGATCTGGAGCTGATCGAGGTGCAGACCGGCTCCTATCTCGGCGAGGACGACATCGTCCGCTTCGAGGACGCCTATAACCGGGGGTAGACGCCCTTATGGCCGGGCTCGACCCGGCCCTGCAGCACTCGCCGCAGGCGGCCCGGCGTGGATGGCCGCGACACGCGCGGCCATGACGTTCAAGCATGTCTGAGACACTCGTCAAAATCTGCGGTCTCTCCTCTCCCGAGACGCTGCTCGCCGCCATCTCCGCCGGCGCGGACATGGCGGGCTTCGTTTTCTTCGAAAAGAGCCCGCGCCACATCGACCTCGAAACAGCCCGGACGCTCGGACGCCTGGCCGAGGGGCGCATCTCGCGGGTGGCGCTCACCGTCGACGCCGGCGACGCCGCGCTCGAGGAGATCGTCGGCGCGCTCGCGCCCGACATGCTCCAGCTCCATGGGCGGGAAAGCCCGGCGCGCGTCGCCGACGTGAAGGCGCGCTTTTCCCTTCCGGTCATCAAGGCCGTGGGGGTCGCGACGGCGGAAGACGTCGCCAAGGCCGCGGCCTATGCGGATGTCGCCGACGTGCTGCTCTACGACGCCAAGCCCGCGCCCGACGCCGCCGTTCCGGGCGGGGCGGGTGTCGCCTTCGACTGGGATTTGCTGGCGGGCGTCGACGGCCAAAACTGGATGCTTTCGGGAGGACTCGACGCGGCAAACGTCGCCGAGGCGCTGCGCCGCACGAGAGCGCCGGCCGTCGACGTGTCGTCGGGCGTCGAGCGCGAAAGAGGCGTCAAGGACGCCGAAAAGATCAGAGCCTTCGTCGACGCCGTGCGATCGCTTTGATTTGGAGCCCGAAGGCTCTAAAGGTTCTCGACAGAAAGAGTCGCGTCTTTCGCCCCTTCCCGGCCCTCCCCCGCTGTGCGGGAAAGGGGGCAGGATGTGGCCTTCATCGGCGCCGCGGATCGCGCGGGTCCCCTCACCCGCTTGCGGGGGAGGAAAGGGAGGGGCGAAGAGCCAAAGAGGAATCCGTCCCTTGACCAAGCCGCTTCCCAATTCCTTCCGCGCCGGCCCGGACGAGAACGGCCGCTTCGGCATTTTCGGCGGTCGCTTCGTCGCCGAGACCTTGATGCCGCTGGTGCTCGATCTCGAAGCCGCCTATGCGGAAGCCAGAAACGACCCCGCCTTCCATGAGGAGCTCCAAGGGCTCCACAAACATTATGTCGGGCGCCCCTCGCCGCTCTATTTCGCCGAGCGCATCACCGAGCATGTGCGCGAGACGGCCGAGCCCGGCAAGGGCGCCAAGGTCTATTTCAAGCGCGACGAGCTCAACCACACCGGCGCGCACAAGATCAACAATGTGCTGGGCCAGATCCTGCTCGCCCGCCGCATGGGCAAGAAGCGCATCATCGCCGAGACGGGCGCCGGCCAGCATGGCGTCGCCACCGCCACCGCCTGCGCGCGCTTCGGCCTGCAATGCGTCGTCTATATGGGCGCGGTCGACGTCGAGCGTCAGAAGCCCAACGTCTTCCGCATGAAGATGCTCGGCGCCGAGGTCGTGCCCGTGCAGTCCGGCGCGCGCACGCTCAAGGACGCGATGAACGAGGCGCTGCGCGACTGGGTGACCAATGTCGCCGACACGTTCTATTGCATCGGCACGGCGGCGGGGCCGCATCCCTATCCGGCCATGGTGCGCGACTTCCAGTCGATCATCGGCAATGAAACCCGCGTCCAGATGCAGGAGATGGAGGGGCGCCTGCCCGATTCGCTCGTCGCCTGCATCGGCGGCGGCTCCAACGCCATCGGCCTGTTCCATCCCTTCCTCGACGATCCCTCGGTCGAGATTTACGGCGTCGAGGCCGCGGGCCACGGCATCAATGTGAAGAACGGCCACGCCGCCTCGCTCACCGGCGGCAAGCCCGGCGTTCTGCACGGAAACCGCACCTATCTGCTGATGGACGACGACGGCCAGATTCTCGAAGGCCATTCGATCTCGGCGGGGCTCGATTATCCGGGCATCGGTCCCGAGCACAGCTGGCTGCACGACACGGGGCGCGTGACCTATATCAGCGCGACCGACAAGGAGGCCCTCGACGCCTTCCAGCTCTGTTCGAAGCTCGAGGGCATCATCCCGGCGCTCGAACCTTCGCACGCGCTCGCCAAGGTGCTGGAGCTCGCGCCGCAAAAGCCCGTCGATCACATCATGGTGATGAACATGTGCGGCCGCGGCGACAAGGACATTTTCACGGTCGCGGAGCATCTCGGCGGCATGTGAGCCTGTTCCACCGTCATGGCCGGGCTCGGCCCGGCCATCCTTCTGGATGCCCGCGACAGGCGCGGGCATGACGAGGAAAGGGCGCTCTCGAGTCGGGCGCGCAGGTTAATTCCCCACGCAGCCTGCCGCGATTTCCCGCAATCGCCGCCCCCGTTCGGCGTCGTCGCGCGCGCCGGCGAAGGCCTTGTCGCGCTGCGCCTCTTCGGCCGTGCAGGCGCAGGCCTTTCTGCAGAACCCCCTCTCCGAGCCTTCCGCGACGCAGCCGCTCACACATTGGGCGACAAAGTCGCGCATGTCGTCCGCCGGCGGCGCGACCGCTATCAACGCGGTGAAGAGGCCGAACAGCAGCGGCTGATGCAGAAGATAGATCAGCAGGCTGTGGCGGCCGAGGCTATCGAGCCCCTTCACCCCGGCGCCGCCCTGGGGAAGCGCAAACGCCCGCGCCGCTCCCACGCCGAGGAGCATCGCTCCCGCCCAGGGAAAGAGCGGCCGCCAGTCCTGCGTCAGCGGCTCGACCGTGCCGAGGCCCAGCCATTGCAGCCAGGATGAATTCAAGTTGGGCGACGCCGCGACGTGAGGCGCGGCGAGAAAGAGCGCGCCGGCCGCGAGCGCCGCGGGCCAGGGCAGGAGCAGGAAGGGAGCCGAGAGCAGGCTCGCCGCCGCGATGCAATGGAGAATGCCGAAGAAGACGAAGGCGCTCGGGAAGACGATCCAGGTTCCCACGCTCACCAGCGCCGCCGCCCCGCCGACGATGCCGAAGCGGCGCCAGAAGGAGCCCCAGCGGATCCCCTTGCGATGGGCGAGGACGAGCGACACGCCGGCGATGAACAGAAAGGCGAAGGCGATCGAATGGCCGAAGGCCTTCACCGGCGCCGACCAGGGGATCGTGCGCTCGATATAGCCGAAATGAGCGAGGTCCCAGATCAGATGAAAGGCGACCATCGCCACAACGGCGAGGCCGCGCGCCGCGTCGAGGGCGCCCCAGCGCGCCGTCATTTGGCCGCCGCGCCCTGGAACTTCGAAAAGACCATGTCCGGCGCCGAGAGATTGTGGCGCGAGGGCAGATGGCGGCCGACCCAGACCTCGGTGGCGCTGGCGCCGGGAAAGTCGATGACGGGCGCCTCCTCCCAGCCCTTCCCGCGCTTGGAGCGCCAGGCGACGATCGCCGCGTCGCTCATCGTCTCCATGGCGTACATGGAGCGCAGCGCCGCGAAGGGCCGGCCGCCCGGCATGGCGTCGGTGAAGGAGACGTCGAGCGTCAGCCGCTCCTGATCCGCGCTTCTGAGCGCCAGCCGCGCCTCGCCGCCGCGCTTGAATTTCAGGGTGAAGCTGCGCGTTCCCGGATCGAAGGCGATCTCCTCCAGAGCGACGATCGGACGCTCCTGCGTCTCGACGGGACCGACGAGGAAGGAGGAGCCATAGGCGGTCCAGCGCATGTCCTCGAAGGGCAGCGGCCGCGCGCGCCAATAGCCGTCGGGCGGATAGAACACCATGATCTCCTCGGCGCGCTCGCGATACCACATCCAGAACTGCACCAAGTGGAACCCCTGCTCGACCGTGTCGCCGATACGGATCGGCACGTCATTGGGCCGCCAGAAGGAGGGGAAGGTGTAGCCGGTCATCCAGAATTCCGGCGTCTCCCAAAAGGTGCGCCGGCGCGCCTGGGAGAAGAACTTCGGATCATGCGAGAGATCGCAGCTCGACCAGTCCGGCGCCCAGCGGTCGGAAACGATGGTGTTGATATAGGACGGATGCACCGCCTGAATTTGAAGGCTGCGGATGCGCGGCGAGACGAAATCGAGCTCGATATTGTCCTTCTCCGCGCAAAGCTCCGGCACGGATTTGTTCTCGACGCGGATCTGGAGCTCGTCGGAAAGCTCCTGTGCGGAAGGCTGCGCAAGAGCCGGCGCGGCGGCGAGGGCGCCGGCGCCGAGGAGGAAGCGGCGGCGGTCGTAAATGTTCAAGGTTCGGTACCCTTCAAGAGGCGGCCTGATGCCGCCGCTTCTATTCCACGCGCCTCGGGGCGAAAACAAGGAGGGGCGCGCCTTGCGCCACACGTCGCTCCAGCCACGAGGGAGCCTCGCCGCGCGCGAGCATGGCCGCGAGGCCGGCAGGCGCGGCCTCGACCAGCGGCGAGGGGCCGTCGATCGCCGCGCACCAGACGATGAGCTCCGCTCCGGCCGCGCGCGCGATCTTCTCGGCCTCCTCGGGCGGCGCGAGGAAAACATCCGCGGCGATGCGGTTGCCGTGATTGTTGCGATGATAGGGCGCGGCGAAAACGCTGTGCGGCGTATGGGCGAGAATATGGCTGCCGAGACTGAAGGAGGCGAGCGCGCGGGACGGCGGAAAGGCCGCCAGCGGGGCGAGCGCCTGCGGCGTCAGACAGGCGCGTTCTCCGGCGGCGCCTGCCGTCTCCTCGGGCGCGAGGAGGAGCGCGAGGCCGATCGGCGAGACGAGGACGGCCCCGGCGCATGTCAGCGCGGCGCGCAGGGCCGGCGAAACGCGCAAGCGTGAGAAAAGCGCCACAAGGGCGGCGGCGAGCGGCGCCATGGCGAGAGGCGTGACGGAGGTGAAGACGCGAATCTGCCAGAGGCCGGCGGCGAAACCCGCGGCGATCGCCGCGCCGATGAGCAGCCAGCGCCGCCTCGAAACGCCGCGCGTAACGCGCCCGAAGCCGAGCGCGGCGCAAAGCCCCAGTGCGACGGGAGCCGCGACGGCGATTGCGGCGGCGCGGTTTTCCGCAAGGAGGGCGGCGAGCGGCTTCGCCTCCGCGACATGGGCGAGCCAGAGGCCGCGCAGCAGGGGATCGAGCCCGACGAGCGGATCGCCGAGACAGCGCGGCGCGACAAGGGCCACGCAAGCGAGCGTCGCCGCGCCCGCCACCGCCGCCCCCAGAGCGCGCATCCGCAGGCTCGTCAGCCGATCGGAGAGCAGCGCCAGCGCCGCAAGCGAGAGGGCGCCGGCGGCGATCGCCGCGAGATGCACGAAGGAGAAGGCGTCGCAGGCCGAGCGCAGATAGGCCCCAGGGGGGACCGTCGCGACATAGAGAACGAGGGCGGCGGCGAGCCCGCCGGCCGCGAAGGACAGAAGCTGCGCGCGCGAGGCTTCGCCGTCTCGGAGAAAGAGCAGTACCGGCGCGGCGGCCATGGCGATGAAGAAGGGCGCATTCTCCAGGCTGATCGCAAGCGAGAAGGCCATCAGCGCGGACGCCGCCGCGAGGCGCGGCGCAAAGCGCGGATCGAGGCCCTGGAGCAGCAAGCCCAGGGACGCCGCCAGCGTCACGATCTGCGGGGCGTGATGGTCGATGCGGCCGGGCGCGAATTGCAGGAACATCGGGCCCGACAGGAACGCAAGCCAGATCGCGGCCAGACGCGCCGCCGCGCCGGAAAGGATCGCGCCGAGCCAGCCGACGAGAGCCAGAAGGGCGGCGAGCAGCGCGGCGGGAAAGAGGAGCCTTGTGGCCCGCTCGGCGCGTTCCGGCGACAGAAAGGCCGAGAAAAAGAGATCCGAGGCGGCGAGCGGCAGGTCGACGATCCTCGACCAGTGCATCGCAAGCCCGGCCGGCGGATCGATCCGGCGGACGACGGAATCGAACCAGCCCTGTCCCGCGAGAAAGTCGCGCAGCTCGACGGCGCGCAGAGCGTCGTCGGAATCGAAAAAGGCGCCCGTGCGCCAGACGGCCTCGATCTGCCCCTGCGTCAGCAGGACAGCGAGTGCGAGGGAAAGAAGGAGCGTCGCCGCGACAGGCAGGCGCGAATCCCGGCCGCTCATTCGCGCCGCGCCCTGGAGAAGAGCAGCGCGCGCCGCGCCGTGAAGTTGAAAAGGAAGACCAGTCCCGAGGTCGGTATTTTGGAGAGCGGAACCGAAATCCCCGCCCCCTTGACGAAAAGCGTCATCAGCGCCTCGGTGAGCGCAAGGCCCGCGAGACCGGTGACAAGGAAACCCGCGATTTCGGCGCGCGCCGGGCGGCGACGACGGCCGGGGAAGACGCAGGCGACGCTCAGGACGTAGATCAGCGCCAGGCCGGAGAGAAACCCGAGCGCCGCGGCGATGGCGGGGACGACGCCCAGCACGCGGTGAAGGAGCATCAACACGGCGACGTCGAGGGCCAGCGCCGCCGCGCTGGCCAGGCCATACTTCACGAGATCCGCAAGGACGCGCCCCGTGAGCGCGCTTGCGCGCGAAACGCCGGCGACGCTCATCGCGCGGCCGCCCGGCGCGGAACGAGGCGTTCGCTCGAGAGCGCCTCCTGCGCGCCGGAGACGCCGGCCTCGGAATATTCCGCGTCCTCGTTGACCTGCCAGACATCGAAGACCGTTTCGCCGCGGATGACGTTCAGCGCGGCCAGCATGCCGGTCATCATCGCATGGTCCTGATTGTTGTATTTGTGCATGCCGTTGCGGCCGATCGGATGGAGCGTCGGGAAACGCTCGGCGATCTCGCGGCGAATTGCGTCGACGTGATGGGCGTAATGCTCGTCATAGACGGGATAGGCCTTGGGCTGCCGCACGACGCAGGCGTCGGTGACGTCGTCGGGGTTCATCAGGCCGATCGCGCCGATCTCGCGCTTCGCCAGCGCGATCAGCTCCTCGTCGGGCGCGGACCAGAGTCCGTCGCCTTCGAAGCAGAAATATTCGAGGCCGAGGCAGGTGGAAACGCCGTCGGCGATCATCTCCGGCGACCAGCTGCGGAAATTCTGCACGCGCCCGACGGTCACGCCAGGATCGTGGATATAGACCCAATTGTCGGGCAATTCCTTCTGCGGGCGGCCGATCAGCACCACGGTGAGAAAATCGCGGTATTTGAGCGCGCGCGCATTGAAGAGGGTCAGGGGCGTCGGCGTGAGGGCGTTCATGAGGTCGCGCAGCGGCGCGGAGGACATCACATGCCGGGCCTCGTGGGTCTCTACGGTTCCGTCCGGCCCCCGCGCGCGCACGGTCCAGAGCCTCGCCCGCGCGTCATAGGAGAGCCCTTCGACCCGGCGGCCCATCAGCAGACGCCCGCCCCCCTCCTGCATCTTGCGGGCGCAGGCCTCCCACATCATGCCGGGACCCTTGCGCGGATAGCGAAAGGACTCGATCAGCGTTTTTGCGCCCGTCCCGGCGCGACGCAGGCCGAGCGACCGGCGCAGGCCGTCGGCGATCGCCGCGCCGAGCGACAGGCCCTTGATCCGCTGCGCCGCCCAATCGGCCGAAATCTCGTCGCAGCCCATGCCCCAGACCTTTTCGGTGTAGGTCTTGAAGAAGATTCCGAAGAGCCGCTCGCCGAACTGATTGCGCACCCATTCGTGGAAGGTGCGCGGCGCTTTCACCGGAAACGCCTTCGCATAGCCGAAGGACGCCATGCAGAGGGCGCTTTCGACGAGGCCGAGATTCCTGAGCGCCTCGAAGGCTTTGAGCGGATATGCGTAGAACTTGCCCCGGTAGTAGATGCGCGACAGGCGCGGCCGCTCGAGAAAATCGTCAGGGAGAATCTCGTTCCACAGATCGACGATCTCCTTCGACTTGGAGAAGAAGCGATGCCCGCCGATGTCGAAGAGAAAGCCCTTGTAGCTCGCCGTGCGGGAAATGCCGCCGACGTGAACGGGATCCTGCTCCAGCACGAGCGCCGTGCGGCCATGCCTGGCCAGCGTGTAGCCGGCGGTCAGGCCCGCCGGACCCGCGCCGATGATGATCGTCTCGATAATGTCGCCCATGCCGGCCCCGAGGGGACCCCGCGCCGCGCGCGGGGCCGCCGTTCCTTGGCGAAGCCACAATAGCTCCGCTCAAGTCTGGACTTTGCCGCGACACGGTTAAGGCAAGGTTTAAGCTCCAACCTGGAACGTGGGCGACGCTCCTCGTCAAAACAGCGACATCGGATCGGACTGCCAGCTGCGCACCGTCCGGCGCGGGTGATGGCGGACCGGCGCATAGGCGAGGGCGTGGCCATGATGGCCATGGCGCAGGCTGGCGTAATGCGCCGGATTGCGGCGGTGCATCCCCGCGTAGCGCGTCGGGCTCGCCGGCGGGGCGCCGGTAATCGAAATGCTGCCGCCCTCGGCCTGAACGATCTCGTAGAGGCGCCTGGCGTTGGCCGGCGACAGGCGGACGCAGCCATGCGAGGCGGGGCGACCGAGCGCGCCCGTGGCGTAGGTGCCATGAATGGCGTAGCCGCCGCGAAAGAAGATCGAATAGGGCATCGGCGACATGTGATATTTGCGCGAGTAATGCATGAGCTGCATGCCCGTCGGGGCATAGGAGCCGCGCGGCGTGTAATAGCCCGCGCGCGCCGTCGACACCGGCCATGTGTAGCTGCCGGCGTCCGAATCGACGCGCATCGTCTGGGTCGAAAGATCGATGTGAATATTGGCGGTGGCGCGGGCGAGGCCGATGGAGGCCAGGAGCGACGCCAGCACGAAAAAGACAAGTTTCAAACGCATGAGAACCACTCCGACGCAACGCGTACCGCCAAGAGTGTCGCTGACGCTTGCGCAACCGGCAATATGAATGAAACGTTAAGGTTGACGCCCGAAGATGGCGGGGCGCCGCCCCGGCGGGGCCGGCAACCGCTCAACGGCGAAATCAACATGCGCGCATCGACACTTGCGATCTTGGCGGCGATGACCGGGCTTCTCGGCGCCGCGGCCTTCGCCCAGGAAAAGGGCACGCTCGATCCCAGGCCCCTCCCGCCGCTCGCCCACCCGTCCGACCCATCGACGCCCGCCAAGGAGCTTTTCGGACGCGCCCGCGAGAGCGCGCCGCTCGATCCCGATCCGATCGGCTTCTATTCGCGCGGCTGTCTTGCGGGGGGCGAGGAGCTGCCGGTCAATGGCGCGCATTGGCAGGTCATGCGGCTATCCCGCAACCGCAATTGGGGCCATCCGGCCCTCGTCAAATTCCTGGAGCATTTCTCCGCGAAGGCGGCGCAGGCCTCGGGCTGGCCCGGGCTTCTCATCGGCGACATGTCGCAGCCGCGCGGCGGCCCCATGCTCACCGGCCACGCCTCCCATCAAATCGGCCTCGACGCCGATATCTGGCTCACCCCAATGCCGGAGCGGGAGCTCTCCCGCGCCGAGCGGGAGGAGATGTCGGCGACCGACGTGGTGCGGGAAGATCTTCTCGACATCCGGCCGGATGTGTGGACGCAGGGGCATGTCGCGGTGATCCGCGCCGCCGCCCTGGAGCCGAAAGTGCAGCGCATCTTCGTCAATCCCGCGATCAAGCGGGCCTTGTGCCGCGTCGCCGAGGGAGAGCCCTGGATGCGCAAGGTGCGCCCCATGTGGGGGCACAATTACCATTTCCATGTGCGGCTCTTCTGCCCCGACGGATCGAGTTGCCGCGATCAGGACCCGACCCCGGCGGGCGACGGCTGCGACCAGTCTCTCGCCTGGTGGTTCACCGACGAGGCGCTCCACCCGAAAAAGTCGGGGAAATCATGGCCGCCGATGACCATGGCCGCCCTGCCCGACGCCTGCCGGCAGGTGCTCAAGGCGCAGTGACGCCGCCCGCGGCCTTCAGGCCGCGCCCGTTCCGACCGGGCAGGAGACGCCCGTGCCGCCGAGCCCGCAATAGCCGCCGGGGTTCTTGGCGAGATACTGCTGGTGATAGGCCTCCGCGTAATAGAAAGGCGGCGCCTCTTTTATTTCCGTGGTGATCGGCCCATGGCCCGCCTGCGTCAATACGCGTTGGTACTCCGCGCGCGACGCCTCGGCGGCGGCGTATTGCTCCGGGCTGGAGACATAGACGACTGAGCGATATTGCGTGCCCACGTCATTGCCCTGGCGCATCCCCTGCGTCGGATCGTGATTTTCCCAGAAGAGCTTCAACAGGCGCTCGAAGGAGAGGACCGCAGGAAAAAAGACGACGCGCACCACTTCGGCATGGCCGGTGCGTCCGGTGCAGACGTCCTCATAGGTCGGGTTTTTCGTCGTCCCGCCGGCATAGCCCACCGCCGTGACATAGACGCCGTCGCCCGCCTGCCAGAATTTGCGCTCCGCGCCCCAGAAGCAGCCCATGCCGAACAGCGCCTCCTCGGCTCCGACCGGGAAGGGCGGATCGAGCGGATGGCCGTTCACGAAATGAAAGGCGCCGTGGGAAACGGGCGCGTCGCGATCCGGCAGGGGACCGAGGCGTCGGGCGAGGGAGAGCTTGTCGAAAAGAGACATGCCCCAAAGATAAGGCGCGGCTCAGCGGCGCCAATAGCGGCCGGCGGCTTCCTGCTTGTGGCTGAAGACAATCAGCAGCGCGCCGACGCCGCCGAGCGTGACGCTCACCGGCAGCAGCATCGCCGTCGACATCACCGTGTCCCACAGAAACGCGGATTTGGCTGCGATATCGGCCTCGAGCGCACGGTAGAGCGCCGGCACGGTCTCGGAGAGGCCCTTTTTCAGCGTGGTGACGAGAAGCTGGCCCCCGGCGATCGAGCGCGTGCCGTCGACGATGAGGGCGACGAACCCTCCGGCGAGCAAAAGCAGACCGAGGAAACGGGTGAGCAGACGCAGCATGGTATGACCATAAGCGCACGCCGTCTGATTGTCTACGGCTTCCGGCGCAAGCAGCTCGACCTTTGCTTTTTGGCGAAGCGTTAACCCTAATGGTTTTTGATCGCCCTGCGCGGCAGTCCGGCGGCCCGCGTTCTGTCATGCGGGTCGATTCATGCGTTTTCGGGAGCATCAGCCTATCGTTCGGGAGCCGTGGGACCTCGTTGTCGAGGTCTCGCGCGGCCATCGGCGCCGCCGCTATCGCCTCACCTCTCGCGCCCTCGCCGCCGCCGGCGCGCTCGCCGCCCTGGCGGCGGCGACGCTCCTGTCCGCCGCGGCCTATCTGGCCTTTCACGACGAGCTGCTCGCGGGTCTCGTCGAGAGGCAGATGCGCATGCAATACGCCTATGAAGACCGCGTCGCGGCTCTGCGCCTGCGCCTCGATCAGCTGGCGAGCCGGCAATTCATCAACCAGGACGGCGTCGAGGGGAAGGTCCAGCGTCTCGTCCTGCGCCAGGCGCAGCTCGAGACGCGCGCCGCGGTCGTCGCCCGGCTCGTGGACGGCGCCGTCTCGGGCGAGGCGGGCGTGACCTCCATCGCCGCGAGCGCCCGCGCGGCGGAGAGGCCCGTGAAGTCCCGACCGCCCGCCCTCGCCGCGACCGTCGAAGAGAGCCAAAAGGCGCCGCCTCCCGCGCCGGCCGGGGCGCCCGAGCCGAAAGGGCTCGAGCTGCGGCTCGGCGACGACTCGAAGCCGGTTCCGCTGCCCTCGCCCGCCTCGGCGCCGCGTGAAGGGGCGCTCCCTGTCGACACGTCCCTCGCCGGACCGGAGGCGCCGCTCCCCCTGCGGCTCGAGCGCCTCGCCTTGTCGCTCGACCGGGTCGAACGCGAGCAGACCAAGGGGCTTTCCGCCATTCTGAGGCCGGCCATGACGGAGGCGGCGCGGTTGCGCGACGCCTTCGACATGGCGGGGCTTCCGGTGAGCCGATTCGCCCGCGCGAGCGCGACGGCGCGCGGCGCGACCGCCGTCGGCGGACCCTTTGTCGCGGCCCCCGAGACGGGCGGCGACGCGCTCTTCGAACGCCAGCTCGCGGCCGCCCGGTCGGCGGTCTCCACGCTGGAAGGGCTGCGCCGCGCCCTTCCAATGGCGCCCCTGCGCAAGCCGCTTTCCGGCCCCCTGCAAATGACCTCCACCTTCGGTTATCGCGCCGATCCCTTTCTCGGACGACCCGCGCTGCACAGCGGCGTCGATCTGCGCGACGACTATGGCGCGCCGGTCCGGGCCACCGCCGCGGGGGTCGTGGCCTTCGCGGGTCCGCAGGGCGGCTATGGCAATCTCGTCGAGATCGACCATGGCGGCGGCGTGTCCACGCGCTACGGCCATCTCTCGGCAATCGACGTCGGGCCGGGTCAGCCGGTGGCGCCGGGGGCGGCGATCGGCCGGGTCGGCTCGACAGGGCGCTCCACCGGCCCGCATCTGCACTATGAGGTGAGGATGGATGGCGAGGCGGTGGATCCGGCGCGCTTTCTGAAAGCCGCCTCGGCGCTGGCTGGAACGATCCAGTAGATACCGGTATTGACAGCGCAGCCGGCGGGTGGAACTCTGCCGTCATGGCGACGACGAAGGTGTTTCGATCCGGCAATAGTCTCGCAGTGCGCCTGCCGCGCGAGATCGCCTTTCCCGAAGGGGCGGAGGTGGTGGTGACGCGCCAGGGCGAGAGCCTTCTGGTTTCTCCCGCCCGGCTGGAGATGGCCACTCTCGTGGCGCGCCTCGGGCGCGGGCCGGCGCCGGGAGCGCTGGAGCGGCCGGCGTTCAAACCGCCCCGGCGCAACTGGCCGGCGGACGGCTGATGGCCCGCTACCTCCTCGACGCCACGACGCTCTTCGCCGCGGCGAGCGGCGAGGCGGCGACGCTGGCCCGACTGGCGCGACTGCCGATCGGCGACGTCGCAATCCCGGCACTCGTTTACGCCGAATTGCTCGGCGCCGCCGCAGCCGCCGGCAAGACTGCGCGGATGGTGGAAAACCTCGAGCTGATCGCGCAGAATCTCGACATTCTGCCTTTCGACCGCAGGGCCGCCGAGGCCTATGAGGCCTTGTTGCGCCAGGTCGGCCCCAAGCGGCGGCGGATGCTCGACCGCCTGACCGCCGCCCAGGCCATGGCCGAGGGCCGCACGCTCGCCACCCTCGCGCCAGACGTTTTCGCCGACCTGCCCGGCCTGTCGCTCGAGAGCTGGGCCAGCTCCCGTCAGCCGTCCTAATCCACGTCCTCGACCTGCTCGGGTCCGCCACCATAGATGCGCTGGGCGAGCGAGGCCTGCATGAAGTCGTCGAGATCGCCGTCGAGCACGTCGGCGGGGGTGCCGGACGTCACGCCGGTGCGCAGATCCTTCACCAGCTGATAGGGCTGGAGCACATAGGAGCGGATCTGGTGGCCCCAGCCGATGTCGGTCTTGCTGGCGGCGACCTTGTTGGCTTCCGCCTCGCGCTTCTCGAGCTCGAGCTCGTAGAGCCGCGCGCGCAGCATGTTCCAGGCCGTGGCCCGGTTCTTGTGCTGCGACCGCTCGGCCTGACAGGCCACCACGATGCCAGTGGGCAGATGGGTGATGCGGATCGCCGAATCCGTCGTATTCACGTGCTGGCCGCCCGCGCCGGACGATCTATACGTGTCGATACGGCAGTCCGACTCGTTGATGTTGACCTCGATGCGATCGTCGACGACCGGATAGACCCAGACCGAGGCGAAGCTCGTATGGCGGCGGGCGTTGGAGTCGAAAGGCGAGATGCGCACCAGGCGATGCACGCCCGATTCGGTCTTGGCCCAGCCATGGGCGTTGTGGCCCTTGACCAGCAGCGTGCCCGATTTGATGCCCGCCTCTTCGCCGGCCGTCTCCTCGATCACCTCGACCTTGAACTTCTTGCGCTCGGCCCAGCGGGCGTACATGCGGAAAAGCATGCGCGCCCAGTCCTGGCTTTCGGTGCCGCCGGCGCCGGAGTGGATCTCGACGAAGGTGTCGTTGCCGTCCGCCTCGCCGGAGAACAGCGCCTCGACCTGGCGAAGCTGCGCCTCCTTGAGCACGGCCTTGAGGGCCTCGACGCCCTCTTTCTCGGTCGCGTCGTCGCCCGCTTCCTCGCCAAGTTCGACGAGCGTGAGCGCATCGTCGAGCTCGCGCGTCAGCTTGTCGATCGCGCCCATCTGCTCCTCGAGCTGGGTGCGTTCGCGCATGAGCTTTTGCGCTTCTTCGGGGTCGTTCCAGAAATTCGGGTCTTCGGCCTTGACGTTCAGTTCGGCGAGACGGCGGGTCGCAGTCTCGACGTCAAAGATGCCTCCTCAGCAGTCCCATGGACTGCTCGATCTGTTCCTTGAGCGCAAGCGGCTCGGCGCGCATGAGTTTTGTCTTTCAGGCTGAATCGGGGCGACGCCCCTCGGACCGGCGCGGAAATTAGGCCGCGCGGGCCCTTGTGTAAAGCGCGCTCTCGCCTTCAGGCGTCGGAAACCCCGACCTTCTGCTCGAGCCGTCGCACACGGCCCTCGAGATCGCTGATGAGCGCGCCATGGCCGAGCACGGCGGAGTGATATTCCACCACCGCCCGCCGCAGGCCGGCGACCTGTTCGCGCGTGGCCTTGTGCTCCGCCTCGTTCTTCGCCTGCATGGCGAGAAGATCCGACGCCACGTCGGCGCGCAGCGAATGCATGTCACCCTTCAATTCGTCGCGCAGAAGAGTCATCTCGGCCCGAAGCTGCGTATGCGATTCGGCAATTTCCGCACGCATGACGCGCAGTTGCTGCAAGACGAGATTGTCGGGTTCATTGGCCATGCCGCGCATCATGCAGACAAGGTCCCGCTAGGTCATCACCACATTCACCGCGCTCTCGGGCAGTTCCTTGCCGAAACACCGCTGATAGAACTCGGCGACCAGCGGCCGCTCCAGCTCGTCGCATTTGTTCAGGAAGGTCAGGCGGAAGGCGAAGCCGACATCGTTGAAGATGTCCGCGTTCTCGGCCCAGGTGATGACCGTGCGCGGGCTCATGACGGTCGAGAGATCGCCGGCCATGAAGGCGTTGCGGGTCAGATCGGCGACGCGGACCATCTTGTTGGCCACGTCGCGCGCCTCCTTGGAAGCCCCGTAGGACTTCACCTTGGAGATGACGATATTCGTCTCGGCGTCGTGCGGCAGATAGTTGAGCGTCGTGACGATCGACCAGCGGTCCATCTGCGCCTGATTGATCTGCTGCACGCCGTGATAGAGACCCGAGGTGTCGCCCAGTCCGACCGTATTGGCGGTGGCGAAGAGACGGAAGGCCGGATGCGGGCGGATGACGCGGTTCTGATCGAGAAGCGTCAGGCGGCCCGACACCTCCAGCACGCGCTGGATGACGAACATCACGTCCGGACGGCCGGCGTCATATTCGTCGAAGCAGAGCGCCACATTGTGCTGCACGGCCCATGGCAGGATGCCGTCGCGGAACTCCGTGACCTGCTTGCCGTCCTTGAGCACGATCGCGTCCTTGCCGACGAGGTCGATGCGCGAGATGTGGCTGTCGAGATTGACGCGCACGAAGGGCCAGTTGAGCCGCGCCGCCACCTGCTCGATATGCGTCGATTTGCCGGTGCCGTGATAGCCCGTCACCATCACGCGGCGGTTGCGGGCGAAGCCTGCGAGAATGGCGAGCGTCGTCTGCCGGTCGAAGAGATAATCCGGATCGACCTCCGGCGCATGTTCGCTTCGCTCGGAGAAGGCGGGAACCACGAGATCCGTGTCGATTCCGAAAAGCTCGCGCGCCGAAACCTTGATGTCCGGCGTGCTCTCGAGGCCCGAGCCAGTGACTGTATCGACCAAAATCTTCCTCCGTCTGACGGGCGGCGATCGTCACGCCTCGCGACGCTGGCGCGTCAGGCTAATCGCGCGGCCCTCAGCGTCTTATAGGCATGAATGATTTCCCGCAATTTTTCCTCGCGGGAGCGGTCCCCGCCATTGGCGTCGGGGTGAAGCCGCTTGACGAGCTCCTTGTAGCGCGCCCGGACGACTTCGGGACCGGCCGCGTCGTCGAGCCCCAGCGCCGAAAAGGCCCGCATGGTGACCGGCGAATATCGCGGCTCGCGCGGTTCGGCGGCGCGGCGATGATGGCGGGCGCGATACATGCCGAGCGGATCGCCGGTCGGCCCGCCTTCCTCGCGAAAGCCCTTCGCCCCCCGCTGGGTTCCCATGGTCCAGGTCGGGCGGTGGCCGACTGTCGCGTCCTTGATGTAACGGGCGACGTCGGCGTCGTTCATCCCGTTGAAATAATTATAGTTCGAATTGTATTCGCGGACGTGGTCGAGGCAGAAGCAGAAATATTGCCCCTCCCGCAGCCGCCCCATCGGCGCGCGATAGGTCCCCTCCGCCTCGCAGCCCGGCGAATCGCATTTGATCGTCGTCGCCTCGCGCTTCTCCGTGCGCGGCTCCTGCTTCGTTCGGATGCGGTCGAAGAGAGGCGAGTTGAGGTTCATTTCATTCCATTATGATGGCGACGGGTCCGGCCGCAAGCGCGGACCGCGCCAATTTTTGAGCCCGCGTCCGATCTTGCAAGGAAGGCGACCGGGGCTTAGCTGGGACGGAAGACGAGGAGGAGACGATGGCGGATCAGGCGGGAGGCGCGGTCAAGACGCCCGTGGGGCCGGTGGCGGCGAGCATCGAGAAGAAACTCACCGAGGCGCTTGCGCCCGTTTCTCTGAATGTGATCGACGAGTCGCATCATCACGCGGGCCATGGCCACCCCGGCGACAAGCGCCACGGCCATGAAAGCCACTTCCGCGTGGAAGTGGTGAGCGCCGCCTTCGCCGGCAAGAGCCGGATCGACCGGCACCGGATGGTGAACGCCCTGCTCGCCCAGGAGCTGAAGGAGGGGCTGCATGCCCTCGCCGTGACGGCCAGGGCGCCGGACGAAGCCAGATAGGCCGCCCGGCCTCGCGGCGGCGGCGTCCTAGCCGAAAATCTCCACCTCCTCGCCTTTCTCCAGCCGCTCGATGATGGCGCGGCAGGGCGGCGCGAGCTCCTTCTTGTTGCGGGTCAGGCAGGATTGCATGGGCGCGCCATAGCCCACGCCCTCGCAATAGGCCTTCCCGTCCGCCCCGCAGTCGCTGATGATCTGGCGCAGACCGACCGCGCCGGCGGGGCCGCAGCAGAGGGACGCCAGAGAGAGAAGGAGCAAGAGGCGGCCCATATGCGCGACGATCCTTTCCGGAGAGGGACGCCGGCGATCCTAGCCTCGAGCTGAGCGGCCTGCAAATCATCTCCGGTCCCGCCTGGCGAAGCCCCTGCGGCGCCGGCCTTGACGCTCGGGGAGACAAGGCGTAGCGCGGAGCGGTTTTCGCGAGACGCGCGAGAGGACAGATGGCGACGCCCAGGCCCGGCGCCCGGCCGGCAAATCCGTGCTTCTCCTCCGGCCCCTGCGCCAAGCGGCCGGGCTGGTCGCTTGCGGCGCTCGCCGGCGCCACCGTCGGACGCTCGCATCGCTCGAAACCCGGCAAGGAGAAGCTCGGCCTCGCCATCGACCTCACGCGCGAACTGCTGCGCGTCCCCGCCGAGCACCGCATCGCCATCGTGCCCGCGTCCGACACCGGGGCCGTGGAAATCGCGCTCTGGTCGCTGCTCGGGCCGCGTGGCGTCGACATCGCGGCCTGGGAGAGCTTTTCCCTCGACTGGGTCACGGATGTGGTGAACGAGCTGCGGCTGCCCGCTGCGCGCGCGCTCACCGCGCCTTACGGCGAATTGCCGGATCTCTCGCAGATCGATTTCGAAAATGACGTGGTCTTCGCCTGGAACGGCACGACCTCGGGCGTGCGGGTTCCCGACGCCGCTTTCATCCCCGCCGACCGCAAGGGACTAACCATCTGCGACGCGACCTCGGCCGCTTTCGCGCAGGACCTCGACTTCGCCAGGTTGGACGCCACGACCTTCAGCTGGCAGAAAGTCATGGGCGGCGAGGCGGCCCATGGGGTGCTCATCCTCTCGCCGCGCGCCGTGGAGCGGCTGGAGAGCCACAAGCCCGCCTGGCCCATGCCGAAGATTTTCCGGCTGACGAAGAACGGCCGGCTGAACGAGGGGATTTTCAGGGGCGAGACGATCAACACGCCCTCGATGCTCGCCGTGGAGGATTATCTCGACACGCTGCGCTGGGGCCTCTCGATCGGCGGCCTCGACGCGCTGCGGGCGCGCTGCAACGCCAGCGCCGGGGTCGTCGACGACTGGGTGGCGCGGACCAACTGGATCGACCATCTCGCCAGGGCCCCCGCGACGCGCTCCAATACGAGCGTCTGCCTCGTCTTCTCGCCATCCGCCGCCGCCGGAAGCGAAGAGGAGAAGGCTGTGCTCGCCAAGCGGATGGTGCAAATGATCGAGCGGGAGGGCGTCGCTTACGACTTCGGCGCCTATCGGGCGGCGCCGCCGGGCTTTCGCATCTGGTGCGGGGCCACAGTGGAGGCCGCCGACGTGGCGTTGCTCACGCAATGGCTCGACTGGGCCTATCTGGAGGCGACCGCCTGAGCCATTCGGGCGTCGCCATGGGAGCCGATCATGAAGCCCCGCGTTCTCATCTCCGATTCGCTGTCCCCCGCCGCCGTCGAGATTTTTCGCCTGCGCGGCGTCGACGCCGATTTCGAGCCGGCGCTCGGCAAGGACAAGGAGAGGCTCGCCGCCGCAATGTCCGCCTATGACGGTCTGGCCATCCGCTCCACGACGCGGGTGACGGCGGAGCTTCTGGCCCGCGCCGACCGGCTGAAGGTCGTGGGCCGGGCGGGCATCGGCGTCGACAACGTCGATATCGGCGCGGCGACGGCCAGGGGCGTGATCGTGATGAACACGCCGTCGGGCAATTCGGTCACCACCGCCGAACACGCCCTCGCGCTGATGTTCGCCCTCGCCCGCGACATACCGGCCGCCGACGCCTCCACCAAGGCGGGCAAATGGGAGAAGAACCGCTTTCTCGGCGTCGAGATCGCCGGCAAGACGCTGGGCGTCATCGGCTGCGGCAATATCGGCGCGATCGTCGCGGACCGGGCGCTGGGCCTGAAGATGCGCGTTCTCGCCTACGACCCCTTTCTCACCCAGGAGCGGGCGGCGGCGATCGGCGTCGAGAAGGTCGATCTCGACGACCTCCTCGCCCGCGCGGATGTCATCTCGCTGCATACGCCGCTCAACGCCCAGACGCGCAACATCCTCTCCGCCGAGGCGCTCGCGAAGACGCGCCGGGGCGTGCGCATCGTCAATTGCGCGCGGGGCGGGCTCGTCGACGAAGCGGCGCTCTGCCGCGCCCTCGATGCGGGCCATGTCGCTGGCGCGGCGCTCGACGTGTTCGCCCAGGAGCCCGCGACCGACAATCCGCTCTTTGCGCGACCCAACGTCGTCTGCACGCCGCATCTCGGCGCCTCGACGGCGGAGGCGCAGGAGAAGGTCGCGCTCGAGATCGCCGAGCAGATGTCGGATTATCTGACGCGTGGCGCCGTCTCCAACGCCGTGAATTTTCCCGCGATCTCGGCCGAGGAGGCGCCGCGTCTCGCGCCCTTCGTCTCGCTTGCCGAAAAGCTCGGCCTGCTTGTGGGGCAACTCGCGCGCTGCGGCGTCGAGACGCTCTCGATTATTTACGAAGGCGCCGTCGCGGGGGAGAAAATCAGGGCGCTCACCGCTGCGGCGCTCGCCGGCCTGCTGCGGCCGATTCTGGACACGGTGAACCCGGTCTCGGCGCCGGCCATCGCCAGGGAGCGCGGCCTGCGGGTGGACGAGGTGAGCCGGGCTGCGCAGAGCGACTATGAATCCCTCGTCACCCTGGTCGCGACGACCGCCGAGGGCGAGATCAGGGTCGCCGGAACCGTGTTCCACGACGGCAAGCCGCGCCTGCTGCGGATCGGCGACATCAACGTGGACGCCGAATTCGCGCCCTCGATGATCTACACCGAGAACGAGGACCGCCCCGGCTACATCGGCCGCTTCGCCGGAACGCTGGGCGAGTCGCAGGTCAATATCGCAACCTTCGCGCTGGGGCGGGACCGGCCGGGCGGACGCGCCGTCGCGCTCGTTTCGATCGACGGCGCCCTGCCCGAGGCGACGCTTTTGCTGCTGCGCGCCCTGCCGGGCGTCAAACAGGCCACGACATTGAAGTTTTAGGCCGCAGACTGTTGCAGGAAGGCCACGCGGCCAGGGAAAAGAGCGCCCGGCGCGCTTCGCGCTTGCGAGGGCGCCCCTCCTGCGACTCTAATCGCGCAGTCGCCCCGTTCGCGCCGCATTTCCCGGCGCGGACCTTTCAGCCCTTCCTTCCAGCCATACGGGAATTCTTATGCGACGGCTTGTCCTTGCATCGCTCTGCTCTTTTGTCGCGGCCGCCGCGCTCGTTTCGCCAGCCCATGCGCGCGGCGCCGCCGCGGCCCAGGACCTCGACCCGCTGAGCCTGCTCTTCGGCGGCGAGGCGGCGACCCCGGCGGCGCCGGTCGGTCCCGACGGACGCCCGCAGGCTGTCGCCATTCCTCGGGAGATCGTCCCCTTCGACGGCAAGGAGGCGCCGGGCACGGTCATCATCAACACGAGCGAGCGCCGGCTCTATTACGTGCTCGGCAATGGCCAGGCCATCCGCTATGGCGTGGGCGTGGGCCGTCCCGGCTTCGAATGGTCGGGCGTGCGCTTCATCTCCTCCAAGCGCGAATGGCCCGACTGGACGCCCCCCGCCCAGATGCTGCGCCGCCGCCCCGACCTGCCGCGCCACATGGAGGGCGGCATCAACAATCCGCTCGGCGCCCGCGCCATGTATCTCTCCGGCACGCTCTATCGCATCCACGGCTCGAACGAGCCGGAGTCGATCGGCCAGGCCGTGTCGTCCGGCTGCATCCGCATGACCAATGACGATGTGGTCGATCTCTACAGCCGCGTGAAGATCGGGACCAAGGTCGTGGTCACGCGGTAAAGCCGGCGTTCCGTCTCCGGGAGACGGCCCGCGCGCGCGGGCCGTCCGATTGGTGACGAGCGCATCTGCGCCTGGCTTCCACGCGGGAGGCAGAACGGCTTTCGTGTCCCGATCCGCTTTCCTGGAGCCCCACTTCGCACTAGCTTCGCATCAACTGCGAAGGATGTGATTCCATGGCCAGCATCGACGCCGTCCTCGATACGATCGACGCCAATCTCCCGGCGTCCACCCAGCGCCTTTTCGATCTGCTGAGCATCCCCTCCGTCTCGACCGATCCGGCCTATACGCAGCAATGTCTGCGCGCCGCCAACTGGCTCGCCGACGAGCTGAAAGGCCTGGGCTATACGGCGGAGGTGCGCGAGACGCCCGGCCATCCGATCGTCGTCGGCCACGCCAAAGCGAAGCGCAAGGATGCGCCGCATGTGCTCTTTTACGGCCATTACGACGTGCAGCCGCCGGACCCGCTGGACCTGTGGCGGAGCGAGCCCTTCGCGCCGACCCTCGTCGAGGGCAAGGACGGCAAGGAGATCGTCGCCCGCGGCGCCTCCGACGACAAGGGCCAGCTCATGACCTTCGTGGAGGCCTGCCGCGCCTTCGAGGCGAATGGCGGCCTGCCCTGCAGCGTCACCTTCCTCTTCGAGGGCGAAGAGGAGACGGGGTCGCCCTCGCTGCCGGGCTTCCTCGCCGCCCACAAGGCGGAGCTCTCCGAGCCGGCCATCGCTCTCGTCTGCGACACCGGCATGTGGAACGCGACCACCCCGGCCATCACCGTCATGCTGCGCGGCCTTGCGCAGGAAGAAGTGATCATCCGGGGGCCGAGCCATGACCTTCACTCCGGCATGTTCGGCGGGCCGGTCCCCAATCCGATTCACATTCTCGCGAAAATCGTCGCCGATCTGCACGACGAGACGGGCCGGGTGACGCTGCCGGGGTTCTACGCCGGGGCGCCGGAGCTGCCGGAGGATGTCGCCGAGCAGTGGCGCGGTCTCGACTTCGACGAGCGCGCCTTTCTCGCCGGCATCGGCCTCACCCAGGCCGCGGGCGAGAAGGGCTACGGGGTCATCGAGCAGATCTGGGCGCGGCCGACCTGCGACGTGAACGGGATCGTCGGCGGCTACACGGGCAAGGGGTCGAAGACCGTGCTGCCGGCGGAGGCGTCGGCAAAATTCTCCTTCCGCCTCGTGGGGTCCCAGGACCCCAAGGCGATCATGGAGAGCTTCCGCGCCTTCGTGCGCGAACGCCTGCCGGCGGACGCCAAAGCCGAGTTCATCTCGCACGGCGCCTCGGGCGCCCTCCAGCTGCCCTTCGGCTCCGAGGCCCTGAGCCGCGCCCGCCGGGCGCTCGCCCAGGAATGGGGCAAGGACGCCGCCCTCGTCGGGTGCGGCGGCTCCATCCCCATCGTCGGCGCCTTCAAGCGCGATCTCGGCATGGACGCGCTGATGATCGGCTTCGCGCTGGAGGACGACCGCATCCACTCTCCCAATGAGAAATACAGCTATACCTCCTTCCACAAGGGGACACGGAGCTGGGCGCGGGTGCTCGACGCGCTGGCGGGGTGACGCGCCGCCGTGAATGTTTTTGTTAACCGCGGCCGAGCTCCCCCGGCGGGCCGCGGCAAGGTTGGCGCAAGGCGGCTCGGATCTTTGGCGCGGCGGCGAAGGCGCTTGGTCGACAGACGCCCGTGACGCGCGACCGGGCAGAATTTCAACGTGCGGGCGAAGAGATAGGCGCTCGCGCGCCCTTCCGCCGGCTGCCGTGGCGCCATCGGGCGGCGCCCCTGCGGACGTGGCGTTTGGACGCAACACCCTGCTAATACGCGGCAATCCGTCGCTCGCAAATCGGTCCAGGATCGGCTATGTAGGAAATCGTCCAAACTGGCGAGCAGGCGGGACGGGGCCGCAGACCGGTGCGATGGGCGTCAACGATCGAGGGTTCCTTCCATGGTATATCGGCGATATTTCGAGGCGGCCGTTTCCCGTCTGAAGGACGAACGTCGTTACCGCGTCTTCGCCCATCTTGAGC
>RXIY01000040.1 GCA_003963405.1 Hyphomicrobiales bacterium
GCCTGCCGTTTTTTCACAAGGTCGGTTATGATGGGCGCGATGCGCATCCTGATTATCGAAGACGACCGCGAAGCGGCTGAATATCTCGTCAAGGCGTTTCGCGAACTGGGCCATGTCGCCGACCATGCGGCGGATGGGCTGGATGGCTATGCGAGCGCCCGCGAAGGCGATTATGACGTGCTCCTCGTCGATCGCATGTTGCCCAAGATGGATGGCCTCTCGCTCATCTCGAGTCTGCGCGAGCAGAAGGTCGAGACGCCGGTGCTGATTCTCTCGGCGCTGGGGCAGGTCGACGACCGGGTGAAGGGCCTGCGCGCCGGCGGCGACGACTATCTGCCCAAGCCTTACGCCTTTTCTGAACTGCTCGCCCGCGTCGAGGCGCTGGTGCGCCGCCGCGTCGGCCCGCGCGGCGAGGACACGCATTACCGCGTCGGCGATCTGGAGCTCGACCGGCTCTCGCACAAGGTGACCGTCGGCGGGCAGGAGGTCGTGCTCCAGCCGCGCGAGTTCCGGCTGCTCGAATATCTGATGAAACACGCCGGGCAGGTCGTGACCCGCACCATGCTGCTGGAAAATGTCTGGGACTATCACTTCGATCCGCAGACCAACGTCATCGACGTGCATATTTCCAGGCTGCGCGCCAAGATCGACAAGGGGCGCGAGAATCCTCTGCTGCACACGATCAGGGGCGCGGGCTACATGATCCGCGACGGCATGCGGTAGCCGCCGTCGCGGATGTCAGGGCCGGCGGGTCACCACCAGCCGCCGCCCCAGCCCCAGCCGCCCCAGCCGCCCCAGCCGGGACCCCATCCCCAACCCCAGCGCGGGGCGGTCGCGGCGGCGATGCCGGCGCCCATCAGGCCAAGCGCGGCGCTGGCGAATATGGCGCCGGCCGGGTCGTATCCACCGTAGTAGGGATAGTAGGCCGAACGGTAATAGCCCCATGGCCGATAGTAGCCCCAGCGATAGGGCCGATAGTATCCCCACCGATAATAACGATGTCGGTGCCATCCCCAATGGCGGTGGCCCCAGTATCGGCGATAGTAGTGCACGTCCGTGATCGGCGCGTTGAGGCCGACCGTTTCGGGCGAGGCGACGCTCATCGGCCCCGCAAGGGCCTCGGGCGGCAGGGCGCTCAGCGCGGTCGATGCGCAGAGAAGCCCCAGTAGAGTGGATTTGAGCCTCTTTTTCATGGCGATTAACCTTGACTGCCCCTCGGGCAACCAACGTCTTCGAGGCGCACAGAGTTCCCACCGCGCGGCGGCGCTCGCCCGCGCCGAGAAAAATCGACCCCCGCTCCCCATATCGTGGCGGAACGGCCCGGCCCCCGCCGGCATGAGACAGGAAAGCGCCCTTGTTCATCGGAAAAGTCGGCAAGCTCTTTCGGACGACCGCCTTCAAGCTGTCGCTCGCCTATCTCATCCTCTTCTCCATCGGCGCCGGCCTCGTGCTGACCCGCGTCGGCGCGCGGGTGAAGGAGGTGCTCGACGAGCAGATTGAGCAGACGGTCGACGCCGAGATCCGCGCGCTCTCGGAGCAATATGCGCAAGGCGGGCTGCATCAGCTCACCAACGCGCTGGAGCGGCGCGTGCGCGCGCCGGGCGGCTCGCTCTACCTGCTCACCACGCATTCGGGCGAGGTGATCGTCGGCAATATCGAACCGCCGGCGGCAGGCCCCGTCGGCGGCTCCAAGCTGGTCGAAACGCCCTACCAGCGGCGCGGCGAACCCGGCGAAATGCATCCGGCGCTGATGCGCCTGTTCCTCATTCCCGGCGGCTTCCGCCTGCTTATCGGCCACGACATCGAGGACCACGAAGTGCTGCGCGGCATTTTGCGCCGGGCGCTTGGCGTCTCGCTGTTCTGGCTCGCGCTGGTCGGCGCCCTCGGCGGCCTCTTCGTCGCGCATCGCATGCTCGAACGCGTCGATGTGATGTCGGCTTCGGCGCGGCGCATCATGGCGGGCGATCTGCACGAGCGGCTCGCGGTTTCCGGCGCCGGCGACGAGCTCGACCGGCTCGCCGAGAATTTCAACGCCATGCTGGAGCGCATTTCGGAATTGATGACCGGGCTGCGCGAGGTCTCCGACAACATAGCGCATGACCTCAAGACGCCGCTGACCCGCCTGCGCAACCGCGCCGAAGCGGCGCTGCGCGGCGCCTCGGGAAACGGCGAGCATCGCGAGGCCCTCATGGCGGTCATCGAAGAATCGGACAGCCTCATCCGCGTCTTCAACGCGCTGCTGATGATCGCGCGCGCGGAGGCCGGCTATTCGAGCGACAATCTTGCAACCTATGACGCCGACGCCGTGGTGAGCGACATCGCGGAAATGTACGAGCCGGTCGCGGAAGAGCAGGGTGTTCGGCTGGAGGCGAAGACAGAGCTGGGCCTCGCCGTCACGGGCAGCCGGGAGCTTCTCGGCCAGGCCGTCGTCAATCTCGTCGATAATGCGCTCAAATATGGCGCGTCGGGCAAAAACCCGCGCATCGACGTGGGCGCGCGGCGCGTCGCGGACCGTGTCGAGATCACTGTCGCGGACCATGGCCCCGGCATTGCGCCGCAGGATCGCGATCGGGTGGTGGGGCGTTTCGTGCGGCTGGAGAATTCACGCTCGCGGCCGGGCTCCGGCCTCGGCCTTTCCATGGCGGCGGCCGTCGCCCGCCTGCATCATGGCGCGCTGCGCATCGAGGACAATGGGCCGGGCTTGCGTGTCGTGCTGTCGCTGCCGGCGACCCGCGCCGCGACGGCCGTCTCCCGCGAGCGCGCATAGACCGGGCCTTTCGGCGCTTGTGCGGGCGCGGCTTGCGCCGGCGCATTCTGGGCGGGCCGCGCCACGAGGGGCGTGACGTTCCGGCCGGCGCATTGCGCGCAGGCGAGCCGCATCATTGTCACCGTGCCAAGGCCGAGCCGCGAGCGGATGCGCAGCGCGCCGCCATGCAGATCGATGAGCGCGCGGGCGATGGCGAGGCCGAGCCCGGAGCCCTTCATGCCATTCTCCATGACGCCCGCGCTCTGCTCGAAGGGGCGGCCGAGTTTGGGCAAAGCGAGCGGATCGATGCCGCGCCCGGTGTCCTCGACGAAGAAGGCGATGGACTCGCCGTGATGGCGCACGCGCAGCCGCACGAAGCCGCCGGCGTCAGTGAATTTGATGCTGTTCGACAGGAAAACGCCAAGCGCCTTGACGATCGCCGCCTCATCGCCGACGCAACGCAGTTTTTCGTCCGCCTCGAGAATGAGCGTGATCTTCTTCTCGGCGGCGCGCGGCCGCCAGGCCTCGATGGCGCGGCGGGCCGCGTCGGCGACGTCGACCTCGCGCTCGGCGAGGCGCACCAGCCCGGCCTCGAGCCGCGACATGTCGAGAATGTCGGAGAGGACTTCGTTGAGATAGGCGCCGCCCTGACGGACGTTGCTGCAATATTCGACGTATTTGGGCGAGCCGAGCGCGCCGAAGGGCTCGGCGAGCATCATCTCGGAAAATCCGATTATGGCGTTGAGCGGCGTGCGCAGCTCATGGCTCATATTGGCCAGGAATTCCGACTTCGCGAGATAGGCGGCCTCGGCTTCCGCCTTCTGATGATGATATTGCTCCGCGAGCGTCGCGAGCTGCTGGGCCTGCATTTCGAGCGTCTGGCGCGACCTCGTGAGGTCGGCGACGCTCGCCGTCAGGCGGCGCTCGGATTCGATGAGCTTCTCCTGATTGCGTTTGAGGGCGGTGATGTCCGCGCCCACCGACACATAGCCGCCGTCCTTGGTGCGCCGCTCGTTGATCTGGAGCCAGCGCCCGTCGGCGAGCCGCGCCTCATAGGTGCGCGCGTCCTGCGCGCGCCGCTCGGCGGGCGAGGTCTCGGTCTGCACGGCCGGCGCCTTCGCATGCATCATGATCCGCGCGTAGCTTTCGCCGGCGATGGCGGCGTCGGGCGCGAGCCCGTGGAGATCGAGGAACTTGGAATTGCAGACGACGAGCCGATTCTGCGCGTCCCACAGGACGAAGGCTTCGGAAATGGCGTCGATGGCGTCGCGCAGGCGCATGTTGGCGGCGGCGGTCTGCTGCGCGAGGGCCTTTTGCTCCGAGACGTCGACGGCGATGCCGACAAGGTGGCGGCCGTCCGGGTCCTGCATGATCTCGGCGCGGGCGCGCAGCCAGATCCATCGACCATCGGCGTGGCGCGCCCGGAATTCGTGATCGACGATCTTGCCGCGCGACGACGACACCATTTCGGCGATGACGGACAGGTCGCCGTCATGGGGATGCACGAGGTCGTTGAGTTCGCCGAAGGAGAGGCAGCGCCGCTCGGCCGGGAGCCCGAGAAGTTCATACATCGAGTCGGACCAGTAGATGCGTCCGCGCGCAATGTCCCAATCCCAAAGGCCGCAGCGGCCGCGCGACAGCGCCGCGTCGAGCCGGCGGCGAATGACGGCGTTGACGGCCTCGGCCGCCTGCCGCCGGCGCGATTGCCGGACATAGGCGTAGACGATGGCAAGCAACATCAGCGATGCAAGGCTGAAAATCACCGAATAATGGGCGGCGACGGCGCGCCATTCGCCGAGCACATTGTCGAGCGGGTAGATCAACGCGACCTGCCCGTAGGGCGCGGGGAGTTTCTGCACCGTTGCGAGCGCAGGGGTTCCATCGGCGAGCCTGATGCGCATGACGCCCGCCTTGTCGGCGAATTCGGTCAGCACCTGCTCGGGGCCCAGCACATCGGTCAGCGTGACGCTCTTGTGGTCGAGCGGAGGAAAGGCGGCCGCGACCCGGCCACGGTCGTCGGTGACGAGAATGCGCCGCCCGCGCGCCGTGGCGCGGCCGGGCAAAATCCTGTCCAAAGGTTCACCGAGCGGCTTTCGCGGATCCGCCCCGATGTGGTCGCGCAGATCGTGCCAGACCGCGCGCGCGAACAGCTCAAAATCGGCCGTCGTCTCCTCGACGATCCGGTCCTGCATTGCGTTTGTCAGCGTGAAGGCGAAGGCCGCGAGCGAGATCAGGCAGACGGCGGAGACCGCGAAGGCGGCGCGTTTGAGCCAGAGCCCCTCTTTGGGCTCCTTCTCGCCCTGGCCGTCGAACCGAGAGGCGCCCCAAACCGTTTCCGCGTGACTCATCGCCCGAGCTGCGGGGACGCGCGCCATCCAATGTCTCCGAAATCTGGCGATGTTGCGAATGGGCTGGGACGCGCCCGAATCACCTCCATTCGAATCTCTCGAGCGGAAATTGTCCAGAGCTTAATTGCCGGTTAACGCCCCTCGAAAAAGTTGGGGCGCGGGCGTCAAGCCAGCGCCCGCGTTGCAATGTCCCGTGTATCTGCGGACAGGCCTTCCTGTGCGACGATCTGTCTGAGACGCGCCTCGACGAGCGCCTGCCGGTGCGGCTCCAGCGTGCGCCACGCGCGGAGCGAAGACAAAAGGCGCGCCGCGAGCTGGGGGTTTTTCGGGTCGAGTTCGAGGACCACGCGGGTCAAGAGGTCGTAGCCCGAGCCGTCCAGCGCGTGGAATCGGGTGAGATTGGCGTTGGCGAAAGCGCCGATCAGCGCACGCACGCGGTTGGGGTTCGTCATGGCGAAATCGGGATGCGACATGAGGCGGATGACCCGCTCCGTCGTCGCGGGCTCGGGGATCGTGGCCTGAAGCGCGAACCACTTGTCGAGGACGAGCGGATCGTCGGCGAACTGCCGGTAGAAAGCCTCGAACGCCGCCTCGCGCGCATCCCCGCCGAGGAGCGCGAGGGTGGAGAGCGCCGACAGGCGGTCGGTCATGTTGCCGGCCGCGGCAAACTGGCTCTGCGCAAAAGCTGCGCCCTTCTCGGGGGCGCCGGCGGCGATGAGGTCGAGCGCCACGGCCTTGAGCGCCCGCCTTCCGGCCCCGGCGGCGTCGGGCCTGTAGGGGCCGTCTTCAGAGAAGCGCGCATAGGCGGCCTCGGCCTCGAGAAGAAGCGCGTGGCCGATCTCGGCGCGCAGCCCCATGCGCGCCGAAAACAGGGCGTCGGGGTCCACATCCGTCCCGGCTTCGCGGGCGAGGTCGATTTCGGACGGCAGCGACAGGGCCTGCGCCGCGAAGGCGGGGTCCGCGTCGGCGCCCGCGAGAAGGGCGCGCAGCGCGGCCACGAAGCCCTGAGCCTGTGGCGCGGCGAGCCCGGCGCGCGCCGCGGCGACGCGCTCGAAAATCGCGCGCAGCGCAAGGCTTTGCGCCGCCTGCCAGCGATTGAAGGAATCGTCGTCGAACGCAAGCAGCCGTTCGAGGTCGGCGCTCCCGGGCGCGGGCTCGAGTCGCACCGGGGCCGAAAAACCGCGCAGGAGCGAGGCCACGGGACGCGAGGGGACGTTCTCGAACACGATCCGGCGTTCGCTCCCGGCGAGTTCGAAGAGGCCGCGCGCCAGTTCGTCGGGCCGTGCGTCGCGGCTCGTCAGATCGAGCTTCTCCCCGTTCTCGCCGAAGAGGGCGAGGGCGACGGGAATGACCACGGGCTTCTTTTCGGGCTGGCCGGGCGTCGGATTCGTCGTTTGCCGCAGGACGAGCGCGAATGTCTTGGCGTCCGGCTCATAGGCGCCTTCGCTCGTCACGATCGGCGTGCCCGCCTGACTGTACCAGAGCGCGAAATGCGACAGGTCGCGGCCGGCGGCGTCGGCGAAGCAGGACAGGAAATCTTCGACGGTGGCCGCCGTTCCGTCGAACCGCTCGAAATAGAGGTCCATGCCCCGGCGGAAATCCTCTCCGCCGATCAGCGTGCGCAGCATGCGCACGATCTCGGCGCCCTTTTCGTAAACGGTCGGCGTGTAGAAGTTGTTGATCTCGTGATAAACGTCCGGGCGCACCGGATGGGCGAGCGGCCCGCCGTCTTCGGGGAATTGCGCCAGCCTGAGGCCCCTGACGTCGCTGATGCGCTCCACCGCGCGCGAGCGCATGTCTGCGGAAAACTCCTGGTCCCGGAAGACCGTCAGACCTTCCTTCAGACAGAGCTGGAACCAGTCGCGGCAGGTGATGCGATTGCCCGTCCAGTTGTGGAAATACTCATGCGCGATCACCGCCTCGACGCCCGCATAGTCGGCGTCGGTCGCCGTCTGCGGCGAGGCGAGCACATATTTGTCATTGAAGATATTGAGGCCCTTGTTCTCCATCGCCCCCATGTTGAAGTCGGAGACGGCGACGATGTTGAATACGTCGAGGTCGTATTCGCGGCCGAATTTCTCCTCGTCCCACCGCATGGAGCGTTTCAGCGCGTCCATGGCGTAGCCGGCGCGGTCCTCCTTGCCGTGCTCCACATAGATGGCGAGCGCGACGTTGCGTCCCGACATGGTCGTGAAACTGTCGCGCAATACGCCGAGATCGCCGCCGACGAGCGCGAAGAGATAGGAAGGTTTGGGAAAGGGATCGCGCCACACGGCGAAATGGCGCCCGGTTCCCGGAATGTCGCCCGCTTCGCCCGGATTGCCGTTGGCGAGGAGAACGGGCGCTTCGCCCTTCTCGGCCTCGATGCGCGTCGTATAGACGCTCAGAACGTCGGGCCGGTCGAGGAAATAGGTGATGCGGCGGAAGCCCTCCGCCTCGCATTGCGTGCAATAGGCGGAGCCCGAGCGATAAAGGCCCGAAAGTTGCGTATTGGCGGCGGGATTGATCCGCGTTTCGATCTCGAGCGTAAAGGGTGCGTCGGGAACCGAGGAGAGCGTCAGCGCGTCCGGGGTGGCGGTATAGTCCTGCGGGCCGAGGAGGCGTCCGTCGAGTTTCACGCCGACAAGCGACAATTCGTCGCCGTCGAGTCTCAGCGGCGCGCCGGGGGCGCCCTTGGGATTGCGCCGAAGCGAGAGCTTCGAGACCACCTTTGTCGCCGTGCGGTCGAGCGAAACGTCGAGCGTGACGGCGTCGATGAGAAAATCGGGGGCGCGGTAATCGGCCAGGCGGACGGCCACATTTTCGGGGTGACGCATGAAATCCTCGGGCGAGCGAATCGTCGTTGCCGCAAAATATAGTGAGCCGCGAGCGATTTGCGACCGGCCGCGCTCCCGCCGCCCTCGGGGAGACTATTTTCCGTTGGAAAGACGCGTTAATCTTCTGTTAGGACTTGAGCTCGCCTGCGAAGGCGGCCAAAGTCAAGGAGTGGACGCCGACCAGCGTCATTGCGGCTCATGTGGGCGCTGTCAGCCTGGATCGCCGCCACTCGCGCCCCCCGGAGTGTCGCCTCCTCACATGCCGTGGAATCTTCTCTTCAGCCTTCTCCTCGCCTTGACTGTCGCCGCGCCGGCCTTCGGCGCCGCGCCGAACGGGCAGGCCGGCGTGGCGGCGCCGAGCGAGCCCTCCGCCCCGCTGGAGATGGTCGCCCCGCTGACCGAGGCGCAGATTCATGCCGCGGGAATCGAGACCCAGCCCGTCGAGCCCGAATCAGGCGTCGGCGAGATCGTCGTGCCGGGCGTCGTCACCGTGCCGCCACAGCAGTTGCGCATCGTGGCCGCCCCGGCGGCCGGACTCGTCGAGACGCTGCTCGTCGCGCCGGATGAAGACGTGAAGGAGGGCGATCCGATCGCGACGCTGAAATCCTCGGAGCTCGTCGAATTCCAGCGCGCCTATCTCCACGCCTTGTCCGACGCCAATCTGATGGCGGAAAAGCTTCGGCGCGACGAGCAACTCTTCAAGGAGAAGATCATCGCCGAGCGCCGGCTGATCGTAACCCGAGCCGAGGCGACGCAGGCCCGCTCCACGCTGGACGAGCGCGCCCAGATCCTGGCGCTCGCCGGCATGACCGAAAGCGAGATCGCCGAACTGAAAAAGGACCGCAAGCTCGCAAGCTCGCTGCTCGTCCGCGCGCCGATCGGCGGCACGATCCTCCAGCGGCACGGCACGACGGGCGAGCGCGTGCAGGCCTCGGCTCCGCTTGTGACCATCGCCCGGCTCGATCCCATCTGGGTCAATCTGCAGGTGCCGCTCAGCCGCGCGGTCGCGCTCGAGAGCGTCGAAAAGGTCCATCTGCCCTCCGCAGGGCTCGAGGGCCGGCTGATCCGCATCGGCCATACGGTCGACTCGGCGACGCAGTCGGTGACGGCGGTGGCGGAATTCCGGCCGGGACGCAGTCCGCTGCGGCCGGGGCAGGCGGTCACGGCGATCCTCCGGGTCAAGGGCGGCGGCGCCTCGCAGTGGCGCGTGCCGGCGGATGCGGTGATCAGCCATCGCAACCACAACTGGGTCTTCGTGCGCGTAACCGAGGGCTTCCGCGCCATTCCGGTGACGCTCGTCTCAGAGACGCCCCAATTCGCCTCCGTGCAGGGCGCGCTCAAGGTGGGGGAGCGGGTGGCGACGCGCGGGCTGCTGACGCTTCTCGCCGAACTGGCCGAGATCGAGAGCAAGTGATCGCCCGTCATGCTTGAGCGCCTGATCCATTTCTCGCTTCGCCAGCGGCTTCTCACCTTCCTCTGCGCGCTGTTCGTCGCCGGCTGGGGCGCGGTGAGCTATCTCAAGCTCCCGATCGACGCCTTTCCGGACGTCGCGCCGGTGCAGGTGCTCGTCGCCATGCGGGCGCCGGGTCTCACGCCCGAGGAGCTGGAGGCGCGCGTGACCGCGCCCATCGAGATCGCCGCCAAGGGCATTCCCTCGCTCGTGCGCATGCGTTCGACGACGCGATACTCGGTCACGCTGATCACCTTCGAATTCGCGGAAGGAACCGACATCTACTGGGCGCGCGCGCAGGTCAATGAGCGCCTCTCCCAGGTTCAGGATCAATTGCCGGACGGCGTCACCGGCGGCCTTGCGCCGATCGTCACGCCGCTCGGCGAGATGCTGATGTTCACGCTCGTCGGCGGCGATCTGACGCCGACCGAGCAGCGCGGCCTGCTCGACTGGACGATCCGCCCGGCGATCCGCGGCCTTCCCGGCGTCGCCGATCTCAACGTGCTCGGCGGCTTCGTGCGCACCTTCGAGGTGGCGCCGTCGCCCGCCGCCATGGCGGCGCGGGGCGTCACCGTGGCCATGCTCGAAACCGCGCTCTCCAAGAACAACCGCAACGACGGCGCCGGCCGCGTCCGCGACGGCGAGGAGGCGCTGCTGGTGCGCGCCGAGGGTCGGCTGCGGTCGCTCGAAGACATTCGCTCGGTCGTGATCGAGTCGCGAAAGACCGGCGTCGTGCGCGTCGGCGACGTGGCGGAAGTGCGCTTCGGCGCGTTGCCGCGCAACGGCGTCGTGACCCGCAATGGGGAGGGCGAGGCGGTCTGGGGGCTGGTGCTGGGCCTGCGCGGCGCGGATGCGCGAACGGTCGTAGACGGCGTCAAGGCGCGCTTCGCCGAGATCGAGCCGCTGCTGCCCAAGGGCGCGAAAATCGAAATTTTCTACGACCGCAGCGAGCTGATCGGCAAGGCGGTCTGGACCGTGCAGAAAGTGTTGATCGAGGCCATCGTCCTCGTCGTGATCCTGCTCGCGCTCTTTCTCGGCAATCTGCGCGCCGCGCTCGTCGTCTCCGTCATCCTGCCGCTCGCGGCGCTCGCGACATTCGGCATCATGCGGCTCTGGGGCCTTTCGGCCAATATCATGTCGCTCGGCGGCCTCGCCATCGCGATCGGCCTCCTCGTCGATTGCGCGGTGGTCGTGGTGGAGAATGTCGAGCACCGGCTCGCCCACGCCCATGACGCGACGCTCGCCGACCGCATCTTCATGACGCTGGAGGCGACGAGCGAAGTCGCGACGCCGCTCGCCTCGGGCGTCGTCATCATCGTCACGGTGTTCCTGCCGCTCCTCTCTCTCGAGGGTCTCGAAGGCCGGCTCTTTGCGCCGGTGGCGCTCACCATCGCCTTCGCGCTCGGCTCGGCGCTTGTTCTGTCGCTGACCGTGGTGCCGGCGTTGAGCGCGTCGCTCCTGCGCCCCGGCGCGGCGGACGAGCCCTGGCTCGTGCGCAAGATCGCGGCGATTTACGAGCCTTTGCTCGAGATCGCCCTGGCGCGGCCGCTGGCGGTGGGCGGCGTCGCGATCCTCGGCCTCGTCGTCGCGGGCCTGGCCTTCTCGCGCATCGGCCAGACCTTCATGCCGGTGATGGACGAGGGGACGCCGGTCATCACCGTGCGCAAGCATCCCACGATCAGCGTCGCCGTGGCGGCGGAGACCGACAAGCTGATCCAGCGCCAGATCATGGAGAAAATGCCGGAAGTGAAAGGCATGATGGCCCGCGCCGGCGCCGACGAATTGGGCATTGATCCCGTCGGGCTCAACGAGACGGATAATTTCCTCACGCTCGCTCCGCAGAAAGAGTGGCGCGGGCACGGCATGGACTGGCTCGTGGGCGAAATCCGCCAGGTCCTCGACGCCATTCCCGGCATTTCATACGCGTTTTCGCAGCCGATCGACATGCGCGTGCAGGAGATGATCATCGGCGCGCGCGGCGACGTGGTCGTGAAGATCTTTGGCGACGACATCAACGAACTCAACCGCCTGACCCGCGAGGTGACGGCGGAGCTCAAGAAAATCCCCGGCGCGCGCGACGTGTTCGGACTCCAGAACGACGGCATGCGCTATCTCACCGCGCGCGTCGACCGGCTGGCGGCCGGGCGCTTCGGCCTCAACGCCGGCGAGATTCAGGACGCCCTGCGCGTCTGGGTCGACGGTCAGCAGGTCGGCATCGTGCTCGAAGGCCCGATCCGCACGCCGCTCGTCATTCGCGGCTCCGAAACCTCGCGGCGGTCGTCGGTCGATTTCGCGCGCCTGCCCATGGTCTCCAACGACGGCAAGGTCGTGGAGCTCTCCCAGCTTGCCGAGGTGCAGGCGGAGAACGGCCCCATCCAGGTCATCCGCGAGGATGGCCGTCGCTTCGCGACCGTCCTCGCCAATGTCGAGGGGCGCGATCTCGTCGGCTTCGTGGACGAGGCGAAAGCCGCCGTCGCGCGGCATGTGAAGACGCCCAAGGGCTACAGCTATCAATGGGGCGGGCAGTTCGAGAACCAGCAACGCGCCTCCGCGCGGCTCGCCATCGTCGTGCCCATCGCTCTGGCGCTGATTTTCCTCTTGCTCTATTTCACATTCAACTCCGCGCTGCAGGCGACGCTCGTCTTCTGCAACGTGCCTTTCGCCGCGATCGGCGGCATTCTCGGGCTCTGGCTCTCGGGCGAATTTCTCTCGGTTCCGGCGTCGGTCGGCTTCATCGCGCTCATCGGCATCGCCGTGCTGAATGGCGTGGTGCTGATCTCCTACATCAACAAGCTGGTCTCGGAGGGGAACCGCACGACCCGCGAAGCCGTCGTCGAGGGCGCGCGGCGGCGCATGCGCCCGGTCATGCTGACCGCGACCATCGCGGCCTTCGGCCTCATTCCCTTCCTCTTCGCCACGGGGCCGGGCGCCGAGATTCAGCGCCCGCTCGCCATCGTCGTGATCGGCGGGCTGATTTCCGCGACCGCGCTGACGCTCGTGCTGTTGCCGATCCTCTATGATCGCGCCGTCGGCTGGCGTCTGCGCGCCAAACGCAACCGCCTCGCCCATCGCATGGTCCGTACATGAGACGCGTGGCGCTCTTCGTCGCCGCCGCGCTTTGCGCGCCTGCCGCCCCGGTGCTCGCGGGGCCGAAGGCGCGCGGCGCAGTGACGGTTAAGGGCGATCAGCCTGTCGAGAAGCGGGGCAAGAAGCCACTCGGCCATCAACTCGTGCGCCATCTCGACATGGCCGTGGCGATCGACGCGCAGAGCGTCGGGCTCGCGGCCCAGCTCGGCGCGGTGACCTCGCGCTACGCCACGACGCGCTCGATCTCGCCGGGGTCGCCCTATCTGGGGAGCACGCAGCGCAACGCGGTCGCGGGCAATCTGCGAAATTACAATGAAACGGAGGTCGAGGCCGGCCTGCCGCTGTGGCTGCCCGGCCAGCGCGACGCCATGGAGACGACAGTCGCCACGGGCGCCATAGAGGTGGAGGAGCGCATCGCTTTGCGGCGCCTCGATGTCGCGGGCCTGTTGCGCGACGCCTGGTGGAACGCCCAGCGCGCCGTGCGGGAGGCGGGCGTGGCGCGCAATCGCGTGGCGACGGCGCGCGAGATCGGCGCCGACATGACGCGGCGCGTGGAGCTCGGCGACGCGGCCGAGGCCGACGCGCTGCTCGCGAAGAACGAACTGCTCGCCGCCGAAACGGAGCTCGCGCAGGCGGAGGGCGCGGAAAAAGTGGCGCGGGTGAACTATCAGGCGCTCACCGGCGGCGCGCCGCCCGACGGAACGCTCGAAACCCTGAAGCCCGCCGGCGACATCGAGGATCATCCGGCGCTGCGCACGCCGATCGCGGCGCTCCGCCGCGCCGAGGCTCAGGCCCAGCTCGTCGAGGCGACGCCGATCGAGAGCCCCGACGTCGCCGTCTTTGGGCGGCAGGAGCACAACCGGCAATATTCGACCGACCTCTCGCAGCCGATCACCGATCAGCTCACCAACGCCACCACGGTCGGCGTTCGCCTCCGCATCCCTCTGCCGACGGACGGGCGCCAGGAGCCGAGGCGCGCAGAGGCCTATGCCGAAATGACTCGCGCGCGGGCGGATTATGAAAAGGCCAAGCGTGTCGTGCTCGCCGACATTGCCGCGGCCCGCGCCAATCTCGCCGCCGCGCGCCGCGCCGCGGGATTGGCCGACAAGCGGCTCGCCGTGGCCAACGAACAGTTCGAACTGTCGCGCAAATCCTTTGCACTGGGCGAAATCGGCGGTCTCGACTTTTACCGGATCCGCCAGCTTCAGCTCGACGCCCAGCGGGCCCAGGCGGCGACGACGGTCGCCGTCGGCGCGGCGATCTCGCGCCTCAATCAGGCGCAGGGCTATGCGCCCTGATCAGGGACAGGCGTCGAGGAACGCCATGATGCGCGCAAGGGTCGGCTGATCGAGGAGCAGCGGCGCATGGCCCTGTCCCGGCACAGTATGACGCTCGAGGAGCGGCGCGCGTCGGGCCATTTCGTTGAAGACGTCCTGAGAAAGAATATCGCTTGTCTCGCCGCGCAGGGCGAGGATCGGGACTTTCGCCAGCGTCGCGAAGGGCTCCCAGAATTCCTCGAATTCCGCGTCCGGCGTGACGGCGTCGAGCGTGTGGTTGAGCGCCGGATCATAGCGGAGCTCGACTCGCCCCTCCGTCTCGACGAAGGTCTGGCGCGCATAGATCTCCCATTCCTCGGCGCTGACGCCCGTGAATTGCGGCGCGGCCGTCATGCGCATGAGCGCGATCGCCTCGGCGAGCCGCGAGAGCGGCGGCAGCTTGCCGACATAGCGCTTGATGCGCAGAAGCCCGTCCTTCTCGATCTTCGGGCCGATGTCGTTGAGAATCGCCGCGCGCACCAGCGAGGGCCGCGCCTGCGCGATGCGCATCGTATGCAGCCCGCCGCGCGACGTGCCGAGAAAAACCGCCTGCGTCACGCCGGCCTCGACGAGAACCGCGAAAATATCGTCCTGCTCGACATCGAGATCGTAACGGCGCCAGTCCTTGTCCCACGCCGATCGCCCGCGCCCGCGATAATCGAGCGCGAGCACCCGCCGCTCCCGCGCGGCCTCGGCCACGCGCCAGAAATCATCGGCCGTGCGCGCGAGGCCCGGCAGGCAGACGAGCGGCAGGCGCGCCGCTTCCGGCGCCGGGTAATCGAGATAATGCAGACGGAGACCGTCGGCGGCGACGACGAAACGGCTTTCGGCGGGACGGGTCGAGCTCAAGGCGGCGGACTCCCTTTTTGGGGTGTTTCTACCGCGACCGGCGCGGGGATCAACTGCGATCAGGAAGCCTTGCCCTCGCCGGACTGGCCGGGCGGGTTCTTCTGGGCCGCCGCCGGCGCCGGCGCTGGCGGCCTCGGGGGCCAGTCGGGCGGCTGAACGCCGGCGTTCAGAATAACGGTGCGCATGGCTCTTCCGGCCGCCCATCTGTCCGTCGTCCGCGTGTTGCGCCAAATCTCTGCGAATTCGTCGATCTGCGGCCAGATGATGTCGATATAGGCTTCCTTGTAGGCTGTCCGTTTTTCCGTCACGTAGAAGAACGGCCAGTGCATGTTGGCGAAGGAAACGATGAACTGCTCCTCATAGTTCGGGTAGAGCTTCTTCTCCGACCACATTTTCAGCGAGCGGACGCCTTCGTTGATATGCCAGAAATGCGTCCATTTGATTTCCCCCGTTCGGGGATCGTCGGCAAGATTGATCCTGTCCGCCGCTTCCTGAATGGCTCTTTCCACCACCGTCGAGATGCTTTGCCCCTTGCATCTGGCGACGAAATCCACAAGGAAGCGCGTCGCCGGGTCCATGCGCATGGAAAGGACCTCGCTTTTCGCGCCTTTTTTCGTGTCTCTCGCCATTCCCGCCCGCCAGCGACTTCGATGTGTGGATGATGCTACACAAAGCTGGTTCGAGCCCGGCGCCGTCCTTTTCTTGACTTCGTAGCGCCGAGCGGCGAGTTTGCGCGCGCGAAGCCGCCCCCGGCTGCCCGAAGGCTTTCAAGCAAGGAATCCCCCTCGTCCATGCGCTCCTATCTCGACTTCGAAAAGCCCGTCGCCGAACTCGAAACCAAGGTGGAGGAGCTGCGCACACTGGCCGAGAAAGGCGAAGGGGTGTCTATCGCCGAGGAGCTGACCAAGCTCGAGGCGAAGGCCGCCAAGGCGCTCGCGGATCTCTATGCGGGCCTGACGCCCTGGCAGAAGATTCAGGTCGCGCGCCATCCCCAGCGGCCGCATTTCTCGGATTACGTCAAGCAGCTCGTCACCGAATTCACGCCGCTCGCCGGCGACCGCTTCTTCGGCGAGGATTCGGCCATCGTCGGCGGCTTCGGCCGCTTCCGGGGAGAGCCGGTCTGCATCATCGGTCAGGAGAAGGGCTCCGACACCGCGAGCCGCCTGCACCACAATTTCGGCATGGCGCGCCCCGAGGGATATCGCAAGGCCGTTCGCCTCATGGAGCTCGCCGACCGTTTCGGCCTGCCGGTCATCTCGCTCGTCGATACCGCCGGCGCCTTTCCGGGTATCGACGCCGAGGAGCGCGGCCAGGCCGAGGCCATCGCCCGCTCGACGGACGCCTCGCTTCAGCTTGGCGTCCCCAATGTCGCGGTCGTGGTGGGGGAGGGCGGCTCGGGCGGGGCCATCGCCATCGCGGCCGCCAACAAGGTGCTGATGCTCGAGCACGCGGTTTACACCGTCGCCTCGCCCGAGGCGTCGGCCTCGATCCTGTGGCGCGATTCGGCCAGGGCGCAGGACGCCGCGACCAGCATGAAGATCACCGCGCAGGATCTGCTGAAATTCGGGATCATCGACCTGATCGTCGCGGAGCCTGCGGGCGGCGCCCATCGTGATCCCGCCGCCGCCATTGCTGCCGTCGGCGACGCGGTCTCGCTGGAGCTTTCGCGCCTGACTAATCTGTCGCGCGAGCAGTTGCGTCACGCCCGCGCCGAAAAGTTTCTCAACATGGGGCGCAAGCTCGACGAGAAGCGTTAAGGTAAATGCGTAAAAAGCTCTTGTTCCAACCCCTCCAGAGGCGCCACGAACACTTTGTCGCCCAATGTTGGGACTAAGCAGCCAGATGGGCTGGGAGGCCCTCGCCCGTCGGCTTGCGTGAGCGGCGGGCAGGGACGCTGAAGGGAGCTCGAGAGCATGACATACCGGGTCCTGAAGCCGGCCGTATCGGCCGCCGCCTTCGCCGCGCTGTCTCTTGTCGCGCTCTCACTTGCCGCCTGCCAGGACAGCGGATTGTCCCATCGCTCCCTCGCGCCGATCCCGCGCGAGACCCTCGCCCTCATGGAGAAAGTCGGCGCCAGCAAGGAATCGCCCATGCTGATCCGCGCCTACAAGAAAGAGGCCGAGCTCGAGATCTGGAAGATGGGGGCCGACGGCAAATACGTCCATCTCAAGACCTATCCCATGTGCCGCTGGTCGGGCCAGCTCGGACCCAAGACGCGCGAGGGCGACCGTCAGGTGCCGGAGGGCTTCTATTCGATCAGCCCGGCGCAGATGAATCCCAATTCGTCCTATTATCTGTCCTTCAACGTCGGCTATCCCAACCAGCTCGACAGGGCGCTGGGGCATACCGGCGGCACCATCATGGTGCACGGCGCCTGCTCCTCGGCGGGCTGCTTCTCCATGACGGACGCGCAGATCGCCGAAATCTACGCCGTCGCGCGCTCCTCCTTCGAGGGCGGCCAGCGCTCGATTCAGATGCAGTCGTTTCCATTCCGCATGACAGCGGACAATTTGGCCAAGCACCGGCTCGACCCCAACATCGGTTTCTGGAAGAACCTCAAGGAAGGCAGCGACCACTTCGAGGTGACGAAGGAGGAGCCGCAGGTCGCCTTCTGTGGCCGTCGCTATGTCTTCAACGCCGAATCGGACGGGCATCTGGATCCGCTTTCCGCCTGTCCGCCGCTCAGGCAGGACCCCGAGATCGTCGCCAGCGTCTCCGCCAAGGCCGCGAAGGACGAGGCGAAAATTGCCGAGCTTTCGCAGGAGGTGAAGCCGGTGCGCGTCGTGTATCAGGACGGCGGCATGCATCCGAGCTTCCTTTCCAAGGTCGCCGAGACGAGCCGGCCCGAGGCGGTCGCGCCGCCGGAGGAGATCGCGCTCGAGGACAAGGCGGCGCGCGGCGGCAAGCCTGCGCCGCTCGCCGCGAAATCGCCGGTCGTGACCATGGCCGCCGCCAAGGCGGCGACGCCGGCCCGCCCGGCGGAAACGACGAGCGTCGCGCGGGCGCTGTCGACGGATACGCGCCGGGACATGTCGGCGCTCGCCGCCACCGCCGACGATGGTCCGACGTCTTCGATCAAGCGGGCGTTGAAGCTGAAGAAATAGCGGGCGGGCGTCGCTTCGCCGGCGCGCGCGAGGCTTTTCCTGGCGACCGTCCTGCCGCATTTGCCCTTGCGGAACGCAAAGGGAACGTCTAAGAATCGTTCATGATTTGTTTGTGACGCGCGACTGCTCTCAAGGGGCTGTCACCGTGGCGACAGGGGCGTTCCATGCTGACGAAAAAGCAGAGCGATCTGCTGCGTTTCATTCATGAGCGGCTAAAGGAATCGGGCGTTCCGCCCTCTTTCGACGAGATGAAGGACGCGCTCGATCTGCGGTCCAAATCCGGCATCCATCGGCTCATTCTCGCCCTCGAGGAGCGGGGCTTCATCCGCCGTCTGCCCAATCGCGCCCGTGCGCTCGAAGTGCTGCGTCTGCCCGAGTCCGCGACGCCCAGGGGCGGCGCCGGCTCCCGTGGGGGCAAATTTGCGCCAGCGGTGATTCAGGGCAATCTCGGTCGCGTCCGCCCGCTGAGCGAACGCGAGGAGTCGGGCAATCAACCGGTGGCGATCCCCGTCATGGGGCGCATCGCGGCGGGCACGCCGATCTCGGCCATTCAGAGCCGCAGCCATACGATCAGCATGCCGCCGGACATGCTCTCGAATGGGGAGCATTTCGCGCTCGAGGTGCGCGGCGATTCGATGATCGAGGCCGGCATTCTCGATGGCGATACGGTCGTCATCAAGAAGCAGGATCACGCGGACTCGGGCGACATCGTCGTGGCGCTGATCGAGGACGAGGAGGCGACGCTGAAGCGGCTGCGCAAGCGCGGCGCCTCCATCGCGCTGGAAGCGGCCAATCCCGCCTATGAGACCCGGATTTTTGGCCCCGACAAGGTGCGAATCCAGGGCAAGCTCGTCAGCCTGTTGCGGAAATATTGAACCTTTCCGCCTGATTTACAGGGATAGTCATATCGGCTCTGAAGGGGTTCGCCCATCCCGCTTCTCGCGGGCGGACGACGTGAGGCGGGCGGGGCGGCTCCGCTCCCTCGCAAACCCCGTCGTTTTGACTGGGACGCGACGCGACGCTTTCGCGCCGCTGTGGTTCATTCCATCGGTTCCGAAAGTTCCGCTTCCTCGCTCTCCTCATCCTCGGGCGCCGCGGCGCGCCCGGTCGCGGGCGGCGGGCGGGGAGACCAGGGCCGGTCCTCGTCGACCCCGCGCGCGGTCGTCCACAGGGCGCCGCCTTCCTTGGCGAACTGCAAGGACACGGCCCCCGTTTCCGCGAGCCTGATACGGTCGATGACGAGCGGCGCGCCGCAGCCTTCGGGCGCGCGCAGCGGCGTGACGACGATGGCGGCCCGCGCGCAATCTTCGAGAAAAGCGCCGCGCGCGGTGACGAGCGCCACAAAACGCCCGTCCGCCAGACGGGCTACGCATCCGTAATCGTCGCAAGCGGTCCCGTTTTTCGCTTCGACGACGCTTCGGCCGTCGGCGTCGGCGCGCAGCCATTGTTCCGCCGCGAAGGCGCCGGGCCTCCTGCCGAGCAAAGCGAGTTCTCCCGAGGCGAGACGGATCGCCGCTGCGTCTCCCGACGCGGGGATGGCGAGATCGAATCCGGCGCCGCTCCTGGCGCCGAGAAGCCCGATCAGCGCCAGCGGAATGGCCGTGGCGCGCAGCGCGCTGGTCCGCCAGAGCACCGCGGAGAGCACGGCGAGGGCAAGGAAGACGATCGCCCAGGGCGCGAAAGCCTTCACCTGAAGGCTGGCGCCGGGCGCGCTGGCGATGAGGCCGGCAAGCCATGTGACGAGATGGATGCCCATCTCCAGCCATCGCCAGATAAAGCCGTCGAGCCCGAAGGGGTAGAGCGCGGCGCCGAGAAGCGCGCAAGGCACGGCGAAAAACTCGATGACGGCGAGCGTCAGAGGATTGCCGATCAGCACATAGGGGCTGATCTCGTGGAAGTCATAGGCCATGAAGGAGGCGGTCGCGGAAGTGGCGCAGAGCGTCGCGACCACGAGCGCGCCAGGGCCATGCAAAAGACGCTCGGCCAGAATTTCGCGCCACTCCGCAAAACGTCCGGGCGGGGAAGGCGCCATCCCCGAGCGGCTGTGGGCGAGACGCTGGCCCCGCCATTCATAGACGGCGATGAGCGCCGCGACAGCCGCGAAGGAGAGCTGGAAGCTTGCGCCCAATATCGCCTCCGGTTCGAAGGCGACGACGAAGAAGGCCGCGAGCGCGAGATTGCGCATGGAGAGCGACGGCCGATCGAACAGCACGGCGGCGAGCATGATCAGCGTCATGATCAGCGCGCGCTCCGTCCCGACGCGCGAGCCGGTGGCGATGTCGTACAGAATTGCGCCGACGATGGCGAGCGCCGCCGCCCATTTCTTGATGGGATAGTTGAGGGCGAGCGTCTGCGACGTCGCGAGCAGACGGCGCAGGCCGACGAAGAAAATGCCGGCGACGAGCGTCATCTGGATGCCGGAGATCGTGACGATGTGAAAAATGCCGGCGCGCCGGATGAGATCTTTGGCATTCTCGGACAGAAAGTCGCGCTTGCCCGTGACCATGGCCGCGGCAATCGCGCCGGCGTCGCCGCCGATCGTCCTGTCGACGCGCAGCGCGAGCGCATTTCGCACGCGGTCGACCCCGGCGAAAAAACGTAGCGACACCGGCGCCGGATCGGGGGGCGGCATGGTCTCGATGCGGCCGAGCGCGCTGCCGACGCCGCCGATCCGCGCGAAATAGGCGTCCCGCGCAAAATCATAGCCGCCCGGCAGCGCCGCCCGCGCGGGCGGCAGAAGCCGCGCCTTCAGGGCGATGAAGTCGCCCGCGGCGAAATGCGGCTCGCCGCGCATTGTGAGGCGCACGCGCGCGGGCGCAACATCATTCAAAAAACCCTCCGCACTCGCGACGCGCAGGATGAAGCGCGCGCCGCTGGCGCGCAGGTCGATCTCTTCGACGAATCCCGTCAATTCGCCGACGCCCGTCCTTGCGACGACCGGCGCCGCGACCCGCGCCGTGCGCCAGGCTCCCGCGGCAAAGCCGGCCGCCACGAAGGCGAGGGCGAGAAAAAGTCCATGGGCGCGCGCGTGGCGGCGGGTGAGAAAGGCGATCAGGACGACACTGGCGAGCGCCCCGAAGCAAAGGGTGAGCGAAGGCTCGCGGTTGGCGCTGAAATAGAGGACCACGCCGCCAATGGCGCCGACTGCGCGCCACAGAAAGGGCCGCCTGAGCTCGACTTCCTCGGCGTAGGCGCGCCGTAGCGCCTCCGGCGGCCAGTAGAGGCGCGGCGCGATCGAAACAATGCCGCCGCCAAGCTCCCGATGTTCAGCCGCCCGTGCGTCGCTCATCCCGGCCCCCGCGACGAGACCTTAATGCGAGTCGTCGCCCGGCGCCATGGCCAAGATCACGCTCCCTCAGCCCCTGGCGCGGCTCTTGCGCTTCTTGCCGCCCTGCGGCCCCCGGCCCGGCGTGTGCGTCTCGAGGGCGGGCGTCTCGTCCATGCGCAGGTAGCGCACGCCGAGGAAGAACAATATTTGAGCGTCGCCGGTGCGCGGCTCGCTCACACGGCGCGGGATGTTCCCACGCAATCCGAAGGCGATGACCTCCCCCATGTCGACCTCTTCGTGGCGGCTTTGGTCCAAAATGAATCAACTCTGAACGGAATTAGGGGGCGGCGAGGGTTAATGTTCCGCTAACGACCCGGGGCTAGTCTCTCTCCTCCAGTTGCGTAAGCGTTCGAGTGAGTAGCCGATCCATGCATCGAGATATGTCAGGGCGACGGATCGACCATGCCGCGCTTCTTGGCGCCATCGTCGACCAGTTTGTCGCGCGGCAGATGCATCCGATTGGCGACATCAAGCAATTCGAACAACTTGCGCTTGGCCTCATCGATATCGTCGACGCCAACGCCGCGGCGCGCATCGCCCGTCCCTTATGCATGCATCCCGAGACGCCGGCGTCGGTCTTTCCGTGTCTTCTCGCCAAGGGCGGGCCTTGCGCCGAGCTTGCCCTGCAATTTGCTCCCGCCCTCCCGCGCGCCGATCTGCTGGCCGCCGCGCAGGGCGGCGCGCATCTTGCCTGCGCGGTCGCCCGACGCGCCGAGCTCGATCGAGATGTCGTCGACGCGCTCATTCAGCGTGGCGAAGCCGAAACCTTTCGCGCCCTCGCCGCCAACTGGAGCCTCCGGCTCGACGCGGGCGCGCGGCGCGCGCTCGCTCTGGCGGCGCGCGACGATCTGACCCTGGGGCGCATCCTGCTCGACCGCGACGATTTCAGCGGCGAGGCCGAGGGCCTCTTTCTCGCCGCGACGCGCCACGAGCGTACGGACATCATCCTGAACGCATGCCGGCGGGCGCTGTCCACAGGGAAGGCGGATCGCCGCCCCGCCGATCCGGCGCTTGCCGTGCGGCTCGAGGCCGCCGCCCTGGAAAGCGACCGCGCGGGCATGGTGGCGATCCTCGCCGAAGCCCTCGACTGTCGCCGGGAGCGCGCCGCGGCGATCCTATCCGACGCGCAGGGCGAACCGCTGGCGCTGGCGCTGGCGGCGCTCGGCGTCGATCCCGATGCGGCCTCCCGCATCTTCCTGGCTCAGGAGGCGAACCGGGCGCCCACGCTCTCTGCGCTCGTGCGCGCCATACCGCAACGCGCCGCCACGCAGATCATTGCCGCGACTGTCGGCGGGCTGAAAGGCGAGCGCGAGGCCGCACGGCGCGTGAGCGGACGCGACGATCTCGCGGCGGCGCCCGGCTGGCGGCGTCCGGCGCAGGTTCTCGGCCCCGCGCCGTTGCGCAAGGCCGATCGGTCCGCGTGAGAGGGTCAGGCGGCGAGATCGACGAAGACGCGCCCGTCGCGGTCTTCGATCTCGATGATCCAGAGGTCGGGGTCGAACATGATCTCACGCTTGAGGCGCGCCTCCGCCTCGGCGGAATCGACCCAATCGCCCGCATGGACCTTGGAAAAAAGACGATCCACGCCCTCCGGCGGCGCCTCGCTTTGCGGGGCGGGACCATAGACGGCCGCGCGGCCGTCGAGCCGATCGAGCTTGATGAAAAGGGCGCCGGCCTCGGCCGAGCCGCGCCGGCGCAGCATGGCGACGGCGCCCTGCGCTTCGGCCCGGCGGATGAGGGCGGCGGCAAAAATGTCGGATCGTAGACGCATCAGCCCAACTTAGTGCGCGACGCGCCTCTGGTCCAAGCCCGTCACTGAGGGCGCCCCGCCCCGGCCCCCGCCCCCGCCTTCGCGGCGATGGCCTTCACGACCTTTGGCGTGAGTTCGCCCGTGGCGGAGAGGCCGTTGTCCTGCTCGAACTTCGCGATGGTCTTGCGTAGGCCAGGGCTCATGATCCCGTCCGGCTTCACCACATAGCCGAGCCGTTGCAGGGCGCGCTGCGCGGAGAGCACATTGCGGTCGGGCCCCGCCGCCGGCGTTTCGGCCGGGGCGGCGGGGGACTTTTTGGCGTCGCTTCCGAGCAGCGAGCCGATCTGGTCCCGGCTCGCGGCAGGCTGCTTCTTTTCCGGCTTGGCGGCGGGGGCGGGGTCGGTTTTCAGGAGCGCCGCGAGCGGATCGACCTTCGCGGGCTCCGGCTTTGCTGCGGCCTTCGGGCCGATCCGGGGCGCCGCCTCGGTCTTGACGGCCTCGGCCTCGCGCGCGGCGGCTTCGATTTTCGCCGGGCGGGCCGGCGGCGTCGGCGTTTCCGCGACGGGGCTCTTCTCGGGCGTGACCACATGCGTCGAGAAGAGGGGCGCGGGATGGCGGCCGTCCTGGAAGAACAGCGCGTTCATCGGCACGCCGACGAGGGCGAGGCCGCCGATGCCGACGAGCGTCAGGACGCCGAGGCGGCGCTTCTCGAACATGCCGCCGCGCGCGGGCTTTTTCTTGGGCGCCCGCGCGGGGGAGGGGGCGGCGCCCGCTCCGCGGCGCTTGGGCGACGCGGCGCGTTCCTCGGGGAAGTCGTCGAACCTCTGGTCGCTGAGAGAAACGTCACGCAATTTTCTTCACCGTCTCTTCGTCGTGGCGAATGACCGCGCCAAAAGCGGCGCCATGGCGCGGAATGGTTTCGATCCTGGCGGCGGCCCCGGAGGCAGAGCCAGGGGCAGACGCGAGCGCGCGGCAGTCGAGCGGCAGACGCACCGTCACGGCCGCGCCCTTCTTCGGCGCGCTTTCGATGACGATGGCGCCGCCGTGCAGCCCGACGAGACCGCGCACGACGGAAAGGCCGAGCCCGGTGCCTTCATAGGCGCGGCCGTGCGTGGCGCTCGCCTGAAAGAAGGGGTCGCCGAGACGCGGGAGATCGGTCGGCGCAATGCCGATGCCGGTGTCGGCCACCGTCAGGGACAGGAGGTTGCCCTCGGGCGCGACGCGCACGCTCACACGACCGCCGGCCGGCGTGAATTTCACCGCATTCGACAGAAGATTGAGCGTGATCTGCTTGCAGGCGCGCTTGTCGGCGACGAGCTGCGCCGAGTCGCGGCCGTAGTCGCGCAGGAGCCGCACGCCGCCTTCGTCGGCCTTGAGCTGCATCATGTCGCAGCACTGGTCGAGAAGCTCGGGGAGCGAGAAGGGCTCAGGGTTGAGCTGCATCGCGCCCGCCTCGATCTTGGACATGTCGAGGATCGTGTTGACGATCTGAAGCAGGTGATTGCCCGAATCCGCGACGATGCGCGCATATTCGCGCTGCTTGATCGGATCCGCGGGCGAGAGCGCCGGATTGGCGAGCATCTCGGAAAAGCCGATGATCGCGTTGAGCGGCGTACGCAATTCATGGCTGACATTGGCGAGGAAGCGCTCCTTCATCGCGGCGGCGCGCGCGCTCTCCGCCCGCGCCGCCGTGATGGCCTCTTCCGCGCGCGTCTGCGCCGTCACGTCACGCAGAAGGCAGACGACGGGAGCCGTCGATCCGTCCGTCTCCCCGGCCGTTGCATCCGCGCGGCGCATGCGCGCCTCGAAATTGTTGAACACCGGCTCGGCGTAGTCGCCCGAAGCCGAAGGCGCGAGCCCGACCTGGACGCGCAGAACGGCGGCGCAGGGCGCGCCTTGCGCGGCGGCGTCCGAGACGAGCTTGAGAAAAGCCGGACGGTCGCCGATGTGAACCCTCTGAAAGAAGCCGCGCCCGACGAGGTCGCCGCGCTCCAGCCCATAGGACTTGTGCGCGTCGCCGATGGGCGCGACGACGGCGCCGCTGCGGTCGAGATGCAGGACGATGTCGCCGAGCGCGCCGGTGAGCAGACGCAGATCCCGCGCGCTCGCCGCTTCGGCCGGGTTTTTCTCGCCGCTCTCGGCGCGCACGGCGCAGCGCGCGAGAAAGGCGGCGTAGAGGATGAGCGGCGCGGCGAAGATCGGGAAAGCTGCGGAAAGGTCGAGGCCGCCGAAGTCTTTCACAGCGAGACCCGCCGAAATCGCGGCGATGGCCGCCGCCTCGGCGAGGACGATCGGCGCGGCGCCCGGCGCCGCCAGCGCGGCTTCCACGAGCGCGATGGTCAGCGAGGCCACGGCGGGGCCTGTTGCGCCTGCGCCCGCATAGAGCGCCGAGGACAAGGCGAGCCAGCCGAAAATGGAGATGCTCTGCGCAAGGACGAGCCGACCCGTGCGCGCGAACGCGGCGACGGCGACGAGCGGCGTCTGCGCAAGAAGGAAGATCAAGGCCTCGTGAGGCGTCGGCGGCCCGTAGACGAAGAGCCACATTGGCGCGCTGGCGAGCGCGCAGCCGGCAAAAAGGAGGCGCGGCAGCATGAAGAAGCGATGGCGCGCGCGTTCGAGCGGGTTTCCGCCCGCGCTTTCGTGGATGAGATGGTCGAGAAAACGCAACGGACCTTCCGGGGACATCGATTGGGTAACCAAAATACGCAACGGCGCGCTCCTGCTCGACAGGAAGGTGGCTGAGCAGTCTTAATGAGTGCTGAGCGGTTCTGCGCGAGGACGGCCCTCTGGCGTCGGCGCAAGCGCAAAGGTTTTATTTTGGTTGTCTCCCTGCCATTTTGCGAGGCGGGGGCGCGTTTACTTCTGCTCAATCCCCGAGCGCGACAAAGGTTACGGACGGCGTGTTCTCTCAGGCGCCCGATCCGGCGGAGATCAGCCCTTGTTTTTTCTCCTCAAATGCGTCGCTTGCATCGCGCTCGTACTGTTCGCGCTCGGCTGGCGCGGGGCCGAGGGCCCGTCAGATTCAACGCAATCGCGGGCGAGTTCAGCGGCAGCCAAATCCCAGCGGCGGGCGCCGGTCGAACTGGGCGCGCGGGAACTGGCTCAGGCGGGGGCGGACGCCCTCGTCGCCGCCGCACGCGACAAATGCCTCTTCGCGCCCCGTGACTGCGCCGCCCTGCTGCAACATTATCAAGGTGCGGCGCGGGCGCGTTAACCTTTGGAGCGAGCCAAAACGACAGGCGCAAGCGTGAGCGTTCCGAAAAAAGACGATTTGGCCGTAATCAAAAAATTAACCATATTCCTTGATCTCGTTGACGAGCGTTTCTCGAAGCCGAACCGCTTCCCCGCCTTTCCGCCGCAACCCGCGTTGCGCAACCGCATCAAGGAGACGGACATGTCCGACGAATCACTTGCGCAACCTGAAGAGACAGTCACCCGCGCCGAGCTCGAGAGCCTTCGGGAGCAGCTGAAAGCGATTCGGGGCGATCGCGACCGCCAGAATTTCGAAAGAGCGGAGATTGTCGCCAAGGCCAACGTCTACGCCAAGGAGCGGGACGAACTGAAAGAGCAGCTTGCCGCGGCCGCCGCCGAGCGCGACCGGCTCGCCCAGGAGAAAGCCTCCGCTACGGCGCTGGTGCAGAATCTGACCCGCCTGGCCGACGACGCCAATCGCCGCGCCGACGAGGCGGCCGAGGAGATCGCGCGCCTGCGCGCCGCGATCGAAAATACGCCTTCGGCCGACCCGGTCGCGCTGCTCACGGCGCTCGCCACCGAGAAGACCAAGGCCGCCGTCGCCTGGCTGCGCGCGAAGATCCCGGCGGACAGCCCCATGCTCCCCTGGTTCGACAAGACGGTCGAAACGGTGACGATGGTCGGCTGCATGGCGGTGAGGCTGACGAAGGAGTTCATCGCCTGGGCGACGCCGCGCGTCATTGCGCTCACCAAGCAGGGCGCGGCCAAGGTGGAAGAGCTTCTGGCCAAGAAATAAGGCCGGGCTTTTTTATCGCCGTTTCAAAGCGCGGATGGCTCGCCATCCGCGCTTTGTTTTTGTTCCGGTCAGGCGCCGGGGATCACGCCGATGCGTTGCAGGAACCAGAAGGCGCCGAATAGGCCGATGAGCGCGGACAGCGCATAGACGAGCTTGTCGTGGCGTTTTCCGTCGGTGTGGCGGTCGATGTAGAGCAGCACCGGCAGCACGGCCATCACAATGGCGATCTGGCCCGCCTCGACGCCGATGTTGAAGGCGGCGAGCGCCGGCACGACGGCGCCCTGCGGCACGCCCATTTCGGTGAGGGCGGAGGCGAAGCCGAAGCCGTGGATGAAGCCGAAGAGGAAAGTGTTGCGCCATCTCTTGTCGACGTTCTTCGACCAGAAGTTTTCCGCCGCGACGTAAACGATCGAAAGAGCGATCAGCGCCTCCGTCAGCGTCGAGGGCAGGGTGACGATGTTGAGCGCCGCGAGCGACAGGGTGATCGAGTGGGAGATGGTGAAGGCCGTGACGATCTTCACCACCGGCCAGACGCGATGGGCCCAGAGGATCAGCGCGAAGAGGAAGCACAGGTGATCGTAGCCGGTGACGATATGCTCGACGCCGGCCTCGAAGAACTTCTTCATCAGCTGCGCCGTTGTCTCCATGGGCTGCGCGAGGTCGAGCGGCGGGTCCTGCGGATAGCGCATGGTCTCGCCGGCGTTTGGCGTCCCCGTCAGAGAGATGAGGTGCTTGCCTTTCGACCCCTGCGCCGCCAGCAGCTTGGTCGGGTCATAGAAGACCTTGCCGGTCGTTCCCGAGCAGTCGAAGCGCATGACGACGAGCGCGCTGTCCTGGTTGGTCGGGTCCTCGCCCGCCTTCTCGACCTTGGCCATGCAGGCGCGGCCCGTCTCGTCGCGCATGGCGACGCGCTTGCCGACGAATTTGCCGATCTCCTCCTCCAGCACTCCGGGAGGCGACAGATCGACGCTCGCGCGCTCGTCCATCGTCTCCTGGAACATGCGCTCGAGATCGGTGGCGAGGAAGCCAACGTCCACGACATAGACGCGCTCGCCGGCCGGGGCGATCTTGCCCGTCGATATATCGGGCGTATGCGCCAGAGCGGGCGCCGCCATTCCCACGACCGCGCCGACGCACAACAGCGCCGAGGCGGCCAGCCTCCTCCAGAACCCCGTCATCTTCAACGTTTCCTTTTGTTTTGGTTGGCGCGCACCATGCCAAAGGCGCAGGGCCCGGACAAGACCGTGTAAACAAAGCTTCGTTGCGGGCGACGGCGCCGGCCGGTAGAAAGCGTAAGAGGCGACGGGCCGGAGCAGGGGCGGCGATGCAGCGCGTGACGGTGACGATAGACGACGAGCTGATGAGCGCGCTCGATCGCTACATGGAGGCGGGCGGGCATCAGAACCGTTCCGAGGCGGTGCGCGATCTCGTGCGCGCCGGCCTGCTCAAAGAGCCCAGGGCCGACGACCATGCGCGGCCCTGCGTCGCCGCGCTGGTCTATGTCTATGACCACGAGACGCGCCAGCTCTCCAGGAAGCTCGTCCACGACCACCACACCCACGCCGACATGTCCATTGCGACGCTGCATGTGCATCTCGACGCCTCGAGCTGCCTGGAGGTCTCGCTGCTCAAGGGCCAGAAATCCGAGGTCGAACACTTCGCCAGCCATCTGATCGGCGAGCGCGGCGTGCGCTACGGCCAGCTTGTCGTTGTCCCGGCCGAGGCGGAAGATGGCGATCCGGCGGCCAGCCAGACCGCGCCGGACCACCCGCACGCTCATGATTAACGGCTCCTTAACCGTCTGTTGCAAAAAAGTTACTCGCCCGCCAATTCTTGGCGGCCTGATTGACAGTCGCGTCCCCCGTAAGACAAATTTTCAGAAAAATCACAACGGCCGTCGGGAGCGACAATGAACCGCCCAAAGCAAAGTCCGAGGTCAGGTCCATGGCTCTCTGCGGAGAGAACGCCTCTTCGCCAATAGAGGCGCAGGCGCGCACGACCGCTCAAATCAGCGTAAGGCAAAGAAAAAAATAGCTGCGCCAATTTGTGGAGACCGCCAGGATGTTCGCCCGCCGCACGCAAATCTCCCTCGCCGCGCTCCTGGCCGCCTGTTGCGCAGGCGAGGCTTTTGCGCAGGCAACCCTGCCGACGATCAACGTTGGCGGGCGTCAGCCGCGCCGGGTGGCGAGCAAGCCGGCGCCGCGAACTCAGGCTCCGGTGCGCGCGGTTCCCGCGGTGGTGGCCGCTCAACCGTCGCCGGGACCGGTGGAGCCCAGCACGGAGCAGGACACCGCGCTCGGCCCGAAGATCGATTATCCGACCGGCCCGAAGCAGATGACCTCGTCGAGCGAGCGGTTCTTTACCGGCGGCCAGGTCAACGCCATCCCCTTCTACCGGCCGGGCGAGGCGCTCGAAATCGTGCCGGGTCTCGCGGTCACCCAGCACAGCGGCGAGGGCAAGGCGAACCAATATTATCTGCGCGGCTTCGACCTCGACCACGGCACCGATCTTGCGCTCTACCTCGACGACATGCCGCTCAACATGCGCACACATGGCCATGGCCAGGGCTATGCGGACGCGAATTTTGTCATGCCCGAGCTGCTCGCCTCGGTCGATGCGCGCAAGGGCCCCTACAATGTCGAAGACGGCGACTTTTCGAACGCCGGCACCATCCGGATGCAATATCTGAAGAGAGTGCCGCAGGGCGTCTTCACGTCGAGCGCCGGCGAGTTCGGCTATGGCCGCCAGTTCGGCATGAAGTCCTGGAGCTTCATGGGCGGCGACATTCTGGGCGCGGCCGAGGCGACGATCTACAACGGCCCCTGGGTCGTGCCGAACAATGTCCGCAAGATCAACGCCGTGATGCGCTACTCGCGCGGCGACGAGGCCAATGGCTTCGGCGTGACCGGCATGGCCTACGCCAACCACTGGACCTCGACGGACCAGCTTCCCCTTCGGGCCGTGGATACGGGGCTCATTTCGCGCTGGGGGTCGCTCAGTCCGACGGACGGCGGCGATACGACCCGTTTCAGCCTGTCCGGCCACTGGAACCGGGAAGGCGAGAACAACTATTCCCGCGTCAACGCCTATGCGATCCATTCGACGCTGGAGCTCTACAACAACTTCACCTATTTCCTCACCAATCCGGTGTTGGGCGACCAGTTCCGTCAGTTCGACCGCCGCACCATTCTGGGCTCGAACGGCATCCACGGCATCAGGTTCAATTTTCTCGACTTTCCGTCCGAGCTTCGCTTCGGCTATCAGACGCGCTGGGACGACATTCGCGTCGGCCTGCAGGACACCTTCCGCCGCGCGGCCTACGACGCCATCCGCAACGACGCCGTGGCGGAAGGCAATATGAGCCTCCTGACGGACGTGAAGACCAAATGGGCGCCCTGGCTCACGACGATCGTCGGCGCGCGCTACGACTATTACTGGGCCAGCGTCAACGGCCTGCAATCGCCATACGCCGCTCCGATCGTCGGCTATCTCAACGAAGACCCGGCGCAGCCGGTGAAGCTCTGGACCGCGCCGTACAACAGCGGCGCCAGCGCGGCGCAGCTCATCAGCCCGAAAGCCTCGGTCATCATCAATCCCTTCGACGACAAGACGGATTTCTACCTGAATTTCGGCCGCGGCTTCCACTCGACCGACGCGCGCGGCACGACGCAGAATTATTCCACCAACGAAGCGACGGACGATCTCGGCTATCTGTGGGTCGCCAAGCGTCCGCTGCTGTCCCCCTCGACCGCGGCGGAAGTCGGCGTCAAGACCAAGGCGATCGACGGGCTCGAGTCGGCGCTGACGCTGTTCTGGATTCAGCTGAGATCGGAAAACGTCTTCGCCGGCGACTCGGGCAATACCGTCTTCGGACCGCCGAGCCGGCGCCTCGGCGTCGAGTTCACCAATCACTATCGGCCGCTGTCGTGGTTGAGCTTCGAGGGCGACGTCACCGCGACCTATTCGCGCTTCATCGGCTTCGACCAGGAACAGGCCGCCCTCTACCAGCAGCTGCTTCAGCCTGACAGCATCGCGTGGGGAACCTTCCTCGGCAATGCGCCGGGCAATTATCTGGTGAACGCGCCGCCGATCGTGGCGACGGCGGTGGTGGAGTTCGGCGAGTCGACGGGCTGGTTCAGCGCGTTCAAATATCGCTACATTTCGCAGCGCCCCCTGACCGCCGACGGTTTCTTGCAAAGCCCCGCGATTGGCGTGGTCAACGCCCGCGCCGGCTACCGCTGGAAGGACGGCTGGAAGCTGCAGCTCGACGTCTTCAACATGTTCAATTCCCGCTCGCAGGCGATCGCATACGGCTATGGGTCGCTCATTCCCACGGACCCGCTGTATCAAGCCTGCAACGGCCTGATCAACGTGCCGGCTTCAGCGGCCAATTGCGGGGTGGGCGTGATGGATGTGCATGGCCATCCCGTCGAGCCGCCGACCTGGCGGCTGACCTTCAGCGGACCGCTCAATTACGATACGCTCATCAACAACACCCCCGACGTGACCGAACCGTTCAAGCTCGTCAAATTCTGGGAATGAGACGGCCGCGCCCGATTGCGGCGCCGCCGTCTCGCGGTGGCCGGCCCCCGAGCCCCTCGCGCTCGGGCTCGCAGGATGATTCTCGGCGCTCCTGTGTTAAAAGCCGCCCATGCGTTTCTCTCCCACCTTCCTCGACGAAATCCGGGCGCGCGTTCCCGTGTCGGAGGTCGTGCGTCAGAAGGTGAAGCTCAAGAAGGAAGGGCGCGAGTGGCGCGGGCTGTCGCCCTTCAACGCCGAGAAGACGCCTTCCTTCTACGTGAACGACCAGAAGGGCTTCTTTCACGATTTCTCCTCGGGCAAGCATGGGGACGGCTTCGCCTTCCTGATGGAGACGGAGGGGCTGACCTTCCCCGAGGCGGTGGAGCGGCTGGCGGCGCTGGCGGGCCTTCCCATGCCCGTCGAGACGCGGGAGGAGCGCGAGCAGGACGTGCGCCGCGCGAGCCTCGGCGAGGCGCTCGAATGGGCGGCCGAATTCTTCCAAAAGCAGCTCGCGAGCCCCGCCGGTCGAGAGGCGCGGACCTATCTCGACCGCCGGCAGGTCTCGGCCGTCTCCCGCGACAAATTCCGGCTCGGCTATGCGCCGCCCGACCGGCACGCGCTGCGCGACCATCTCGCCGGCAAGGGCGCGACGGCCGAGACGATGATCGAGGCCGGGCTGCTGATCCACGGCCCCGACATTGCGGTTCCCTACGACCGGTTCCGCAACCGCCTGATGTTCCCGATCTGCGATCGCGCCGGCAGGGTCATCGCCTTCGGCGGACGCGCATTGGAGGCCGACGCCCAGGCCAAATATCTGAACTCCCCCGAGACCCCGCTCTTCCACAAGGGCGCGACGCTCTACAATCTGCACAACGCCCGCAAGGCCGCGCATGACGCCGGCGCGGTGATTGCGGTCGAGGGCTATATGGACGTGATCGCCCTCACGGCGGCGGGCTTCCCCCATGCCGTCGCGCCGCTCGGGACGGCGCTGACGGCGGATCAGTGCCAACTGCTGTGGCGCATGGCGGAGGAGCCGATCCTCTGTTTCGACGGCGACAAGGCAGGGCTCAAGGCCGCCTATCGCGCCGTGGACACGGCGCTGCCGCTCATCGGCCCCGGCCGGACGCTGCGCTTCGCGCTCCTGCCGGACGGACAGGACCCGGACGAGTTGTTGCGCGCCGGCGGCCCGGCGGCGGTGGCGCAGGCCCTCGACAAGCCGCTGCCGCTCGTCGATCTGCTCTGGGTGCGCGAAACGCAAGGCGCGCCGCTCGACACGCCCGAACGGCGCGCGGGGCTGGAGCGCCGCTTGCGGGAGGTCGCGGCCCAGATCGGCGACGAGACGCTGCGCCGCTACTATGGCCAGGAATTGAGCGACCGGCTGGCGCGCCTTCTCGGCCCCGCGCCTGCGGCTCCAGGGCGGGGGCGCGACTTTTCGCCTCGTCGCCGCGCTTTCTCCCGCCGGGGCGAGCCGGAGGGCGGTCCGGTCCGAATCAGCGCGGCGCTCGCCAATTCGCCGCTCTTTCGTGGCGTCAAGGCGCCAATTGCGCCGCGGGACGCGCTGATCCTGCTCATCTTGATGAACCACCCGGAGGTGCTCGCGGCGCAGCTCGAAGACGTGGCGGGCCTCGAATTCGCTTCGCCCGACGCCTCGGCTTTGCGCGACGCCCTGCTGCGCTTCGCCGAGGCGGGCGGCGGCGCGCGCGCCGATCTCTTGCGGGCGCTCGAGGAGGCGGGGCTCTCCGCCGTCGCCGGCCGCCTCTCCGGCATGGTCGCCCATGCAGCGCTCTGGAGCGTGCGCCCCGACGCGGCTCCGGCCGACGCGGCGGAAAGCCTGCGTCAGGCTTTGGTCTTGCATCGGCGTTTTTGGGCGCTAAATAAGGAGCTTCGCGCAGTTGAGGCCCGACTGGCCGAAAATTCCAGCGAGCATGATTTGGCGCGCCTGAAGGATATCCACACGCAGCTCACCGCCCTAGATGGCGCTGAGGCGGCCCTCGAGGGTTTCGGCGCCTCTTCAGGACGGTCGACGCGCGCGCTTTGACTTCTGGGGCCACAGCGCAATTTGAATGTGGTTAGCGGGGCGTTAAGACCCCAAGAGCAATGTGAGGACTATCGGCGCGAGGCCGTCCGCCGCGGCGCCGAACGGGGGAGGGGCCGGAGCTGGCAGTCTCCGGAACATGTCGAAGAGGTTCGAGGTCCGCGCCGCACCCCCGTGAGGGAGGGCGGCGGGCGGACCATGTGGAGCTGTGAATGGCCAAGAAAGACGAAGACAAGATCGAAAACGAGGCCGCCGCGACAGTAGACGCCGCCGACGGTCCGCTTCTCGATCTCAATGACGCCGCCGTCAAGCGGATGATCAAGCTCGCCAAGAAGCGCGGCTTCGTCACCTACGCCGAGTTGAACGCCGTCCTTCCGTCCGAAGAGGTGTCTTCGGACCAGATCGAGGACGTTTACGCCATGCTGTCCGAGATGGGCATCACCGTCTCCGAGGGCGACGATCCTGACGACGTGGAGGAGGAGCAGGCCGCGGAAGAGGAGGAGGCCGAGAGCGGCGACCTCGTCGAGAGCACGCGGACGACCGCCGTCGCGACCCGCGCCTCCGAGCCCGCCGATCGCACAGATGACCCCGTCCGCATGTATCTGCGGGAAATGGGCTCGGTCGAGCTGCTCTCCCGCGAGGGCGAGATCGCCATCGCCAAGCGGATCGAAGCCGGACGCGAGGCCATGATCGCCGGCCTCTGCGAGAGCCCGCTGACCTTCCAGGCCATCATCATCTGGCGCGAGGAGCTCGAGGCCGGAAAGGTTCTGCTGCGCGACATCATCGATCTCGAGGCGACCTACGCCGGACCGGAGGGCAAGGCGGCCAAGGCCGCGGGCGAGGAAGAGGAGGGCGATGAAATGGCCCCCGCCACCGCCCCGCGCACGCCGCCGGCCGGCCTCGCCGAGGGCGCGCCCGCCGAGGAATCCTTCGAGGAAGAGGAGGACATGGAAAATTCCGTGTCGCTCTCGGCCATGGAGGCGGAGCTCAAGCCGCGCGTTCTGGAGACCTTCGCGCGCGTCGCCGACGCCTACAAGAAGCTGCGCCGCCTTCAGGACCAGAATGTCGAGAACAAGCTCAAGAACGAGACGCTGACGCCCGCGCAGGAGCGCAAATACAAACAGTTAAAGAAAGAGATTGTCACGGACGTGAAGTCCCTGTCGCTCAACCAGAACCGCATCGAGGCGCTGGTCGAGCAACTTTACGACATTAACAAGCGCCTGATCGGCTATGAGACGAAGCTGTTGCGTCTCGCCGACAGCCATGGCGTCGCGCGCGAGGATTTCATCGACAAGTTTCACGGCTCGGAACTCGATCCGAAATGGGTGATGCGCGTCGCAAAGCTCGGTTCGCGGGGCTGGAAGGAATTCGTCGCCGAGGAGAAGGACCGCATCAAGGATTTGCGCGCCGAGATCCATGCGCTGGCGACCGAGACGGGCCTCGAAATCTCCGAGTTCCGCAAGATCGTGCACATGGTGCAGAAGGGTGAGCGCGAGGCGCGTCAGGCGAAGAAGGAAATGGTCGAGGCCAATCTGCGCCTCGTCATCTCCATCGCCAAGAAATATACGAACCGCGGCCTTCAGTTCCTCGACCTCATTCAGGAAGGCAACATCGGCCTGATGAAGGCGGTGGACAAGTTCGAATATCGCCGCGGCTACAAGTTCTCGACCTACGCCACCTGGTGGATCAGGCAGGCGATCACGCGCTCGATCGCGGATCAGGCGCGCACGATCCGCATTCCCGTGCACATGATCGAGACGATCAACAAGATCGTTCGCACGTCGCGTCAGATGTTGCATGAAATCGGCCGCGAGCCGACGCCGGAGGAGCTTGCCGAAAAGCTCGCCATGCCGCTCGAGAAAGTGCGGAAGGTCCTCAAGATCGCCAAGGAGCCGATCTCGCTCGAGACGCCGATCGGCGACGAGGAGGATTCGCATCTCGGCGATTTCATCGAGGACAAGAACGCTATTCTCCCCATCGACTCGGCGATCCAGTCCAATCTGCGCGAGACGACGACTCGCGTCCTCGCCTCTCTCACGCCGCGCGAGGAGCGCGTGCTGCGCATGCGTTTCGGCATCGGCATGAATACCGACCATACGCTCGAGGAAGTGGGGCAGCAGTTCTCGGTGACGCGCGAACGCATCCGCCAGATCGAGGCGAAGGCGCTCAGGAAGCTCAAACATCCGAGCCGAAGCCGGAAGCTCCGAAGCTTCCTGGATAATTGAGGACGCGCCGTCTCGCAGCCTCTCGGTTCTCCGACAATGAACCGCATTTCCGGCGCACGGGAGCAATTTGTCACGGCGGCGCTTCAGCTTTGCTGAAACAGGCGAAGCCATTGCCGCCATCAGGACGAATGCGCCACGTCGCGCGCTCGACGCCCCGGCGCATCTTTATTGCGGGCCTATCTGCTCGCTTTGGCCGTCTTTCTTGCCGCAGTCTCAGGGAATTGCCAGGGGGAGGCGAACCATGAATTCACTCCCTCTTCCCAGGCCCTCGCTTTTTGCTTCGATTGTTCCGTCATGCAATTCGATAAGTTTTCGTGCGAGCGCCAAGCCGATCCCGATCCCCTCGTGAGTTCTGTCAGAACCGTTTTTCATTTGATTGAACAGTCCGAAGATCCATTTGATCTGCTCGGGTCGAACGCCGACGCCGGTGTCGCGCACACTCACCAATGCCTCGTCGGCCTGGCGTGAAACGGTCAAATCGACCGTCCCGCCTGGATCAGTATATTTGGCGGCGTTATCCAGGAGATTGCTGATTGCTTGGGTAATCCGAACATCGTCGCAACTGATTGGCAACGCCTTGTCTGCGAGAATGACGTTCAGCTTTATGCCTTTCTTTTCGAACTGGGCCTTGTGAGAGTCCTCGATGAGAGCCACCATCTCATTGAGATCGCGCTTTTCCTTCCTGAGATCGATTTGCCCGCATGCCATGCGTGACACTTGGAAAATGTCTTCCACCACCCTGGTCAGATGCCGGACCTGCCTCTGCATCCTCGAAAACAATGTCTGGAATTTCTTGTTTATGGTCGAATCATTTCCCATTACATCCATTGCCAGTTGGATCGTCGCGAGCGGCGTTCGTAGTTCGTGCCCCAGCGTCGCCAAAAATTCATCTTTGCGCTGGTTGGCCTCATGCAGGGCTTGAATGGCGAATTCACGATCGCTGATGTCGGTGTTCGCGCCGATCCATTCACGCACTTTGCCATCGGGGTATAGCAGTGGGACCCCTTTTGCGGCCATCCACCGATATTCGCCATCGCACCGACGCACCCGATAATCCACGACGTAGAGCGTCTTCGTTTCGACTGCGCGCCGCCAAACGGGTTCGACGCGCGCACGGTCGTCGGGATGGATCGCTTCGAGCCAGCCCCACCCGGCGGCTTGCGCGACTGTCTGACCGGTGAACTGGAGCCACGTAGGGTGCACTTTTTCCTTGGTAACCAGGCCATCCGGGCCGGTTGTCCAGAGCACCTGGGATGTGGCGAAGACAAGCGCCCGGAACCGCTCTTCGCTCTCCCGCAGGGCTTCGTGGGACAGCTTCTGTTTGGTGACGTCTTCCGAGGCGATGACAATGCCGCCGATTTCTCCGCTCGCATCGCGCCACGGCCGTAGCGACCAACTGACATATTGAACCACGCCGTCTGCGCGATCAAACCGTTCGTCTGCCGCGCTGAAGCACTCTCCGGCTAACGCCCTTCTGTGAAGTTCTTTCCAGCGCTCCGGGATTTCGGGAAAAAGGTCGTAATGGCGCAGCCCTTTGATGGGCGTTGGCAGGCTATAATCGTCGATCCACCTACCACTCGCGGCAAGGTAGCGCATCTCCCGATCGAACATCGCCACTGCTGTAGGCAGGTCGTCGATGAAAAAACGTAAAAAATCTGTTCTGCCGTGTCTTTCCATGACCCTTGAACACGTTTCTGTTTCTGCTCCATGTCCATTTTGTCATGATATTCGAATAAAACATTCCAGCAAGCCTTTATGCGGTCGAATGGAAAGCTGATGGAGCGTCGACGCAGTCAAGATATTAAACTCCATGGCAATCTCGTGTTTTCATGCTTCATCTCTTCTTTGATGTTTGGTCCGGCGCGGTTTTCCCAAAGCGCCTCTCGGCAGCGCGGCGTCCGATAGGCATTGCGTTCGGATGACAAAGCTGTTCGGAGCGGTCGCCGCGGTCCCGTACCGCCAGCGCGGCGCGAGAGCTCCGAGTTCTCGACCACGGCTGGGCCTCCGAAAAACCGATCATCCATGATCGCGCGAAATCGAGCGCGTTGAAGATTGGCATTTTACCTTTTAAGGTTGATTGGCGGTTGTTGATCAAAATGGCCACCCCGCGTCTTGCTTTACCGCAGGAAAGCGCCGACTTCTTTGAACTGTGTAAACATTGTATCAAGGGAGGAATGGAATGAAAAAAACGAGCTTATGGGCGGCATGTGCAGCATTCGCCGTTGTCCTGTCCGGCTCCTCGGCGATCGCCGATACGCTTGCAAGCATTGCGACGATCCACAAGGGTCCGGGCAATTCCTACCCGGTTCTCGGGCGCATCCCTGTTGGCGGCGAGGTCGACGTCGTCAATTGTAATGCTGGCTGGAAAGCCAATTGGTGTCATGTGAAATATCAGGGCATCGACGGTTTTGTTAACGCGAACACGCTTGCCCCCTCAGGCAATGACGTGATTGTCGCCCCTATTGTCACGAACAACGCCGCCTATATGCGCAGCGGGCCGGGACAGAGCTACTCTGTGGTTGGCGTTCTGACGCCGAACAGCCAGGTTGATGTGAAGAAATGCACGACCACCTGGCTCCAGGGCTGGTGCAAGGTCGATTTCGACGGCCTTGAAGGCTGGGTGCATGGCTCGCTGCTGCAACGCCAGGGCGCTCTGATGAATTGATGAACGCCAGTTAATCGTTTGCGGTAGGTCGACCCGCGCCAAGCCTGGCGCGGGTCTGAATTTTTGTGATTAGCAAATCCGCGGCAATTGCTCACCCGCGAGCCAGTCCACGATGCGGGAGCCGCCGAAGGACGAGGTCATCTGGACGAAGCGCCGGTCATCCTCCACGGCGGCGCCGATGATGGCGGCGCTGCGGCCGAGCGGATGGGCGCGCATCGCCCCGAGCAGCGTCTCGGCGGCGTCGGCGGAGACGACCGCGACGAGCTTGCCTTCATTGGCGACATTGAGCGGATCGAGCCCGAGCAGCTCACAGGCGGCCGCGACCTCCGGCCGCACCGGAATGGCGGCTTCTTCGATGCGGAACCCGACGCCCGATTGCTGGGCGATTTCATTGAGGGTGGCGGCGAGACCCCCACGAGTCGGATCGCGCATGAGGCGAAGCGACGAACCCGCGGCGGCGACCATCGCCGCGACGAGGCCGTGCAATGCCGCGGAATCCGACAGGATCTCGCAATCGAACTCGAGATTTTCGCGCTTCGACATGATGGCGACGCCGTGGTCGCCGATCGAGCCCGAGAGCAAAAGGACATCGCCCGGTCGCGCCTTGTCGCCGGAGAGTTCGAGCCCTTCCGGCACGAGCCCCACGGCGGCCGTGGTAATGAACACGCCGTCGGCCTTGCCGCGCTCCACGACCTTGGTGTCGCCTGTAATGACCGGCACGCCGGCGTCGCGCGAGGCGGCGCCCATGCTTTGCGCAATGCGCGCGAGATCGGCGAGCGCAAACCCCTCCTCGATGATAAAACTTGCGGAGAGATAGAGCGGCCGCGCGCCGCACATGGCGACATCGTTGATCGCGCCGTGAACGGCGAGCGAGCCGATGTCGCCGCCGGGGAAGAACAAGGGCGAGACCACAAAGGCGTCCGTCGCCATCGCCATGCGGCCCCTGGGCGTCTCGAAGATGGATTGATCGTCGCCCTGCCTGAGCCAGTCGTTATCGAAAGCGGCATGGAATATTTCGGCGATCAGCTGGCCCATGGCCCGGCCGCCGGCGCCATGCGAAAGATCGACGCGGCCGTTCCGCAGATCCAGTCTGCGGCGCCAGGCCTTCTCCCGCGTCACGAGGCCATCCTCTCGGCGGCCGTCGTCGGGGGCTGCTCCCGGAAGCGCCGATAGGTCCACTGCGCGGCGCAGGCGCCTTCAGAGGACACCATGCAGGAGCCGATCGGCGTCTCCGGCGTGCACACAGTGCCGAACAGCTTGCAATCCTGCGGACGTTTCGCGCCGCGCAGGATCGCCCCGCACGCGCAGGCGGGATTGTCGCGCGCGGTCGGCGTCCTTATTCCGAACCGGCGCTCGGCGTCATAGAAGGCGTAGGCGTCCCGCAGCCGCAGCGCGCTCGCTTCGACCATCCCGAGGCCCCGCCATTCGAAGCTCTCGCGCAATTCGAAAATATCGCGCATCTCGCCCTGAGCTTTCAGGTTTCCTTCGATGGAAACCGCGCGGCAGTACTGATTTTCGACCTCGCGGCGGCCGTCGTTGACTTGTAGCGTCAGCATGATGATGGCCTGCATGACGTCGAGCGGCTCGAACCCCGCGATGACGACGGGCTTGCCGAATTCCTCCGCGACGAAGCCATAGGGCCTGACGCCGATAACGGCGGAGACGTGCGAGGGTCCCACGAATCCGTCGAGATCGGGTCCCGCGCCGCCGCTTTTCAGAATGGCCCGCATGGCGGCGGGGGTCAGCACGTGATTGCAGAAGATGGAGAAGTTGCGAAGCTTCCTTCTCGCGGCGAGACGGATGGCGAGGGCCGTCGGCGGCGTCGTCGTCTCGAATCCGATGGCGAAGAACGCCACCTCCCGCCCTGGCTCCGTCTCGGCGATGCGGATGGCGTCGAGCGTGGAATAGACCATCCTGATGTCGGCGCCCGCCGCCTTGGCTTTCATGAGGCTGTCGCCTCCCGTCGCCGGCACGCGCATGAGGTCGGCGTAAGTGCACAGCGTCATCGCAGGATCACGGGCGAGGGCGATCGCCGCATCGATGCGTCCAACGGGCAGAACGCAGACCGGACAACCGGGGCCATGAATCATGCGCACATTGGCGGGCAAGAGATCTTCGAGGCCGTAGCGGGAAATCGCGTGCGTATGGCCGCCGCAGAACTCCATGAACCGATAGTCGCGATCCGGCCGGGCGATCTCCGCGAGGCGCCGCGCAAGGCCGCGCGCGAGCGCGCCGTCGCGAAATTCGTCCACATATTTCATTGCGAGGGTCCTGCGATTTCCCTGATCATGGCGAGGGTGCGCTCGGCTTCCGTCGCGTCCACTTTCGAGAGCGCAAAGCCGACGTGCAGGATCACATAGTCGCCGACGCTGAGACCATCGAGAAGCGCGACGGAGATGGTCTTGGAGACGCCGTCGAGCGACACCTTCGCCATATCGTCCGGAAGAAGCTCCGTGACGCGCACGGGGATCGCTAGACACATGCCGCGCTCTCTTTCTGTTTCATGCTCTGCAAGGCTGCCCGCGCGATCGCCGCTTGCCCGAGCGACAGGCCGCCGTCGTTGCACGGCGCCTTGCGCGCAAGCATCGGCGAGAGCCCGCGCGCGCGCAGCGCGTCGCTCAGGCCTTCGGCCAGGATCAGATTCATCATGCAGCCCCCGCCGAGCGCCACCCGCGTCAGGCCGCGCGTCCGCGCCTGCGCCTCGATCCAGGCGGCGCAGCCATCTATGACCGCGCCGTGAAAATATTCCGACGCTTCGCGCCGATCGAGCCCGCCTTCCGCGATTTCGGACAGGACGGGCGAGAAATCGAGAACGCCGTTTTCGAGCAAGAAGCCCCTTTCCGGCTTTCGGGGCGCGCGCGCCAGCGCCTCGAACGCCATGGCGGCCTGTCCTTCGTAGCCCTGTTCGAGGCAAATTCCGGCGAGCGCCGCGGCGGCGTCGAACAGCCGTCCCATGCTGGTCGTCGTCGGCGTCGCGCTGCGCCGCAGCCGGTCCGCGAGCCTCGCGACGCGCGGCTCTCGCGGAAAAAGCTTGTCGGCAAGGTCAAGGCGCCCGATCGCCGCGAGCGCGGCGACGCCCATGCGCCAGGGTTCGCGCGCCGCGCGATCGCCGCCGGGCAGGGGAAGGGGCGCAAGATGGCCGAGGCGGGTCCAGCGCGCGCCCTCGAGCAACATGAGTTCGCCGCCCCAGGCGCCGCCGTCGTCGCCCATCCCATAGCCGTCGAGCGCGACGCCGAGAACGGGCGTCCCGATCCCGTGCTCCGCGGCGATGGCCCCGACATGGGCGGCGTGATGCTGCACGCGCAGCAAGGGCGGACCCATGTCCTCGGCCAGGCGGGTCGAGAAGAAGTCCGGATGGAGATCGCAAGCGACGAACTCCGGCGCAACATCCAAAATCGAGACCAGATGGCGAAGGCATTCTTCGAAAAAGCGGGCGCTTTCGACGTCGTCCAGGTCGCCGATGTGCTGGGAGACGAAGGCCTCGCGTCCACGCGTGACGGTTATCGTCGATTTGAGACCCCCGCCGAGCGCGACGACGCAGGGACCGTCCGTACCGAGATCGACCGGATCGGGAACGAAACCGCGCGCGCGGCGCAGAAAGGTCGGCGCGCCGTCGACCACGCGCATGACGGAATCGTCCGCGCGCGCGACGATGGCGCGGTCGTGGCCGACGATGAGATCGGCGACGCCGGCAAGCCGACGCCGGGCGTCGTCGTCGTCCGTCACGAGCGGTTCGCCGCCGGGGTTTGCGCTCGTCGCCACCAGCGCGAATTCATGCGCCGCCGTGCGCCACTCCGTCGAGGACGGGGAGCCCGCGGCGGCGTGAAAGAGAAGATGGTGCAGCGGCGCATAGGGCAGCATGACGCCGATGCGCCGCAATCCGGGCGCCACTGAGGGGGCGAGCGCGCCTGGAGACTCGAGCAGCACGATCGGAGCGGCGGAATGCGCGAGCAGCGCGCGCTCCGCGGATGAGGGCGGGGCGAAAATCTCGACCGAGGCGAGATTGGCGGCCATGACGGCGAAGGGCTTGGCGTCGCGTTGCTTTCGCCGGCGCAGCGACGCGACGGCGTCCTCGTTGCGCGCGTCGCACATCAGATGATAGCCGCCGATCCCTTTCAGCGCCACAATGGCCCCCTGCCGCAGGGCGGCGACGATCGTTTCAACATCCTGATCGAGCCGCGGGCCACAGCGCGGACAGGCGATGGCCTCGGCATGGAAGCGGCGGCTGCCGGGGTCGCCGTAATCCGCCTCGCAGGCGGGACACGGGGGAAAGGCGGCCATCGAGGTCCGCGCCCGATCATAGGGCAGGGCGGACGTGATCGTGAAGCGCGGCCCGCACTGGGTGCATGTCACGAAGGGATAGAGGTGGAACCTGCCCGAGGCGTCGAAGAGATCGTCGAGACAGGCGGGGCATGTCGCGGCGTCGGCGACCATGCGCGTCGTCGTCTTGCCGCCGACGCTCTCGACGATCTTGAAAGTCTCGGCGTCGCCGCGCGTCTCCAGTCGCTCCACCTGGATGGCGTCGATTGTCGCGAGGGGCGGCGCTTCATCGCGCAAGGCGGCGAGAAAGGCGTCGCAGCGCGCGCCTTCAATCTCCATGAGCACGCCGTCGGCGTCGTTTCGCACGAAGCCGGACAGTCCGTAGCGCATGGCGATCTGCCGCGCGAAAGGCCGAAAGCCCACGCCCTGCACCGCCCCGCGCACGTGCAGGCGCAGCCGATCCGAAGAGTCGCGCAACGCCTCCCGAGGCTCCACGCGCGCCATGCGTCAGCCCGCTCCGGCGGCCGCCCGCACGATGCGCGCCTCGATCCAGGCGTAAAGCGCAGCCAGGCCCTCGCCGGTCGTGGCCGAGACGACGAGCGTCTGTAGCCGTGGATTGACCCTCAGCGCATTGGCGAGGCACGCGCCGACATCGAAGGAGAGATGCGGCAGGAGGTCGGACTTGTTCAGCAGCATGAGATCGGCGGCGGCGAACATGTCGGGATATTTGAGCGGCTTGTCTTCCCCCTCCGTCACCGAAAGCACGACGATCTTGTGCGCCTCGCCGAGGTCGAAGGCCGCGGGGCAGACGAGATTGCCGACGTTTTCGATGAACAAAACGCCATTCTCGGGCAGCGTGAGACGGTCCAGCGCGTGGCCGACCATATGGGCGTCGAGGTGGCAGCCCTTTCCCGTGTTGATCTGGATCGCCGGCGCGCCGGTCGCCCGGATGCGCTCGGCGTCGTTCGAGGTCTGCTGGTCGCCCTCGATGACCGCGACGGGATGCTTACGTTGCAAATCGCCAATCGCGCGCACGAGCAGGCTCGTCTTGCCCGAGCCGGGGCTCGAAACGAGATTGAGGGCGAGCACGCCCCTTGCGGCGAGACGGCTGCGGTTTTCACGCGCAAGCGCGTCGTTCTTGGACAGAATGTCGCGCTCGATGCGGATGATGCGGTCCTGGCTCAATCCCGGCGCATGGACCCCGGCGATCCCCGCGCCGAAGTCAAGCAATTCGCCCTGCGCGTGGTCGTGCGCGAGGGCGCCATGCGCATGGTCGTGATGGTGGTCGTGACGATGGCTGTCGTCATGATGATGGCGAGGATGTGCGTCGCCGCGCCCCGCGAGCGCCGGCCCCTCTTTGTCAGCTTGTCCTTCCACCGCGTCGATCGAGGCCGTTCCGCAGCCGCACACAGCGCACATCAGTCGACCTCCAGCTCCTCGATGCGCAGCTCGTCGCCCGACGTCATCTGCACATGCCGCCCGCCGCAGCCCGGACAGGGTCCAAACCGTTCCGTCAGCGGGACGCTTTTCCCGCAATCGAGACACCAACCTTCGCCCGGCGCGCGGATGATGTCCAGCTTCGCGCCTTCCGCAATCGAGCCGCGGGAGACGGCGTCGAAGCAAAAACTCAGCGCTTCCGGCTCCACATGGGCCAAGGCGCCGACCCTCAGTCTTACGACGCGAACCCGGCTGAAGCCCTGCTTGCGCGCCTCGTCTTCCAGGATGTCGACAATGTGTTCGGTCAGAGCCAATTCATGCATTGGCGCGCTCTTGAAAGTGGCGGTCGAGCCGCGGTTCCATCGCGGTTGTTCAGATACGCGGACTCTTCTTCGTCTCTGGCATCGTTGCGTAAACGACGAGCGACACGAAAATTGCAGCGCTCGCATACCAGTAGAACCAGCTTTCATGACCTCGCGATTTCAGCCAAAGCGCCACATATTCGGCCGAACCGCCGAAGAGCGAGACGGTCGCGGCATAGGGCAGGGCGACGCCCGTGACGCGGATGGCGGCGGGAAATAGTTCGGCTTTCACCACGGCGTTTATCGAGGTGTACAGCCCGACGATCAGCCAGGCGAGGCAAACGAGCGCGAAAGCCGTCCAGGCGTCGCGGGTCTTTTCGATCGCCATGAGCAGGGGCGTGGTGAAGAGCGTTCCCAACACGCCGAAGGCGACAAGCATGGGCCTGCGCCCGATGCGATCCGACAGCGCGCCATAAAGCGGTTGCAGAAGAAGCGCGAAGAGAAGCGAGCCCGCTGAAATCCAGGTCGTCTCGGCAGCGGAGAGGCCCGCCGAAAGCTTCAGGAATTTCTGCATGTAGGTCGTATAGACATAGAAGGCGACGGTGCCGCCGAGCGTCAGGCCGACGACCGTCGCGGTCTCGCGCTTGTGGGCCAGCAGCCCCTCGAGTGAACCCTTGCGGGATTTTTGATCCAGAGCCTCGTAGGCGGGCGTCTCGGCAAGGTCGCGGCGCATTCGCAGGATCACGACCGCGAGCAGAGCGCCTATGACGAAAGGAATGCGCCAGCCCCATTCGCGGAGCGCCTGCTCGTCGAGGAATATATTCTGGATCAAAAGCAGCACGACGAGCGCGAGAAGCTGTCCCGCGATCATTGTCACATATTGAAAGCTCGAATAGAAACCGCGATGAGAGCCCGGCGCGGTTTCGGCAAGATAAGCAGCGCTCGACCCGTATTCTCCGCCGAGGCTGACGCCCTGAAGGAGTCTTGCGAAGAGGAGCAGCGCCGGCGCTCCGGCGCCGATGGCCGCGTATGTCGGCGCTAGCGCAATGATGAGCGAGCCGGCGCACATCAGCAGCACGGAAAGCATCAGCGCCTGTCGCCGTCCGCGACCGTCGCCGATCTGGCCGAAGACAAGGGCGCCAATCGGGCGCATGAAAAATCCAAGGGCAAAAACCCCCGATGCCGAGAGCATCTGCGCCAGGGGATCGTCGCCGGGAAAGAAAGCATCGGCAAAATAAAGCGAAAAAGCCGAATAGACGTAGAAGTCGTACCATTCGACCAGATTGCCGGCGGAGCCGACGACAATCGCTTTCATCCTTTGGCTTTTTGCGGCTAACGCCATGATGCGCCATCCAGATTCAGGCTTCCGCCAACGATGAGGCGCTCGATTGTCATAGTTGATCCACAAACTAGAGATGCCCGAGACGCCGCGACTATTTTGTCTATTCCGACGAATGACGCAAAATGCTAAGGTTAATATTGCCGCTCCCGGTAAAAACGACGCGAAGAGGATCTTCGTGAATGATATTAAATATTTCGCTCCTGGTCTTCGCGGTGGTGGTGTCCTTGCTCTTGCTGCAGGCGGAACTCATGCGCTTGCGCCGCATGGGCAATATACGACAAGCGCTCGTTAATTTGAGCATCTCGACTTTTGCCTGTTTCCTGGGGTTCAGGGCTGTCTTGTCTATTCTCGATAGGCTTGCGCGTTAGGAACGGATTGCGGGGCAGGCGCGCGTTTCCTGAGACGCCGACTTGATCATCTGTTCAAACAAACTGGCTGGAGATGTTCACCATCAGCGCCAGTATGGTGGTATTGAAGAAGAACGACACCACGCCATGCACCAGCGCGACGGCGCGCATAGTACGTGAACAGATCTCGACGTCGGCCGTCTGGCAGGCGACCCCGACCACGTAAGAGAAATAGAGGAAGTCAATGTATTGGGGCGTCTCCGTATTGGGAAAATGCAGACCGCCGCGCGCCGCCGCCGCCATATGCGGCGCAATCGCCTCCTCGCTGTAATATTCGTGCGCGTAATGGAAGGCGAAGATCAGATGCATGAAGGCCCATGAGCCGAAAACCGTCATGATCGCCAATGTGACATGCGCTCCCTTCTCATCGGAGAACAGGTTCTTCGATTGCCCGAGTTCGGCGATGATCGCGCCGATGGCCACGCAGGTCGCCGTGCCGGTGAGAAGGAGAACTGCGGTGCGCCCTTCATCCGACAGGATCGCCCGCCGGCGGATCGACTCGTGGGTCGAACGCATGATCATGCGCGCGGCTGCGAACAGATAGAAGAGGATCGCGGCGTCCCAGCCGATGAGTCCGCGGGTGACCGCGCTGAGCTCCATGGGCGCCCATTCGAGCGCCAGTGCGGACCGGTCGACCGTGGCGGGCAGCGCCCAGCCGATCGCGACGCCGGCGACGCCGCAGAGCGCCAGACGGTAATGGGCGCGGAGGATACGCCATGGCGCAAGGAGCGGGGACCGGCCTTTTGCGTCTTCGTCGGGCGCCCTCGACATCGGCGGCCGCTTTAGCTGCGTCTGGCGGCGACGAACCGCGCCGCTTCCGCCAGAATGTCTGTGCGGTCGCCGAGTCCCGTGGCGGCGAGGGCCGTAGTCGCTTCATCGACGAGCGCGTCGCAGCGCGCCTTTGCGGCCTCGAGCCCGAGAAGCCCGACGAGGGTCGCCTTGCCGCGCTCTGCGTCCTTGCCGGCGCGTTTTCCGAGCGCCGCCGTGTCGCCCTCGGCGTCCAGAATGTCATCAGCGATCTGGAAGGCGGCGCCCAGCGCCTTGCCGTAGCGCCGCAACGCCTCGGCCTGCTCAGGCGTGGCGGCGCCGAGGATGGCGCCGGCGTCCACGGCGAACCGCAGGAGCGCGCCCGTCTTCATGGCCTGCATCTCGAGCGTCGCGGCCTGATCGAGCGGCGTCGCGGCGGTCTCCGCGGCAAGATCGAGCGCCTGGCCGCCAACCATGCCGCCGAGCCCCGCGGCCCGCGCCAGCGCCAGCACCAGCGCAGCGCGCAGACCGGCGTCGGCGTGAGTCGCCGGGTCGGCGACGACGTCGAAGGCGTAGGTGAGAAGCCCGTCCCCCGCGAGAATGGCCGTCGCCTCGTCGAAGGCCTTATGCGCCGTGGGGCGGCCCCGGCGCAGATCGTCGTCGTCCATCGCCGGGAGATCGTCGTGGACGAGCGAATAACAATGGATCATTTCCAGCGCGCAGGCCGTGCGCAGCGCGGCCGGGCCCTCGATCCCGAAGAGGCGCGCGCTTTCGATGACCAGAAAGGGTCGCAGCCGTTTTCCGCCGCCGAGCGTTGTGTAGCGCATGGCCTCGAGCAAGCGCGCCGGCCGCGTGATTTCGTCCGGCAGCGCGGTCGGCGAGAGAAGCGCGTCCAGCGTCGCTTCCGTCGCCACGGCGGCCGCGTCCAGACGGCGGCGAAATTCCTCGGCGCGAGTGGCGGCGTCCATTTCCTGTCCTTTGCTGAATGTCTCTAACGCCTGCTGCTAGCAAATTTGGCCTCAAAGCCCAAGGCCCGCAGCGGCTTCTCATCCTCGCCCAAACGGGGCGCGCCCGGGAAGGCGGGAATTCTCAGGCGTGTTGCATTTGGGCGACAGCGATCGCCGCGCCCCTTCTTTAACCTTCGGCCGCGCTTCGACAGGCGCAGGCAAACGCGCCTCGGGCGTCATCCTCCAACGGGAGACAGGCATGAAGAAGGTTCTGCTGCTGACCGCGGCGGTCGCCATGACGGCGCCGCTGATGGGCTGCAATTCGCCGGGCGAGCGCGCCGCAGGCGGCGCCGTGATCGGCGGTCTGGGCGGCGCGGGCATCGGCGCGCTCGCCTCCGATGGCCGCGCGGGCGGCACCCTCGCGGGCGCCGCGATCGGCGCGGCGACGGGCGCGGTCGTGGGCGCCGCGACAGCTCCGCCCCAGCGCTGCGCAAAATGGGGCTGGGATTACGAGGGCCGCCGGGTCTGCGTGGCCTTTTACAATTAGCTGACTTGACGGGAGAAGCCGCGTGAAGCGTCTTCCCGCGGCTCCTCCTGTGGCGCTCGAC
>RXIY01000095.1:0-5290 GCA_003963405.1 Hyphomicrobiales bacterium
CCGAGCGCCGGCCGCGCCAATCGCTTGATCGCTCGGTGGTCCTGTTCGACGATGTTGTTCAGATATTTCCTTCGCCGGATCTCGATGCCCGCCTCGTGCTCCGCGTTGTTGCTCTCAATCGCCGCGGTGTTGGCGCCGCTCTTGTCGATGGTTATCTTCTTCGGCGCGCCGTTTTGACCGATCGCTCGGCGCAGGAACCGCAACGCCGCTTTGCGATCCCGCATTGTCGTCAGGAGGAAGTCCACCGTGGCGCCGGCTTTGTCGACGGCCCGATAGAGATATTTCCAGGAGCCCTTGATCTTCACATAGGTCTCATCCAGCCGCCAGCTGGAGCCGGCGGGCCGCTTGCGGGAACGGAACTGACGGCCCAGCGCGGGCGCGTATTTGACGACCCAGCGATTGAGCGTCGAATGGTCGACCTCGACCCCGCGCTTTTCCATCATCTCCTCGAGTTGCCGGTAGCTGATCGGGTAGGCGACATACCAGCGCACGCCCCACAGGATCACGTCACGTTCAAAATGGCTGCCTTTGAACTCGATCATAGTGCTATTCTGCCCGTCCTGCTCCCAACCAGCATAACCCAGGCCGATCCCGCAATAAAAGGTTTGCACAGAACCCATAAATGCTTGACGTCAAAGATTTCGCCAGCACCGCCGCGGATGCATTGCATTCAATGCTCAACGCCGTTGGCGGGTTAGCCTTCAAGTTGCTCGCCGCACGATCGACGCACGAAGCGTCATTCGAATTTACAAGATCGCACGGAGCGGCACCTGTATGCAGCCCCTCGATCGATGATGAAGAAACGCCCATTGACGACCGCGACCTCGGCGCACGAGGATGTTCCTGCTACGAGCAAGCCCTCCTGGAAACCCCGCCCCATAAGAACACTTGTGCGAAACTCAGAGGAAACGGAGCTTTCCATGCAAAAGCGCTTCCGATACGACAAAGCCAACCCCGACGCTTACAAGGCCATGCTCGCCCTGAGCCTAGCAGTCGAAAAAACAAGTCTTACTCCACAACTGATCGACCTTATCAATTATCGTGTCTCACAACTGAACGGCTGTGCATTCTGTCTCGACATGCATTCGAAAGATTTGCGTGCGCGTGGCGAGACGGAACAGCGCATTTACATGATCAGTGCTTGGCGCGAAGCGCCGCATCTTTACAGCGGCCGCGAGTGTGCCGCGCTCGCCTGGGCAGAGGCGGTCACTCAGCTACCCAACCAGCAGGTTTCCGATGCGACGTACGAGACGGCGTGCAAGGAGTTCAACGAGGCCGAGTTAACACAACTCACTCTGGCGATCGTTGCTATCAATGCCTGGAACCGTTTCAATGTAGCGTTTCATATGCCTGCAGGAAGTTATAAATCAGTGCGTAAAACCAGTTAAAGCGAGTCATAAAATTGACCCCCGCGAAAGAGCGCGATAGGCTAGAGATAGCCGGTACCTGAAAATATACCGCCTTCGGTTTTTATCGATCTCGTTCGTTGTGTAAATGAGTGCGCGACGGGTCGTGCCACGAAGAACCATTCTGGGTGCACTCATGGGAGCGTTAGATGTAATTCAAGCATGACTGTGTGACCGTAGGTGACTCATGGTGTGCTCGCTCTGAGCAAGTAAACGGGGTGTCACCGGTTCGCGTTCCTCAGCACTTTTAAGGTGGTCTTTGCAGCCGCATAGAGCCACGGTGCCTCGCTCATTTGGATCCATCGCTGTCACGGCTTCGACCAAAGCGCGCAACCACCCAGCAATCCGTCGGTTTAGCGCTACCGGCGACGAGAACGCGCCCCATGCCCGACAAGCGCGGGGCGTAGTGTCTTCCCCACACCCCTCACTCCTCGGAAATCACTCGTTCAGCACTGCACGACCGCGCATCGGCGGTCTGCACAGTGAGGCGCGCCACCGAGCGCGTACCGCTCGTCATAATTAAGCCGGCAAGTCCGACGAAGATAGGCACTTCGGGCTTCCCGCTGAATGCGCCGGCTTGGCTCACATCCGAGCTGCCAGAAGGACCCCGAGATTGGACTTCCAGGGTGTAATCCCCGCTCGTCGCGCTCGCACTCACAACCCGGACGCGCAGAGCTACGCTGCCGTTCTGGTGCACCACCTCGATATTGCAATGAATTGCCGGCGCGTCGGTTGGGGCCATCATGATCTCCAAGCATTCTCGCCCGGCCCGGGAATATTACAATACCCGGAGTATAGGCGCACCCCCACAAGTTCTCGCGTGTAGTCTGAGGGACCGAAACGGTAATGCAACCGCGCGGCAACAATTTGAGGGCAAAGGGAGCGAGAACTCTAGCCAGGACCGCTATTTCCACGGGCGATAGGATGGCCGCGTTCAGCGCCCCCGAAGAGACGGCTCCTTGCCGCGGCGATACAACCTCTTGGGCGGTCGCGATCTCACTTGGCAACAAGCCGCACGCCAGCCAAAGAACGCACAAAGACTTGTGCTCAAAAATCGGAAGCTTGGCGGCCATGGCTAGAAATCCTTAGCTAAGAAGCGCCTCGATGCCCTGAAAAGGGCTGGCTAGGATAATGCTAAGAACCCGGTTTTCGTTCCGCTGTCCGCCGGATCATCATCGCCCCGGTCAGGCCATTTTTCTCCAAACTTTTTCCCATTCGGCTTGCTTTTCGCAAGAGGTATTGGCCTGTCGCCGCGCCACTTTGGATCGGAGGTTGGATGATGTGTTGCTGATAGCGTGCTTCACGTCGGGCCTCGGTCCTTGCCCAGCGGCTAGATCGCGCACGCGCCCGCTTCTTGTATTTGGCGATGACGTGCTCGACCCGTTCTTCGTGCTCGTCTTTGGGCTTGGCCAACGCCTGAACAGGCTGGCCTAAGGTGAACTCTGCGAGGTCATCAACCAGTTCGATTTCCGCCTCGCCGCTGGCTTCCAGATAGAGCTTCACGCCCTCCGCTAGTACAGACTCCCATCCTTTTCGCAGCGACGGAATTCCCAGCGGCAGAACCAAAGCTAGCAAGCCTAAGCCTGTCAGGTCCAGGGATCGCCCCTTAAATGCGTCTTCGAGCAACCCCATTGGGATGGCACCACCGATTACGCTGCTTGGCAAACAGCCTAAGTGCGGAAGGGTTCCAATCAGGGCTAGGATCAGCGACCGGAAAAACGAAAGGCCCGAATTGCTCAAGGCCATGTCGGGTAGGAAGTGTCGTAGTGGCTCTTTACGCCAAGCGCTCAACGAGGACGGACTTACCCTCCTGCCGGACCTTGAACTTCATGCCGTGACGCTGGCCGAACATCTGGGCGGCGCTGCGAACACGGGCTAGCGAGACGCTGTAATAGCGCCAAGCGTCGCCGAGATTGAATTCACCGAAGCCATATTTCACACGTTTGTTGCTCTGCTCCCCAGTGGGCCGTCTGCCTTTCTAGCAGGAAATGAGCCGACTGGAATCGCTCGATGCGGGGATGCGCGATACGCCGGATCAGCAGGTATCGCTCACCGAGCCGGATGCTCGCTCAATGGCCCCCAGCGGGCGTAGCTCATCCGGACGGCTCTGAATTGTTAAGCCCGCTCGCTCGCAATTCTTTTTCACACTTCCTTAGTATAAGCTCTACCAAGGCAATCTATAGCAGCAGAGTGGCCAAGGCACTCAAAGCTCCACGTCGTTTGCGACCACGGCGGCAAACCACTTGCGATGCTACTGACCGAAGGGCAGATGAGCGATCACAAAGACGCGCGGATGATGCTCGAAGCCCTGCCGGCAGCATCAGCGCTAATCTCCGACAAGGGTTATGAAGTGGCGAACGCTTTCCTGATGTGCGCAAATGCCTGAACGGTGATGATCGCCGCCTGAGGCTCCCAGAAGGCCAACGAATTTTGAGGCCGTGCTGCAAGGTACTGCCTAAGCCCGACTGTAACTACACTGTTTCGCCAGTGTTGCTGAGCGGCAACTTAGTGCTCTTTTGCCACAATCGAACGGATTATCACGGTTGTATGACAACTGACTTTTGACGATTCGCCGGGGCGCTGATGATAAAGAAACCAATTCCCGCAACTATTGCTCTTTGTGCGGTCTTGGCCTCGTCCGCCGCGAATGCGGCTACAGACGTGAACGCGATCGAGAGCCGCCTGCGCGCGCTCGAGGCGGAGATCGCCAAGTTGCGGAAGGAGGCCAAAGAGGCCAAGGCGCAGGCCGCCGCGGCCGCCAAGGCGACCAACGTCGCCAACGCCGTGGTTGTGAAGGCTGACAACGGCCCGCCGCCGCCGCCGGTCTTCGTGAGTTTGAAGAGCGGCCTCCTCGTTGAGACCGAAGACAGAGCCTTTTCCTTCAAGATTGGCGGACGCCTGTTCGTGGACGGCGCCGCCGCCGCAGGCTCGCCAGGCAATGGATTCCAGGGCAACGTCGGTTTCGGTCAGGCGCGGCTGGAAGTCGAAGGCCGGATGAAGCCCTGGTTCTATAAAATGCAATATGACTTCGCCAACCCGACAGTGCAGCTTTGGAATACAAATCTTCCAAACGCAAACACGCTCACGGGGCTCGCCTTCTGGTCGAGAAACTACGTCACGGACCGCAACTTCCTGTGGGGGGGATGGCGCGACGCTTACATCGGCCTGCAAGACCCGCGTCTTTCTGCGCCGTGGCTTACCGAGCCGGTCTATTTCAAGATTGGTAGCCAATGGGAATCTTTCAGTCTGGAGGGAATTACTTCCTCCAAATTTCGTGACCTGATTGAACGGCCGCTTGCCGTCGACGCTTTCGCTCCGGCCCGCCATATTGGCGCGGCGGTCGGCATGATCGGCAGAGACAATTGGACCGCGCACTTCGGCATCTACTCGTTGAGCTTCCAGGATCTCAACACGCGCCCGGTCAATACCTCGTCAGGAAATATCGGCCCCATTGTGCCGGCCTATAGCGGCTATGGCGTCAGAAACGCCAACTGGTGGCAACCCTGGGGCGGCGGGGCCTATTGGGAGGCTACCGGCCGCGCGACTTGGGCGCCGATCCTGGACGAGCACCGACTCGTCCATATTGGCGTCGCTGGGAGCTACCATCAGCCGAATAACGCCACGGCGTATAGCGACGATCGCAACTCGGCCCCCGGCAACCGTTCTGCTTCGGAAGCCAATGTTCTGTGGACGAACCTCCTGGGCACGCCTGATCTGTCCTGCGGACGCTTCCTTCAGCCTACCGTCTTTCAGACAGCGGGGACGGTTTTGAACCAGTATAACGCCGCTGGCAACTGCATCAAAGACATCGAGAAACTCGACCTCGAAGCCGCGCTCTCCTACAACAACTTCTTCGTTCAGGGCGAATGGCTGGTGGCGAACTA
>RXIY01000095.1:5340-5594 GCA_003963405.1 Hyphomicrobiales bacterium
ACGGGCGAAGAAAAGTCCCAGTCCTATGACATGAAGGACAAGAACGGCGTGACCTTCGGCCAGCTGAAGATCAAGGACCCGTTCTCCAAGGGCGGCTGGGGCGCCTGGGGTCTGGTCGGCCGCTGGAGCGTTCTCAACCTGAACAACGGCCCCTTCTCGGGCGGCAATATCAACAACGCGCTGTTCTTCGCCAACAACGCGTTCGGGCTGGCGGGCTCTCCGCTCCCCGGAACCCCCGCCCAGATCGCCAACGC
>RXIY01000101.1 GCA_003963405.1 Hyphomicrobiales bacterium
GAGCGCCTTGCGGATCTGATCGGGCGAGAGGCCCAGCTGATAGGCGACCGCCACCGCCGCCGTGGCGTTCAGCGCATTGTGATGGCCGGGCATGGGCAGCAGCAGATTTTCCAGATAGGTCGCCTGCGCCGTCTTGCGGTCGCGCAGCAGAATGTTGAAGCGCGAGACCCCGCCTTCGAGATCGACGTCGAGCAGCCGCACGTCGGCCTGCGGATTTTCGCCATAGGTGATGACGCGGCGGTCCTCGATCTTGCCGACGAGCTCCTGCACCGTCGGATGATCGAGGCACATGACCGCAAAGCCGTAGAAGGGAATATTCTCGATAAAGGCGCGGAAGGCGTCCTTGATCGCGTCGAACGTATGGAAGTGATCGAGATGCTCGGGATCGATATTGGTGACGATCGCGACATCGGCCGGAAGCTTGAGGAAGGTGCCGTCGCTTTCGTCGGCCTCGACCACCATCCACTCGCCGGCGCCCAGTCGCGCATTGGTGCCGTACGCGTTGATGATGCCGCCGTTGATGACCGTCGGATCAAGCCCCCCGGCGTCGAGCAGGGTCGCGACGAGCGAGGTCGTCGTCGTCTTGCCATGCGTGCCGGCGATGGCGACGCACTGCTTGAGGCGCATCAGCTCGGCGAGCATTTCAGCGCGGCGCACCACGGGCAGGCGCTTTTCGCGCGCCGCCGCGAGCTCGGGATTGTCGCGCTTGATCGCCGTCGAGACCACGACCACCGCGGCGTCGCCGAGATTTTTCGCGTCATGGCCGACAAAGACGGTCGCGCCCTTTTCCGACAGGCGCTTCACATTGGCGTTCTCGGTCGCGTCGGAGCCCTGCACCTTGTAGCCGAGATTGAGCAGCACCTCGGCGATGCCGGACATGCCGATGCCGCCGATGCCGACAAAGTGAATGGAGCCGAGATCGCGCGGCAGTTTCATGACTGTCTCCGTTACGACGCGCGGCGTTGCGCGACGGTTAAAATCAGATCCGCAAGTCTCTCGGCCGCATCGGGAACGCCGACGCGCTTCGCGGCCTCGGCGCGCTCTGCGAGGTCGTGCGGCGCGTCGATGAGCGCGGCCAGACGCGCGGAGAGAAAGGCCGGCGTGAAGTCGGTCTGCCGCACGGTCTCGGCGGCCCCCGCCTGCTGCAGAAAGGCGGCGTTCGCCGCCTGATCCTGATCGAGCGCATGGGGGAGCGGCACGAGCATCGCGGGCCGGCCGATGACCGCGAGCTCCGACACCGTCGAGGCGCCGGCGCGGGCGATGATGAAATGCGCCTGCGCCATGCGCAGCGGCAGATCAGTGAAAAAAGGCGCGGTCTCGGCTTCCACATTGGCGCGGGCATAGGCCGCCCCGACACGGTCCATGTCTTCCGCGCGGGTTTGCTGCACGAGCCGGATGCGGGCGCGCCGGTCGGCCGAAAGCGCGGCGATCGCCTCCGGCACGATGTCGGCCATCACGCGCGCGCCTTGCGAGCCGCCGGTGACGAGCAGACGGAACAGGCCGTCCTCGAAACCGGGATAGGGAAGCTTCGCGGCTTCGAGCACATTGGGCCGCACCGGATTGCCGGTGACGACGACCTTGCCCTGCAAGGGCGCGGGCACGGCGAGATTGGCGAGCCCCGCGGCGATGCTGTCGACATGGCCGGCAAGGAAGCGGTTCGCCTTGCCCATGACGCCGTTCGACTCGTGCAGCACGCTCGGGATCTTCAGAAAAGAGGCCGCGAGCAGCGGCGGCACGGTGGGATAGCCGCCAAAGCCGATGATGGCGCTCGGCTTCAACGCCCGCAGCAGCGCCGCCGCCTGCGCCGTTCCATAGGCGAGGCGCCCGACCGCCCGCGCGCGCTCGATGAGCGAGCCGCCCCGCGGCGTCGCCGCGGGAATACAGTGCATGGCGCGGGCCGGAAAACCGCCGCCATAGGCGAGCGCGCGCTCGTCGGTGACGAGATCGACGACGACGCCGCGCGCGGCGAGGGCGTGGGCGAGCGCCTCGGCCGGGAACAAATGGCCGCCGGTGCCGCCGGCGGCGAGGAGGATCGGACCCTGCGTCATGTCACGCCGCCGCCGGAACAGGCGCGCCGCTCGCGGCGACCTCGGTCAGGACGCGGGTGCGCGGGCGCTTACGGGTGACGGCAAGCAGAAAACCCATGCCGAGCGACAGCGAAATGAGCGAGGAGCCGCCATAGGAAACGAAGGGCAGCGTCATGCCCTTCGCGGGCATCAGATGCACATTCACCGCCATATTGATGCAGCTTTGCAGGCCGAACAGCATGACCAGCCCGGCGGTGGCGAAGCGGCAGAAGGGGTCTTCGTTGCGCGCCGCCAGAAACAGCCCGCGCACCACGATGAAGGCGAAGACCGACGCCAGCAAGATGCAGACGATGACGCCGAACTCCTCGCCGATGACGGCGAAGATGAAGTCCGTATGCGAGTCCGGCAGGATGCGCTTCACCGTGCCCTCGCCCGGCCCCTTGCCGAACCACGAGCCGGCGATGAAGCTTTCGAGCGCGGTCTCGGACTGGAAATTCGCGGGCACGCCCGCGACGGGCGGCGGCGGCTCCAGAAAGGCCTCGATGCGCGCATGGACATGCGGCACGAATTTATAGGCGAGCAGCGCCGAAAGCAGCGCCGCGCCGCCGAGCCCCACGACCCAGATGATATGAAGGCCGGCCATGAAGAACAGGGCGCCCCAGACGATCGAAACCAGCATGGTCTGGCCGAAATCGGGCTGAAGGACGAGCGGGCCGATCGTCAGCGGGAACAGGAGTATCGCAATCACATTGCCCGGCACGTCCTTGCGCCGGGCGCCTTCCGAAAAGGCCCAGGCGACGACCACCACGAAGGCAGGCTTCAGGAATTCCGACGGCTGAATGCCGAAGATCCAGCGTTTGGCGCCCTTCACCTCCTGCCCGAAGAACAGCGTGCCGACGACGAGCGCGAGGGAGATGATGAAGATGACCAGCGCGGCGCGGCGCACATGGCGGGGCGAGAGGAAGGACGTTCCGATCATCACCGCAAGCGCCGGCAGGAGATAGGCCACCTGCCGGTTGACGAAATGGAAGGTCGGCAGATGCAGTCGCTCGGCGACCGGCGGGCTGCCCGCCATCGCGAACACGAGACCCGAGATGATGAGCAGGCCGATGCCGGCTAGAAGCCAGCGGTCGACCGTCCACGCCCAGTCCGAAAATGCGGTTCGCTCGGCGCGCGAAATCATGGGTTTCCTCCTCTGCGGGCAGAGAGTTTGGCGGGCAGTTCCTGCACATGCCTGCGGAACGCGTCGCCGCGCACCTCGAAATTCTTGTACTGGTCGTATGAGGCGCAGGCCGGCGACAGCAGCACGATCGGCTCGGCGGCGTCGCCCTCGAGCGCGTCGCAGGCGGCGCGGAACGTGGCGACGTCCAGCGTCTCGCACCGCTCATAGGGCAGCGCGCCGTCGAGCGTGCGGGCGAAATCATCGCTCGCCGCGCCGATCAGATAGGCCTTGCGGATTCTCGGGAAATGATCGCGCAGCGGCGCGATGCCGCCTTCCTTCGGCTTGCCGCCGATGATCCAGTAGATATCGGTAAAGCTCTCCAGCGCCTTCTCCGCGGCGTCAGCATTGGTCGCCTTGGAGTCGTTGACGAAAAGCGTCCGCTCGATGCGGCCGACCTCCTCCATGCGGTGCGGCAGGCCGGGATAGCTTTGCAGGCCGCGGGCGATCTCTTCGTCCTCGAGACCGCACTCCCAGGCCGCCGCGGCGGCGAAAGCGGCGTTCTGCGCATTGTGCGCGCCGCGCAGCGCCCGCGCGCCGGCAAGCGAACCGAGAAGCTCCGCCTCCTCCGGCGGATGCCCCTGTTCGCGGAAATAGACCTCGCCCTTCTCGACATAGAAGCCCCAGTCGAGCGCCCGCGCGCCAGAGACCGGAACGATGCGCTGGCCGTCGCGTCGATTGGCGGCGAGGCGCGCGCCAATGGCGTGGGTAAAGGCGTCATCGACGCCGACGAGCGCCACTTCGGCCCCCGTCACGAGCCGCTCCTTGACGGCGGCGTAATTCTCCATCGTTCCGTGCCGGTCGATGTGGTCGGGCGTCAAATTAATCAAGACGCCGATCGTCGGATCGAGCGAGGGCGTGAGATCGATCTGGAAGGACGAGCACTCGATGACGTGAATGCGCTCGTCCAACGGCGGCTCGAGATCGAGGATCGGCACGCCGATATTCCCGCCGAGCTGCACGTCCCGGCCCGCCTCGCGCAGGATATGCGCGATCAGCGCGGTCGTTGTCGATTTGCCATTGGTGCCGGTGATGGCGATGAAGGGAGAGCCGCCCGTATGCGCCCTGCGCTCACGGCAGAACAGCTCCACGTCGCCGATGATCTCGACTCCCGCCGCGCGGGCGAGCGACACGGTCCAGTGCGGCTCGGGATGCGTCAGGGGCACGCCGGGCGTCAGGATCAGCGCGGCAAACCGCGACCAGTCGCTCTGCGACAGATCCTCGAGCGGCACGCCCTGGGCGACGGCCTTCAGCCGTCCGGCTTCGCCATCGTCCCAGGCGCAGACATGGGCGCCGCCGGCGATCAGCGCCCTGGCGGTGGAAAGGCCCGAGCCGCCGAGGCCGAAAAGCGCGACAGTCCTGCCCCTGAAGGTCGTGACGGGCGTCATGCTCACCTCAGCTTCAGGGTAGCGAGACCCGTCAGGGCCAGGACGAAGGCGATGATCCAGAAGCGGATGACGATCTGCGGCTCCTTCCAGCCCTTCTGCTCGAAGTGATGGTGGATGGGCGCCATCAGGAAGATGCGCTTGCCGGTGGTCTTGAAATAAGCGACCTGGATGATGACCGAGGCGCCTTCCAGCACGAAGAGGCCGCCGACGATGGCGAGCACGAATTCCTGCTTCACCGCCACGGCCACCGTGCCGAGCAGCCCGCCGAGCGCGAGGGAGCCGGTGTCGCCCATGAAGATCTGCGCCGGGGGCGCGTTGTACCAGAGAAAGCCGAGCCCCGCTCCGATGAAGGCGGAGCAGACGATCGTCAGCTCGCCGACGCCGGCGACGTAGTTGACGCCGAGATAGTTGGAGAAGATCGAATTGCCGACGAGATAGGCGAAGATCGCGAAAGTCCCCACCGCAATCATCGAGGGCACGATGGCGAGGCCGTCGAGGCCGTCGGTGAGATTGACGCAATTGCCGGCCGAGACGATGACGAAGGCGCCGAAGACGAGGAAGAACACGCCCAGAGAGCCGACGTAGCCCTTGACCATCGGGATGGCGAGCTTCGACATGTTCTCGCCGCCGACCTTGGTGAGAAAGTAGCAGGCGATGGCGGCGATGACGAATTCGAGCGCCAGGCGAGCCCTGCCGGAGAATCCGGCGTGGGACTGTTTCGTGACTTTCAGATAGTCGTCATAAAATCCGATCGCGCCGAACGACACGGTGACGAAAAGGACGATCCACACATAGGCGTTGCTGAGCTTCGCCCACAGCAGCGTCGCGACGACGAGGCCCGAGAGGATCATGAGCCCGCCCATGGTCGGCGTGCCCTTCTTGGTCAGGAGATGCGATTGCGGCCCATCCGTGCGAATTGGCTGTCCCTTGCCCTGACGGACGCGCAGCGCCGCGATGGTTTCGGGCGCGAAGAAGAAGACGCAGAACAGCGCTGTCGCCGCCGCCATCGCGGCGCGGAAGGTGATGTAGCGGAAAATGTTGAGCGGACTGAAATAGGAAGACAGTTCCGCAAGCAGCGTGAGCATCTATCGGCTTCCTCAGCTGGCCTTTTCGGGCGCGAATTTTTCTCTCGTGGCGGCGACGATGCGTGAGATGCGCGACCCGTTCGAGCCCTTGACCATGACCACGTCGCCCGGCCGAATTGCGGCGAGCACGGCCTCTTCCAGTTCGAGCGGCGTGGCGCGGTGGGCGCCGCGCATGGCCTCGGGCGCGGCGTAATACAGCCGCGACATCAGCGGGCCCGACGTGAACAGGAGATCGACCCGCGCCCGTTCGAGATCCTCGGCGAGGTCGGCGTGAAGCTCGCCCGCCTGCGGACCGAGCTCCAGCATGTCGCCGAGGATGGCGATGCGGCGGCCGCGGGCGCCCGGCGCCGTGGCGCCCAGCAAATCGAACGCCGCGCGCATCGAGGTCGGATTGGCGTTGTAGCTCTCGTCGATGAGGGTGAAGACGCCCTCGCCCGTATCGAGCGTCTCGCGCCGGCCGCGCCCCGGCGTCGGCGCAAAATCGGCGAGAGTCGCCGCAGCCTTCTCCACGTCGATGTCGAAGGCGACGGCGATCAGCAGCGCGGCGAGCGAATTCAGCGCGATATGCTTGCCGGGCGCGCCGATGCGATAGACGAGGCGACGCCCGAGAATATCGGCGGAGACTTCCTGCCCGTCGCCGACGCTCCTGCAAGCAAGCAGCCGCGCCTGTGCGCTCTCCGACTCCCCGAAGTCGAAGATATGCCCCGCATAGGGCGAGGCGGCCTCCGCGAGACGGGCGTAATGATCGTCGTCGCGATTGATGACGGCGACGCCGCCTTCGAGACCCGTGAAGATTTCCGCCTTGGCGTCGGCGATCCCCTCGATGGAGTCGAAGAATTCGAGATGGACCGGCGCGACGCGCGTGATGACCGCCACATGCGGGCGCACCTGCGCCACAAGGCCGGCGATCTCCCCCGCATGGTTCATGCCGAGCTCGAAGACGCCGTAGCGCGTCGAGGCCGGCATGCGCGACAGCGTGAGCGGCACGCCCCATTGATTATTGTAGGAGGCGACCGAGGCGTGGGTGTCGCCGAAGCCCGACAGCATCAGCCGCGTCATATCCTTCGTCGAGGTCTTGCCGACCGAGCCGGTGACGGCGGCGATGAAGGCCGCGGAGCGGTCGCGCGCGCGCATGCCCAGAAGTTCGAGCGAACGCTGCACGTTCTTGACGACGAAAAGCGGTCCGGCGCCGGCGAGATCGAGCGCATGCTCCTCGTCGATGACCGCGGCGGCGGCGCCCTTTTCGAACGCCGCGCGCACGAACTCATGGCCGTCGCGGGCCTCGCCACGGATGGCGAAGAAGAGATCGCCGGGTTGCAGCGTGCGCGTATCGATCGAGACGCCCGCCGCCTCGCGCGCCAGCGCGCCGCTGACCCGCGCCTGTAGGGCGCCGACCAGCGCCAGCCCCGACCAAAGGGGTTCCTGCCTCATGAACCATGCTCCTGCAGCGCCTTGACGACTGCCTCGTGATCGGAAAAGGGCAATATGCGATTGCCGACAATCTGGCCAGTCTCGTGGCCCTTGCCGGCCACGACGAGCGCGTCGCCCGCGCGAAGGTCCGCCACGGCTCGGGCGATGGCCTCGCCACGGTCGGCGATCTCGATGACCTTCGCGTTCCCCGCGCCCCGCGTCCCGGCGATGATTTCCGCCCGGATCGCGGCGGGCTCCTCGCTGCGCGGATTGTCGTCGGTGACGATGGCGACATCTGCGGCGCGCGCGGCGATTTCGCCCATGAGCGGTCGCTTGCCCCTGTCGCGGTCGCCGCCGCAGCCGAAGACGACGATGAGCCGCCCCGGGGCCAGGGGACGCACCGTCGCGAGAACCTTCTCCAGCGCATCGGGTTTGTGGGCGTAATCGACGAAGACCGGCGCGCCATCACGCGCGCCGACGAGCTCCAGACGGCCGGGCGCGCCTTTCAGATCAGCGAGCGCGGCGAAAACGCGAGCCGGCGCGTCGCCCGCCGCGATGGCGAGGCCGGCGGCGACGAGCGCATTGGAGGTCTGGAAGGCGCCGGCAAGCGGAAGCTCGACATGATAGGTCTCGCCAGCATGTTCGAGCGTCAGGCGCGTCGCAAGGGCGCTCGGCGAAGCCCCCTTCAACCTGATAGCGTCGCCGTTCTTGCCGGCGCTGAAAACATCGAGACCGCGCGCTGAGCAAAGCGGCGACACCCGCGCCGCAATATCGGCGTCGGCGTCGATCACCGCGGTCTGGCCCGGCTGCAACAGCGTGTCGAAGAGACGCATCTTCGCCGCGAAATAGTCTTCCATGTCGCGGTGGTGGTCGAGATGGTCGCGCGAGAAATTGGTGAAGGCCGCCGCTTTCAGCCGCACGCCGTCGAGACGGCGCTGATCGATGCCAAGCGACGACGCCTCCATGGCGAGATGGGTGACGCCGCGTCCCGCAAGGTCATCGAGAATCTTGTGTAGCTCCACCGGCCCCGGCGTCGTCAGCGCGCCATAATGCGCGCCGGAAGAATCCACAACGCCCACCGTGCCGAGAGACGCGGCTTCGTGGCCGAGCGCCGCCCAGATCTGGCGCAGGAAGGCGACGACGGATGTCTTGCCGCTCGTGCCGGTGACGGCGACGATCGTTTGCGGCTGTCGCGGATAGAAGCGCGCCGCCGCATGGGCGAGCGCTGCGCGCACATCCTGGACGACGACGAGGGGCAGCGGACATTCGGCCGCGCGCTCAGCGATCACGACCACGGCGCCGCGCGCCTTCGCATCGTTCACAAAGGAAAGGCCATCCCCCGAGTGGCCTGGGATGGCGAAAAAGGCGAAGCTCTCGCCGGCCGCGCGGCTATCCGCCGTGAGGCCGTCGATCTCCAGCCCCGCAAGTGCGGGGTCGAGGTCGTCCATGGCGAGCAGCTTGTCGAGACGCATCAGTGGCCATGGCCTCCGGTCGCGGGAACATTGGCCATGCCATAGCCGAGTTTGGCGAGCAGCGGGAAGGGCAGATGCGGCGGCTCGAAGCGCGGGGCGAGGCCGAGGATCGGCCCGACGCGCTCGATGATCTGCCCCGTGACCTGGCCCGAATTATAGGCGGCCGTCGCATAGCCGCCGGTTTCGGGCAGGCCCTGCGGCTCGTCCATGATGGTGAGGAAGAGATATTTCGGCTTGTCGGCGGGCGAGACGGCCATGAAGGTCGTGAACAGGCGGGTTTTGGAGTAATGGCCGCCGATCACCTTTTCGGCCGTGCCGGTCTTGCCGCCCACGTAATAGCCGTTGATGTCGACTTTCTTCGCCGTGCCGATCTCGGCGTTGAGCCGCATGAGATAGCGCATGGCTTCGCTCGTCTCAGGCTTGATCACCTGCACCGCGTTCTTCATCGCCTCTTCCGGCGTGCGCTTCAAAAATGTGGGCGTCATGAGATAGCCGCCGTTCATCAGCGCGCCGACCGCCATCATCGCTTGCAGCGGCGCCACCGCCAGGCCGTGGCCGAAGGCGATGGTCATCGTATTGAGCTCGCCCCAGTTCCTGGGCACGATCGGCTCGGCGCTTTCGGGCAACTCGGTGCGCATGCGCGTGAGCTGGCCCATCTTGCGCAGAAAGGCCTTGTGCTTCTCGACGCCCTGCCCCATCGCCATGCGCGCGGTGCCGACGTTCGATGAGTAAGTGAAGACCTCCGGCACGGTCAGCGCGCGGTTCTGAGCGTGATAATCGTGAATCTTGAAGCGCCCGAAGGAGAGCGCGCCGCGTGCGTCGAGGCGGGAGTTCAGATTGACCTTGCCCGAGTCGAGCGCCATGGCGATCGTAAGCGCCTTGAAGGTCGAGCCCATCTCATAGACGCCGACATTCATGCGGTTGATGTGGATCGGATCGAGCGCCTCGGTCGGCTTGTTGGGGTCGTAGTCGGGATAGGAGGCGAGCGCGATCAGCTCGCCTGTATTGACGTCCATGATCGCGGCGGCGCCGGCCTTGGCCTTGAAATGCTCGACGCCTCTCACGAGCTCGTCGCGCAGCGCATGGGTCGCCCGAATGTCGAGCGAGAGCGTAACCGGCTGAAGCTCGTCCGGCGTCCCGCCGAACCCGAGATTGTGCAGATCGGCGAGGCCCTGCCCGTCGATGTATTTCTCGATGCCGGCGATGCCCTGGTTGTCGACATTGGCGAAGCCGAGCACATGGGCGCCAATCGGACCATTGGGATAAACGCGTTTGTTTTCCGCGATGAGGCCGACGCCCGGAAGGCCCAGATGAAACACCTCGTCGCGCTGATGCGGCGAGACTTCGCGCTTCACCCAGACGAAGCCCTTCTTCGAACCCAGCCGGTCGCGCAGCTCCTTGGAGTCGACATCCGGCAGGACGGCGGTGAGCAGCTCCGTCGCTTCGTCCTTGTCGATGAGCCGGCGCGGCTCGGCGAAGACCGACATGACTTTCACGTCGCTCGCCAGCACTTCGCCGTTGCGGTCGAGAATATCGGGACGCGAGGCCGCGACGGCCTCGGCGGCGGCGCGGCGGGTCGTGGCCGGCTCGGGCCTGAAGCCGAGATAGACGAGCTTGGCGCCGATGACGCCGTAAAGCGCCAGAAAGCCCAACGCCGCGAGCCGCATGCGCGGCCCGCTCTTGTCGAGGCTCGTCGAAAAGACGCTGCGAACCATGGCCCGCCAGCGTGACGGCTTCTGCGCCTCGGCGGCGAACGCCATTTCGGGCTCCACCGTCGTCTCTGGCGTGTTCTCTGGCTTGCGCGAGGGCTCGGTCATGGCTTTTTCGGCTCCTGGCTCGAAGCGGACGGGCCGGCGTTCGGCGCCCGGGCGGCGTTCGTCACTTTCGGCGTCGCGCTTTTCGCCTTCGCCGGTTCGGATTTCGGCGTGGTCGTCGGCGCGGCCGGGATTGCGGGCGGCGTCGCCGACACGCTGAGGCCGATCTCGCTGAGCTTGGCCCCGATCGAGTCCGTGCGCGTCTTTTGCGGCAACGCCTGCGCCGGGACGAGCTGCGTCACCTGAAGCGGCTTCATGTCGGGCAGATATTGATCCGCGAGCGGCTGCAATCGTTCGGGCCGCGTCATATAGGCCCAATCCGCCCGCAATACGGCGATGGCGTCGCGCTCGGCCTTGATTTCGAGCTTGGTCTTGGCGATCTGCTCGGCCCGGTAGCTCGTCTGATATTTGATCGTATAGGCGTAGACGGCCGAGCCGACGAGCGCGCTGATCGCAACGATGTTGAGGAGCCGGATCATTTAGGCTTTTCCCTTGTCGCGCGCCGGAAGCCGGACGAGCCGCACGAGTTTGTCGGTCAAAGGAAAGGGCGGCGCAGCGGTGCGCGTCCCATGGCGCAGCTTGGCGGAACGGGCGCGCGGATTGGCCGCCGTCTCCTCCTGCGTCGGCGCGACGGGTTGCCGCCCCTCGCAGACGAAGCTCGGCGGCGGCGGCGCGCGCTCGCCGGGAAGACGGCGCGACCCCGTCTCGCCCCGCCCGCACCGCTCCGAGAGAAACTGCTTCACGATCCGGTCTTCGAGCGAATGAAAGGTGACGACGGCGAGGCGCCCGCCTTCCGCCAGCACGCGCTCGGCGGCCGCGAGACCGTCGAGCAATTGGCCGAGCTCGTCGTTGACCGCGATGCGCAAAGCCTGAAAGCTTTTCGTCGCGGGGTGGATGTCGCCGGGCCGGCCGGGCGCGACGCGGGCGATCATCTCGGCGAGCGGCTTCGTCGAGAGAAAAGGCGCAAGCTTGCGGTCGTGGGCGATGGCGCGCGCGATGCGGCGGGCGGCGCGCTCCTCGCCGTAGAAATAGAGAATATCGGCGAGCGTCTCTTCATCCGCCTCGTTCACGATCTCGGCGGCGCTGACGCCTTTGCCCTCCATGCGCATGTCGAGCGGGCCGTCGTCGCGAAAAGAAAAGCCGCGCTCGGCCTCGTCGAACTGCATCGAGGAGACGCCGATGTCGAAGACGGCGCCGTCGAGCGGCGCGAAGCCCTGCGACGTCGCGACCGTTTCGAGCTCGGAGAAACGCGCCTCGACGAGGGTCAGGCGGCCAGCCGCCTCCGCCACCAGATCGGCGCCGGCGGCAATCGCCGTCGGGTCGCGATCGAGGGCCAGCACTTTCGTATCGGCGGCGGCGAGAAGGGCGCGCGTATAGCCGCCCGCGCCGAAGGTCGCGTCGAGGTAGCGGCCGCCGTCGCGCGGGCGCAGCGCCGCGACCGCCTCCTCGAGCAACACCGGCACATGCCGGACGGATCCGCCCGCCGCGGGGTCGAGGTCCGCGCCTCTGTCGCCGCCCATCGCGCTCATCCTCGCATTTGTTCCTGCGGCCCGCCCGACGCGCCGCGCCGCCGCAAGGCCTTCGCCGGCCCGTGTCGCGGTGGGGGAGCGTCGCGGCAAAATTGTCTGGCGGGCCATCGTCTGTTCAAAATGGGCTCTAAGCGGCGGCGCGCCGCAGCGCCTGCACAAAGGCGCCAGAAGCCATTAAGCTTTGTTAGTCTTAAGGGAGCGTTTACGCAGGCGCGCCGCGCGCGTCCTGTCCCGGACAAAAAAGCGAGAGCCAGCCGGCCTGTAAGCCGGGTTCTGTATGGCGCGCCCGCAGTTGCCCGCGAAACGCGCGTGACGGCCATTCCTCTGGGACGGTCGTCGCCGACCGCCTCGAGCAACCAACCCGGGCGACATCCCGGAGACGGGTTGAAAGCCTGTCGCCAGGCTCTCGGTCGCCCCTATTCGGTTTTGCTCCCGGCGGGGCTTGCCATGCCCTGAGCGTTGCCGCCCAGGCGGTGCGCTCTTACCGCACCCTTTCACCCTTGCCGGGCCAAAGCCCGGCGGTTTACTTTCTGTGGCGCTTTCCCTGGGGTCGCCCCCGCCGGACGTTATCCGGCGCCGTGTCTCCGTGGAGCCCGGACTTTCCTCTGCATGACGCAGCGGCCGTCCGGCCGACTGGCTGTCACGAGGGATAGGGAGCCGGACGCGGAAGGTCAAGCCGCATCCACGGGCGCCCGAAATGAGCATGCAGGCGCTTGGCCTCCCGCAGCGCATGGCGCATGAGGGGAAAGCGGCCAAATCTCATGCGGGCCGGAAGGAGGCAATGCCATGAAAAGGTTCTGTGTGCGCTTCTGCGCGGCTGCGACAGTTGGCGCAATCATTCTGAGCCAGACGGCGGACGTCCTCGCTCTGCCCGCCGCGCCTGCGCCCGAGACGGCGGCTCAACCGACACAGATCCAATACCACGGCGGCAGGCCAGGCGGCGGCCATGTACGGCCGTCGGCGCATGTCCGCCCGCCCGTGCATCGCCCGCCGGCCCATATCCGCCCGCCAGCCTATCGGCCCGGCCATGCCGTGCGGCCCGGCTTCCATGGCGGCTATTGGGGCGGATGGCGTCGTCCGCATTACGGCTGGCGTCCCGGCGGCGCCATCGCCGCGGGGGCGGCGCTCGGGTTCCTGGGCGCGGCCGCTGCGGCCGCCTATGCGACTTCCGCCGCGCCGGGGCCGGGCCTGTGCTGGTACTACACCGACGCCTCGCGCCGCGCCGGCTTCTGGGACGCCTGCCCCTAAGCCCGAATGGCGCGCAACAGACGGAGGGGGCTCGTCCCTCTCCATTTCAACCGCGCTGGGTCCCTCAGGCGCGCGGACGCCATCGCGCCCCCCGCGAGACCGAGGGTGAAGGCGAGATAGGGAACGGGCATTTCCGCCTTGGTGAACAGGAGCTCCCAGCCCGGCGTGAAACGCCTGGGCGTCGCGCCGTAGTCGATCGCGGCGGCGATTCCCGCCATGGCCGCCGAGTCGCGCAGCAGGGTGGAGAAGGAGCGCGGCGGATTGGCCGCGAGCCAGGCCTCGAAGGGCGCGGACCAAAAGATCGCCGACGCCACATGCGTGAGGAAGCCGACCAGCGTATGGCGCGCCGTCGGCAACTCGACATTGGCCGCGGGATCGCCATTGAGCCAGTGGCTCGTGGCGTTCATCGGCTGAAGCGCTCCTTTCCCGTCGATCTTCGCGAGAGCGGCGAGCGCGGCGGAGGTCGCGAGCGCCGCCACCACGCCCGTCACCGCCACCGACCGGCCAATATCTGTCCAGTTCCCGTCCCTTGCCTTTTCCATAGGAGCCTCCGGCCGCCTTCCGTGGCAGATGCAACCGCGCGCGGCGCCCTTCGTTCCGCCGCTTCCGGCGCGTCGCTTTATGCTTTAAGCCCGCCCCCATGAGCGCGGCGCCGGATCAATCGAAGGGGGCGCGGGTCGTCGATGTGCTGGCGCCCGTCGCCGTCGATACGACTTACAGCTATCTCGCGCCCGCCGCCCTTGCGCTTCGGCCCGGCGACAGCGTCAAAATCCCGCTCGGCCGGCGCGAAGCCTATGGCGTCGTCTGGTCGGTCGAGGAAACGCCCGCCGCCGCGCCGTCGAATCTCAAAACGGTCGCCGCGCGGCTCGATCGGCCGCCGCTGCCCCGCAAACTCCGCGACTTCATCGACTGGCTGGCGCGCTACACGCTGACGCCGCGCGGCATGGCGCTGCGGCTCGCGACCCGCGCGGCCGAGGAGGCCGCTCCGGAAGCGCCCCGCACGCTCTATCGCGCCACCGGCGAGCCCCCCGGCCGCCTCACCCCCACCCGCGCGCGCGTGCTGGCGGCGGCGGAAGGCGGCATGGCCTTCTCGAAAAAAGCGCTCGCCGAGGCCGCCGCCTGCACGGCGGGCGTCATCGACGCCCTCGTCGACGAGGGCGCGCTCGTCGCCGTCGCGGCGGCCCCGGAGCCTGTTGCGCGCCCGCTCGATCCCGATTTCGCCGCGCCGCGCCTCGAGCCCGCGCAAGGCGAGGCGGCGGAAACGCTCGTCGAGGCGGTGCGCCGCAGGACTTACGCGCCTTTCCTCCTCGAAGGCGTCACCGGCTCGGGAAAGACGGAGGTCTATTTCGAGGCGGTCGCCGCCGCGCTGAAGGAGGGCGGGCAGGCTCTGGTGATGATGCCGGAGATTGCGTTGACCGCGCAATTTCTCGAGCGTTTCGCGGCGCGTTTCGGCGAGAAGCCGGCGGAGTGGCACTCCGGCGTGAGCCCCAGGAAGCGCGCACGCATCTGGCGCGCGGCGGCGACGGGGGAGGTCAAAGTCGTCGCGGGCGCGCGCTCCGCCCTGTTTCTGCCGTTCAACGATCTGCGGCTGATCGTCGTCGACGAAGAGCACGAGGGGGCCTACAAGCAGGATGACGGCGCCTCCTATCACGCCCGCGACATGGCGGTGGTGCGCGCGCGCTTCGAAGAGGCGACCATCGTTCTCGCCTCCGCGACGCCCTCGATCGAAACGCGCGTCAACGCGATGCGCGGGCGCTACGGCCATCTTCGCCTCCACGCACGCGCCGGCGCGCGCACGATGCCGCTTCTCGACCCGATCGACATGCGCAAAGAAGGGCCGCCGCGCGGGCGCTGGATCGCGCCGCGCCTCGCCCTCGCCATTGGCGAAACCCTTGCGCGCGGCGAGCAGGCGCTGCTCTTTCTCAATCGCCGCGGCTATGCGCCGCTCACGCTCTGTCACGACTGCGGCCATCGCTTCCGCTGCCGGCAATGCGACGCCTGGCTCGTCGAGCATCGCTTCCGCCGCGCCCTCGTCTGTCACCATTGCGGCCATGTCGAGCGGCGTCCCGATACATGCCCTGAATGCCACGCGACCGACTCTCTTTCCGCCTGCGGCCCCGGCGTCGAACGCCTCGCCGAAGAAGCGGCGACGCTTTTTCCGGACGCGCGGATTCTGGTTCTCTCGTCGGATTTCCCCGGCGGCGCCGAGAGGCTGCGACGCGAACTCGACGAAATCGCCAAAGGCGCCTTCGACATCGTGATCGGGACGCAGCTCGTCGCCAAGGGCCACAATTTTCCTCAGCTCACCCTTGTCGGCGTGGTGGACGCCGATCTCGGTCTGGGTAGCGGCGACCCGCGCGCCGCCGAGCGCACCTTCCAATTACTCAATCAGGTGACGGGACGCGCGGGACGCGGCGAGAGGCCGGGGCGCGCGCTGATCCAGACGCATCAGCCGGATCACCCCGTCATCGCGGCGCTGCTCTCGGGCGACGCCGAGAAATTCTATGCACAAGAAATCGCGCTGCGCGAGCGCGCGGGCCTGCCGCCTTTCGGCCGCCTCGCCGCGCTCATCGTCTCCGGCAAGGACGCCGCGGCCGCGGAGGCCCACGCCCGCGCGCTCGCGCGCGCCGCCCACGATCTTGCGCCGACGCCGCGTTATCGCGTCGCCGCGCCGGGCGGCTTGCCGGATGCCGACGACACGCTGCTGCTCGGCCCCGCCGAAGCGCCGATCGCCTTCATCCGCGGGCGCTTTCGCTACCGCCTGCTCGTCAAGGCGCCGCGCGGCGCCGATGTGCAGGGCTTTCTGCGCGATCTCATCGCCGCGGCGCCGAAACCAAGCGGCGGCGTGCGCGTACAGATCGACGTCGATCCCCAAAGCTTCATGTGAAGCTAATGCTTTACAGTAAGCTTAGCTTGATCGGAGTCATATTGTCGTGTTAATGGATTAGTTAGTTTCAAATGGTGTTTGCGAGGCGTTGGTCGTGCGCGTCCAGCTTCTTTACAGGCTTTTGAGCGGCGCCGGCTGTCTCGCGGTCTTCTCCGTCATACTTGTCTCCGGCGCGCCCGCACGAGCGGATTTTCTGGACGATCTTTTTGGCGGCGACGGCGCCCCGCAGCCCGCCCCTGTTCGGATGAAACCTGCTCGAAGGGCGGTGCGCAATTTCTCCATTCGGCCGCTCGATGAGCACAGGCTCCAGCGAGCGGCGAAGGAGCCAGGCGACGGCGGCGATGCAGGCCACGGTCCCTATGTCGCTGGCTCGCGACCCCAGAAGGCCGCGCTCTGCGATACGGCCGGTCCCGTCAAGCTCGACAGTTCGAGCGCCTATCTCCGAGACGAAACGTTACGCGCCGGCGATAGCGTCGTAACCGACGGCGCGATCGTGGTCTTCAAGGGAAGCCGCGCCTGTCCCCACAGCGCGTCCGATTTCGTGTCCGTCGCCAGAGCCGATTTGCCAAAGGCGAAGCGCAACGCGCTCGCTGCCCTCGAGCAAGGCATGCGGTCGCCCCAGCGCGGCTTCGTGATCGAGGCGGACCAGCCGAAAATCGCCCGGGACACCCATTGACGCGGGCGGCCCCGCCGTCCGCCAGCCCGCTGGTCTTGCTATTCATTCGCCCCGCAAGGTGCGGTCCTGGGCTTCCTTGCCCTCGGCTTCAGCCTCGGCCGTGTCTCCCTTGCGCTCCTTTTCCTTCGTCTTCCTCAGGTTCTCCCTGTTCTTTGCGGGGGGTTCCTGCTTCGTGGCGCCGGCTTCGTGCAAGGCGATGGCCATGGCCTGCCGCGGATTCTTCACCTTGGCTCCCGCCCGCCCTGTCCGCAACTCGCCATGCTTGTACTCGTGCATGACGCGGTGGATCGTTTCCTTCTGTTCCCTGGTTTCTTTTGGCACGATAAAACGGCTCCGTCATTCCTGAAGGGAGTCCCTCAGAAATGGCGCGGCGCCGGATCACGAGAAGCGCCACGCCGCGTAGAGCCCGGAAAATCTCCCAGGCGCCGCCGAGGCTGCGCTCACACAAAAAAGCTCGCGCCCCGCTTCGCTTTGCGCGGCTGCGCTCTACCATCTCCAATATCGTTTCCGCTTCGATGCGCCTTTGGAGGCCGCCTTGGCCCCATTTCGACAATTGGACAATCTCGAACCGGGGATCCATAGCGATCTCGCGGGCAAGATGGATTATGCGAGCTATCTGAGGCTCGACCAGGTCCTGAGCGCGCAGCGTCCGCTTTCAGCGCATCATGACGAGATGCTGTTCATCATCATGCATCAGGTCGCTGAACTGTGGTTCAAGCTCGTGCTCCATGAGCTGCGGGCCGCTCGTGAACATATTTGCGTCGACGACATCGAGCCATGCGAAAAAATACTGTCGCGCGTGAAAGCGACACAAAGACAATTATTCGAACAATGGGCGGTTCTCGAAACGCTGACCCCGAGCGAATACGTCCAGTTCAGGCATTTACTGGGACCCGCGTCGGGCCTCCAGTCCCGCCAGTTTCGCCTGATCGAGTTCATCCTTGGCAACAAGCAGGCCGAAATTCTTGCGCTTTATGCGCATGATGAGCCAGCGCGACGCGAACTGCAGGCGGAACTCGAGCGCCCAACCCTTTATGATGAGTTTCTGCGTCACCTCGGCAGATGCGGACATCCCGTGCCGCGATCCTGCATCGAACGCGACTGGAGCAGGCCGCATCAACGCAACGCCGAACTCGTCAAGGTGTTCGCATGCATCTACGCTGAGCCGGAAGCCTATTGGAAGGAATACGCCTTATGCGAAAAACTGGTCGATATAGACGAACACTATCAGCTCTGGCGCTTTCGTCATATGAAGACGGTCGAGCGCATCATCGGCTATAAGCCCGGCACCGGCGGATCATCGGGCGTCGCCTTTTTGAAGAAAATCGTCGACCGCGCCTTCTTTCCCGAATTGCTCGACCTCAGAACCGCCATCGGCGCTGAGCCATGAGCTCTATGAATGCGTCTGTCGCCACCCTGGGCGATCGCCCCTTGCAGGAAAATGATCTGCGCGAACACATCGACCCGTTGTTCTCACGCGTTCTGCGCAAAGGCGGTGACTCAATCTATCTTGCAAATCATTCGCTCGGCCGCCCGCTGGACCGCACGGAAGACGATGTGCGCGAGGGACTCGGCCTCTGGTATTCCCATCTCGACGGCGCCTGGGAGGGATGGCAGGCCGAGACGCTCGGCTTTCGCCAGCGCGTCGCCGCGCTGATCCATGCGGCGGGCGCGCATTGCATCATTCCCAAGGCAAGCGCGGGTCAGGGCTTGCGCGCCGTCCTGAACAGGCGCGACAGACCCCTGCGCGTGATCGCCTCCCGTAGCGAGTTCAACTCGATCGACGTGATCCTGAAGGCCTATGAGGGACGCGGACGCATTCAAATCGACTGGGTAGGCCCGGACGCGCGCCGGCTCTATCGACCAAATGATTTTATCGCTGCGCTCGAAGCGCGCCCAGACCTGCTCGTCCTCTCGCTGGTATTCTACGATACGGGGCAGTTTTTTGCCGACATCGCGGCCGTCATCGACGCCGCCAGGGCGTGCGGGGTCGAGATCCTGCTCGATCTTTATCACGCAGCCGGCGCCCTTCCGGTCGACGTCGGCGCCCTCGACGTCGATTACGCCGTCGGCGGCTGTTATAAATATCTCAGAGGCGGCCCGGGCGCCGCGTGGCTCTATGTGCATCCGCGGCGCCTCGACGAAGAGCCGAGAACCCTCGATACGGGCTGGTTCGCTGTCGCCGCGCCATTCGGCTTCGAACGGGCGGGCGCCACGCGCTTTGCGCAAGGCGGAGATGGCTGGCTCGAGTCGACGCCGGCAATCCTGCCGTTCTATCAGGCGCGCGCAGGGCTGGAATTTGCCTTGGCGATCGGCGTGGAGCGGTTGCGCGCCTATTGCCTGACGCAACAAAGTCTCTTTCTGGCCGAGTTGAGCAAGCATGGGGTCGCCTGTTTCGCCCCAGAGCAACCGCGCGGCGCATTCGTCGCGATTCCCCATTCGGGGGCTGCGTCCATTGTCGATCGTCTTGGGGCGGAGGGCATAATCGCCGACGCCCGCGAAGGCTTCCTCCGCTTCTGTCCCGATATTTTGAATTCTTCTCGGGAACTTTGCGAGGCCGCCAGGCGTATCGCCGGCGTGGTGCGACGTTAAGGACGAAGCCGCCGCCTGCGAAAGAGGATAGGATTTTCGCGCAAGCAACAAACAGCCTCTGGAGCTTGTCAGTCGTTCTGGCTTCATCGCGTCAGGAAGGAGTCGCCACATGAAAACTGAGCCGCAAATCGATTTTCAGGGAATGGAGCCTTCGGCCAGCTTCCGCGACGAAATCATACGGCATATCGAACGGCTCGAGGACCGTTACGGGCGGATGACCGCCTGCCGGATCGTCGTCAAGGCGCCGGGCGGCCATCATCACACCGGCGGCCTCTATGAAATTAACATCCATCTCGCGCTGCCCGACGAACGCGAAGTCGCCGTCGAGCGAACGCCCCATCAGGACGAGCGTTTCCAACGGTTCGAATTCGCCCTCGGAGACGCATTCGACCGCGCCGTGCGTCAGTTGCAAGACCAGGTCGGACGCATGCGCGGAAAGGTGAAGCAACACGAGGACATGTCTTCAGGCGTCATCAGAAGGCTCATGCGCGAGGATGGCTACGGCTTTCTCGAAAGCGCCGATGGCCGGGAAATCTACTTTCATCGAAACAGCGTCCAGGATTCGGGATTCGACCATCTGAAGCCCGGACTTCGCGTGCGTTTCAAGGAGGAGGAGGGCGCGAAGGGGCCGCAGGCCAGCCGCGTGACGCCCCTTGCCGAGCAGGCCCCGGAATAGACCCGGAGGGTCAACGCGCGCGGCGCCGCTCGATGTCGCCATCCGCGGCGCGAGCGGCGCTGCGAGACGGACGTCGTCCCAGGATTTGCGCAGGCGATTGCGTCGGCGTCGCCGATGCTCGCCTGCGCGGCCAAGAGGCTGCTCATGAGATTTCAGGCCGCCCGGTCGTCCGTGACGGCCGCGGGGAATGTCATGGCCTCCCCATCGATCTCGATGCCGATCTCCAGTACGGACATTTCGTCTTTCCGGTGGACTTTCACCTCCACCTTGTCGGGCTCCACGGCGACATGCTTGGAGATCGCCGCGAGCACTTCCTTGTGAAGAACCGCGAGAAGGTCCGGCTTGCTGGAGGAGCTGCGTTCATGCGCCAGGAGGATCTGGAGACGCTCCCGCGCAATGGGCGCAGAGGCCCCGCGGTTGAAGATGCGGAAGAGATTCATGCCGCCCTCCTGCCGAACAGGCGGCCGAGGAGGCTCTTCCTGTCGCTTGGAATATTCATGGGCACGTCGCCGCCGCAAAGCCTCTGCGCCGCATCGGCGTAGGCCCGCGCGGGCGCGCTCATCGCATTGTGGAGCACAACCGGGGAGCCCATGTTGGAGGCGCGCAGCACCTCTTCGCTCTCGGGCACGATGCCGATGAGGGGGATGGAGAGAATTTCGAGAACGTCATCGACGCTCAGCATCTCGCCCCGGCCGGCGCGGCCGGCGTCATAGCGCGTCAGCAGAAGATGCTTCGCCATGCGCTCGCCCTTTTCAGCCTGCTCGGTCTTGGCGTCGAGCAGGCCGATGATGCGATCAGAGTCGCGCACAGATGAAACTTCGGGGTTGGCGACCACGATTGCAACGTCGGCAAAGCGCATGGCGAGGGTGGCGCCGCGCTCGATACCTGCCGGGCTATCGCAAAGAACCCAGTCGAACTTCTCGCGCAACTCGCCAATCACGGCGCGGACGCCCTCTTCGGTGAGGGCGTCCTTGTCGCGCGTCTGCGAGGCCGGCAGAAGGAAAAGATTGGGCAGCCGCTTGTCGCGAATGAGCGCCTGGTGGAGTTTCGCATCGCCTTGCGCGACATTGATCAGATCATAGACGACGCGCCGCTCGGCGCCCATGACGAGATCGAGATTTCGCAGGCCCACGTCGAAATCGACGACGGCGACCTTTTTGCCCTGTTGGGCGAGCGCCGCGCCGAGCGCGGCCGTCGACGTCGTCTTCCCGACGCCGCCCTTACCCGAGGTGACCACTACGATTTTGGTCATTTTCAATTATCCTCTCTCAATCGAGCCGCGCCACTTTGACATCTTCTGAATCGAGCCAGATCTGCACATTATGGCTCAGCATTTCCTTGTCGATTTCATCGGCGGTGAGATAGACCCCTCCCACCGCGAGAAGCTCCGCCTCGAGACGTCGGCAGAAGATGCGCGCGCGCATCTCGCCATAGGCGCCCGCCATCGCGCGTCCCCGCAAGGTTCCGTAAACATGGATCGACCCGCCTGCGATCACATCCGCGCCCGAACTCACTGAGCCGATGACGATGACGTCGCCCTGCGGGTAAAAGACGGTCTGGCCCGAACGCACGGGGGCCTCGATGACGAGCGGCGAATGGGTCTGCTCCGGAGTCGCGGCCGCCGGCGGCTCCTTCTCTTCTTTGGACTCGCTTGGCAGGGCGAGCGCGCCCGCGATCTGCTCGAAGGCTGCGCGCTCGTCGGCCGTCAGCTCGGCCTTTTTAGGAGAAGCTTCGGCGGCGGCCGCGTCGGGAACGGCAGCCGGGCGCCCGCCCGTGAGAATGGGCGGCAGATCATCGGCGGCCCAGGCGGGGTCAACCCCGGAGACGCCGAGTATTCGAATTCCCCTCCCGATCAGCTCGCGCAGAAGCGCACGGAGTGCGTCGCGATCGAGATCGAGTTTGGATACATCGACAACGATCGGCTTTTTGGCGAAGAAAGCTGGCGAGCAGGCCAGATAAGCGTCGAGCCTCGCCATCCAGTCCGCGAGCGGCGCGTCGAGCTCGAGCGCGAGAGTGGGAAACGAACGTCCGCGAAAGCGGATGTGGCGGGAGACGGTCTGCGTCACGGCGAACTCGTTCGATTGATTGAGTTTTCCTTAATGACTGCGTATGGTTAACGAAGCATTAACCGGTCATGCGCGCTTCAGGCAAAATTAACGGTTGCGTTCACGTTCCGCGCTCGCCAGTCCGGAAACGAAGCGATTTTTTTGGCCGCAGTTCACCGCGCCTCGAAACGCTCTAAATCCCCCCGATCATCGGAGAGACGGCCATGACCGCGTCCAGGACGAACGCGCCGCAAACGGACGACTTTCGCATCGAGCGCCGGGCCGGCGAGTGGGTCGTCACCTTCACGCCCACAGGCGCGCGATTTTATTTCGGCGACGACGGCATGGAGACGCGCTCGAGCGACTCAGACGTGCCGCCGGAAGATTTGCCGATGGATTACGATCCGCTCGAGGTGGAGCGCATGGCCGCGCTCGTCGCCTATGCGGCGCGCGGCCACGCCACCTGAGCCTAGCTTCTCACACGGACATACTCGCCCGGCGCGTCGCAAAGCGGCGGGAGCTTGCCGCCGCCCGGCGTGCGCGCCTTGACCTTGCCCGGCGCTTGCGCCGTGATCCACAAAAGCCAGTGCGGCCACCAGGAGCCCATCGTCTCCTTGGCGCCGGCGACCCATTCATCGAAGCTTCCCTTCACGGGCCCGCCGGTCAGGTAATTATATTTGCCCTTAGACGGCGGATTGATGATCCCGGCGATATGGCCGGAGCCGCCGAGAACATAGGTCACGTCGCCGCCGAAGAACTTCGCCCCACGGAAGACCGAGCGCGCTGGCGCGATATGGTCTTCCCTGGTGGCGATCTCATAGACCGGAATCTTCACCTGACGCAGATTGAGCCGCACGCCGTCGATCACCATCTCGCCGCGCGCCAGCCTGTTTTCGAGGTAGCAGCTGCGCATGTAGAAGGAATGGTTGGCGCGCGGTATGCGCGTCGAATCCGAATTCCAATAGAGAAGATCGAAAGCCGCAGGCTCGACGCCCTTCATGTAATTGTTGACGACATAGGTCCAGATCAGCTCGTTCGGCCGCAGCATGTTGAAGGCGTTGGCCATCTTGACGCCATCGAGATAGCCGGTCTTGGCCATCGCATCGTCGAGCGCCTCGAGCCGCGCGTCGTCAATCAAAATTTGGAGATCGCCCGCTTCGCTGAAATCGACCTGCGTGGCGAAGAATGTGACGCTATCGATGCGATCGTCGCCCTTGGCGGCCATATAGGCCAGCGTGAGCGCGAGCAGCGTGCCCCCGACGCAATAGCCCGCAGCCGCCACCTTGCGCTCGCCCGTCGCCTTCTCGATGACATCGAGGGCGGTGAGCACGCCTTCGTGCATATAGGCCTCGAAACCCTTCTCGGCCTTGCTCTCGTCGGGATTGATCCAGGAAACAATGAAGACGGTGAAGCCCTGATTCACCGCCCATCGCACGAAGCTCTTCTCGGGATTGAGGTCGAGCACGTAAAATTTGTTGATCCACGGCGGCGTGATCAGCAGCGGGCGCGCATAGACCTCCTCGGTCGTCGGCGCATATTGGATCAGCTCCATCACGTCGTTGCGCCAGATCACCTTTCCCGGAGTCGTCGCGAGATCGACGCCGAGGCGGAACTTGGTGTCGTCGCTCTGGCGGATCTTCAGCATGCCGCCGCCGGCGTTGATGTCCTCGGCGAACATCTTCATGCCGCGAATGAGGTTCTCGCCCCTGTTCTCGATCGTCGCGCGCAAAAGCTCCGGATTGGTCGGCACGAAATTGGAGGGCGAAACCGCGCTCGAGATGAGGCGCGTATAAAACGCCGCCTTGGCGCGCGTGTGGGGATCGACCCCTTCGGCCCTTTCCACCATATCCCCAGCCCAGCGGGAGGCGTAGAGATAGGACTGGCGCAGCCAGTCGAAAAAGGGGTTCTGCTCCCATTCTGGCGAGTCGAAGCGTTTGTCGCCCGGTTCCGGCGCCACCACCGGCGGCACGTCCTCGCCTGTATAGCGCCGCATGGTCTGGCGCCAGATCTCGCTCAACCCCCCGTATAGCTCGGCCTGTGCGACCGCGGCCTTCTCCGGCTTGGCGAGCCAATATTCCGCCACGACGCCGAGCGTCTTGGTGGCGTCGGCGACATTGGCGGCAAGTTCGCTGCGCGGCCCGCCGGCCTCGGCGTTGCCGATCGCCGCGGCGAGCGCCTTGCGGCCCTGATCGACAAGCTGGGCCATATTCTCCGCCATGACCTCGAAATCGACGGCCGTCAGCGGAGACGGGACCGGGGGAGCGGCAATCCTGGCGGCGTCGATCCTGGAGGACGCGGGCTTTTTCGCCGCGCGCGGTTCCGTCGGCGGGGCGCTTGCAGGGGCCTTCGGCGCCTCTGCGGCGGGAGCGGCGGCCGGCTCGACCTTTTCCTTGGCTTTCCTGCCGGATTTCCTGACCGTCTTGGCCTTGCGCTCCGAACCTCCGCCGGTCTTTTGCGGGGCCTTCCGCCCCTTGACCGTGGGCTCGTCGTCGCGGCTCATCGTCATGCTCTTTCCCGTCCTTTTCGACCGGCGGCCCTCCGAGACAGTATGCCCGCATCGGCTCGCCGCGTCTCGACTTAATATGTTTCGGCGACAAAAAACCGCCGCGCGCCATCCGGCCGCCGCGTCAGAACGCCCACTTATACGCCACCAGGTCAGGGCCGGAAAAGCGCCGCGGGGCCGCCAAGATGTCGCGGCCGGAAGGCTTCACGCCAGCCTGTTCCCTCAAAAAGGGAGCAAGACAACCCCGGTCCCGGCGGAGGAAAAATGTTCTTTATCGCGCGCGGCCCGCTCGCGCTTTGCGCCCTGCTCGGCCTCGCCGCCTGCGCGAAGCAGCACGACGCGATCGCCCCCGAGATCATCGAGCCCGGCGTCTATGCCCAGGCGACCTGCCCGCAGCTTGCGCGCATGCATGCAAAGACCATGCGCAGCCTCATCTTTGCTGAACTCGTTCAGGACAAACATCACGCCGACGATCGCATTCGGACCTTCGGCGTGCCCACGCCCCTGGCGACGCTTTTCGACGAGGACGTGGCCCCCGAGGTTGCGCGGCTGAAGGGGAACGCCCTTGCGCTTGCAGCGCAGATCGAGCGCGCTGGCTGCATCCTCCCCTCGAGGTGACGCAGAAATTGCGCAGGGCTTGCGGAGCCCCGCGAGACGAAGAAACCGGCAGGCGTTTGTTAGGCGCCGCGCTGGAAAGTAACCCGTGCAGTAGGCGTATCGGAGGCGGCATGAGTATTGGAAGAGGAGCCGGGATGACGGTCATGTCCATCGAAGAATGTCAAAAGCTCGACGAGCCTCTCCGTCAGGACCTCGAACTGCTCGATTACGAGGTGCGCAGCATCGTCGCCCGGATTCGTAGCGAAGCGCGCGACGCCGGCTCTGACGACGCGACTTTCGTAAAAGCCTCCACGACGGTGCTTCTCTCGATCGCGGCCGGCCTTCTCGCACGCGCTGCGGAAGATCAGCGCGCCCCATTCGACGCCGGCTCCTTCGCCGCCGGCGCCAACAGCGCCGCGAAATGGGCGGCGCAACGCCGATTGCGTTATTTCGTGGCGGGCGAAGCGTGAAAGATCACAGAGCGTAATAACGACCGCTCATTCGCTTCACGGCTTCCTCCTTGCCATGCAATGGCTCGAGCGTCAGGCGGCAGCCAACAATATCGCCCTGCCGCCAGACGACTGAACCCGCAAAAAGCGCGGCTTCCGCATCGTCGAAAAAATGGAAGGATGTCGGGAGCGCCAATTTCCGGGCAAGACGCAGACGCGCGCCGCCATGCGAGCGGTTCAACACGAGGCAATCGCACAGGAAGCGGTCGGACGTATCGAGCGCCTTGCCCCAGTTGAGACTCACCCCGCGCCGCTTCTCGCTGCGCCGCTCGTCGCCGCCGTCCGCAGGACTTTCGGACGGAGACGCGCGCCAGCGCGCAAGCGCCGATCCGGAAACCCGGTATCTCGACATTCCTTTCGTTCTTTCGTCGGCCATGAGGCGCCCCGGCTTCGTCTCCAACAACCTGAGACAGTCTTAACCATACCCCTACCTACGGGCAACGGCGCGCGAACCACGCCTGAAAGCTTCGGACAAGCCCTTTCGCGTCTAATCTTCTCGGGTCAATTTCTCAGGTTGATGTGATGACGATCTTTGGTCTCTTCAACACCTCCATGATGGGCATGTCCGCGCAATCGAACGCGCTGTCCAATCTTTCCGAAAATATCGCGAATTCGAGCACGACCGGCTACAAGCGGGCGACGACGCAGTTCCTCACCGTCCTCAACGGCTATCAGGATTCCAACCAGGCCGGCGGCGGCGTTTACACACGCAGCCGTTACGAGGTGACTTCGCAAGGCACGATCGCGACGACTGGAAACGCCACCGATCTCGCCATACGAGGAAACGGATTCTTCGTCGTGTCGGACGCCTCCGGCGCGATCTTCCTCACGCGAGCAGGCTCCTTTTCTCCGGACGAACAGGGAAAACTCGTCAACTCGGCGGGCTATTATCTGATGGCCGCGCCAGCCGGAACGCAGCCCGACTCGCTCGGAAATCTGCAAGTGGTGCAGGTTCACAACGACCGGCTCTACTCGGATCCGACGACGAACGGTACGCTCTCCGCCAATCTCCCGTCGACAGCCGCGATAACAGCCGCCGCAAATCTGCCCTCGACCAACGCCGCCGGCGCCGCCTACACATCGAAATCCTCTCTCACGGTTTTCGACAATCTCGGGGCGTCGAAGGTGCTCGACGTCTACTTCGCCAAATCGGCCGCAAACACCTGGGAAATGTCGATCTACGACTCCGCAGGCGCGACCAACGGCGGCTTCCCCTACGCCAGCGCGGCGCTCGTGACCCAGACGCTGACCTTCAACCCCGCCAATGGATCGATCGCGACCGGCGCCTCCGCGACATTCACGCCGACAGGCTCCTCGCAGATCACGCTGGATCTCAGCAACACGACGCAGCTCGGAGCGCCCTTCGTCGTCAATTACGTCCATGCGGACGGCAATGCAGCTGGCGCCGTCCGCATGGTGAACGTCTCCTCGGATGGCGTTCTCAATTATCAGCTCGATAATGGCCAGCTGGTCTCGGCCTATACGGTGCCGATCGCCGATGTCAGGGCGCCGACGGAGCTCTTCAACTTTACGGGAAATGTCTACGTGCCCAATCGAGCCTCGGGCGAGATATCCGTCTCCTCTCCGGGCGTCGGCGGCCGAGGCTCGATCGTCGCCTCGTCCCTCGAATCCTCCGCCGTCGATCTCGCCACCGAGCTCTCGGCCATGATCATTGCGCAGCGCTCCTACACGGCCAACACGCAAACCTTTCAAGTCACCTCCGAGATTCTGCAGGTGCTGAACAACATCAAGTAATCAACGGAGCCGCCGCATGTCACTCACCTCAGCCGGCGCGATCGCCACCAGATCGCTCGGCGTCATTTCCGACCAGATCAACCTGACCTCGCGAAATGTCGCGGGAGCCGGCGTGGCTGGCGTTACGACCAAACATGCAAATCTCGAGTCCGATGACGCCGGCGTCGATTTCATTGGCGTGGGGCGCGCGACGGACACCGCGCTTTTCCGAAATCTCCTTTCTGCAAGCGCATACAACGAAGCAGCCGGCGCCGTCTCCGACGCACTTTCACGCATAGACAAGGCGCTCAACCTTTCCGACTCTTCCAATAGCCGTTCTGCGGCATCGCTCATCTCGAAACTGAAGGGCGCATTGCAGACCTACAGCGCGACGCCCCAGAACCAGACGGCGGCGCAGCTTGCGATCTCTGCCGCGCAGGACGTCGCCGGGGCGCTGCGTGACGCAACGGCCGCTGCTCAGCAGGAACGTCGCGCCGCGGATGAGGGAACCGCCAATGCGGTCTCCGAGGTCAATGAACTTCTCGTAAAATTCGGCGACCTCAATGCTGAAATTGTTCGGGGTGCGGTTGCGGGCGCCGACATGACGGACGCGCTCGACCGTCGCGATTCGTTGCTCGCGGAAATTACGAAGCGAATTGGCGTCACGGCCGTTAACCGAGCAAACAACGACACGGTGATCTACACGGATAGCGGCGTCACGCTGTTCGAGACCACTCCTCGCCAACTCACTTTCCGGCAAACGCCGACACTGTCGCCAGGCTCCACCGGAGCCGCCGTCTATATCGACGGTGTACAAGTCACCGGCGCCGGCGCCCCTCTCGCCTTGCGCGCCGGCGCCATCGTCGGATTAATGCAGATTCGAGACGATATCGCGCCGCTCCTCCAAAATCAGCTCGATGAAGTCGCACGCGGCCTTGTCGTCGCCTTCGCCGAGAGGGATCAGACCGGCGCCGGCGGCCCCGACCTTCCTGGCCTCTTTGCTTACGCCACCGCGAGCCAGGCCCCCGCCGCGACGCTCCTGCCGGGACTTGCCGGCCAAATCGCGCTCAACGCCACCGTCGATCCTGGGCAAGGCGGTGACGCGTCGCGCTTACGCGACGGCGGGATTTCCGGAAATCCCGCCTATGTCTACAATACAACCGGCGCACCGGGATACGCCAATCGACTAATCGAACTCGTCAACGCGACGTCCAAGACCCAAAGTTTCGATCCCGCCGCCGGCCTCGGCGCCAGCGCCTCCGTCGACATGCTAGCGGCCGGCTCCAACGGCTGGATTGCAGCGAGGCGGCAGCAGACCGAAAGCTCCACGACTTACTATGGCGCCATCGTGTCACAAACGACGCAGGCGTTGTCCAACGCGACCGGCGTGAATCTCGATGATCAGATGTCACAGATGCTCGCCCTGGAGAACTCCTATCAGGCGTCCGCCAAGTTGCTCGAAGCGGTGAATTCGATGTTCAACGCGCTATTCGCGGCGCTCCACGCGTGAGAATGTCCATGTATCTGTCAACCTCGACCTTTTCCATGACCGCATCGCTACGGCGGACGCTCGGCCTGCTCCAGACCGATCTGGCGCGAGGCCAAAAGGAAGTTTCGACCTTGCGCCACGCCGATCTCGGCTCGGCGATATTAATAACGCAAATCGTTGTTATTAATGGTTATCTACCGTAAATAGCCGCGTTTCACCCACAGTTTCGCCTACAGTCTGGATGCGGAAACGGGCCCGGAGTAGCTTCGCGAGAGCCTCGAACCGGAGCGCGCCATGCACCTGATTGCACTTGTTGAGAGCCCAACCGAAATCGCCGGGGCGCTCGATCTGAGACGCCGCGAAATCGGTCTCACAAACCTAGTGCTCGATGACATCTCAGGCGTTCAGAGCGGCTACAGCGGCAAAATCTTCTGCGGGATGACGACTGGCTCCCGGCCTGCACAGTGCGCCACCTGGGAGAGGTCAAGAACATGCAACGCTGGGCCCGCGCACCCATGCTGCTACCGCCTCCCGCCGCCGTCTTTGCCTCTATCCCCGGCGCGCCTCGCGAAGAAGCGCCGCCGATCATCGAGCTGCCCTCCTGGGAGAGGCTCGACCGGCCCACGCGCTGACGCCGCCCGCCACGGTCGTGGCCACGGCTGTCGGACGGTCGCACCCTCCTGGCGCGAGAGAGGGTGGGGGCCGGGTGCCAGGGTAAAATG
>RXIY01000032.1 GCA_003963405.1 Hyphomicrobiales bacterium
CCCGACTCCGGTTCGATCACGGTCGACGGCCGCGAACTCGGCGCGCTGCCGGAAGACGCGCTGGCGCGGTTCCGTGGAGAGAAAATAGGCGTGGTCTTCCAGTCTTTCCAGCTCATTCCGACCATGACGGCGCTGGAGAACGTCGCCGTGCCGCTGGAGCTTGCCGGCAGGCCGGACGCTTTCGCCGTCGCGGAGGCCGAACTCGCGGCCGTCGGCCTCTCCCACAGGCTCGCGCACTATCCCGCGCAGCTCTCGGGCGGCGAGCAGCAGCGGGTGGCGCTGGCCCGCGCCCTCGCCCCTGATCCGCTGATTCTCGCCGCCGACGAGCCGACCGGCAATCTCGACTCCGAGACCGGCGCCGCGGTCATCGACCTCATCTTCGCCCAGCAGAAGCGCCGGGGCGCGACGCTGGTGCTGGTCACCCATGATCCCGGCCTCGCGGCGCGCTGCGGGCGGCGCGTGCGGCTGCGCTCGGGGCGCATCGAGTCGGACGAGGCCTGATGCGCGCCATCCGTTTTCGCGCCTTGCCCTTCGGTCTGCGCTTCGCCCTGCGCGACCTCCTCGGGGATCCGCGCGGCTTTGCAATTTTCATCGCCTGCATCGTCATCGGCGTCGCCGCGATCTCGGGCGTCTCGGGCCTATCGCGGTCGCTCGAACAGGGCCTCGCGCGCGAGGGTCGCACGATTCTGGGCGGCGACGCCTCCTTCAGCCTCGTCGCCCGAGAGCTTTCACCGGAGCAGCGCGCCTTCTTCGAGTCGCGTGGGCGACTCTCGGAGATTTCGCTCATGCGGGCGATGGCGCGGCGCGCGGACGGCGAAGCCGCGATGGTCGAAATCAAGGCGGTGGACCCTGCGACCTACCCCGCCTTCGGCGCCGTGGCGCTCGATCCCGACCAGCCGCTCGCCGAGGCGCTCGCCGAGAAGGACGGCGTCTTCGGATTCGCCGTCGATCCCATGCTGCTGGCGCGACTCGACATCCGGATCGGCGACGCGCTCATGATCGGCGGCGCCCGGGTTACGCCGCGCGCGAAACTCGACAGCGAACCAGACAAGCTCGCGGGCGGCGTCGGCTTCGGCCCTCGCGTGATGATGAGCCGCGCCGCTCTCGCCGAGACGGGGCTCGTGACGCCCGGCTCGGTCGTGCGCCATGTGACCAGGGTAAGGCTCGAGGGGAACGCGAGCGACGAGGCGGTGAAAGCCTTCGTCGAATCGGCCGAGGCGGCCTTCCCGCAGGCCGGCTGGGAGGCGCGCCGGCGCGACGCCGTCTCTCCGCAGTTCTCGCGCAATCTCGAGCGTTTCACCCAATTGCTGACCCTCGTGGCGCTCACCGCCCTTGTCGCCGGCGGCGCCGGCGTCGCCAACGCCGTGCAGGGCTTCGTCGAACGCAAGCGCATTCAATTCGCCATTCTGAAGGCGCTGGGCGCGACCGGCTCGCGCGTCTTCGCCATTGCGCTGGCGCAAGTGATGGCGGCGGCGGCCTTCGCCATCCTGGTCGGGCTCGGCGTCGGCGCCCTCATTCCCTGGGCGGCGGCGGAAGTCCTGCGTCAGGCGGCGGACCTTCCCGTCTCGGCGGCGCTGGATGCGCGCGGCGCCCTTTACGGCGCGCTCTACGGCCTGCTCGTCACGATCATCTTCGCGCTCACGCCGCTCGGGCGCGCGCATGAAATCCCCGTGGCCGCCTTGCTGCGGGACGATCCGCGCGGCGGGCGGCTCCTGCGCTACCGGCTCGGCGCCGCTCTTGCGGCCATTGCCCTTGCCGCGCTGGTGATCCTCTCCTCCTCGGACCTGAAGCTCGGCTCCTATTATGTCGGCGCCTCGGTCGCGGCCTTCGCGCTGCTGCGCGGCGCAGCCTGGCTGACGATGCGCATCGCCCGCGCCCTTCCGCGCCCGCGCGACGCGCGGCTGCGTCTGGCGCTCGCCAATATCTGGCGACCAAAGAGCCTGACGCCCGCGCTCGTCGTTTCGATCGGGCTCACCCAGACGCTGCTGATCGCGCTCGCGCTGGTCGAGGGGTCGATCCACAATGAGCTCGAACGCGCCGACGCGGGCGAAATCCCGAATTTCTTCTTCATCGACGCCCCGAAAGCGCAGGTGCAGGCCTTCGGCGATTTCCTTTCCCAACAAGTCCCCGGCGCCAGGATTCAGCATGTGCCGATGATGCGGGGACGCATCGTCGAGGTGAAGGGCGAACCGGTCGGCCAGATCGCCGTGGCCGACGAGGCCAAATGGGCGCTCGAAGGCGATCGGGGCGTCACCTTCTCGGCCGCCGTGCCTGCCAATTCCGAGCTCGTCGCGGGGGAGTGGTGGCCGGCGGATTACAGCGGCCCGCCGCTCGTTTCGCTCGAGCAGCGCATCGCGCAGGGGCTCGGTCTGGCGCTTGGCGACGAGATCAAGGTGAATGTGCTCGGCCGCGAGACCGTCGCGAAAGTCGCGAGCCTGCGCAAGGTGGACTGGCGCAGCTACGGCATCAATTTCGTGATGGTCTTCTCTCCCAATACGTTCGCCGCCGCTCCCTACATGGAGCTCTTCACCATCGGCTATGGCGCGCCGACCGTCGCCGCGCGCGACGCCATGGATGCGCGGCTCGCCCGGGAGGCGGCCAAGCGTTTTCCCATGATCGTCTCCGTGCGCGTGAAGGAGGCCCTCGCGGCGGTCGACAAGATCGCCGGGCAATTGGCGCTCGCCGCCCGCGCCGCCGCGGGGCTCGCGATCGTCACCGCCGTCCTCGCGCTCGCGAGCGCCGTGGCGAGCGGCCAGCGCGCGAGACTGCACGACGCCGTCGTGCTGAAAACGCTGGGCGCGACGCGGGGGTGGCTCGCCGTGGCCTATGGGCTGGAGTTCGGCCTCGTGGGCCTCGTGGCCTCGCTCATTGCGCTCGCCGCCGGGACCGGCGCCGCATACGCCATGGTGACATGGCTCATGAAGATCGACTTCGCCTTCCCCCTCGCCGCCGTGTTCGCCACCAGCGCCGGGACGCTCGCGATCACGATCGGCCTCGGCCTCGCCGGCACATGGCGCGTGCTCTCGCGCCGGCCGGGGCCGGAACTGCGCGAACTGTGATGCTTACGCCTCCAGCCCGTAGATGGAAAAATCCAGCTTGCCCTCGACAATGTCTCCGTCGTTCGAGAGCACCCGATAAACGATGTGATACTGGCCGGGCATCAGCGACGGCGTCGGCAAGGTGAGCTCCCTGGACGGCGCTTTCTGGGTTTTCTCCGCGATCACCGCCCCCTTGCTGTCCTTGAGTTTCACCGTCGAATAGAGCGCATCCGCCTTGCCCGAGAACACCAGCCGGATCGAATGCAGGGGCTTGAGCACCTGCTGCTTGTTGGCAGGATAGGAATCGACGAGGACGGCATGGGCCGAGGCCTGGACGGCGACAATCGTCAGGGCGAGCGCGAGCGCGCCCGTCAGAACGGGTTTCATTTTCGCTATCTCCTTGCGGCTCCGGTGCGAAAGGCGGGGCGCGATTTGCTTCTGAAACGCCGTGCAAACGGGCGCTGTTCGCGCCATGCGCTTATTTTTCGAGGGCGCGCCCGCAAGGTCTGGCGACCTGCGGCGGACTGCCGGCAGGAACACAGCTTACGCTCGGCAAATTAGGCGCTTATTTTGCCTGAAAACCCGGAGGAGCATGGTCCCAGGGGTAGCCGCCCCTGGCCTTGTCGAAAGCATATGAGTAAAGCGCCCCCATATATCCCCTGTCGAAATCGACGGGATGCGGCGCGCGGAAATCTTCGCCGATGTAAGCGAGGTTGAACGAACCGCCGCCGCGTTTAACGATCATGTATATTTTGTAGAGATCGCCGACGCCGCTGTAATTCGTCAGGACGGCGACGGCTTTCTGAGCGACGGAAAGAGTTTGTCGATCGACGTCGCTCCATTCGGCCTTCAACTTTCCGTTTCGGATGACGTAGGTTTCGACTTTCCTCCTGAAACCTGCTTCCTCCCTGGCTTTTTCGGGGTTCAGCGCCGCAGGGCCGATAAAGGACTGGCTGACGGCGCCCCCGTCGACGTGGAGTTCCTGATAGGGTTTGCCATTGACCTCCACATCGAAAAGCACCGGCGGGAAAGCGGCGGGGATGGCCGCCGACGCGAGAAGAACATGCCGGATGAGGTCGAGAGCCTGCGGGTTTCCGCTGGCGGCGATGGCGCCGATGTTCCAGAAAACCGGCCGGCCGGCGTCGAGATCCGTCGTCTGTATCGCGAGGAGCCGCCCTTTCTCATATTCAAGGGCGATCTTCCTCATGATCTCTTCCGTGAAATAATGTGAGATCGTCTGGTAGAGCGGCCCCGTATCCGAGAGCGCGTCCTGCGCAATGGCGGCGACCGGCAGAAATCTCTCCTCGTAAACCTCCGAGGGGTTCAGTTCCGTATAAACCTCCGTGAGGAGAGGGTCATATTCAGGTCCGAGAAACGCATAGACGGAAATGAGCGCGCCGGTGCTGACCCCTGTCACGAGCTTGAACGCGGGGCGATCGCCATGCGCCGTCCACCCCACAAGCAACCCCGCGCCAAATGCGCCATTGTCGCCGCCGCCGGACAACGCCAGCACATGCGCGGCCGGAAGAACCCCGCCTCTCTTTACGCCCAGATGTTTCGCTTCGCGGATCAGCGCCTGCTTCTGCACCTGCTCGATCAGGGCGGTTTCGTCGCTGAAGAAGCGTGCCTCCGGGATGCCGAGAACAGTTGCGGCGCTTCGATATGCGGGCGGCACGGCGGCCTGCCGATCCAGCATCGAGCAGGCTGACAGGAGCACAGCCGGCAGAATCAAGGCGGCCATGAGCCAAAAACGGCTCCGGTTGTTTTCGGAAATCGCCATGGAACTCGAGAGACGTTACACAAAGCCGAGGGTCATAAATCCCGGAATTTGGGAAGAATGCAAGCCTGCCAAAGCTGCGGCTGCGGCGCGCGGGCCTTCCTCTTGCCGGCGCAGGAGACCGCATCACTTGCCCGGGAAGCCCGTTTCGGAGTAGAAGCGCGTCTCGCGCCGCCGGCCGCAAGGCCGTTTCGGCGCTTTTTGGCTTGACCGCGCAGCTGCGCGGAGGGGCCGCTCATCTGAATCGGAAGTCGACCCCGTGCCCGACAAGAGCGTGTTCACGCCGCAGAACATCGGCATTTCCGTCCTTGGCGGCATCGCCGCGGCGGCCATCGGCGCCGTCGTCGCGCGCGGGGGTCTCGGCGGACTGCTGTTCGCCCACCTCGCGCCGCTGCCGCTCGTCATCGTGGCGCTGGGCTTCGGCGTGGTTCACGGGGCGACCTCCGCCCTGGTCGCGACGGTCGTTCTCTCGCTCGCGCTGCATCCCGTCATCGGCATGGGCTACGCCCTGCTCGTCGCCGGGCCGGCCTGGGTCGGCGCCTACGCCGCCTCCGGGGCGCCGCGCGGGGGCCGCGATCTTGTCGTCCGCAACGTCTCGAGCTGGAGCTGCCTCGCCGCCGGCGCGCTTCTGGCGGGAGCCGTCATCCTTTGGCTCATCGTGGCGACGCTGAGCTTCGGCTCGCTCGACGAGGCCCTGAACCCGATCCGCGCCCGCGCCTTCCTGCTGCTCGACGCCATGCTGCGTGAGAAGGAGTTGCCGGAAAGCGCCAATCCGACCGAGCTTTCGGGCGTCGTCGCCCGCTCCGTCCCGGCATTTCTGGCGGGCTACGGCCTGCTGATTCACATCGCCAATCTTTGGCTCGGCGGCTCCATCGCGCGGGCCTCGAGCCTGCTCACGCGTCCCTGGCCGGACATTGCGATGGACTTCCGCCTGCCCCGCGCGGTGACGGGCATATTCGCCTCGGGCGTCGTCCTGTCCCTGTTCAGCGGGCCTTCCGCCGCCATCGGCCTGGTGCTGGTCGCGACCATGGGCATGTTGCTGATGCTCCAGGGTCTCGCTGTCGTGCATGTGCTGTTGCGCGGCTCGAAGTCGAGCGCGCTGGTGCTGTCGATCATCTATTTCATGCTCGGCCTTCTCGGTTGGCCGATCGTGCCTCTCGCTGTGCTCGGCGGCGCCGACACAATCTTCAACTATCGCGACCGCAAGTCGGCCGCGGCGCCCAATCAGCCGCAAAAAACGGCGGAATCGGATTGACTTTGGCCGGATTTTCCTGACAAAGGCGCCAACTCTCGGAGAAACGAAAATGGAAGTCATTCTGCTCGAACGCGTGGCCAAGCTCGGTCAGATGGGCGAAACGGTCAAGGTGCGCGACGGCTACGCCCGCAATTTCCTCCTCGCCCGCGGCAAGGCGCTGCGCGCCACCGAATCGAACAAGAAGCATTTCGAGAGCCAGCGCGCCCAGATCGAGGCCCGCAATCTCGAGGCGAAGAAAGAGGCCGAGGTCGTCGCCGAGAAGCTCGACGGGCAGACTTTCGTCATCATCCGCCAGGCGGGCGAGAGCGGCCAGCTCTATGGCTCGGTCGCGACGCGCGACATCGCCGAGGCCGCGACGGCCGGCGGCTTCTCGCTGAACCGCAACCAGTTGGTTCTCACCCATCCGATCAAGACGCTGGGCCTGCACAATGTGCCGGTGCATCTCCATGCTGAGGTGGACGTGAAGATCGTCGTCAACGTCGCCCGCTCCGAGGAAGAGGCCGAGCGTCAGGCGCGCGGCGAGTCGGTTCTGGCCCGTGAGGAGATGTCTATGGACGATCTCGGCCTCGAGGTCGGCGCGGCGCTCGCCGAGGCTGGCGACGTCGAGCTGTAAGCCTCGAAACAGAAGCTTTCCCAAAGCCTCCCACGGTCCGCTGTGGGAGGCTTTTTATTGGCTCCCGCCCGTTCTCAGGCCTTGCTGGCGAGACGCGGCGCAATTTCCTTCTCGATCATCGCCTCCGTCAGCCCCTCGTTGGTCTGCCATTCGATGACATGACCCGGCCCGATCACGAAGGTTCCGGGCACGCCGCGCAAGCCGAGCGCGCGCATGAGGTAGCTCTCCGCATCCGCCCCGATGGCGACGAAAGGGTTGCCATGCTGCGCGAGAAAATGGCGCACGCGCGCCGGCGGGTCTTTCACGTCCGCGCCATAGATCGGCGCCAGCTTGCGCTGCGCCAGCGCCACAAGATGCTTGTGCTCCTCACGGCAGACCGGGCACCAGGAGGCCCAGACGTTCAAGAGGCAGCGTTTGCCGGCGAGATCGGCGCTGGAGAGACCGGGAACCGGCTTGCCCGCGGCGTCGAGCAGCCCCGGCACCGGCGGCAGTTCGAAATGGGCGAGCGTGAAGGGATTGAAAAGCCGCGCCCCTATGTCCTTCTTTTTCCAGACATGTTCGACGGCGGCGACGGCCGCGCCGAGCCCCACCGCCCCCATCGCCCCCAAGACGAGACGGCGCCGGGAGAAACCATTGTGCGGCGAATCCGTGGTGGCGGTCATGGCCATGCTCTCAGACCGAGAAAACGAACCTGAGCCTTAGCCGTAAATGACTAACGGAGTTCTATCCTGACGCGCCCGCGTCGCCCGCGGCCCGCGCCAGGCGGCCGCCAGCCATGGGCTCGGGCGCTCCCGTCGTGGTCGGGAAGGTGATCGGCAATCCCTCCAGCACGCGCGCCGCGAGATAGGCGAAGGCCTGCGCCTCCATCGAGTCGGCCGACCAGCCGACGGCGTCGGCGGTCGTGACCTTGCACGGCAGGCGCATCACCAGTTCGCGCACGAGAATCGGATTGCGCGCGCCCCCGCCGCAGACGATGAGCAATTGCGGCTGCGTCGGCAGATGCGGAAAGAGCCTCAAAACCGAGGCCGCCGTGAAGGCGGTGAGGGTCGCGGCCGCGTCCTCCGTGGGGAGCCGGCTCACGGGATCGAGCGAGAAGGCGTTGCGGTCGAGCGACTTCGGCGGCGGCTGATCGAAGAAGGGATGGGCAAGCAGGCGCAAGAGCGCCGCCTCGTTGACCCGCCCGCGCGCCGCCATGTGGCCGTCGCGGTCGATGGGCGCGCCGGTGCGCTGGAGCATGAGATCGTCGATCAGCGCGTTGCCGGGGCCGGTGTCGCAGGCGATCGGGGCCTCGCCGTCGGCGATGTAAGTGACATTGGCGACGCCGCCGATATTGAGAAGCGCCACCTCGCCTTTCATGCCGCCGGCCATCACGAGCGCGCGGTGGAACACCGGCACGATGGGCGCGCCCTCCCCACCCGCGGCGATGTCCGCGGCGCGGAAGTCATAGGCCACGTCGACGCCGAGCCGGTTCGCGAGCCCCTGCCCGTCGCCGATCTGGATGGTGAGCCTCTGGCGCGGCTTGTGCAGCACCGTCTGGCCATGAAAGCCGACGACGTCGATCGACCCGGCCTCTATGGCGTTGTCGCGCAGGAACGCCTCGACGGCCTCGGCGTGCCTGTCCGTCACCATGCGCTCGGCGAAGGCCAGCACGCCCGGCCGGGCGTCGCGATCCTCCAGCGTGGCGGCCTCGGCCAGCGCATTGCGCAGCAGCGCGCGGTCGGCGTCGTTATAGGGAAAGTGCCCCGTCGGCCCCAGGGAGACCGAAGTCTCCCCATCCGTCTCGACGAGCGCCACGTCGACGCCGTCCATCGAGGTGCCGGACATGAGGCCGATGGCGCGGTATGTGGGCAAGGCCGAATCTCCCGGATCGAACGCCGCGAGATTAGCAGGCTCCTCCGTGGAGCGCCTCCGGCTTTGTCACATCGAGAGCCGGGCTCAACTCTGATGCGGCCCCAGCATCTCCTTGATGGCCGCCTCGATGCGCCGCCAGGTCGTGGCCTCGTCGGCCTTGCCCTGCTCTTCGAGGGCGCGCGCCTTTTGGGCGGCTTCGGCGGCGGCCTTTGGCCCATGCGCCTGGAACAATTGGCGGGCGTAGTCGGCGACTTCCACTCCTTGCATGGCGATGCTCCACGGTTTCCCCCGCGCCCCCGGTTCATATAGGGCGGCGGAAGCGTGAGGAGACCCGAGAGAGACTACCGCCTGCCCTCCCAGGCCCAGGCGGTGACCACCACGCTCAGCAGGGCGAGCATCGCCCAAAGCCCGAGGCCCAGCGGCGCCGCCTCGACGCCGACGAGGGTGGAGGCGCCGGTCTGGCGGACGCCGATCCAGTCGGCGCCGCCATAGCGGCTGGCGTCGCTCATCTCGACGACGCGCGGCAGCGTCACGGCGTCCGAATTCTTGCTGAGCCGCCGCACCGTGCCGCCGGTGGCTTCGGCGAGCGGGCGCAGCTTCTCCATCGTGGACGCCACTTCGCGGAACTCGCGCGGATTGGCGGGGCCGACATTCACGAGCGCGGTCAGCCCGTCGCTCTGGAATCGCCACAGACCCATTTCCTGCGCATCGAGCTGGGCCCGCCACAGGCCCGGCTCGCTCTGGCGCAGCGCCACCTGCTGGGTCGCGCCCGAAGGCGCGGTCGCCGTCACCTGCGCGGCTTCGTCCTTGAGGGTCTGGCGCTCGATCGTCACATCGCGCCCCCGCGCCTGCGCGCGCAGCGCCTCTTCCTCGAGGTCGGGCTCCTTCATCAGCCAATGCGCGAGCCGCCGCGTGAGGTCGGCGTTGGGGCCGCCGCCGTCGAAGCCGCGCGCCCAGAGCCAGATCTGATCGCTGAGCAGCAGCGCCACCCTGCCCTTGCCCTCATGCGAGAGCACCAGCAGCGGCTTGTCGCGCGCGCCCGAGAGGATCGCATTGCCCTTCAGCACGCCCGCGTCGACCTGCCGGAACCATTCGCCCCATTGCGGCGGATCGGATTTGGCGCCCGGCAGTCCGCGCGTGACGGGGTGTTTCTCGCCGTCCTTGCTCACGCGCGCCTTGAAGGGCTGCTCGAAGAGAGAGCCGTCCGGCCGCGCCGGCAGAAGATTCTCGAGCGGCGAATAATAGAGCCCCTGAGCGGTCGCGTAATCCGGCCCCACGGCCGCGAGAAAGGCGCCGCCATTCTCCACGAAGCGCGCAATATTGTCGAAGTAGATCGACGGCAGGAGCGTCTGATTGGAATAGCGGTCGAAGATGATGAGGTCGAATTCGTTGATCTTGCGGCCGAAGAGATCCGCGGTCGGAAAGGCGATCAGCGACAGTTCCGAGGCCGGCGTCACGTCGAGCTTTTCCGGCGGGCGCAGGATGGTGAAATGCACCAGCTCCACATTGGCGTCGGCGCGCAGCAGGTTGCGCCAGCTGCGTTCGCCCGGATGCGGCTCGCCGGAGACGAGCAGCACTTTCAGCCGATCGCGCACGCCCTCGATGGACAAGACCGCCTTGTTGTCGGCGAGCGTGATCTCGCCCGGCGCGGGCGGGACTTCCAGCTCGACGATATTGGCGCCGCCATGGGTGATCTTGACGGGGATGTTGACCACGTCGCCCGGCACGGGACTGTAGGTCGGGAGCTGTTCGCCGTCGCGACGCACGGTGATCGGCGCCCGCGCGCCGTCGCCGCCCGTATCGACGACGCGGGCGCGCACCGTCTGCTCCTTGCCGACGATGCCGAAGCGCGGCGCCTCGACGAGCTCGATGCGGCGGTCGCGCTCGCCTTCGCGCCCCGTGACGAGCGCATGAATCGGCGCGCGGAAGCCGAGCGCCTCCGCCTTCGCCGGAATGTCGTGGACGACGCCGTCGGTGACCAGCAGGGCGGCCCCGACGCGCTCGGGCGGCACGTCCTTCAACGCCTGCTCGAGCGCGCCGAACAGCTTGGTGCCATCATTGCCGCTCGCGTCATTCGTCACCGTTACGACGCGCGTCTCGACATCGCCGAATCTGGCGAGCGCCGCGTCGAGACCCTTGCGCGCGTCCTCGGTCTGCGCGGCGCGGGCGCCGAAGTTCTGGCTCTCGCTTTTGTCCAGAACGACGGCGACGACGGTTTTCTGAGGGTCGCGCTTCTCGCGCACGAGCGTCGGGTCGGTCAGTGCCGCGAGCGCCAGGGCGAGCGCAAAGGCGCGCAGGAGCGTCGCCCGCTGGCCGAGCGTCGCGCCGAGGACGAGCGCCACGGCGGCGAGAAGCGCCAATGCCGCGAGCAGCGGCCAGGGCAGCAGCGGCGCGAAGGTGATGTTGAGGTCGGTCATCTCAGCTCCGCACGCCGCAATACGTCATGCCCGCGCTCGTCTCGGGCATCCACGCCACCGCGCAGGACTTCACCTGCCGTGTCCCGTGGATGGCCGGGACAAGCCCGGCCATGACGCGCAGAGACGTATGGCCTGAGACCCGCGATCGTCACTGCCCGAGCCTCTCCAGCAAATCACGCACATGCACCTGATCGGATTTATAATTCCCCGTCAGCGTGTACATCACGAGGTTGACGCCGCCGCGCAGCGCCAGCTCCCGCTGGCGGGCGCCGCCGGGCGTCAGCGGAAACAGCGGCTGGCCGCGCTTGTCCATCGCCCAGGCGGCGGCGAGATCGTTCGAGGTTATGACGACGGCCGAGACGCTGTCGGTCGCGCGGACCGGCCGCGCGGCGTCGTCCTTCGACTCGGGCGGAAGCGCCTCGACCCATGTTTCGCCGCTCGTGTACCGGCCCACGAATCCGTCGAGCAGATAGAAGGTCTTGGTGATGACGTGGTCGCGCGGCACGACTTCCAGCTCGGGAATGTCGAGCCCCTTCGAGAAGTCGCGCAGCCACTGCATTTCCGGCATGGGCGCGCCGCCCGGCCGCTGGCTCAGCGCGTCGCGCGTGTCGAAGACGATGGTGCCGCCCTCCTTCATGTAGGCGGCGACGCGCGCCGCCGTCTTGGCCGCGGGCTGCGGCGCGTTGGCGAGGACGGGCCAGTAGAGCATGGGATAGAAGGCGAGTTCATCCTTGGCGGGATCGATCCCCACCGGATCGCCGGGCGAGAAGGAGGTGCGCAGCGAGAGCGCCCTGGACAGCGCCTCCAGCCCGAGCCGCGAGACTTCGTCCACCTTGGGATCGCCGGACACGACATAGGCGAGCTTCGTCGTCAGCGCCGCCTCCCTGTCGCGCTGCGTCAGGGCCGCCGCCGCGCGCGCATCGGGGGGATTCGCCACGGCGGAAAAGATGAGAAGCGCGCCCGCCGTCGCCGCGAGCGGCCGCAGGCGGAGCTTTCCCGAAAGCGCCAGCACGATGAGGGCGTCGGCCACGAAGGCGAGCACGGCCGCCGCGAGAAGCGGCCCGCGAAAATCGACGGGCGCACCGGCGGCCAATCCCGCCGGAGCGAGCCCTGCCGCCTCGAAGTCGAAGCGGCTCATTTCGTCCGCAGGCTGCAATGTTTGCAGGGCGACGAAGGCGTCGCCCGCGCCATAGAGGCCCGGCGGATGCTGGGCGCTCGCGCGGCCCTCGAAATGCGCGGGGATCGGCTGCGCTTCGGGGCCGGGCGCGCCGAGCGCCCCGAAGCCGTCGAGCGCCTCGAGCGGTGCGAAAACGCGCGCGTCCCCGGCGGCGGCCGCCTCCGCCGCCTCGGGCAGCGGCGCGGATTCGCCCGCCATGGCGAGAATGCGTTTCAGCATGTCCACGAAGAGGCCCGAAATCGGCAGGTTGGACCAGCTCGTATCGGCGTTGACGTGGAAGAGGACGACCAGCCCCTTGCCGCGCCGCTCGGCGGTCACGAGCGGCGTGCCGTCCGAGAGGCGCGCCCATGTCTTTTGCACGAGGCCCGGCTCCGGCTCGGCCAGCACCTGCCGCTGCACGCTCACGTCCTTGGAGGCGGACAGGCCGTAGAAGGGGCTCGCCGCCTCGAACTCCGCAAGCGCCTTGGGCGTCTCCCAGGACATGGCGCCGCCGAGCACGCGGCCGTTGCGCCGCAGATGCACGGGGAGCAGATCGTCGGCGGCGTTGGCGAGGCGCGGACCGGCGAAGCGCAGAAGCGTCCCGCCCTCCTCCACGAAGCGGGCGAGCGCGTCATAGGCATCGCCCGGCGCGAGGCTCACATCGGCCAGCGCCACCGCATTGGGCCGCTCGGCGAGAAGCGTCAGGATCGGATCGACCGCGCCGGGCCGCGTCTCGCGCAATTGCGCGAAAGGCGCGAGCGCCTTGTCGAGATAATAGACCGGTGAAAGCAAGGGCTGCGCCTGATCGAGCCCCGCGCCGCCGACGAGCGCCACGCGCCGCACCTTCGCGCGCGCGTCCAGCAGCGCGACCGCGCCGGCGGAGTTCTCGCCCGTGACGCGCAAGACGCTCACATCGTTGCGCAGCTCCACCGGCAGATCGAACTGCGCCCGCGCCCGCATCGACGCGCCGAAACTGGCGCGGGCCTCTCCGATGATCTGGCCCTTCGAGTCATAAGCGGCGACCGTCGCCGCGCCGGGGCCGGCGGAATTGGCGCGCAGCACCTCGACGGAGAGCGTCGCGGCGTCATTGGCGGGCGCGGCCAGCGCGAGCGGCGCATGGTCGTCGACCAGGACCTCGACGCGCGCGCCAAGCTTTGCGGCGTCCTTCAGAACCGTCGCGAAAGCCGCCGTCTCGCCCTGCGCCAGGGCGTCGGCCAGCCAGACGACTCGTCCCCTGGGATTGGCTTTTGCGAAGCTCGCGACGGCGTCCGCCGTCGCGCGCCGGTCGGGAAGATAGGGTTTCGGGCGCAAAGAGCGCAGCTTCTCCAGCGCGCGGGCGCCGTCGCCCTGCGCGGGCGCCGCGGTCTCGGAAACCGCCATGATGGCGATGGGCGCCCCTGCCCGCGCCGCGCCCTCGACGATCGCCGCCGCGGCTGCGACGCGCCGCTCCCACGAGGGCGCCGAGGCCCAGCCGTCATCGAGCGCGACGAGGGTCGCCTCTCGGGAGGCGACGGCGGTTCCCGCCGGGCTCCAGACCGGGCCGGCCATGGCGAGGACGAACGCCGCAGCCAGCGCCAGACGCAGGAGCAGCAGCCACCAGGGCGTGCGCGCGGGCGTCTCCTCGTCGGGCCGCAGCTCGCGCAGGATTTTGGTCGGCGGAAACACGATCTCGCGCGGGCGCGGCGGCGTCACGCGCAGCAGCCAGTAAATCAGCGGCAGGCTCGCGAGGCCGATCAGCGCGAGCGGCGCGGCGAAGGAGAAACCCATCAATTCTCCTCCTCGACGCCATGCAGGCCCATGGCGAGGGTCAGCGCGGCTTCGGCCGCCGGCCGGTCGGTGTGATGCTGGAGAAACAGGAAGCCGACTTCACGCGCCGCCGCCCGCACCGCCTCGCGATGCGCCTCGAACCGGCGGGCGTAGGCCTTGCGCAGGCTGCCGGCGTCGCCCGCGCGAAAGGCGGGACCGCCGTCCGTGTCGAGAAACATGGTCTCGCCCGTGAAGGGGAAGCTTTCCTCACAAGGGTCGATCACCATGAGCAGCGCGCCCGTGGCGCCCGCATCGGCGAAGCGGTGGAGCCGCGCGGAAAGCGCCTCGAGATCGCAGAGAAAATCGGAGATCAGGACGACTCGCGCCCTCGGACGCAGCGGCGCGTCGGGCGGAATATCGTCACGCGCCGTCGTTTCGGCGTGCTCGTAGAGCGCGCGGGCCAGCCGGTCGATGACGTCGCGGGCCGAAATCGGCGCCGTGAGCCCCAAAGCGGCGACGCGCTCGCCGCCGCGCACCAGCACGTCGGAAAGCGCGAGGCCGAGCGTGACGCCGCGGGCGAGTTTGTCGTCCTGCGCCAGCGACGAGGCGAAAGCCATGGAGGGCGAGCAATCCATCCAGAGGAAATAGTCGTGCGCGGCCTCCCACTCACGCTCGCGAACATAGAGCTGGTCGCCCCGCGCAGAACGCCGCCAGTCGATGCGATGCGCGGCCTCGCCACTGGTAAAAGGCCGATATTGCCAGAAGGTCTCGCCCAAACCGGCGCGCTTGCGGCCATGCACGCCATAAGCGACGCTGGCCGCAATCTCATGCGCCCGGTTGACGATGCGCGGCAGGCTCGCCGCGAGATCGGCGGCGACCGAGCCCTCGACCGGTGCGCGGCGCGCGGGATCATAGGCGCGGGTTTCGACCGGGCGGATCATGCTTCCCCTTCCCGGCAAAAGCCGTCACGGCGGCCAAATTCCTCCCTTTTGCGGGGAGGGTGGCCCTGCGAGGGGGAGAGATGGCCGCCCGAAGATTCGACGTGAAATCCCGAGAGCCCCATCACCCGATCCGCGCGACAAGCTTCTCGATCAGCTCAGGCACGCTCGTTTCGCGGCGGGCGGCGAAATTCAGCGCCATTCGGTGGCGCAGGACGGGCGCGGCGAGCGCCGCCACATCGTCGAGCGAGGGCGCGAGGCGGCCCGTGACCAGCGCGCGGGCGCGGGTGGCGAGCATCAGCGCCTGCGCGGCGCGCGGCCCCGGCCCCCAGGCGACATGCGGCGCGATCGTCGGATCACCGTCGCCCGGCCGCGCCGCGCGCACCAGATCGAGGATGGCGTCCACCACCTTGTCGCCGACCGGCATCCGCCGCACGAGCCGCTGCGTGGCGATCAGCTCCTCGGCGTCGAGCGCCTGGATGGGTTCTGCGGCCGTCTCGCCGGTCGTCGCGAGCAGCACGCGGCGCTCGCTCTCGCGGTCCGGGTAATGCACGTCGATTTGCAGCAGGAAGCGGTCGAGCTGCGCCTCGGGCAGCGGATAGGTGCCCTCCTGCTCGAGCGGATTCTGGGTCGCCAGCACATGGAAGGGGCTCGGCAGGTCGTAACGCTTGCCCGCGACGCTGACGTGATGCTCCTGCATCGCCTGGAGCAGCGCCGATTGCGTGCGCGGCGACGCGCGGTTGATCTCGTCCGCCATCAGGAGCTGCGCGAAAATCGGCCCCTTGATGAAGCGGAAGGAGCGCGAGCGGTCCGCCCCCTCCTCCAGCACTTCCGAGCCGATGATGTCGGCGGGCAAAAGGTCCGGCGTGAACTGGACGCGCTGCTCCGCGAGGCCGAGCACCTTGCCGAGCGTCTCGACGAGTTTGGTCTTGGCGAGGCCGGGCACGCCGACGAGCAGGCCATGGCCGCCGGCGAGAATGGTGACGAGCGCCTGCTCAACGACCTCGTCCTGGCCGAAGATGACGGCGCCGATGGCGGCGCGGGCGCGCCCGATATGGTCGAGGGCGCGTTCGGCTGATTCGGCGGCGGCCGTCTCGAGGGGCGCGATGTGGATCGAATTCATGAGCGCGGAACAGTCCATCTGCCACGGTTGCAGGGAGGAGATGGGGATCGGCGCCCGCGATTGCATCCACCCGGGCCACGCGCCATCTCGTGAAAGGGAAACCATCCCCAGGGCGCGATTTTGGACGCTCGGCGGCATCGGCGTCAAACGCGCGGCAACTTGAGCGCGTTTAACGCTCTAGCGAAAGAAAATCAATTGCTTCCGTCCCGCGAGCGGGGCGCGCAAAAAGAATGTATAAGTCGATCGACCATAATTCGCCTGAAAGGCCCCCTCGCCCATGTGGCGCGCATTTCTCGAAACCACTCTCCTTTTTCTCACGCCGTTCCTCGTTTATGTGGCGTTCCAGCTCCTCCAGCGGCGCTGGCCCTTCGTCGCCGAGCTCTGGCACGGACGCATCGTTTCGGCGCTGATCATCGCCGGGCTGCTGCTCGCCATCGCCGGGGTCGTGGCGGCCGGCTTCACGTCGCGGGAACAGGGCGCCTATGTTCCGGCGCATGTCGAAAACGGCCGGCTCGTGCCGGGCGCGTTCCGATGAACGCCGAGCGCCTTCTCGACGACCCGCGCCTCGCGACGCTCTTCGCGGCGCTGGCGCGCACCGGGGCCGAGACCCGCATCGTCGGCGGGGCCGTGCGCGACGCGCTCTTTGGCCTGCCGCCGCATGAGATCGACCTCGCGACCACCGCCTTGCCGCAGGAGGTGCTCGCCGCCGCGCGGACGGCGGGGCTCAAGGGCGTCCCGACAGGGATCGAACATGGCACGGTGACGATCGTCGTCGCCGGCGCGCCCTTCGAGGTGACGACGCTGCGCGAGGATGTCGAGACCGACGGCCGCTACGCGGTCGTGCGCTTCGGCGGCGATTTTGAGCAGGACGCGCGGCGCCGTGACTTCACCGTGAACGCCCTCTCGCTCTCGCCGGACGGCCGCCTGCACGATTACACGGGCGGGCTGAAGGACATCGCCGACCGGCGCATCCGCTTCATCGGCGACGCCGCGACGCGCATCCGCGAGGATTATCTTCGCGTCCTGCGCTTCTTTCGCTTCAACGCCTCGCATGGCGAAGCCGGCTTCGACCGCGAGGGGCTGCACGAGGCCATCGTCGCGCGGGAAAATCTCTCGCGCCTCTCCCGCGAGCGCATCCGCGCCGAGCTTATAAAGCTCCTGCCGGCGCGGCGCGCGGGCGAAATCATGCGGGTCATGTCGCAGGCCGGGATCATCGAAGTGCTGCTCGGCATGGGTTATCCCGCGCGGCTCGAGCGCCTCGCGGCCTTCGAGGCCGCTCAGGGCAAGAAGGGCGACGCCGTGCTGCGCCTCGCCGCCTTCTCCGTCCTCGTCGCCGAGGACGCCGACCGCCTGCGCGATCGGCTGCGCCTGTCGAATGACGAACATGCGCGGCTTCTCGCCGCCGCCCGCGCGCTCACGCCCCTGCATGGGCGCGACAGACCGCCGCCGGTCTCGCATCTGCGCGAAATGCTGTTCCTTTGCGGATCCCGAGCCGCCGCCGACGCGCTGGCCCTCGCCTTCGCTGAAAGCGCCGCCGCGCCAGATGAGGCCGAATGGCTGGCGGCGGCCCGCTATCTCGATGAGACCCCCGCCCCCGTCTTCCCGATCAAGGGCGCCGATCTGCTGGCGCGCGGCGTCTCCCCCGGCCGCCAACTCGGCGCGGCGCTGAAGTCGCTTCAGTCGAGATGGATCAGAACCGGCTTCCCCCGCGATCCGGCTGTCTTGCGACAGTTGGTGGAGGACGCCATACGGGAGAAGGACTAACGGATCGCGCGACGCCGGGGCTTAAGCGCGAGAATCTCAGGCCGCGCTGTCCTCCTCGCCGCCCTCGCCCACGTCGCCGATATGCTCCACCGAGACGACGCGCTCGTCCTCGGCCGTGTTGAAGACGATGACTCCTTGAGTCCCGCGGCCGGCGATCCGAATTCCCTCGACCGGGCAGCGAATGAGCTGGCCGCCGTCCGTGACGAGCATGATTTCGTCGCCCTGCTCCACCGGGAACGACGCCGCCAGCTTGCCGTTGCGGGCGTTCACCGCCATCGCGACGATGCCTTTGCCGCCGCGTCCGGTGATGCGGTACTCATAGGAAGACGTGCGCTTGCCGTAGCCGTTTTCGGAGACGGTCAGAATGATCTGCTCGGCCGCCTGCATGGCGGCGAAACGCTCGTCGGAAAGCTCGACCGACGCGCCGCCCTCCTCGACCTCCGCGCCCGTCTCGGGCGCCACGTCTTCGCCCATGCGGCGGCGCAGGGCGCTCGCCTTCTTCAGATAGGCCGACCGCTCCTCCGACGCCGCCTCGAAGTGCTTCAGGATCGAGAGCGAGATCACCTTGTCGCCGGCGCCGAGCGATACGCCGCGCACGCCCATCGAGGTGCGCCCCTGAAAGACGCGCACTTCCGGGACCGCGAAGCGGATACACTGGCCGTCGCGCGTCGTCAGCAGAATGTCGTCGCGCTCCGTCGCCGTCGCGACATCGACGATCGCCTCGCCCGCGTCGAGCTTCATGGCGATGAGGCCGTTGCGGCGCACCTCGCAGAAATCGGAGAGCTTGTTGCGCCGCACCGTGCCGCCCGTCGTCGCGAAGATCACGTCGAGCGTTGACCAGCTCGATTCATCCTCGGGCAGCGGCATGATCGTCGTGATGCGCTCGTTCTGCTCCAGCGGCAGCATGTTGACGAGCGCCTTGCCGCGCGCCTGCGGCGCCGCCAGCGGCAGGCGCCAGACCTTTTCCTTATAAGCCTTGCCGAGCGAAGAAAAGAACAGCACCGGCGTATGCGTATTGGCGACGAAGAGGCGGTGAACGAAATCCTCCTCCTTCGTCTGCATCCCCGAGCGGCCCTTGCCGCCGCGCCGCTGCGCCCGATAGGTCGAAAGCGGCACGCGCTTGATGTAGCCGGCGTGCGAGACGGTCACGACCATGTCCTCGCGAGCGATGAGGTCTTCGTCCTCGACCTCGCCATCCGCTTCGATGATCTGCGTGCGACGCGGCGTGGCGTAGGCCTCCTTCACCGCCAGCATCTCGTCCTTGACGATGCCGAAGAGCTTTTCGCGCGAGCCGAGGATTTCGAGATATTCCGCGATTTCCGCGGCAAGCTTGTTGAGCGCCTCGGCGATCTCCTCGCGGCCGAGCGCGGTGAGGCGCTGGAGGCGCAGATCGAGAATCGCGCGCGCCTGCGCCTCCGAGAGGCGGATCGTCCCGTCGTGGCTCAATTTGTGGCGCGGGTCGGCGATCAGCTCGACCAGAGGCGCCATGTCCTTCGCCGGCCAGTCGCGCGCCATCAGGGCCTCGCGCGCCGCCGCCGCGTCGGGCGAATTGCGGATGAGGCGGATCACCTCGTCGATATTGGCCACCGCAATGGCGAGGCCGACCTGGAGATGCGCATTGTCGCGCGCCTTGGCGAGCCGGAACTTGGTGCGCCGTGTGACGACCGTTTCACGGAAGTCGATGAAGGCGCGCAGAACGTCAGAGAGCGTCAGCAGCTCGGGGCGCCCGCCGTTGAGCGCAATCATGTTGACCGCGAAGCTCGATTGCAGGGCGGTGTGGCGCCAGAGCTGATTGAGCACGACGTCGGCCACCGCCTCGCGCTTCAGCTCCACGACGATGCGCATGCCGTCGCGGTCGGACTCGTCGCGCAGATCGGAGATGCCCTCGATCTTCTTTTCCTTGACGAGCTCCGCGATGCGCTCGATCAGCGCCGCCTTGTTCACCTGATAGGGAATCTCGGTGAAGATGATCGCCTCGCGCTCCTTGCGCAGCGTCTCGATCTCCGCCTTGGCGCGCATGATGATGGAGCCGCGACCTGTTGCATAGGCGTTTCGGATGCCGCCGCGGCCGAGAATCGTCGCCGCGGTCGGAAAGTCCGGCCCCGGCACGATCTCCATCAGCTCCGCGACCGTCATCTCCGGTCTGTCGATCAGCGCGATCGCGGCGTCGATCACTTCGCCGAGATTGTGCGGCGGAATGTTCGTCGCCATGCCGACGGCGATGCCGCCCGCGCCATTGACGAGGAGATTGGGAAAGCGCGCCGGCAGGACGGTCGGCTCATGTTCCTTGCCGTCATAGTTCGGCTGGAAGTCGACCGTGCCTTCGTCGATGTCCTCGAGCAGCGCAAGCGCAGGCTTGGCGAGCCGCGACTCGGTGTAACGCATCGCCGCCGGCGGGTCGTTGTCCACTGAGCCGAAGTTGCCCTGTCCGTCGATGAGCATGAGCCGCATCGAGAAGGGCTGCGCCATGCGCACCAGCGCGTCATAGATCGCCGCGTCGCCGTGGGGGTGATATTTACCCATGACGTCGCCGACGACGCGCGCGGACTTCACATAGGGCTTGTCCGGCGTGATGCCGTTTTCATGCATCGAAAACAGGATGCGCCGATGCACGGGCTTCAGGCCGTCGCGCACGTCCGGCAGCGCGCGGCTCACGATCACGCTCATCGCGTAATCGAGATAGCTGCGCTTCATCTCATCGGCGATCGAAACGGGCCTGATGTCTGAGCCGGGTTTGTCGGAACCGTCTTTTTTCGTGTCGTCGTCGGCCAAGGGCGCGCCAATCCGGGTGAATTTCAGCCTTTTGATCCTATAGGCGATTCTTCCGGGCGGCGCCAGTTTGGACGAAGAAAGAACAACAAATCAAAGCAATGAGTTATCAAAAACCGCCTGCCAGCGGGGCCTTGACTGGCAGGCGCCACGTTGAAAATCGGCCGGCTTTTTGAGCGCGGCCGGGGCGCCGCGTCGGGACTGATCCGAGATCAGCCATCCGTCCGCCGCGCGCGCGCCGCATTGATCGCGGCGGAGGCGGCGGCGTCTCCGGGCTCGATCAGCGCAAAATCGTCGCGGTCGAGCGCGGGCGCGACATCCTCCCTGACGGAGAGAGACAAACGCATTTCCGATTCGGGAGCGCCGGTCTGCAAGGCGTCGGCTTCAGTGAAGAACTGAGGGCTGGCGTCGAGGTCTTCGGCGAATGCCGGGGCGGCTCCGCCCGTGCGGCGCCGACGCAAGACCCGCGCAGGGTCGACGGCGGGAGGCGGCGGTTCTTGAGCGCCACGCATCCGGGCGGCGAATTTCCGAAGCGCCGACACAGGCTCCTCCGCGTCATTGGCGGGAGGCGCAAGAGCATCCTTCTGCGCGTTCCCGGCCGGCGCGAACGGCCGTAGCCGTGAGAATTTTGCGGCGAGAGTCGCGAGCGCCGGCTGATCCTGAGTCGATCCGGACGGGCGGGCGGCGGGCTGCGTTCGCGCCCCGCGCCCCAGACGCGCCTGGAGAGTGGGCGCCAGGCGCGCGAAAAACGAAGGCCTCGCAGTTTCGTTGGACTCGCGCTTTGGACCGGGTCCGGACGGCCCGTCGTTGGCGCCGCGCGGCTTTAGCCTGAGATAGGCGAAGACGGCCGCCAGGCCAAAAAACGCCGGATAGGCCAGCCCCGACAGACGGTCGATGAGCGACTCCCCGGCGGCCTCGCTCGCCGACGACGCTCGTGCGGCGATTGGCTTCGCGCTGACGTCACGCACGACCAGATCGGCCGCGCGATATGGCGCGACCTTGTCGGCCGCCGGGTCGAAATCCTCATAGGTCTTGCCGTGATCGAACACGATCTTGCCGGCCAGTCCCCCGATCTCGTTTTTGAGCTGATCCGCCTTCTCCACGGCCCCGACCAATCCGATCCTGATGGCGCCCTCGCGTCCGACGATCCAGGCCTCGCAATTCAAGAAGCGATCTGGCGCGCTCGTATCCACGGTCGCGACCATGACGCAGGCTGAGAGGCGTCTTCCGGCGGCGTCGAGGGCGGGCGGGGCAAACCAGCCCTCGAGCGCCACCGGAGGCTGTCCTGCGCCCGCCCGGCGCGCGTTCACGATGGGCAGACTGTCCCTGAAGCGGGAAAGCAGCTTATCGGGGTCCAGGGACCTGGCGTCTTCGGCGTCGATATGGCCGTCATCGAGAAGCTCGACGGGGATCAGCCAGTCTGGCGCGGCCCCGGCTGGCGCGACAAAGCCCTGCGTCCCCTCGCGCCATTGGAGGCCAACTTCGCCCGCGAGCGCCCGGGCGGCCTCGAGCGGGATGAAAACCCGCCCGGCCGGCAGCCACATCGACGCGCGATCGGCGAGCCGCACCTCGACCGGGCCGACAAGACCTTCGGCAAGAAGCGCGGAAATACGCGTCTCCGGCGTGGCGGCTGACTCGGCCGCCGCCGTCTCCTGCGCCGGCGCGGCGGGGTCGAGCAGAGGAAGGAGCGATGGCGCCGGGCCAGACTGGAGTCCGATTGGATCCCTGTCGAAGGCGCGCGCGGGCGCACGCCATTGCTCGGTCGCCACGGGGGCGTCGATCGCGATGGTGGGCAGGCCGGCAGGCGCGGACGAATTGGCCTGCGCCTCCCCCTCGACTGTGGTCGCGCCGCCACCCTTCGACGGCGCCGCCCCCGTAGCGGCTTCAGACGAAGCCGGCTTCTGCTCCGCTGGCTTCGGTGCTGGAGATTCCGAGGGCTGGGCGCCCTTGTTCGCAAGGGCCGGCTTTCTGGACGGCGCGGCGGCTCCGGTCAGGGGCTTCATCGGCGGCATCACATAGATGACGTTGTCCGACCCGCCGGCGTCGGCTGGCGCCGAGTCCTCCAGGATCGTCTCGCTTCTTGCCCGAGCCTCGCGGGCGTGACCTGGCGCGGCAGAGGCGGCGAGAGCGGCGAAGAGCGCAATGCTCGACGCGAAGGAAGGCGACTTGGGAAACGGCATCGGCGGCTCCGCACATGAACCCTGCCGGAAGCTTTGCCGTTCGATATTGAAGAAAATGCTATTCAGATGCCCTGAGGGTAAACAACGCGGCGTCAGGGTTAACGCCGCGCTTACGGGCTACGCGACGCCCATCGCCGCGGGATCGGCCGCTTTCAGTTCGACGCTTTCCCCGCAGCCGCAGGCCGATGTCTGGTTCGGATTTTCGAAAACGAAGGTCGAGGAAAAGGCCGTCGTCTTCACGTCCATGCGCGAGCCCAGCAGATACAGAACCGCCTTGGCGTCGACGATCACCCGGCCGCCGTCGAAGTCGATGACCTCGTCGCCCCTTTGCGGCTCGCCGATCTCCATCTTGTAGGACATGCCGGCGCAGCCGCCCTTCTCCACGGAGATCCGCAGGCCTCTGCCGGCGGCGGCTTTCGCCAAAAGACCCCGCACGCGCTCGGCCGCGGCGGGGCTGATGGTCATGACATCCAGCTTTGGTAGCGCCATTTGAGCTTCTTTCCTTGCCTCAATAATTCGCCCAGAGCCCCGGCGTCGCCAATTCGACGAGATGGCCGTCGGGGTCACGGAAATAGAGGCTCTCGCCTCCGCGCGGCCATGTCATGCGCGCCTCTATGCCGACGCCGCATTCCGCGAGCCGCGCCTCCCAGGCCAGCAGATCCTCGGCCGCAACCGAAAAGGCGAGATGCGCCGGACCCGATCCATCATGCGGCGGAATGCGTCCGCCGGGGAGCTCGACGGCCTCCAGCGCGCCGCCGCGCCTGAAGAGGAGCAACACGCTCGCCGGCCCGCAATCCAGGGCCCACATGCGGCTGTCCTGCGCCATGGGCGCGAGGCCGAGCGCATCGCCGTAGAAGCGGCCCGCCCTAGCCAGATCCTCCACATAAAGCGAAGTTTCCAGCACCTTCGGCCTTGCCTGCGGAACGCGCTGCATGGCGCCCTCCTCTCACCACATGTCGAGCGCGACGCGCGCCTCGTCCGACATGCGGCTTTGATCCCATGGCGGGCTGAAGACCATATTGACCTTCACATCGCTGACGCCGGGCACTGCGCTGACCGCGTTCTTCACCCATATGGGCATTTCGCCCGCGACGGGACAGCCCGGCGCGGTCAGGGTCATGTCGATTTCGACGACTCCCTCGTCGGAAATGTCGATCCGGTAGATGAGCCCGAGCTCATAGATGTCGGCGGGGATTTCGGGGTCGTACACGGTCTTGAGCGCCTTGACGACGTCATTCGTCAGGCGCTCGTTTTCCATGGCCTCGGCGGTCTCGCTGGTCTCCGCCGCGCCTTGTGTCCCGCTGGTGTTGAGAGCTTCGCTCATCAGCAAGAGAACCTCCTCACGCGAAAAGTTTTTGCGCTTTCAGCAAAGCGTCTGCAAGCCGGTCGATCTCCTCACGCGTGTTGTAGAGCGCGAAGGAGGCGCGACATGTCGAGGTGACGCCGAAATGGGTGAGCAACGGCATAGCGCAATGCGTGCCCGCGCGCACCGCCACGCCGGAGCGGTCGATGATGGTGGCGATGTCATGCGCATGGGCCGACGCCATTTCAAAGGCCACGATCGGCCCCTTGTCGGGAGCGTTCCCGAAGATGCGCAGCCCCTCGATCTCGCGAAGGCGGCTCTGCGCATAAGCGGTAAGCTGCGCCTCGTGAGCGCGGATGGCGCCCTTGCCGATCGTCTCCACATAGTCGAGCGCCGCCGCCAGCCCGACGGCTTGCGCGATCGGCGGCGTACCGGCCTCGAAGCGATGTGGGGGCGCGTTATAGGTCACGGTCTCGCGCGTCACGGTCTCGATCATCTCGCCGCCGCCCGCGTAGGGCGGCAGAGTCTCGAGCCATTTACGCTTGCCGTAAAGCGCGCCGATCCCTGTCGGGCCGTAGAGCTTGTGCCCGGTGAGGACGTAGAAATCCACGTCGAGCGCCCGCACGTCCACGTTGAGATGTACCGCGCCCTGCGAACCGTCCACGCTGATCGGCACTCCATGAGCATGGGCGATGCGCGCCATCTCGGCGATGGGCGTCGGCGTCGCCAGCACATTGGACATGTGCGTCACCGCGACGATCTTCGTGCGCGGGGTGAACATCCGCGCAAAGGCGTCGAGGTCGATGTTTCCGTCGTCGTCAGGCTCGATCCATTTCAGCACCGCGCCCTTGCGCTCGCGCAGGAAGTGCCAGGGGACGATATTGGAGTGATGCTCCATCAGCGACAGGATGATTTCATCGTCCTCGCCGATATGCGCCAATCCATAGGACGACGCGACGAGATTGAGCGCCTCCGTGGCGCCGCGCGTGAATATGATCTCTTCCGTCGACTCGGCGTTGAGGAAGCGCCGCACGGTCTCGCGCGCGCCCTCGTAGCCTTCGGTCGCCGCATTGGCGAGATAGTGAAGGCCGCGATGGACGTTGGCATATTCGTGTTCGTAGAAATGCGTCAGCCGCTCGATCACCGCGCGCGGCTTCTGCGCCGAGGCCGCGTTGTCGAGATAGGCGAGAGGCTTGCCGTAAGGCCGCTCGGCAAGGATCGGGAAATCTTTCCGGATGGCCTCGACGTCATAGGCCGTGAAGGGAGCACTGTCGTTCATCACGATCTCCGGGCCAGCCAGTGGGCGACGCGCTCCGAGAGGAACGTGCGAAGCGCCTCGTTCCCGAGCGTGGCGAAAGCTTCATTGGCGAAGCCTTCGATCAGCAGGGACTCCGCCTCGCGACGCGGCACGCCGCGCGACATGAGATAGAAGAGCTGGTCATGATCGAGCCGGCCGCAGGTCGCGCCATGGCCGCATTGCACGTCGTCCGCGAAAATCTCCAGCTCTGGCTTGTTGTTCATCGTGGCGCCGTCGGAAAGGAGCAGCGCCTTGGACTGCATGGCGCCATCCGTCTTCTGCGCGTGTGGCCGTACGACGATCTTGCCCTGAAACACGCCGGTCGCCTGGTCGTCGAGAATGCTGCGGAAACGCTCCCGGCTCTCGCCGTGCGGGCGCGCGTGGTCGACGACGAGAGTCGTATCGACATGCTGGCGCCCGCGCGCCAGCGTCGCGCCATTGAGGACGATCTTCGCGTTCTCGCCGTCGAGCCGCGCGAATATCTGCCGACGTAGCAGGCCCGCGCCTTCGAGCAGCGCGTGGGAATCGAGCTCGGCGCCCGCGTCGAGATGGGCGACGAGGCTCATCACCCGAACCAGCGCGTCGCCCTGCCCCGTCACATGGCTGACGAGATGGAGGGCGGCGCCCCGCGCGAGGCGCAGGATCAGCGCCTGATTGTCTTGCGCGGGCGCGGCGCCAAGCGCGCCGACGCTCTCGACGATCGTCGCTTTGGCGCCCTCGCCGAGGATGACGAGCGAGCGGGAGAAGCTCGACTGCGGCGCCTCGCCCGAGACGAGGCTCGACAGTTCGATCGGCCGCTCCAGCGCCATGCCGGCGGGAATGCGCAGGATGACGCCGTCCTGCATCAGCGCGGCGTTGAGCGCGAGCATGGCGTCGTCCGCCTGTACGTCGGCGCTCGCGACGAGCGCCATGAGACTGGGCTCGCCCTGCGCCAGCGCCTCGGCAAGCGCCTGGGCTTTTACGCCTTCCGGAAGCGCGTCGAGATCGGAGAGATCCGGACGGAAGACGCCGTCGAGCGTGACGAGACGGACGGCGTCATGCGCCCGCGCGAAGGCGCGCGCAACCGCGACGCCCGCCGCAATGGGCGCGGGGTTGGCGAGCGCCGCCTTGAGGTCGGTATAGTGCCAGGCCTCGACGCGTCGATTGGGCAAGCCCATGCGGGAAAAGCTTTCCCATGCGGCTTCCCGAAGAGCGGCCGCGCCCTTGCCCTTCATCTCCTCGAAGAACGAGGCGAAGGCGGCGTCGGCGTCTGTCGCAAGCTTGATCATCCGCCTACGCCGCCTCGTCCGACAGATATTCCTGGTATCCGCGCTCTTCGAGCTCCAGCGCCAGTTCCGGCCCGCCCGAGCGTTGAATCACGCCCTTCGCCATCACATGCACCGTGTCAGGTTTGATGTAGTCGAGCAGCCGCTGATAATGGGTGATGACCAGAAAGGAGCGTCGCGGCGACCGCAGCGCATTGACGCCCTCCGACACGACCCGCAGAGCATCGATATCGAGGCCGGAGTCGGTCTCGTCGAGAATGCCGACGGTCGGCTCCAGCAGCGCCATCTGCAACACTTCCATGCGCTTCTTCTCGCCGCCGGAGAAGCCGGAGTTGAGCGGCCGGCGCAACATCTCCTGAGACACGCCGAGCTTGCCCGCGGCGTCGCGCACGCGTTTCATGAAGTCGGGCGTCTGCAACTCCGCGTCCCCACGCGCACGTCGCTGGGCGTTCATCGCGGCCTTGAGGAAGGTCATGGTGGCGACGCCGGGGATTTCGACCGGATATTGAAAGGCGAGAAACAACCCCCGCGCGGCGCGCTCGTTGGGCTCGAGGCCGAGAATGTTCTCGCCATTGAGCAGAACCTCGCCGTCCGTGACCTCATAGCCCTCGCGGCCGGCGATCACATAGGAGAGCGTCGACTTGCCGGTGCCGTTCGGCCCCATGATGGCGGCGACCTCGCCGTCCTTTACGGTGAGGGAAAGACCCTTGAGAATCTTTCGGTCGCCGACCGAAACGTGGAGGTTTTTGATTTCGAGCATCGTAAAACTCTTCCGGCCTTTGGTCGTCGTGGCCGGCCTTGCGCCGGCCATCCACGTCTTTCCTGTTCCATAATTGCGGGCGGGAGCCGCAGTGTTCGACACGCGTGGATGGCCGGGACAAGCCCGGCCATGACGCGGGGCGCTTACCCCACGCTCCCCTCGAGCGAGATCGAGATCAGCTTTTGCGCCTCGACCGCGAACTCCATCGGCAATTGCTGCAAGACATCGCGCACGAATCCGTTGACGATCAGCGCCGTCGCCTCTTCGGCCGAGAGCCCGCGTTGCATGGCGTAGAACAGCTGGTCCTCGGAGATCCTCGAGGTCGTCGCCTCGTGCTCGAACTGCGCGCTCGGGTTCTTCGATTCGATATAGGGCACCGTATGCGCTCCGCATTCGTGGCCGATCAGCAGACTGTCGCATTGCGTGAAGTTGCGCGCGCCATCCGCCTTGCGATGCGCCGAGACCTGTCCGCGATAGGTGTTTTGCGACTTGCCTGCCGAAATGCCCTTGGACACGATGCGGCTTCTGGTGTTGCGGCCCAGATGAATCATCTTCGTCCCGCTGTCGACCTGCTGATGGCCGTTCGACACCGCGATCGAATAGAATTCGCCTTGCGCACCATCGCCGCGCAAAATGCAGGACGGATATTTCCAGGTGATGGCCGATCCCGTCTCCACCTGCGTCCAGGAAATATGCGAATTGCGGCCCCGGCAATCGCCGCGCTTGGTGACGAAATTGTAAATGCCGCCTTTGCCCTCGCTGTCGCCGGGATACCAGTTCTGCACCGTTGAATATTTGATCTCGGCGTCGTCGAGCGCGACGAGTTCGACCACCGCGGCGTGGAGCTGATTCTCGTCGCGCTTTGGCGCCGTGCAGCCTTCGAGATAGCTCACATAAGAGCCTTCGTCGGCGATGATCAGCGTGCGCTCGAATTGCCCCGTCTTCTGCTCGTTGATGCGGAAATAGGTCGAAAGCTCCATCGGGCAGCGCACGCCCTTGGGCACATAGACGAAGGAGCCGTCGGAGAAGACGGCGCTGTTCAGCGTGGCGTAGAAATTGTCGGTCACCGGCACGACCGAGCCGAGATATTTACGCACGAGTTCGGGATGCGTCTGCACGGCCTCGGAGATCGGGCAGAAGATCACCCCTGCCTTCGCCAGTTCCTCCTTGAAGGTCGTCGCGACGGAGACCGAATCGAACACCGCGTCGACCGCCACCTTGCGCGTCTCGACGCCCGCGAGAATCTCCTGCTCGCGCAGCGGGATGCCGAGCTTCTCATAGGTGCGCAGAAGCTCTGGATCGACCTCGTCCAGCGACTTCGGACCCGGCGTCGATTTCGGCGCGGAGTAGTAATAAAGGTCCTGATAGTCGATCGCAGGATAATTGACCCGCGCCCAATTCGGCTCGCGCATGGTCAGCCAGCGGCGATAGGCCTCCAGCCGCCATTCGGTCAGCCACTCGGGTTCGTTCTTCTTGGCGGAGATGAAGCGAACAATGTCTTCGCTCAGCCCCTTGGGCGCCTTCTCCGACTCGATATCGGTCGTAAAGCCATACTTATAGGCGTCGACGTCGATTTCCTCGACGCGCGCAACGGTCTCCTGACGAGCCGCCATCGTCTCTTCTCCTCGTCACGACGGGTTCAAGGCCCGCCGGCCGATCCGGTCCCGCCGATTAGGCGACGGAACGTCGCAACCTGATACGGTCCACGACCTCCGATAGAACCATTCCAAACTGTTCTACATCGACTTCGCGCGTAGACCAACCCAGACTGACGCGCAACGCCTCTTTTTCTTGCGCCCCCATCGCCGCCAGCACATGGGACTCGCGCACCTTGCCCGACGAGCAGGCGGAGCCGCTCGAAACGGCGACGCCAGAAAGATCCAGCGCCATCAACAAGGTATGCGCCGGCATGCCGGGAAGGGCGAAAGCCGAGACGCAAGCGACGCGCGCCGCTCCCCGCCCGAAGAAGCGGGCGTCGGGAGCAATCTGCGCAATCCGCCTTTCCAGCCGGTCGCGCAGCAGGCCGAGCCTCGCGGCCTCCGCCTCCCGCCCCTTCGACGCGGCCTCGAAAGCAGCGGCGAATCCGGCGATTGCGGCGACATTCTCGGTGCCGGCGCGGCGACCGAACTCCTGTCCGCCGCCGCGCAGGAGCGTTTCCGTTATGTGGAGATTATCTTGCGCCGCGGCAAGCGCCCCCGCCCCCATGGGACCGCCGAGCTTGTGCGAGGAGAAGAACAGGAAATCCGATTCGGTCGTCTCGAATGTCGTTTCGATTCGGCCGATCGCCTGCGTGGCGTCGCAGACGACGAGGCCGCCCACGGCGTGGACCCGCGCCGCCGCCTCACGGACCGGCTGAATCACGCCCGTCTCGTTGTTTACGGCCTGTAGCGCGAGCATGAGCCGCCGCCCGGCATGGCGGGCGAGGGCCGCGTCGAGGGCGGGCAGAGAGAGCGCCCCGTCCGGCGTCAGCGCCACGCGCTCGACGGCCCCGGCCGGAAAGCGGCCGCCCTGAAGCACGGCCGGATGCTCCCCCGCGCCGAGCAGGAGAACGTCGATCGGAGCCTCTTCTTTCTCGCGATGCAACATGGGCGTGAGGACGAGAGTCGCCGCCTCGGTGGCGCCGCTCGTGAAGGTCACGTTTCGGGCCGCTGTCCCCAGCCCCCTGGCGATCGCCGCCCGCGCCTGCTCCAGCGCCGCCTTGGCCGCCCGCCCTTCAGCATGGACGGCGGAGGCGTTGCCCGGCCCCTCCAGCGCCGCGAGCATCGCCGCGCGCGCCTCGGGGCGCAGCGGCGAGGTAGCGTTATGGTCTAGGTAGATGCGATTCCTTGACATGGGACAGATTTACTCTTTCCCGCGCCCGAGTGGGAGGCCTGCCCCCAACCAGAACCCAAAACGCTGGGCCAGCATGGCGAGTCCGAGGAGCGCGCCGAGACAGGCGAAGACCGCCTCGACCGCCGCCGTCGTGAGACCCAGAAAAACCAGCGCCCCCCGCCCGAGGGTCGCGAGAATCGCCCGCGTCGCGCCGCCTCTCGCCGCCGCGAGGCGCGCGGCCTTGCGAACCTCCGCGCCGTCTTCGGCGACCGCCAGAACGTCCCGCACGCCCCGCGCGCCCGCCCGGCGGTAGATCGCCGCCGCATCCTCGCCGAGCGCACGGAATCCCGTCAGCGCGCCGGGCCGTATGGCCTTGATCACGGCCGCGCGAGCGGCGGCGAGGTCGAGCCGGGCCGCCGCCGAGACGCCGGCGGACAACGCGTCCCGATCCACCGCCGCCGCGGCGGCGGCGCTCAGGGTTTTGGCGAGCGGCGTGGAGAGGCGCCCGGCTTTCCGGGCGCTTTTGACAAGCGTGAGGCCAGAGCGCGCGGGCAGCAAGGCGCCGACGCTGGACCAGGTGGCGGCGGAGAGCGCAAGCCCGGCCGCCGCCAGCCCGATGACGACTTCATCTGTCTTCTCGCCACGACGGCCCTTCTCTGCTTCGTTCCACAGATCGCGAACGTCCCCATAGCCGGTAAGGTCGCCGGCGAGCGCCCCGGCGAAGGCCGCGCCGCCTTCCCTTGCGCCATGGAGGAAGCCCTCCGCGAATTCCTCGACCGCCGCCTCTCCGGCCTTCGCCCGGAGCGCCTCGAGCCGTCCCTGCTGCTCAGGCGTCGGCGCCAGTCCGCGCGTTCGGCCGAGCGCGAGAAAGCTCTCGGCAAGGTCGGCGTCGCCGGCCGCAAGCGCCGACTCAAGCCCGGCCGAGAATCGCGCCGGCGTCAGCGTCTGGTCGAGCCCGGCGTCGGCGAGCGCGACAGGATCGTCCCTGGCGGCGGCGAGACGGACGCCGTCGAAGGCCGCCGGAAAGCTTGTCGCCGCGAGCCAGAGGAGCGCCGCGGTCAGAGCCAGAAGGATGGGCGCGCGAGCGCGTGAGGCGATGACGGACATAAGAAAGATGTAGGCGCAGCGGCCCGACTTCGGGAGATGCGCGGCCGGGCTTCGACCCGGATCGCGTCACCGGCGCCATCGAATTCCCTTGCATTTTACTCGGTCAAGCGTGGTAAGAAGCCGCCCAGCCCGTTTCCACAGGGATTTCCAATGCCCGAAGTCATCTTCACCGGACCGGCCGGGAGGCTCGAAGGCCGCTTCCATCAGTCCGCCACGCGCGGCGCGCCGATCGCCATCATCCTGCATCCGCACCCGCAGTTCGGCGGGACGATGAACAATCAGATCGTCTATCACCTGTACTACGCTTTTGCGGAGCGTGGCTTTTCGGTGCTGCGCTTCAACTTTCGCGGCGTCGGCCGCTCTCAGGGCGCTTTCGACCATGGCTCGGGCGAATTGTCGGACGCCGCCGCCGCGCTCGACTGGGCGCAGGCGGTGAACCCCGAGGCCCGCGCCTGCTGGATCGCAGGCGTGTCCTTCGGCTCCTGGATCGGCATGCAGCTGCTCATGCGCCGGCCCGAGATCGAGGGCTTCGTCTCGGTCGCGCCGCCGGCCAACCGGTTCGATTTCTCCTTCCTCGCCCCCTGCCCCTCGTCTGGCCTCTTCATCCACGGGGATCAGGACCGCGTCGCCCCGCTCAAGGAAGTCACCGGGCTGATCGAGAAGCTCAAGACGCAAAAGGGCATCGTCATCGAGCACGCGGTAGTCGAGGGCGCCAACCATTTCTTCGAGAACAAGGTCGAGCCTCTGATCGCGCATGTCGACGCCTATCTCGACAGGCGCCTCGGCAATCCGCCGCGCATCCTGATCCCCGCGCGCGGGGATTGATCAGGCGGATCATGCGCCGCGCGGGGCGGCGCATGCCCCCCATAAAACGACAGCCATAGGCGCCGTCGCGGCGCGAGCGTACGATGCGAAGGTGATTCGCATCGCAGGCAAGCTCTTTTGTCGCCGCTTGGCGAAATCCTGGCCGTGGTTGTGGATATGACTCGCAACCCCGGCCGAAGAAACCTGTCGTTAAGAGCCGTGGCTGGCGCGGGGAGCGGCGGCGTGCGAATGTCTCGTGCCGTCCGGACGGCTTCCGCGTCGCGTCAGAAAGCCCCGGCGTTTCATTCACAGTTGAGACCCAATGCCTCCAGTCGAACACTTGGCGGGCGCGCGCCTCTATCAGGTCGCGCAGCCCGATGCGCCAGCCTATCGCTCGCCTCCGCATAATATCGAGGCCGAACAGGCGCTGCTCGGCGCCATTCTCGTCAACAACGACGCCTTCGATCGCGTCTCCGACTTCCTGCGCCCCGAGCATTTCTCGGAGGAGCTGCATCGCCGAATCTTCGAGACGACCGCGCAGCTCATCCGCGCCGGCAAGCTCGCCACCGTCGTCACGCTGAAAACCTTTCTCGCCGACATCGAACTGCCGGCCGGCGTGACGATCCAGGCCTATCTCGCCCGTCTCGCCGCCGAGGCGACGACGATCATCAACGCCGAGGACTATGGCCGAATCATCCACGACCTCGCCCTGCGCCGCGACCTCATTGTCATCGGCGAAGACATCGTCAACACGGCTTTCGATTCGCCCGTCGACGCGAGCCCGCGCGCGCAGATCGAGGAGGCTGAGCGCAAGCTCTATTCGATCGCCGAGACGGGCCGCTATGAAGGCGGCTTTCAGCGTTTTTCCGACGCGCTCGCCATCGCCATCGACATGGCGTCCAGCGCCTATATGCGCGACGGCCATCTCTCCGGCATTGCAACGGGTCTGATTGATCTCGACGAGAAGATGGGCGGCCTGCAAAAGTCCGACCTCATCATCGTCGCCGGCCGTCCCGGCATGGGCAAGACGGCGCTCGCCACCAACATGGCCTTCAACATCGCGAAGGCATATCAGTTCGACGTGGAGCCCGATGGTTCCCACAAGACCATCAATGGCGGCATCGTCGGCTTCTTCTCGCTCGAAATGTCCGCCGAGCAATTGGCGACGCGCGTGATCGCGGAACAATCCGGCGTGCCGAGCTACAAGATTCGACGCGGCGATCTCAACCAGGACGATTTCGAGCGCATCGTCGCGGCCTCGCGCGAGATGCAGAGCATTCCCTTCTACATCGACCAGAGCGGCGGCATCTCCATCGCGCAGCTCGTCGCGCGGGCCCGGCGGCTGAAGCGGCAGAAGGGTCTCGATCTCCTGGTCGTCGACTATTTGCAGCTTCTCGCCGGCTCGCGGTCGCGCGGCGACAATCGCGTGCAGGAGCTCACCGAAATCACCACCGGCCTGAAGGCGCTGGCGAAGGAGCTGAACGTTCCGGTGATCGCGCTTTCGCAGCTCTCGCGTCAGGTCGAATCGCGCGACGACAAGCGCCCGCAGCTCTCCGACCTTCGCGAATCGGGCTCGATCGAGCAGGACGCCGACGTGGTGCTCTTCGTCTACCGCGAGGAATACTACCTCAAGAACAAGGAGCCGCGCGAAGGCACCGAGGAGCACATCAACTGGATGGCCGAGATGGAGCGCGCCCATGGCCGCGCCGAGGCCATCATCGGCAAGCAACGCCACGGCCCCACGGGAACCGTCCCCCTTGCCTTCGAGGCGGAGGTCACGCGCTTCTCGAACCTCGCCGACGAGGACAAACTGCCGGCTCGGATGTGAGTTTTGCTAAAGGCAGCCAGCAGCCCAACTGAAAAATGCCGCCACAGATCTTGAAAACGTGCCCAATGGGCACAATTTCTCTGAAATAAGGCGCTAAGCCTGATTTTTAGGAGAAATAGATGAGCACCGAGAACACTCACACCGGACATGGCCATGGCGGCTGCTGCGGGGGCGGCAAGGCCGCGGCTCCGACCTTGGCGGAGCTCGAGCGGCAGCTTCATGCCCTCTGGGCGCGCGTCCAGGAGGAGCGCGCCAAGCAGGTTCAGGCAACCGAGCCCGCGAGAAAGAAGGGCTGCTGCTGCGGCTGATGATGGACAAAGACGAGGCGCGGGATTTCGCGCCTCTCTCATTTTCGGTGGCGACATGACCGGCGAAGAACTCCGACGATCGCGGCTTGCCCTCGGGCTCACCCTCGATGAGTTTGCGCGGCTCGTGCGTGTCTCGAGCGGGAGGACGGTTCGGAAGTGGGAGGACGGAGAGCGCGAGGTTCCCGGACCCGTCGAAGTCCTGACCGAACTTTTTCTCCTGTCATCCGAGGCGTGGCGCTGCCGCTGCAAGATGAACGACATGACGGACGCCTTCCGCTGCAAATGCGGCTGATGGAAAGCTGCCTGATCTCAAAAAAGCAGGATCGAGCGGGTTCGGAAATTCGACGAAGAAATAACACGAACCCCGCTTACATCCTGCGGCGGGGCTCATCTCGAGCCAGGTTTTCAGCGCGTCATATTTCGTCAGCGGACAGCCACCGTCCAGGCATTCTTCGAACGGTCGTAACGGAAGCCGGGCGCCGTGCGCAGCTCATCCTTGCTCGCGTTCATGCTCAGCCACCACTTGTTGTCGCGCTGGGTCGCTCCGACGGCGTCGAATGGAACCGCCACATCCTTCTCGCCCATGCCGAGGAAGCCGCCCACAGAAATGATCACGGCCTGAACCTTGCCCTCGCGATCGAGCAGCATGTCCTTCACTTCCCCGATCTTGTTCTCATTCGGGTCGTAAACGTTCTGATCGTACCAATTGGAAACGGCCGTCACATGCTGCGGCAAGGTCGTCATCATCTGGGCGGTCTTACCCATCGCGCCTTCGCGGGCGCCCATCGTCTGCGAGCCCGCCTTGCCCGTCCCGCCAGTGGTCCCCCGCTCCATGCCCATCGTGCCGGTGGTTCCGCGCTCGGCGCCGGTCCCCATGGTCGAGCCCGGCGTTCCGCCGGTGGTTCCGCTCTGCTGCGCATAGACGACGCCAGCTCCCGCCGTGGCCAGCGCAGCCGCGAACACAATCGCCTTGATCATGTCTGTTCTCCCGTCACAGCGCGGAGTCCGGGCGCATGAGGTCATGCGCCCGTTCGATGAAACCGCGCCTTTTGACTAAGCGCGCACCCAATTGCGTGCGCGCCCTAACAACAGTCGGGCTGCGGCGTTGTTCCTGGCGCGACGGGAGCGGCGCTTACCTCGGCAGCACCGCCCAGTAATCGAGATCGAGCAGCACGGCGGGATCGGGCTTGCCGTCGGCGCCGTTGAGCGGGAACTCGGCACAGGGCTTGTCCTTCGTCGCGACGAGGCGCATGCGCAGCGCGCCAATGTCGCTGCGGCCCGGAATCTCCGCCTTGTCCAGCACTTCGCTCCAGGCGAAGATCGTTCCGCCCGAGAACAGCGGATTGACGTGCTTGCCGCCGTTCACCGCCGAGATGTGGAACACATTCTCCAAACCGTTGAAGGACAGCGCGCGCGCCATCGAGATCACATGGCCGCCGTAGATGATCCGCTTCCCGAAGCGCCCCTGCGATTCGTAATACTGGTTGAAGTGCACTTTCGAATTGTTCTGGTAGAGGCGCGTCGCCAGCATGTGCTCGGCCTCTTCGACGGTCATGCCGTCGATATGGTCGATCTTCTCGCCCTTGTCGTAATCGCCCCAGAAAAAGGGAGAGCCGGCGAGCGCCTTGTCATAGGCTGCAACCTTGATCGGCGGCACCGCCTTGCCGAGTTGCGACGGATCGACCGCCTTCGGCAGGTCGGGCACGACCGTGGGGCCGACGGGCGCATCCTTGTCGCGCTTCTTCACCATCACCCAGCGCGCATAGGAGAGCACGGTTTCGCCGCGCTGATTCTTGCCGGTCGTACGCACATAGACGACGCCGGTCTCCTTGTTGGAATTTTCCTTCAGGCCGATGACTTCGGAAACGGCGTCGAGCGTGTCGCCCGGATAGACCGGGGCGAGGAACCTGAAATCCGCATAGCCGAGGTTCGCGAGCGCATTGAGCGAGACGTCCGGCACCGTCTTGCCGAGCACCAGATGAAAGACGAGCATGTCGTCGATCGGCGCGTCCTTGTAGCCGATGGCTTCGGCGAAAGCCTTGGAGGACTGCACCGCGAAACGGGGCAGATAGAGCGCCGTGTAGAGCGCGACCTCGCCGACAGTGACGGTGCGCGGCGCGGCGTGGCGCAGGATCTGACCGATCGAGAAATCCTCGAAGAAATTGCCGACGTTGATTTTCGACTTGCTCATCTCTTTCGCTCTTCAACCTTTTGTTGGCGCCAGCCGGGCCAGCGCGTCGAGATAGGGCGCGGGATCTCCCGCGACGAAAAGCTTTTTCACGCGGCTCGTTTCGCCCGAGCGGATGGACACGGCCTTCTTTGGCGCCGAGAGCGCCCTGGCGATCAGCTCGATCAGCGCCGCATTTGCGCGACCATCCTCCGGCGCGGCGCGCACGCGCGCCTTCAGCACAGTCTTGCCGTCGGCGAGCGTCTCGATTCCCTCGATCGAATCGCGCCCGCCCTTCGGCGTCAGGCGCAGCCAGAGCGTGACTCCGTCGCGCTCGGCGATCCAGGGCGCCTCGGGCTCGGCCAAATCAGCCCACGCTGTGGGTCAGGAGATTTTGCAGGAACTGGATGCCGAGAAGCAGGATCAGCGGCGACAAATCCAGACCGCCGATGGCCGGCAGAACCGAGCGGATCGGACGCAGGAGCGGCTCAGTCAGTGCGTCGACCGCGCGCCAGATGGTCTGGGCCGCCTGGGAGCGCGTATTGAGCACGTCGAAGGCGACGAGCCAGGAAAGGATGACCGAGATGATCACCACCCACCAGTAAAGGTCGAGGATGGTGAGCAGGAGACTGAGGACTGCGTAAGACATGATAACGTCCCGCGAATGAAGGTGCGCGGCCTGTCTAGCCTCCCTGCCCCCGCCCGGCAACCTCCCGCGGCGCCGCAGCCGTGGAGGAAAAAGCGCGCAAAACGAAGAAGGGCGATTGACACGGAAAGACGCGCCGTATACTCACCCGCCCACGGCTCGGGGCTGTAGCTCAGATGGGAGAGCGCTGCAATCGCACTGCAGAGGTCGGGGGTTCGAATCCCCCCAGCTCCACCAAGTAGACTTACCTACTTGGCGGGTATCAATGTCGCGGGTCTCCGACCGCTAGACGCGTAAAAAGCCCCATCGCCGCAGTCGATTCTAAAAAGCAGCCATCTGTCTCTTTTGCCGTGACGATCAGAGCCGACCGTCGAGTCTGCGACGACGCGCGCGTCCGGGGCGGCGGCGGTCTGAAAAAAGTAATCCTTCCAAACAAATGCTTAGCTTGTCTGAGCGCAAAACTCCTACTAGGTATTTGTACGTATTTGGAAGCGCGCCCAAGTTGCGGAAGGGCGGCCAGACGCGAGGATTGCATATTGGCTAGCGTCAAACAGCATCGCGCCCTCGTTGCGTCACGGCTCGGTCAGAGAGCAGCGCGCCGTATGGCGCTATTGAGCGCAACCGTTCCTTTCGACCAGGTGGACGAGGCTTGCTACCGCGAGTCGGAATTTCTCGATATGGCGGTCGACATCACGGCGGAAAATCTGGCCCTCGCGCCAGGCCGGAGTCGGAGTCGTTTCGTGGCCTCGGTCTGCAAGTCCCTGAACGAGGAGACAGACCGCATCCTCTCGCTGATCGCCAGAGGATCGCCGTCGCCTCAGTAGGAAGGCCAAACCGGCCAATGTCCGCGCGCGGTAATGCGCGGCGCCCTGCCTGCCTCTCCTCCCTGCCCGGCCTAGTCTCGGCAAAAACTCTCATGCTAAGGTTGCGACGACGCCAGAGGAAGCCCCTGTCCAATGCTCGGGGCGGGCGTCTGGTAACGCACGGATGGCCTGCCCGGCCGATCCAGAAGGAGAGTTTCGGCGATGAAATGGCTGATCGGATGTACGATGTTGGGGTCTCTTCTGCTGGCGTCGGGCGCTTATGCTCAGGGAACGTCGGAACAGCGGGACGCTTGCGAGGCCGACGCCTACAAATGGTGCCCCTATGACATTCCCGATCCGACAGCCATCGAGGCTTGCCTCCGGCAAAACATCCGGTGGATCAGCCCTGCCTGTCAGGCTCAATTCGGTTACCGGGCGAAGAGACGATAGGCCGACGTAACGCCGCCGGCCCCGTGCGCAGGGGCCGGCTTGCATCAAGGACATTGAGCGACCGCGCCGCCGCTCATTCGCAGACGACGGGACCGATCGTGCGGGGGCTCTCCGGCGCGTAAGAGAAAGACGTCCGGCATTCGTTCATGCCGAGCGACACGACGATTTCATTCTGCGCTTGCGGCTCCGTCAGCCAGAGACGGCCATCGTAGCCAACGACGGCGGGTTCGCCTGATCCATTGACGACAGCCCGCGAGCCGGGCGGGAGAAATGCGCCGCTCGCGTCCTTGAGTATGACCGTGACCCCGGCCTGGCGCCGCTTGCCCGCGAAATCCACGGCCACGCCCGCATTGCGCGCCGGCCTCACGATGCGCTCGGACTGCGCGACTGAACGGTCAAGCGGCAACGTCTCGACATTGAGCGCGAGGCGGTTCGTCTCATAGGCGCGCAGATTAGGGACCACGAGCGCGCCGAACATATTCGTGCGCCCGATCGGGCGATTTTCCATGAGCACTTCGACCCCCGGCGCCCCGGCGTTCACCAGTGCGAAGGCGTCGCTGACCGGATTGCCGAGACCCACGCCGCCGCCCCAGACCCCCGCGACCGAGCCTTCCGCCTGCGCATAGCCCCCGAAGCGCCGGTTCATCTGCGACGCCCCCAGGTCGATGCGGCCATATTCATGGCGATAGCCCATTGAGGCTTCGCGATAGGCGGTCTGGCTCGTCAGACCGGCGCTGCGAACGCGCCAGCCCCAGGAGCCCGGCTCCTGGCCGACCATGCGCCCGGCGTCCGCCATCACGGCCGTCGCCTTGTTCCGCGGCGAGAAAGACGCCGACATCGTGGTCTCCCCGCCCAGTGGGATGGAAAGGCCGGCGAAGACGCCGCGCTGGTCGGCTCTGAGGAAATCGTAGGTGACGGCGATATAGGCGGTGACGTCTCCGAAGAAGGCGCGCGTGGCGCCCAAGGTCAGCATGCGCGAATTATTGACGCCCCCGCCCCCCGCGATATTGGCGAGCGTCAGGTTGAGCGCGGTTTTTTCGTCGAAGGGCGCGGCGAAGCCGAGCGAGATGCGATCGAGCGCGCGCGACGGCCGCAGGCTGTCGTAGTAGGATCGGAAAAAAGCGGCCGATGCGCCCGGACTCCAGGGATAGCCATAGAAATTGCCGGTCGGCGACGCGAGCGGCTGATTGTAGAAGCTGGAGGTCGGCGCCGTCACCGAGGCGAGATCGTTGAAAATTCCAATCGTGCGCTGCGAGGAGGCGGAGACGGAAACGCCAAAGAGGCGGGTCTCCAGACTCGCGTAGAAGAGTCCGCCAATCTCGCCGCGCCAGTAGCTCCCGCCGCCCGCCAAGGTCGCCACGGCGCGATCGAGAAGGCGGAAGCTCGCGCCCGCGCTGGCGCCGCCGAAGCGGGAAGACGAGGTTTCGCCATGCGCCTGCAGGGTGAGCCAGTCCGTCAGCCCGCCGCGCATCGAGCCGGAAGCGACAGCGGTGCGCGCATATCGATCGGACAGGATTGCGTAATACTGGCGCGGCAGGCCAGCCTCGAAGGACCAATCGAAAATCCCCTGGCTCAATATCTTGCTGTTGACCATGAAGGGCGTCGAGGTCTCGATCACCCGGCCCGTCGCGTCACGCGTCACGACACGCGTCGTGCCGTCGCCCGCGACAGGAATGGCGTCGATGCGATACGGCCCCTCGTCGACGGGCTGCGAAAGGGTCAGGTTGTTGTTCACATAAACATCGACCGTCGATGGCACGGCCGCCGAGCCGCTGACCGAGGGAAGCGCCGCCGTGACGAGATCGGGCCGCAGGCCAAAGTTGCGCTGGATCTGCACGCCTCCGAGGCGGATCGACCGCGCCCACGCCGGACCGGACGCGACCGCGTCGCCGACGACGTACGTCAACAGGCGCTTGTCGTCCGCGTAGGTCCAATTGGTGTCGAGGCGCACCTGGGTGAAGCGGTTGGCGACCGTCGAACCGACGATTCCGCCTGATTTCAGGGCGCCGTAATCGGAGAATGCGCGTGCGTCGAAGGTCGCAGAGGCGCCCTGGTAGTCGAATCCCCCACGAGGATCCCGCATCACCGAAGTGCGCAGGTGATAATTGAGCAGGCCGCCGAAAGAGGATTCGAGCGGCGCCTTCTGCGGTTTGTCGCTTTCCACGCCCGCCTTGTAGACGCGCTCGGCCATCGCCCGCTCAGCAAGCGTCAGGCGGATTTGCTGATGGACCTCGTCGTAATCGTAGGAGAGGCCGTCGATATCGTCGAGCGCGACCTCGTCTTCCGGCGCGGCTGCGCCGGGCGCCCGCACGCCGATCTCCGCGAGTTCGGACGCCGCCGAAACGAGACGGCCATCGACACGCTGGCTGAACTTTGCGACGAGATTGCGCGGTCGGCCATTTGCGAAGACCTCGAGCTGTAGCGCCCGCGACCGCGCGGAGTCGTTAGCCTCCGAAGCGGCAAGGGCATGAGGGGCGAGCGCCGCGACGCCCGCCATGATGCGCATGCACGCAATGGCGCGGATGCGCGCGTCAGCGTTCCGCCGTCGCCTCGGCATCGATGGGTCCCTGGTCGCTCATAGCGCTCAAGGCAGCCGTATCGCCGGCAAATCCCTTCGCGAGCTGCGATGTCCACCGGACCTCTGAATGTGGGAGCACATAGCCGACGAGGCCGCCGCCGAAGGAAGCGACGGCGCCGGAGCGGTCTTTCAGCTTGAGAGCGGAAATGCGCACATGGCGCCCGCCATCGTTACGCAGCGTCACGACAATGCGGCCGTCCTTCTCGCGAAAGCGCCACGCGAGCTTGGGCGACTCCGCGTCGGGGGCGTAAAAAAAGACCGGGATCGAATAGCGCAGCAGGAGGTTGACAGCCCGCGCGCCCGGCGCTCCAGCGGTCGGCAGCTCGTCGACGATCAGGCGGTAGCTTTCCTCCTCGGCGACCGGAGACTGATCGGCGCGCACGATCCGCACCGTATAGTTCTGATTGCCCGAAAGCTCGACGACGGGCGGGCTGGCGACGACGGCTTCGGTCGACTCATAATCGTCCTGGCCCTCGACCTGACGCCACCGGACCACACGCAGTTGCGCCGTGAGCGGGCGATCGCTTCCATTTTTGAGAGTGACCACGCTCGTCGCCCCCGGCGGCGGGATTTCGAGCGTCACGGGCGCGACCTGAAGGGCGGCCGCAAGGGCGGGCGCCGCGGCGAAAACAAGGAGAAGGCTCGAAAGAGCGCCAGTGGCGTATTTCATTTCCTCGATCCGGAAGAAAAGGAGCGGCACACGCCGCGGAAGGGAAAGCGGGCGCAGGCGGCCCGCGCTCCCGCGCGCGTCAGTAGGTGAGCGTGATCGTCACGTCGTCGGTGTAGAGGCCAGCCGCCGGCGTGTTCTGCGCGGCCACACGGCCATAGACCATCAGGGACTGGGCGGCGCCGGTTCCCGTGCCGGCGGCGGTGTCCGTGCCGGGCGTATTGCCCCACACCTGGCTGCGAGCAGCGTCGCGGAAGAGCCCGTAATCGATCGTCGCCGCGCCGGCGCCAGAGCCGCTCCTCATCTTGCGCTGGGCGACGCTCCCGCCTCCGAGGCCCGCATCGATGCCGATCGTGTAGGGCGTTCCGGCCGTGCACTGAACGCCGAGCGTCGTCGTCGCATCCATATTGGTGGTGAGAACGCCAGAGGCCGGAAAGGCCAGAGCGGGGCTCGGCGTGGTGATGGAGCACTGCGCCTGAATCGTCATCGAAACGCGCATCGTCGCGGTGGCCGTGGCCGCCCTGGCGACGTCGACGCTCCCCGCGGCGATTCCCGCCGCCAGGACCAAACGTAAAAATCTGCTCATTGCTCGACTCCTGTTCCGGACGCTCGCGTAGCGTCCAGCCATAAAGTCGAGCTCAAGTTTTAAAATGTTGTTAACTAGGAGAAAAGTTGTATCTGTGAGTTTACACAACTTGCCTTGCGCGGGGCTTGACGTGGAGCCTCAGGGCGCCGCAGCCGCGCCGCGATCAGCGGCGCCGATCAGTAGGTGAGCGTGACGTTGATCGTGTCCGAATAGAGGCCGGGCGGCCCGATCGGCTGGGGCGGCGCGAAACCATAAACAGTCAGCGTCTGCGGCCTCCCGACGCCCACTCCCGATAGTCTGAGCCCGGCGTCGTCGCCCCAGGGCAGCGCATGGGCGGCGTCTCTGAAGAGGCCGTAATCTACCCTGGCGCCGCCCGGCCCGGTCAGTTTCCGCACCGTCCATGTCGCGCTCACGCCCGCCCCTGACGACAGGCCGACCTCATAGGGCGTGTCTTTCGTGCAGGCGACGGTGAGCGCAGAGGTGGCTCGAACGGAAGCTGTGGGGGAGGCGGCCGGGAAAATCATATCCGTCGCACTGATCATGCAGGAAGCCTGAAGCGTCACGCCCACACTCAGCAGGAGCGCGTCGCCCGGCGTCCCGCCGCTCAGGCAAACATTGGAGACGCCGTCATATCCCGTTTCGCCGGCGACGACTGTCGCGCCGGCGATGTCGTCCCTGTACTCCCCCGCCGGCAGGCTGGCGGTCGCGGAGAGGATTTTCGCATAGACCGTCCCCTGGAGGCTCGCGCCGTTCATTTTGTCGTAAGGCGCCGACAGGAAGATGGTTTCGGAATCCCCGAGCCATGGAATCGTCGCCTGCGGATCGTGGTACAGACCATAGGCGATTGAATTGCCCCGGCCGTCCTTCATCGTCCTGCTGAACTCGGCGCCTGAACCGCCCGTCCCTATTTTCACGCAAACGCCGACGAAATCGGTTTGCAAGCCTTGCAGGCAGGTCTCGGTAAAGCGGCCGGTCGTCGTCGCACCCTGCAAATCCGAGACGCCGAGCCTGCCAAAAGAAAGCGTGACGGGCTTGGGAGAAAGATAACAGGAGCCGCCGGCGCGCGCCGTCTCCGGAAGAAGACAGACGGCCAACAGCGGCAAGGCTGCGAGGAGCGTTGTCTGTCGGAATTTCATGGACGCTGAGGGCGGCCCGGCCGACACGGGAGCAGCTAACGTTGTCTTGACCATAAAGCCAAGCTACAGCAATGGCCGAGCCCCGAACAGACCTGCGTTTAACTCTTCGTTATCCATGCGCCGGAGCGCAATACGGCGTGCGGGACGACCTTTAACCATTTGTTTTCAGCATGGCGGATGCAGGCGGCAAGCGCCTCGCCCCATGGGATCGATGACAGTGCGCTCAAAGGAGAGCCATGTTCCCGCAAGAATCGCCCGCGCGGCGCTGGCGTGCGGGCTGTGCGCGCTATTCGCGGGATGCGCCTCGGATACATGGGAGACGGAGAACAGCGATCCCTCGAGCTTTCTCGCTCTCGCCGGCGCCGCCAGGCAGGCGCCGCTGCGCGTCCCGGTCTTCGTCACATCCATGCGGCGCGACGACACAAACCCGGAGAGCCGCGGACGAGCGCATTTTTCACTGGCTTCCGTCAGCGTGCCGCCGAACCATCGGCCCGGCGTCATCGAGCGCGCCGCCTTCGGCGCCGCCAGGGCGAGCCGCGATTTCACCATCTCTTCTCGCCGCAACCTCGAAGAAGCCGACTTCGCTGAAGAAATAGCCGAGCAGGCATCGAGCCGCGGTGGAGCCACTCGGGATATCCTCCTCTATGTGCACGGCTACGACATCAGCCTCGACGAAGCGCGCTTCCGCGTCGCGCAAATCGCCGTCGATGCGGGGTTTGCCGGCGTCGTCGCGCTGTTCACGTGGGATTCGGTATCCCGCAGCGGCCTGTTCGCCTATGAGGCGGACAAGGAAAGCGCCACAGTGGCGCGGGACGCACTGGAAAAGCTGGCCCTCGACCTGTCGCGGGTTCCCAGCATCGGCCGCGTTCACATCCTCGCTCATTCGATGGGCGCGTGGCTGGCGATGGAAAGCTTACGAACGCTCGCCATCTCCGGCCATCCCGACCTGGATGGCAGGCTCGGCGAAGTCATGCTGGCGGCGCCGGACATTGATCTCGGCGTCTTCGCGCAACAGTTGTCGCGCGTCGGCCCAGAGCACGTGTCGATTTTCGTCTCCAGCACCGATCGCGCGCTCTCGCTTTCCTCGCGCATCGCGGGCAACCGGCCAAGGCTCGGCGCAATGAATCCAAGCGATCCGAAGGACAGGCAGGTTCTGGATGCGCTGGGAGTTTCCGTTCATGACCTTTCGAAGCTGAATACAGACTTCACGGGCCATAACACCTTCGCGGAGGCGCCGGCTGTCGTGCGCCGGATCGGCGCGCAGCTCGCCCCTCGCGAAGACGAGAGCGCACAAGCGGTCGCGGAGGCGGCGGATGCGCGAGAATAATCCAACCGCACCCGGCTCCGAAAGAGTTAACGCCCGTTTTCCATGATTGGTCGAGCCTGTTGCCACGCAGACGATTTTCCCTGACTTTGCTCGCGCTGGATGGAGTGAGCGTGCAAGATGTCAGCCGACGAAGCCGGTTACCGCGAAGCGCTGGATCTGCCGCAGGAAGGGCCGCTCGTCGGCGAGCAGATAAATCAGGCTTATCGTGAGGTCGTCTGGCGGGCTTTTCATGGACCGGTCGGTTACGACTTGTGCTTCCTGGCCTTGGCGCGAAGCCGCCTGCTGGAGGGTCTCGTCCCCCGCCTCGAAGACCCTCGAGGCGGGCCCGAGCAAATTCCTTTCGGCGCGAAGCGCAGCGAAGGCCGCTCCCATCGCTCGAGGCCCCACCCCGGCGTCAATCCGGCGTATCTGGCTCAAAGGCTGAGGCGTCGCATGCGCCCCCTTTCCCCGGTTCCCTGACTCCCCGTTTTGCTGGCGCCTTCAGGCGACCGTGCCCATCGCCGCGTCGAATTCGGAAAGGGCGGCGGCGACATCGAACGCCTCCATCGCGCGGGTGCATTCCAGCGCCCGCTCGGCCCGCGCCAGCGCCTTGCCGGACAGCACAGGTGCGCCTTCGGCCACCGGCGCTGCTTCGGCGAGGTCGCCATTGCAATGCAGGACCATGTCGCAGCCTGCTGCGATGGCGCGCTCGGCCCGCTCGCGAAAACCGCCCGCGAGCGCCTTCATGGAAAGATCGTCGGTCATCAGCAGGCCATCGAAGCCGATCAGGCCGCGGATGATCTCGCTTACGACGGCCACGGACTGCGTGCCCGGCGCCGCCGGGTCGATCGCCGTGTAGACGACATGGGCGCTCATCGCCATTGGCAAACGGGCATTGGCTTTGAAGGGCTGAAAATCCACGGCCTCGAGCTCGGCTCGACTCGCCTCGACGACGGGAAGCTCAAGATGGCTGTCGGCCATGGCGCGGCCATGGCCAGGAATGTGTTTCATGACCGGCGCGACGCCGCCCGCCATGAGCCCCTGCGCCGCCGCGCGTCCGAGCCTGGCGGCGCGCGCGGGGCTGCGGCTGTAGGCGCGGTCGCTGATGATCGCATGCGAGCCCTCGGCCGGCACGTCGAGCACAGGCAGGCAATCGACGTCGATTCCGACTTCGCGAAGATCGTGGGCCATCAGCCGGGCGCCGAGCCAGGCAAGACGTTCCGCCTGGGCCGCATTTGCGCCCGCCCGCTCGAAACTCGCCGCGCTCGGCCAGGCGCGCCACTGCGGCGTGTTGAGCCGCTGCACGCGCCCGCCTTCCTGATCGACCAGCACGGGCGCATGACGGCCGAGCGCGGCGCGCAACTCGCTGGTCAGTCGCTGGACCTGCTCCCGGCTTTCGACATTGCGGCGAAACAGGATCACGCCCCAGGGCGCAGCGTCGCGCAGGAACGCGCGCTCGCCCGCGTCGAGAGTGCAGCCCTTCAAGCCGCAGATGAAGGCGCGCATCGACGCCTAGTTCCCCGCCACGAAGCAGTTGCCGCCGCTGGCCTTGACCTTGTTGCAGACAGCATTGGCCGAGTCCTTGCTCAGCCCCGCGGCGCGGACGCGATAGACCATCTTGTCCCCGACCTTGGCCGGCTTGAAGGTGGCTCTCACGCCATATTTCTGGGACACGGTCTTGAGGAGCGTGCGCGCCTCGTCCTCGCTGCCGGCGGCGCCAAACTGCACGGCGTAAGTCCCGCTCGCGCTGGCCGCCGGCGCCCCGGCGTCCTCCTCGGCGGCGGGCGGCTCGACAGCGGCGACCTTGGGCGTCGGCTTTGGCTTGGCCGCCTGCGCGGTGGTGGCAGGTTTGGTTTGCAGCTTGGGGGTCGCCCCCTTGGCCTGCGCGGGGTCGACAGCCGGCGCGTCGACGCTCTCGACCGCGGCGGGCGGAACGGCGGCGTCCTCGACGCGGCTCCCATCCGTGCGCACCGTCACCGTCTTGACCTTGCGGGGCTGGGCGCCCAACGCCGGCTCATGGGGCGCATCCACCGGCCCGTCGCCGAGCGTCACGACCTTGGGTTGAACCGTCGGATCGACAGCCTGCTCCTGACGCGTCACGACCTGCTTGACCGGAGTGGGCTCCTTGCGGTCGAGCACGGCGGCGCCCTGTTTGCTGGGCGCATCCTCATCCGTCTCAACCGTTGGCTTTACCTTTACCGGTCCTTCCGGCGCGTTGATGACGGCGATCTCCTTCGAACCGCCGACGCCATTGCGGTGCATGAAGCCCCAGGCGACGCTGATGACCGCGACGACGCCAATGGCGGCGGCCGCGTGCCAGGGTTTCAGAAAGCGGCGGATGCCGCCCCCCGGCGCCGTTTCAGCTTCCTCGTCGCCGTAATCGAGATATTCCGAGTCATCCGCCCAGTCGCCCTCGGCGCCGCCGTGATAGCCGTGGTCGTGATGCGCCTGCCCGTAGCCCGGCTCGGCGTAGCCATGCTCGGGATAGGACGGCTCCTGATGGCCGGCATGGCGGACATGCGCGTGATGCTCGTCTTCGTAATAACGGGGCTCCGGCGCGACCTGCGGCGGGGCGTCGTAGGAGCCGCGCAGATGCGCGTCCCATTGGGGCGCCGGCTGGGGCGCCGCCGGCGGCGGAGCGGCGGCGGGCCGGAGCGGCGGCGGAGGCGGCGCAACGGGCCGGACCGGCGGCGGAGGCGGCGGAGGAGCCTGCCGGGGCGCGCGTGGATCGGGCAAAATCCTGCCGAGAGGGTCCGCCTTGCTCTCGCTCTGCATCAGCCGCGCGAGCTCGCTCAGCGGGTCCGGCTTGGGCACCGCCGGAGCCGGCGATTGCCGACTCCGCATGCGCCGCTCGAACTCGGTCAGGTCGATGGCGGGGCCTCTGGCGGGCGATTCACGCATGATTTACACCTCGATCGTCTTCCCGGATGGAGCTGGTTGCGAGCGGGCCGCGCTTCTGACCGAGAAGAGGAGGTCACGCGTCAACGCATTTCGTCGGGGGCGCTCACGCCGAGAAGCCTCAGGCCCGACCCCAGGACGATGCTTAAGGTTAAAACCAGAGCAACCCGGGCGCTCGTCAAATCTCTCTCGGTTGCATTAACAAAGCGTAATTGTGGCTGATCTTTGCCCCTGTTCCAATGCGCGTGGAAGACGCTCGATAATTCATGCAGATAAAAGGCCACGCGATGCGGCTCATGCGCCGCCGCCGCCGCCTCGATCATGCGCGGATATTGCGCAATCATGCGGGCGAGCTGCATCTCGCCCTCGTCGTCGAGCAGATCGAGCCGCGCCGCGGTGAGCGCCTCGAGCGAGATGTCGAGGTCCGGGAAGGCGGCGAGCGCCTGCCTGAGCGCTGATTTGGCGCGGGCGTGGGCGTATTGCACGTAAAAGACCGCATTGTCCTTCGACTGTTCGATGACTTTGGCCAGGTCGAAATCGAGCGGCGCGTCATTCTTGCGGTAGAGCATCATGAAGCGGACCGCATCGACGCCGACCTCGTCGACGACCTCGCGCAACGTCACGAAATCGCCGGCGCGCTTCGACATTTTCACCGGCTCGCCGGCGCGCATCAGCTTCACGAGCTGGCAGAGCTTCACGTCGAGCGCCACCCTGCGGTCGGAGAGCGCGGCGACGGCGGCGCCCATGCGCTTCACATAGCCGCCATGGTCCGCCCCCCAGATATCGACGAGCGTATCGAAGCCGCGGTCGATCTTGTCCTTGTGATAGGCGATGTCGGCGGCGAAATAGGTGGGCGAGCCGTCCGACTTCTTGAGCGCGCGATCCACGTCATCGCCGAACTCGGTGGATTTGAACAGCGTCTGCTCGCGGTCCTCCCAATCGTCCGGGAGCTGGCCCTTGGGCGGCGGCAGGCGCCCCTCATAGACGAGCCCCCGCTCCCGCAGCCACTCGATCGAGGCGTCGATCTTGGAGGGGCCATGCGAGCGGTCGTGCAGCGTCCGCTCCGAGAAAAAGACCTCATGCCGAATATTGAGCACGGCGAGATCGTCGCGGATCATGGCCATCATGGAGTCGATGGCCTCCGCCCGCACGAGGGGAAGCCATTCGCGCTCCGGCCTGTCCAGAAGCGCGCGCCCGTGCTTTTCAGCGAGCGCCGCGCCGACGGGCTTGAGATAATCGCCGGGATAGAGCCCCTCGGGGATCGTGATGGCCTCGCCAAGCGCCTCGCGGTAACGCAGAAAGGCCGAGCGAGCGAGCACGTCCACCTGCGCGCCGGCGTCGTTGATGTAATATTCGCGCGTCACCTCGCAGCCCGAGAAGGCGAGGAGACTAGCGAGAGCGTCGCCGAACACCGCGCCGCGGCCATGGCCGACATGCATGGGCCCGGTGGGGTTGGCCGACACATATTCGACGTTCACCTTGCCCTGCAGCGCGCCCGCCCTGCCCTTTTCCACGCGGCCGAAATTCCCGGGGTCGTTCAGCGCGGCGCGCAGCACCTGAGCAAAGATCTCCGGATTGAGCCGGATGTTGATGAACCCCGGCCCGGCGACCTCGGCGGCCGCGACGCCCTCGGACTCCGCCAGCGCGAAACAAATCTCCGTCGCCAGCGCGCGCGGGCTCGCGAAATGGGCCTTGGCCTCCTTGGCGAAGACCATCGCGGCGTTGCTCGCAAGATCGCCATGCGTCGGGTCCTTGGGCGGCTCGACCACGAAACGGGTCGTATCGAGCGGCGGGAGACGGCCGTCGGCGGTCATGCCCTCGAGGATCGAGGCGATGCGGGCGTGGTAGATGTCGAAAATGTTCATGAAGATCCGGACGCGGTCGTGATGGGATTGGCGGGGGGTTTAGCAGAGGGCGCGCGGGCGCGCACCCTCTTCGCGCTAACCGCCGCGCTGTCCGAAGAGGCGCTCCACCTCCAGGAGCGCATAGCGGTCGGTCATACAGGCGATGTAATCGGCCACGACATCCGCCCGCTCCGCGCCCTTGCGCCCGGCGGCGAGGGCCGCCCACTCGTCCGGCATGAGCGCCGGCGTTTCGAGGAAGGCCGGAAACAGCCGCGAAATGGCGTCGCGGGCCTGCTCCCACACCCCCATGATCCGCTCGTGCCGGTACATGTTCTCGAAGAGGAAACGCTTGAGCTCGTGTTGTTCGACGGTCATCTCCACCGAGAGCGCCACCACCGCCCGCATGGCTCCGCGCACGTCCTCGACGCTCTTGGGCCCGAGACGTTCGAGCCTTTCGCGCGACGCCGTGATGGCGTCCTCCACGAAGCGGGTAATGACCCGGCGCACTAGCTCGTGAATCAGGCGGCCGCGCTCGAGGCCGGGCCGCCAGGCGGCGATCTCGGCCAGAAGGCTGGCGACCAATGACGATTCCGCCTCGATGGCTTCCAGCGTGAAAAGCCCCGCCCTCAGCCCGTCGTCGATGTCGTGGCCGATGTAGGCGATGTCGTCCGCTAGCGCCGCCGCCTGCGCCTCGACGCCCGCCAGGGTCGAAAGCTCCAGCGGAAAGATCGCGTCGAACTCCGTCACGTAGGGCGCGAGAGGGCGGTAGATGCCCACGCTGCTGACGCCCGCGAGCGAAAGACATATGGGCTCCTCGAGCGGGCCATTGTGCTTGACGATGCCCTCGAGCGCCTCCCAGGTCAGATTGAGCCCGTCGTAGTCCGCGTATCGGCGCTCCAGCAGGGTCACGACGCGCAGGGCCTGCGCATTGTGGTCGAAACCCCCATAGGGCCTCATGCAGACCTGAAGCGCCTCCTCGCCGGCATGACCGAAGGGGGTGTGGCCGAGATCATGGGCGAGCGCCACCGTCTCGGCGAGGTCTTCGTCGGTGGCGAGCGCGCGTGCAAGGGCGCGGGCGATCTGGCCCACCTCGATCGTGTGGGTGAGCCGCGTGCGGAAATGATCGCCGTCGAGGGGAACGAAGACCTGCGTCTTGTGCGCAAGGCGGCGGAAGGCGGTTGAATGGATGATTCTGTCGCGGTCGCGCTGGAACTCGCTTCGCGTCGGCGAGGGCGATACGGGGTAGAGCCGTCCGCGCGACCGGGTGGCGTCGGAGGCGTAAGGCGCGAGAGGCGGGCGAAGGGCCACGGTCGGGCTCCAGTCGTTGAAAGGCCGCAAGGGCGGACCTATGTTGCAGCGCATAGCCCGCAAATTCGGGTGGTTGCAAGAAACCCGGCAATATTCTCGCGAGGACATGGCATGACGGAGACGGTCGCAGGCGAAGTGGGACTGACGGAACAGGCGGCGAAGCGAATCGTCGCGCTTCTCTCGGGAGAAACGCCCGGCGCGGTCTTTCGCGTCTCCGTCGAGGGCGGAGGCTGCTCGGGCTTTCAATATCAGTTCGCGATCGACCCCGCCCCCGCGCCCGACGATGCAATCGTCGAGCGGGAGGGCGCCCGCGTCGCCATCGACCCGGCCTCGCTCGGCTTCCTGACTGGGGCACAAATCGACTTCGTGGACGATCTGATGGGCCAGTCCTTCCGCATCGACAACCCCAACGCGGTTTCGTCATGCGGATGTGGCACGAGTTTTTCGCTTTAGGAATTTGGACGGCACTGGGAGGCGCCATTGGACGCTCTGTTCATCGGGCACGCCTATATCGACGTGACCATGCTCGCGGACGAGATGCCTGCCGGCGACGAGAAGGCGGTGGCGCGCGACTATGCGGTGAGTTTCGGCGGCAACGCCGTGACGGCGGGATTCGCCTGCGCCAAGCTCGGCCATGACGTACATATGCTGACGACTCAGGCCCGCGACTGGCTCGGCCACATGTTCGCCGAGATGGCGGACGCGTATAATGTTTGCCTCCATCCGCGCAAGGTCGCCCGCTCCTCGCTCTCCTTCGTGCTGCCCAATGACGGAAAGCGCGCCATCCTGCGGGCGCGCGACGACGCCTATCTCCAGCCGTTCATCCGGCTCGACATCGCCCAGGCCCGTGTGCTGCATCTCGACGGCCACATGGCCGACGCGGCGATTCACTACGCCCGGGCCGCGCGCGAGACGGGCGTGCTCGTCTCCCTCGACGGCGGCGCCCTGCGCCCGCGAATCGAGGAGCTGATGAGCTTCGTCGACGTCGCCGTGGTCTCCAAGCAGCTTTGCAGCCAAATGTCCTTCGACGAGCTGGAAATGCTCGCCTGGCTGAAATCGAAGGGCTGCCGCGTGGGCGCGGTGACAGTCGGCGAGAAGGGAACCTTCTGGTACGAGGGCGCCGGCGCCCCGCAACATCTGCCGGCGCTGCGCGTGCCGCCGGAAAAGGTGGTCGACACCTCCGGCGCCGGCGACGTTTTCCACGGCGCCTATTGCGCCTCCTATCTCGAGCGCCCGGACGCCTCCTGGCGCGACCATTTCGAATTCGCCCGCGCCGCCTCGGCCCACAAGGTGCAGCATTTGGGCAATGAGGCGGGCCTTCCCAGCCGGCAGGACATTGCCCGCGCGCTGGAGCAGTTCACCCCGGCGCCGGCCGCCTAGCAAAGTTTTCAACAGGCCCCATCAAAGGGGCTTGGCAAATCACCGCTCGCCTTGTAATACCCCCCTCACCAACGACGTTCCCCGATAGCTCAGCTGGTAGAGCACGCGACTGTTAATCGCTAGGTCGTAGGTTCGAGTCCTACTCGGGGAGCCAATCTTTTCAGACAATTACGAGACGACCGCGCGGCGTGTAGACACTTTGCGTCGGGCGTGTAGACACTTGGCTGTTACGCCCCCTGCCCTCTCCGGTCAGATTAAGGCCCGTCACGAGCGCCTTCGCCTGATCCGGAAGCGCAGCGTTTTCGCTGTAGTGGCGCGCCATGGCAGTCGACCGCTGGCCGAGAATGTCCGCGATTGTGCGATCGTCAGCGCCGGCTTCGCGTAGGCGCGTCCCTAGAGTGTGCCGGAGACCGTGACAGGTCAGGCCCTGCCCGATGACGCCTTCGGCCTCCAGTGACCGCCTGAGCTTGCCCCAGGAGGCGTTCCAGCCCATGGCGGTCCATGGCCCGCCGCGAGAGGAGACGCATAGAACGTCGCTGTCGCTCGCCGGGCGCTGCGCCATGGCGTCGGCGAGGATCGGATGAATCGGAACGGCGATCGGAACGCCGCGCTTGGACGTCCTCACGACAATATGACCGTCGCGGATCGATGATAGTTTCGTGGTAAGGAAGTCGCCCTTCCGGAGACCGCTGCACATGGCGACGGCGAGCGGCAGGCGGATATGGGCCGGCGCGCGCTCCAGGACGATCCGGCACTCTTCCTCGGTCCAAGGGCGGTTTTTGGCGTCCGCGTCGTCACCGGACCGCCTGATCTTCTTAACACGCTCGGCGAGCGGGTTGGCGCTCAACCAGCCGCGATCTTGCGCGAAGCGGAAGAGGATACCCAAAACGGTCACAGTGTAATTGGCGAGCCATCGTCCGTGCCTGGGCAACAGCTTCTTGTCTCGAAGAGCGAAAATGAAGCTTCGGTCCATGCGCACCAGCGGCATGTCGTGAAGCGGTTCTAAGACCAGGAAGACTTTCTCGTAGCTCGTCTTCGTCGCAGGCCGGAGAACCGCCCAGTCCGGCGAGCGCATATACTCAGCGATGACGAGCTCCAGCGAGCCCGGAATGGGCGCCGCCTTCTTCGACGCCTTCTCAATCGCCGCAAGCTCTTCGAAGAATTCAGGCGTGCCAAACTGCGAGGCGAGCCGCTTCCCGCTCTTGCGATGATAGGTGTAAAGGATGCCCGTCGTCGGGTGACGATATTGCTTAATGCCGCGAACGCGCACGATCGTCATTCTCGCCAAACCTCGCCAACCAGTCTGAATCTTCGAGATTATCGTTCTGGCCGAGTCCGTCAATCCAGCGGTCGAGAGCGCGGACGTCATAGCGCTGGAGCTTCTTCGACTGGTTGAAGGCGATAGGCGCAACAGGACAAACAGACACGAACGTCCGCGCGCTCAGGCCGCAGTATTTTGCGGCTTGGTCGCGCGTGAGAAGTCGCGGCGTTATGGTCGAACGATCTTGCACGATCGATAATAGCGGCGACGATGCAGGATCTTCGCGGCAATCGCAAAGTGCGACAATCGGTCGCACAAACCACCAACCACGCGCTTGCCTACCGGCGGCGATCGGCGATGCTCTTCGCGGAAGCATTGCGCCGCCGCTGGCCATTCCGGTGAGTCTTTGCTGATCCAGACCAGTTCCGGAAGCTTGTCGCTCACGGGCGCTTCCGCCGGCGTGTCATCTGACTGCGCTAGCGCGCAACCCTCGGCGACCTGTCCGACCTCAACCATGACGCATTGGTTGCAGCCGAACGGGCCGGAGCGCCGGTCAACGGCTTCCAACGCCGAGAGAAGGCGCTGGACAGTCCGATCGACGAAGCGCGCCAGGCGGGCGATCGTGGCGATGCTCGGCCAGCATGAGCATGTCCTGGAGTTGAGGAACTGAGCGATCGCGCCGGCGACGTGATAGGCGTTTCGAGAAAGAGCATCGTCTTCGAGGATGGCCTTCAGCCATCGCTCTTTGCTCGCCCTGTCAAGAGTTCGCCACCGCCGACAACGTAAACGTAGGCCCCGTAGATGCTCCCGAACAAGCTCGTCGAAACGGTCCTCTCATCAATCTCGGGTATGCTGAAGCTCTTTTGAAGCTCTATTTTCTCAGAACGATAATTCTCCTTCCGGAGGCTTTTGCGTGACGTCCTTTCGGCGCTGTTCCATATGCGCGAGATATTCGTCTTGGTCCGCCTCTGCCTCCTTCTTTTCCTGTCTCGCTTTGGCCATCGCTGCTGCTTTCTCACGGCGCCGCTTTGCATTGTGAAGGAGGTAGAACTCAGCCAGATAGACCAGCGCGTCGTCGCCAACCTTGTCCTTGAATGTCCCCTTAGCGCCTGAGTGCATGAGGTCGAACTCGGCGCGAGCAACCGGCGAGAGCTTATCTATCTGCGAAGACTGAGCCGGTGTGTCTGTGCGCTCGGCGAGCTGGCGCCGCAGTTCTGCGATCTCTGCTTCAAGCTCCGGTATGCGCTTCGCTTGTCGCTTCGCTTCCATCAGCCCCCTGCGATATTTCTCCTGCTTCGGAATCTTGACTGAATCGGTCATACTACCAATCCTTTCCATTTTCGAACAGATGGTAATATTACCAAGGTAACACTACCACGTCAAGTGAGGTAGTATGACCGGGATAGGTAGTATGACCGGCGCGGTAGTATGACCAGCTGTGGCATAGTAGTATGGCCGCAGCCGGTAGTATGACGGAGTTTCGGCGCGTCGCAGTAGTAATACTACCTTTACAAGTCATTGATTCTAAAGTAACAAAAAAAGTCGGCAGCGCATCTTGAAATCGCGACCGAGTTCTGTCACGCGGGCGTGCGCGCAGGCGAATAAGGAATACTACTATGTAGTATAAGTTATCTATTACTCACTACGTTCGTAATATCTAACTATCTCTTATCTCGCTACGCTCGGTGTGTGTGTTCTTTTGGAAAAGAACCAAAACCGGCGGCGCTGGCCGCGCCGCCCTTTTTCCAAATCCCGGTCTCCGGGATTGATTTACCCATTCCGAATGTGAATTGTCTCTGGCTTAAACTTAGGAATTTCGATATGAATTTACTCCGGCGATAAATTATCTCCGGCTTCGAAAGATTCCCTCCGGAGCACGCCGAAGGCCTCGCCTAAGCGTGAAAGCTTCGCAAACCGCCCTGGCGGCACATGGTAGACCTGGGACGCCCCGCGGCGCGCCACAAACCAGCTAAGTCAGAGATAAATGCGCGTTTAAATGGACAGAGAAGGCCGCTGAGCGGCCCGTATATGACGGCCCGCTACCTCTGTAGCTGTCAAAGCCGAAAACTCACCAGCGGGCTTCTCTGGCGACCTTCATTTCAGGCAGCTTTCGCGAGCTTCCTGGAACGCCTAACAAGCTTCCGCGTCGAGAGGCGCTTTAGACGGTCGTGCAGGTCTCGGTTCTCGACTTCAAGCTGGTTGATACGAGCCTCCTAAATCCAGCTGACGAATATCATCAAACAGAGGCACCTTCGATATTGTTCGATCTCCCAATTCGCAGAAGCTGTTCAAGCGGATTCTGGTAATATTACCTCTCTGGTCATACTACCTGTGTCTCTAACTATCGGCCATACCTTGACCAGGTCATATTACCGGGCCGCATCAGGCGCCGCAGCTCGTCGGCCACGACGCCGCGCGCAACCTGCTCAATCTGTGCCGAGACCTGCTTGGCCAAATCGACGTTTCTGTCTGGAGCGCCACCCGTCACATTGACCGCCACGGGCAAGCTGATGCTGACCGGCCCACCCTGCCCCTCTGAGAAGCTCGGCGCCGTCATGCTCGGCGAGATAGTCCAATGGCAACAAAATTGGGAACTCGCCAACTTGATCGCGTCCAGGTCATGTGACCATAGCCGCAATGAACAATGGCGGAATTCCGTCACGCTCGAGAATCTAACATTCCCCTGCTCGGCCGCGCAAAGCTCGCGGGCGACGTCGCTGTGATCCGCGCGGGTGGCGCCACGAAAATCGAGGTGAAAGAGAAGAGAAGCGCGTTGACGGCGCTCACCGCCTGCGCCGCGGCCGAGCAAAGGATCGTTCCGGCCAACGGCATCGCGCTGTTGCGGCCGTCTACGCCTCGACCGCGGCGAGGTCGCTGACTTCGATTAGCAGACCGGCGTCGAGATCCCCGGCAAGGTCATTCAGGGACCGGCGCACATAAGATCGTTGACAATGTCGGCGGCGACGGCGCGGTCGGCAACCTGATCGTGCCCGCCGATTGCCGCCTCGACGGCCAGTCATCGACCCGACCAAGAACAAAGTCCTTCTCGGCAGCGAGCTAACGCCCGATAGGAAAAACAATAGATCCCTATAAGTCACACGTTCGACCAGAGTAATAATCGCTATATTTAAGCTGTGTGCATCACAGAATAAGTCACTGATACAAGAATATAAAATGTAAGAAAGGATAATTATGAATAAGCGCATCACCGCTGAAACGGTTGTCGTCCGAAAGAATCCCGCAACCCCTTACGCTGATACTGCTCTTTGCAGGTTCCTAACCAAGCGGATCGCAGCATTGTCTGGTATCAAAAGCCAGCGGGAGATCGCTGCGGAAATTGGTTATGATCGGCCGAATATAATCTCGATGATCAAAAACGGAGATACGAAGCTACCGCTCGACAAAGTTCCGGCGCTCGCAAAAGCGTTAGAGGTTGATCCAAAGCATTTATTCCGACTGGCGCTCGAGCAGCACCACCCCGACGTAGCTCGCGTAGCTCACGAGATTTTCGGTAACGTCGTGACTGACCATGAATTGGCGCTCGTCAAGATGTTTCGCGAAATTACTGACAATGGCGATCCAAAGCCGCAGCCTATACTGTTCGATATAATGGAGGACGCCTTCAAAAAGAAACGACGGCGTGAGTGACGCCGTTTCAATGGAAGGCCCCAACGGCGCCCGAAAACGATCCGCCGCTCGGGGAGATTGTAGCCACGCCAGAACTACGAAGTCCTAGGATGGGCCGAGATCCCGCAAGGGGATGCAGCCTGTGTTCCGACATTTCCGATCCTGTGGCCCTACCACCTCCGTCGGCGCCCTCGATGGGAATGACGCCGGTTAGGCCGGTTAAGTTCACCTGAACGTATTGGCCAAGGCGTTCATTCGTCCCTTAACAAAGCCGCCAATTAGCGATCCAAAAGGTCGTTATTGTGAATTTCCGCATCGTCCTTTTTATCTCTGTGTTAAGTTAGGTGGCGAAGGCTTGTGGTTGTCACGCCCATATCTTGAGCGAAAGCCAAGCAGAGGCACTAAATCTTGCATCAATGGCTGTTCGATGAACCGGTGTAAACAAGATTGCTGATAAGAGATTTTCTGGGCGTTGTTAAGCGTTGGGCCCTGCCGCTTCGAATCCGAAGACGGCCCCGCCACCAAGCGGAAATAGTCCTTTCAGAAAGAATTGTCGCGCAGCAAGGACCCACTCCGGTTCCTCCTCCGAGCTCCCGAACTAATCTACCCCTGCCGCCCCTGTTACTGTCGATGACGGGCACCCCCCCGGAGGGCCGCTGATCAGTTATGCGCACGTCGCAGGCGCACGCTGCGACGACCATCCAATGTCAAAAATTGTTGGCGTCTTGTAAACCCCACTCTGTTCAGGGTCTTTCCGTGTTGGCACTACAATCGGAGCGATCACGGGTTCCGTAACGCGTAAAGCCGCCAGGAACGCGCCGAAGGTCGCAGGAAGCTGCATCGCATGGAACGCCGTGCCGCTGCATGAGCTGCGTTTGGTAGCCTCTTAGCGGGTCGCATACTTTTTCGAGCGCACGGTGTCGGCATGGCTTTGGCCCGGTCTGATTGCCAATGCTCCGGCGGATAGCCCGGCGGCGGTGAGGCCGTCGTGCGCCGCGCCAATAACATATGCTGCCCCAGATACCCACACTAACCTCAATTTCTACGATCTATCTTGAAGAAGTATCTTGAGACCCGCACGATACAAAGCGGGCGGCGGCGAAGGATCAGCTCGGCTTGAGCGTTTTAAAGTTATGATTACGCTTCCTTCTCGTTGTTCTTGATGATGATGGCTGACATCGGGGTATACACTAATGTGGTATGCGCATTCTCTTCTGAATTCGCCTAAATCCAAATGGCAGCCGCTCGCCGAGCATCTGCTGTCGACGGCCGCTCTCGCAAGCCAGAGAGCCGAAAAGTTCGGCGCGGCGCGCGCGGCGAATCTCGCTGGATCGCTCCACGACCTCGGCAAATACACGCGAGAATTTCAAAAGCGGCTCGAGGGCGGAGCGCGCGTCGATCATGCCACCGCCGGCGCGCACGAGGCGATTTCTCTCGCTCAGCATCCAGAAGACAAGTTGGTCGCCGAAATTGTCGCTCACGCCATCGCGGGTCATCACGTAGGCCTGCCTGATAGTGTCGGCGGCGACGCCTCGCTCGGCGAGCGCGTGAAACGCAAGCTTGCGCCGCTCGATCCCGTCTGGCGTGACGAGATCGCGCCCCTGGCCGAGGGGCTGATCCCAAAATCCTTCAGGGCTGGCGCGCATAAGGACCGGCTTCCCTATCAACTCGCCTTTTTCGGCCGCATGATTTTTTCGTGCCTTGTCGACGCGGATTTTCGAGACACCGAGCGGTTTTACGATACCGCCGAGGGGCGCGAGAGCCCGCGCGACTGGGCCGGGCTGCCGTCGATCGTCGCTACACTGGTCGCGCGTTTCAATGCGCATACAACGCGAATGAGCGCGTGCTCAGTAGAATCGGAGGTGAACGCGCTGCGCACTGAAATTCTAGCGCATGTGCGTCGACAGGCGGCAGCCGAACGCGGCCTATTCACGCTCACCGTTCCCACGGGCGGCGGGAAGACGCTGGCGTCTCTTGCTTTCGCGCTCGATCACGCCAAGCGCCACGGCCTGGAGCGAATCGTCTACGCAATTCCCTTCACATCGATCATCGACCAGACGGCGGCGATCTTCCGCGAGGTTCTGGAAGAATCCGGCGACGAATTCATTCTCGAACATCATTCATCCATCGACGAGGAAAGCATCGATGATGAGGATTGCAAACATCGACGCGAAGCTCGCAATAAGCTTAAGCTGGCCATGGAGGATTGGGCGGCCCCCATCGTCATCACCACCAATGTTCAGCTCTTCGAGAGTCTTTATGCCAACCGGCCCTCACGCTGCCGTCGCCTGCATAATCTCGCGAATAGCGTGATTATCCTCGACGAGGCACAGACCATCCCCTTGCACGTGCTGCGGCCCTGTCTCGCCGCACTCGACGAGCTTGCGAACAATTATGGCGCGAGCCTCGTGCTGTGCACGGCGACTCAGCCAGCGGTCACGGAGCCGCATTTTGTGGGCGGTCTCTCCCTGTCGTCTCAGCGCGAACTTGCGCCATCGCCGGTAATTCTGCACGAGAAGCTGAGGCGCGTTCGGCTCGCGCATCTCGGCGCACTAGATGACAACGCGCTCGTCGCCGAGCTTGCTGAGACTTCCCAGGGCCTGATGATCGTCAACAGTCGGGCGCATGCGCTCGCGCTTTATCGCAAGGCCAGGAACGCTGGGCTCGAAGGCGCGACGCATCTTACCACGCGCCAATATGCGGCGCACCGACGCGAGATACTGGCGGATGTGCGTAAGCGGTTGATCGGCGGCGCGCCCTGCCGTCTCATCGCGACATCGCTGGTCGAGGCCGGCGTCGACCTCGATTTTCCCCGCGTCTGGCGCGCCGAGGCGGGTCTCGATCAGATCGCCCAGGCGGCGGGCCGCTGCAATCGCGAGGGAAAACGTAGCGTCGAGGAGAGCGTGGTCGGGGTGTTCAAGTCTGCGGATTACGCACCTCCGCGCGAAATCGCGCAGTTGGCTGGGGACATGGCACGCATCATTGGCAAGCATGTTGACCTTCTCGCCCCCGGCGCCATGCGCGACTATTTCAGCGAGGTCTATTGGCGCAAGGATAAAGCGCTCGATAAGCATAGAGTGATGGACGCCTGGGCCGTGTCCGCCGGTAGGCCGATTTTCGATTATGCGCGGATCGGGCGGGATTTCCGTATGATCGAGAGCGGGCAGCTCCCGGTAATTGTGGGAATCGAATCGCCAGCGAAAGATGCGCTCGCGGCTTTGCGTGGCGGCAAGCCCCCGGGCGCCGTCGCGCGGGCGATTCAGCCCTATATCGTCCAGATTCCGTCCAAGGCGCGTGAGCTGCTTTTGCGCAATGGACATGTGGCGTTTGTCGAAGAATTCGGGGATCAGTTCGCGGTGTTGCGGTCCGATGGGCTTTACAAACGCGATCCCGGCGGCGAAGATTTAGGCCTGCTCTGGGAGCAAGCGGATTACTTGGACGAGTCCATTATCTGAGAGAGCGCGAGTGAAAAAACCATTTAACATATAAGGAGGACAATGCTTGTCCTACGGTGTTCGCCTACGTATTGCCGGCGACTATGCCTGCTTCACCCGCCCCGAAATGAAGGTTGAGCGGGTCTCGTATGACGTGATGACCCCCTCGGCCGCCCGCGGCGTTCTCGAGGCCATCCACTGGAAGCCGGCGATTCAGTGGGTCGTCACCGCGATCCATGTCTTGAAGCCGATCCGATTTCAATCGATCCGTCGCAACGAGGTCGGCCACAAGGCGCCCGTCGCCGCCATTCGTAAGGCGATGAAATCCGGCAACCTCCAAGATCTCGCCCTGATCGTCGAAGACGACCGCCAACAGCGCGCCGCGACTGTGCTACGCGACGTCGATTATATGATCGACGCCCGTTTCGAACTTACCGACAAGGCCGGGCCGGACGACAATGAAGGCAAGCATCTCGATATTTTCAACCGTCGAGCCCGCAAGGGACAATGTTTTCATCAGCCCTCCCTCGGCGCACGTGAATTTCCGGCGCGCTTCTCGCTGATCGAGCCAGCCGAGGAACCGCCCTCGCCAATAGAAGAAACGCGCGACCTCGGCTTCATTCTGTGGGACCTCGACCATGGCGGCGATCGAGGCTCAATGTTTTTTCGCGCCCGGCTCGATAAAGGGGTCATGCATGTGCCGCCGCCCGGCAGCCGGGAGATTCTAAGGTGAGCGTGCTTGCCTCTCTTGTCCGTGCCTATGAGCGTATGAAAGACGCGCCGCCTTTCGGCTATTCGGCCGAGAAGATCGGCTTTCTGATTTCGTTGATGGAAGACGGAACCATCGCCAACGTCACCGATCTGCGCGAGGGCGAAGGGAAGAGGAAGGTGCCGAAAATTCTATTCGTGCCACAGCCAGTGACGCGCACCTCAAACGCTGCAGCGAATTTCCTGTGGGACAACTCCTCCTACGTTCTCGGAGTCACCGCCCGCGAGGGTATGCAAATTTCGCAGAAGCATTCATGCTTCGTCAGATTTCATCTGGATGCCTTGAAAGGCGAACCGGACGCCGGCCTATCCGCCTTGCGCTTGTTTTTGGAACGCTGGTCACCCGACAAATTCGACAGTCTCAATGCGCCGGAAATGATGGACCAGAATATCGTGTTCACGCTCGAAAGCGACAGGCTGGCCCATATCTGCATCCATGATAGGCCTGCGGCGCGCGTCCTATGGGCACGCCTTGGCGCTACAAGCGATCAGCCCACAAGCGCGTGTCTTGTCACCGGGGAACACGCGCGCGTAGCCCGCCTACATCCGGCCATCAAGGGCGTGTGGGGCGCACAACCATCCGGCGCCAGGCTCGTTTCCTTTAATCTTGACGCCTTCAACTCTTATGGCCACGAGCAGGGCGACAACGCACCCGTGAGCGAGGCCGCTACTTTCGCTTATACGACAGCGCTTAATCGTCTTCTCGAAAGAGACAGTGGGCATCGCATCCAAATCGGCGATGCCTCGACTGTGTTTTGGGCGGACGCTTCCAGCGTGCGCGCGTCGGAGGCCGAGGGGCTCTTCGCGGCGCTCCTGGGGGCTGTCGATGAGACGGCGGAAGCTAGGAAAATTACCGCAATTTTGGACGCGTTGCGACAAGGCCGGTCGATTGACACATTGACCCCAGACCTCCCGCAGAACGTGCGCTTTTTCGTGCTGGGTCTCTCACCCAACGTCGCGCGGCTTTCTGCGCGTTTCTACATCGAAAGCGATTTCGATGAGATTGCAACGCGCTACCTTCAGCACGTCGAGCGCATACGCATCGAGCCGCCGCCGAGAGAAGCGGCGCCGTCCCTGTGGCGAATGCTGATCGAAACCGCCTCCCAACGAAAGAGCGAGAATATTTCGCCGCTTCTTGCTGGCGAGTGGCTTCGCGCCATTCTCACCGGCGCGCCTTATCCGCTCACATTGCTGGCGACCATACTGATGCGTCTGCGCGCCGATCACGACGTGAACGCCCTGCGTGTTGCAATGCTCAAATCCGTTCTTGTCCGCAATTTTCGATTGGAGGCTCCCGTGGCGCTTGATCCCGAAAACGACGATCCCGGCTATTTACTCGGGCGCTTGTTCGCCACATACGAATATGCTCAAACACAGGCGCTCGGCGGCAATGTCAATGCGACGATCCGGGATCAATATTACGGCACGGCTTCCGCCACTCCGCGCTCTGTGTTTCCGATCCTACAGCGAAAAGCCACGCATCACCTTTCCAAGCTTCGGAAGGGAAAGCCTGGCCTTGCCGTTAGTTTAGATCGAAAAATTGGCGAGATTTGTGAACTAGCGCGCGCTGATTCGCTCTTCCCACCGACGCTCAATCCACGCCGTCAGGCGCTGTTCGCCGTCGGTTATTATCACCAGCGCAATGATTTCTACCGGGCGCGCGAGGGCACCCAAAAGATCGAGGAGTAAGATTTTATGACCGCGCTTGCCCACCGTTTCGATTTCATCTTTCTCTTCGACGTCACTAATGGCAACCCCAACGGCGATCCCGACGCGGGCAATCTCCCGAGACTCGATCCAGAAACCAATCAAGGGCTCGTCACCGACGTTTGCCTCAAGCGCAAAATCCGCAACTACGTCGAGATTGCGAAGGGGGGTGAGACCGGCTTTGCGATTTACGTGCAGGAAGGCGCCATTCTCAACGAAAAGCACCGCGAAGCTTACAAGGCCGTCCGGTCGAACGACGTCAAGGTAGAGGAAGATAAGAAGCTTAACCCGCAAAATGACGAAGAAGCCAAGGCGCTGCAGCGATTCATGTGCGGCAACTTCTTTGACGTTCGCACTTTCGGTGCCGTCATGAGCACGGGCGTCAATTGTGGGCAAGTGCGCGGGCCCGTGCAGTTTTCCTTTGCGCGGTCGGTCGAAGCGATCCTGCCGCTCGAAATCTCCATTACCCGCATGGCGGCGACCAACGAAGCGGAAAAGAAAAAACGCGACGAAGGCGCCGACGACGAGCGAGTCGAAAATCGCACTATGGGCCGCAAACACATCGTCCCCTACGGCCTTTATCGCGCCCATGGCTTCGTTTCCGCAGGCCTCGCCGCGCGCACGGGCTTCTCCGAGGACGACGTGGCCTTTTTGTGGGAAGCGCTGAAAAACATGTTCGAGCACGACCGCTCCGCCGCGCGCGGCGAAATGGCCGCTCGCAAATTGATCGTCTTCGAACACGACAACGCCCTTGGCCGTGCCCCGGCGCACAATTTGTTCGAAAGGGTGACGATCGAGCGCATTAACGACGGCGTCGCCTACGCCATCGGCGACAAACGCCTAGACAATGCGCCGCCCGGGCGCCGCTTCTCCGATTACGCCGTTACGGTGAATCGCGACGCGCTGCCGGAAGGGGTCACGCTCCACGAGCTACTGTAGGCGAGGCGATGGACGACCCCTTCCCGCTCTCCGCCCTACAGCACGCTGTCTATTGCATGCGCCAGGCCGCGCTCATCCATGTCGAGCGGCTGTGGGAGGAGAACCGTCTCACCGCCGAGGGGCGCGTTCTGCATGCCGGAGTCGATCGACAGAGCGAGCGCTATTCGCGCGGCGCGCGCCGCGTGGCGGCCATTCCGCTCGCCTGTCGGCGTCTGGGGATCGCCGGCATCGCCGACGTGGTCGAATTCCACAAAGGCGCGGAGGGCGAAACGCCCTATCCGATCGAATATAAGCGCGGCAAGCCAAAACCGCATCGCGCGGACGAGGCGCAGCTTTGTGCGCAGGCGCTCTGTCTCGAGGAGATGACCGGTCGGATCGTGCCGGAAGGCGCGTTGTTCTATGGTGAGACCCGCCGGCGCGTGGCCGTCGTCTTCGACGAGCCTTTGCGCATATTGACCGAAGAAACTGCGCTGGCCTTTCGCAAGGTCCTGGAAAGCGGGGTCACGCCGCCGGCTCATTACGACAAGCACAAATGCGGCGCCTGCTCGCTCCTCGAACTCTGCCGGCCGAAGATTTCCGGCCGTTCCGTCAGGGCTTGGCGCATGCGCGAGATCGCGTCGATCGCCGGCCCGGATGCGCCATGAAGAAGCTGCTCAACACCCTTTATATCACGACCGAAGGCGCTGCTTTGCGCAAGGACGGCGAAAATATCGTCGTGGACATCGACGGTGCCGAGCGGGCGCGCGCGCCGATGCATATGCTGGCGTCGGTCGTGACCTTCGGCGCCGTTCTGATGTCTCCTCCACTTATGCAGGCCTGCGCGGTGCGTGGCGTCGTCATCGCGCTGCTCGATCGCAATGGGCGCTTTCAGGCACGGGTGGAGGGGCCGGTCAGCGGCAATGTGCTACTGCGGCGCCAGCAATATCGCGCGAGCGAAGCGCCGGCACAGATCGTCAAAAGCTTGCTCGCGGGAAAAATCGCCAACCAGAGGGTCGTGTTGCAACGGGCAATGCGCGACTATGGCGATGAGACTACGGCCGACGACCGGGCGGCTATCGAGACCGCGACCGCGCGTCTAGCGGGAATTTTGCGAGGAATCGAGGCTTGCGAGGAATTGGATCAATTGCGTGGAATGGAGGGCGAGGCGGCGCAGCTCTATTTCGGCGTCTTCAACCATCTCATCCGTTCGCCTGATGCCGAGATCGTCTTTCGCGGCCGATCGCGCCGGCCGCCGCTGGATCCCGTCAATGCGCTACTATCCTTTTTATATACCTTGTTGACGCACGACTGCCGCAGCGCGGCCGAGAGCGTCGGTCTCGACCCGGCGGTGGGATTTCTGCATCGAGATCGGCCGGGCCGGCCGAGCCTCGCGTTGGATTTGATGGAAGAGCTCCGTCCTGTGCTGGCGGACCGCCTAGCGTTGTCGCTGTTCAATCGCCGGCAACTGCGCGCGCGGGATTTTCAAGTCCAGGATACGGGCGCGGTTCTGCTGATGGACGAAGCGCGCAAGACTGTTCTTACCGCCTGGCAGGAACGAAAGAAGGATGAACGCAAGCATCCATTCCTCGAAGAGAGCGCCCCGCTCGGCCTCGCGCCCTTTTTACAGGCGCAATTGCTAGCGCGTCATCTGCGCGGCGATCTCGATGCTTATCCGCCATATTTCTGGAAATAATTCATGCTGGTGCTGGTCACTTACGACGTTCGGACATCGACCGGCGGGGGGGCGCGACGTTTGCGGCGCGTTGCGAAGGCTTGTCAAGACTTTGGCCAGCGCGTGCAATATTCTGTTTTCGAGATCGAGGTCGACCCGGCGCAGTGGACCGCCTTGCGCGCGCGGCTCGAGGCGATCGTCGACTTGAAGGCTGACAGTCTGCGCTATTACTATCTCGGATCGAACTGGCGCAATCGCGTCGAGCATGTAGGCGCCAAGCCTGCGACGGACTTCAACGCTCCGTTGATTATCTAGCGATTTCGGCCAATTCGACGGCGAGCGCGAACCCTAAGCGCGCCCAGCATGGCCGGGAGGTTCGCGCTGGGAAAAACTCGATTATTATCAGACCCATGGAACCAAGGGAGCGCCACGGAAACGTATCATGGCCTTGACATTTAGTGATTTCGCGCATGGTGCAGGCTTTTGAATTCTGGGGCAACTGCTTATGAACAGGGGGTCGCGCCCTTCACGGGCGCGTGGATCGAAACACCCAGAAGGAACTGGACGGCGCCATCGGTCTTGTCGCGCCCTTCACGGGCGCGTGGATCGAAACATACCCGCGCGGGTATGCAGACGGTTTGGCCGAAGTCGCGCCCTTCACGGGCGCGTGGATCGAAACCATGCCAGCACCAATACGCCTACAGTGAATGCCTTGTCGCGCCCTTCACGGGCGCGTGGATCGAAACGACTTGCAGCCGGTCGATTTCGGCCTGCATCGCGGTCGCGCCCTTCACGGGCGCGTGGATCGAAACATGGACATCGCGAAGACGCCTACCGTCGGCTTCCGTCGCGCCCTTCACGGGCGCGTGGATCGAAACGTTCCACCCGAGGTTACCTTGTTGGGCAGTTCGGTCGCGCCCTTCACGGGCGCGTGGATCGAAACCGCGCATTGGCGGCCTCCTTGGCGTATCACAGGTGTCGCGCCCTTCACGGGCGCGTGGATCGAAACCGTCTCAGAAAGACTGGCATCGCTGGTTCGCGTGTCGCGCCCTTCACGGGCGCGTGGATCGAAACAATTCTTGGGCCGGGACGATTTACGCCAACCGCTGTCGCGCCCTTCACGGGCGCGTGGATCGAAACATCAAGTCGTGACCGTATCCGGCGTCTTCCATCGCGTCGCGCCCTTCACGGGCGCGTGGATCGAAACCAGGAACGCGGCCGCAAATTCGATAAGTGCGCCCGTCGCGCCCTTCACGGGCGCGTGGATCGAAACCCTGATGAAGATTTGCAAGATGTGGAGTCGCCGAGTCGCGCCCTTCACGGGCGCGTGGATCGAAACGGCAGTCTCGCGACGGTTCGGCGCTATGATACGCGTCGCGCCCTTCACGGGCGCGTGGATCGAAACGTGAACGGGAGCTGGCCATCGACGGGACGCGGATGTCGCGCCCTTCACGGGCGCGTGGATCGAAACGTCTTCGTCCAGCCGGTCAGCGTGGTGCTGATGCGTCGCGCCCTTCACGGGCGCGTGGATCGAAACAAACATGGCGACGGCGTTATCTGATCCCGCCGCGTCGCGCCCTTCACGGGCGCGTGGATCGAAACAACGTCTCCGGCATGGGGCGGGCGGATTATAACGGGTCGCGCCCTTCACGGGCGCGTGGATCGAAACTTTGTCGGAAAGAACACTCTCGACCAACTTGCACGTCGCGCCCTTCACGGGCGCGTGGATCGAAACAACCATACGCGCGAGATCGTCGATCTCATCACCAGTCGCGCCCTTCACGGGCGCGTGGATCGAAACTCGATAATCGCCTCGGGGTCATGGGGATTACCCGCTGGGCCAATACTGCCTAGGATGGCCATGGACGCGCCCGCCTTCTCGTCATCCGACCAACGGCGCCGGCGTTCCCCCGCCGCCCGCGATCGATTCAATCGCAGAACGGCGTCGCCATTAAGCTGAAACGTAGTTGATGGCGTCCCAGAGGAACGCAAAGGCACGATTTCCGCATTCAGTGGGCCCGAACCGCAAATTATCGTTGCGGCGACTGAACCGAGAAGCGCAATGCCGTATCCGCCTTCATCGCTCAGGCGTTGGCGGATGGCATAGCGCCGTCCGAGATCGGCATTTTCACGCGAACGGTCGATGAACTGGCGCGGGCTCGGGCGGCCGTGGTCGCGGTGGGGAGCGAGGCCATGGAGCTGTCCGAGCAGGGGAATGAGCCTAGCGCCCGCGTTTCCATTGGCAGGATGCACCTCGCGAAGGGGCTCGAATTCAAGGCCGTCGCCGTCATGGCGTGCGACGAGGAGACGCTTCCGCTCCAGTCCAGAATAGAGGCGGCCGCAGACGAAGGGAGCTCGAAGATGTTTACGAGACTGAGCGTCAGCTTCTCTATGTTGCAGCGACGCGGGCGCGAGATCGCCTTCTCGTCACCGGCGTGCATCCTGGTCTGAATTTTTGCGAGATTTCGGCGTCTAAGTTAATGTTCACTTAATTTTTGTCGGAGCGATCTTTGGGTGGGTAATGACTGATTGTGGGCTCAAGGTTAGCTATTCCGTTGCCGAGAACGTCAATCTCGCCTTCTATCAGAACGCTGTGCCGTTCCTGCGCGAGCTAACGCTGACGAATGAAACCGGCCGAGACCTCGCTGGCGTCACCATCAAGCTGACAGCCGAGCCGCCCGTCCTGACCCCGCGCGTATGGCGCGTGGACGGGATCGCTGACAAATCGTCGCATCATATCCGCCCCCTCGATCCAAAGCTTGATCCCACTGTCCTCGGCAGGCTTACCGCCGCACGGCGCGCGGAGCTACGCATCCTCGTCGAAGCCGGTGGCGAGGTCGTCGCTCAACAGAAAGCGGAGATCAATCTGCTACCGCCTTCGCACTGGGGCGGGATGAGCGCGGCGCCTGAACTCCTCGTCGCCTTTGTGCGGCCGAATGACCCAAACATTGATGTGATCTTGCGAGAGGCTGCGGACAAACTGGCGCAGGCCGGCCGCGACCCGGCGATCGACGGCTACAAGCAGGGCAAAAAGGCGCGCGCCTGGGAAATCGCTGAAGCGATCTGGTCGGCGCTCGCCTCCCATTCCATAGCCTATGTATTACCGCCCAAAAGCTTCGAGCGGCATGGCCAGCAAGTGCGGGGGCCGGGCGAGATCCTCTCCCGGCAGGTCGGAACCTGCCTCGATCTCTGTCTCCTTTACACCGCCTGTCTCGAACAGGCGGGGCTTAATCCGCTCATCGTCCTCACGGAGGGGCACGCCTTCACCGGCGTCTGGCTCGTCGACGAAGATTTCACCGAAACGGTGATTGACGATGCGCAGGCGCTGCGCAAGCGCGTGCAACTCCAGGAAATGGCGCTGGTCGAGACAACGCTCCTCACTGGCGCCGCGCCATCGCGATTCAGGCATGCGGTCGATCAGGGCGCCAAGCAGATCGCCGAAGACGCGACGCCCGTTCTGGAGCTTGCCCTCGACGTCCGGCGCGCCCGTTCGGCCGGCGTCAAGCCTATGGATCTCGCCGGCGGCATGGAACTCGCAAGGGAAGCCAGCGCGGCGGGCGCTGCAGAGGTAACGCTTGAAGATCCGCCGCATTTCGAAGAAGAGTTTGAGGCTCGGGATCAGCAAGACACGAAGCCACTCGATCGGCTCGAAAGCTGGAAGCGCGCGCTGCTCGATCTGTCGCTGCGCAACCGCCTCCTGAATTTCAAGGACGGAAAGACCGTCATTCCGCTGGAATGTCCGGACCCGGCAAAGCTCGAAGACATGCTGGCCGTCGGCAAGAGGTTCAAACTCTTGGGCCGAGCGAGCGTTCTCGACGGTCAGGACGGCCGCGATCCGATCTTGTTCGCCAGCACTTACAAGCAAGACGGCAGAAAGCGTTTTGTGCTGGAGGCCTTGGACCGCGAGGAGCTTTACACCCATGTCGCCGAAGCTGATCTTGAAGGGCGGCTAACGGATCTCTTTCGCACGGCGAGACTGGCCTTCGAGGAAGGTGGCGCCAACGTCCTTTATCTGTGCCTGGGCTTTCTAAAGTGGTCGCCCAAGGAGGGCGTCGGCCCCTACCGCGCGCCGCTGATCCTGGTTCCCGTCAGTCTAGAACGTAAGAGCGTGCGCGCCGGGTTCCGCCTTAAATTGCACGAGGACGAAAGCCGCTTCAATCCGACGCTTCTCCAGATGCTCCGCCAGGATTTCGAGCTTTCGGCGCCTGAACTCGAAGGCGATCTGCTGCGCGACGCCTCCGGCATAGACGTCGCCGGCGTCTGGCGCATCGTGCAAAAGCACGTCAGAAACATCAGCGGCTGGGAGGTTGTCGAGGACGTTGCAGTGGCGACGCTCTCCTTCACCAAATATCTCTTATGGAAGGATCTCGTAGACCGCACGGAAGAGCTCAAGCGCAACCCTGTCGTGCGCCATATTATCGAGACGCCAACCCACTCTTTCGAAGGCTCCGGCGTCGAATTTATCGAGCCGGAGACGCTCGACGAAGCCGTCGACCCTTCCGAGCTTTTTACGCCGCTTTTTGCCGATTCTTCGCAGCTTGCCGCCGTTGTTTCAGCTCAGCGCGGCAAAGATTTCGTTCTTTTCGGGCCGCCGGGCACAGGCAAGAGCCAGACGATCGCAAACATGATCGCGAATTGCTTGGCCCATGGCAAAACGGTGCTGTTCGTTTCGCAGAAGACGGCCGCGCTCGAAGTCGTGCGTCGCCGGCTCGACGCCATCGGTATCGGCGACTATTGCGTCGAGGTGCATTCGACCAAGGCGCAAAAATCCAGCGTCGTCGCCCAGCTCGCCAACGCTTGGCGCGAACGAAGCCGCGCAGACGAAGCGGGCTGGTCAGCGGCAAATGCCGAACTCGCCGCCAAACGCGACGAACTCAACCGCCTAGTCTCGGCGCTCCACCGCCGGCGCTCGAACGGCATGACTGCCTATGAAGCCTTCGGCCGCGTTATCGCCAACCGAGGCTCACATCAGGACGTCGGTCTGTCTTGGCCGGCGGATATCGACCACAACCCACAGACGCTCGCCGCTCTTGGCGCCGCAAGCGACGGACTTGCTGTCGCCGTGCGCGGGATCGGCGATCCCGCGACGCATCCTCTGAAGGGCATGCGCCAGACGCAATGGACGCCAGCCTGGCGCGACGAGACGGCCGCGGCCATCGACCGTCTCCACGGCGCCGTGCAGGCCTTGAGGCGGAACGTAGAGGCCTTCGCCGAGTCTATCGGCCTTGGCCAGCATGTCGTGGGGCTCGCGCGTCTTTCGGAGCTCTTGAACCTCGGAGCTGTTCTGACCACGTCAGATGCCTCCGATAGCGCAGCCGCGGCCGCACTCTTGAGCGACAACGTCAAGACAGAGATCGAGCAAGCGCTGCGCGAGCTCAGGAGGCTCGCGGATCGTGCCGAGGCGTTGCGGAAGGCGATGGACACCAATTACGCGCCTGCTGTCCTGCGCCTCGATTTTACTCATATCGAAAGAGATTGGAACGCCGCCTGCGGGGCGAATTTTTTCGTGCGAGAGAGTCGGAAAGGCAAGGTGCGGCAGCAATTGCAGCCCTATTGCGAAACGCCGCCGCAGGATATCGCCCGGGATATTGTCCGCCTGCGCGAGCTGGCGTCGATCACGGCCCGCGCCGATGGTCAGAAAACCGCCTTCGCTGGCCTGGAGCGCCTATACCATGGGCTCAACACGGATATCGGCGCGATCGAACGCCTCATCGCCTGGTCTCTCGAAATACGCGAGGCGGTGCGGGGCTTTGCCACGGAATCAGACGACGCGGCCGGGCTGCGCGACCATGTCGCCCTGCTGCTAACGGACTATGGGCATATGTTGGCGCCTAGCGGCGCTGTCTCTGAGGCTTTTCACGCCGCGCAAACCGGCTGGGCCGACGCCTGGAGCGCCATCGTCGAACTCGCGCGCTGTGCGGGCTTCGAGGATGCCGCGGCCTTCCTCGAGCCACGCACAGATTGGGACGAAGAGCTGCTCGAGCGCAGCGCGCGCTGGCGCAGAAGTCTCCTCCAGGCGCCCCAATGGACCCACTGGCGCGCCGCAGCGACCGAAGCGGCACAACTGGGTCTCGCGCCGCTGGTGGATGCTATCGAAGCCGGCGTTGCTCCCATCGGGGCGATTGGAGCTACTTTCGAGTTTTCATACGCACGCTGGTTTGCTGAAAAGATCGTCAATCAGGACGAGATCCTCAGCTCCTTCCTTTCGGTCCGGCACGAAGCGGCCATCGAGGCCTTCATCGCCGCGGACCAGCGAGTTGCTCAGCTGTCAAAGGAAATCATCCGTGCGCGTATAGGCGTCGACATTCCCACTCGGACAAATTTCGGCGCGGATCCGGAATGGGGGGCGCTGGCGCGCGAAACGCAGAAGAGGGTGCAGCACATGCCGCTGCGCCAGCTCTTCGCCCGCGTTCCAAACGCACTTACCAGGCTGACGCCCTGCGTCATGATGAGCCCGTTATCCATCGCGCAATATCTGCCTCCAGGCTCAAAGCCCTTCGATCTGGTGATCTTTGACGAAGCCTCGCAGATACAGGTGTGCGATGCCATCGGCGCCATCGCCCGCGGCAATCAGGCGGTTATCGTCGGCGATCCCGAGCAGCTGCCGCCGACGAGCGTAGGCGAGCGCGTGATAGACGCTGAAGACGACGACGTGGTGCTACCCAGCCAGAAGAGCATTCTCGATGAATGTCTTGTCTGCAACATCCCCTCCATGCGGCTGCGCTGGCATTACCGCAGCAGGCATGAAAGTCTAATCGCCTTCTCCAACACCAAATACTACAAAGGTGAGCTCGTCACCTTCCCCTCCCCCGTCACGCGCGACGATGCGGTTCGTTTCATCCATGTGCCGGATGGCATCTATGAACGGGGCGCAGCCAAGACAAACCGCAAGGAGGCGCAGGCCGTCGTCGACGAGGTTCTGCGACGCCTGAAGAGCGCCCCGCAGTCCATCGGTATCGTTACCTTCAACGCCGAACAGCAGAAGCTTATCGAAAATCTTCTCGATCAGGAGCGGCGCAGCGACCCCGCCTTGGACAAATACTTCGACCCCAAGCAAGTTGCAGAGCCTGTTCTTGTCAAGAACATCGAGAATATTCAGGGTGATGAACGCGACGTGATTATCTTCTCCGTGGCGGTCGGTCCTGACCAGACGGGCCGCGTCACGGCGCAGATTTCCTCGTTGAACAGCGAAGGTGGACACAGGCGCCTAAACGTCGCCATCACGCGCGCGCGACGCGAGCTGCTCGTCTTCTCGACGCTGCGGCCGGAGCAGATCGATCTTGGCCGCACGGGTGCAAGGGGCGTCGTCGATTTCAAGCATTTCCTGGAGTTTGCTTGCAAGGGCGCACAGGCGATTGCGGAATCGTTCGCCCCGACCGGACTTGACACCGAGTCGCCCTTTGAGGCCGGAGTCAAACGTGCGCTCGAGAACAAAGGCTGGCAAGTCCATGCGCAGATCGGCGTCTCGCAGTTTCGTATCGACCTCGGCGTGGTTCACCCGGACGCGCCCGGACGCTATCTCGCTGGCGTTGAATGCGACGGCGCGACCTACCATCGCTCCGCCACCGCGCGCGATCGTGACCGGCTGCGCGAGTGGGTTCTCACCGACCTCGGCTGGCGGATACGCCGCATCTGGAGCACGGATTGGTGGATGAATCCTGACGCCGCACTCGAAAAGCTTCACGCGCGGCTGGAACAGGATCTCGCAGCGGACCGCGCCGCGGCGCCTAAGATTGATGACTCGCAGCATTACCCGCCCACGCCGACCGGCGAAACGGAGCATGCCCCCCAACCGCCGCCGTTACAGCCGACACTCGAGCCACTCGCGTCGGAGACTGACGACGCCCTGGCTGGGAACCAAAGTCCCGCCAAGGTCTATGCCGATATGGTTCGAACGCCTGAGAAAGTGTCCGAGGCGGTCTACCGGCTTGCCGACCCGACGACTGTCGCCGCGCCCGACGCATCGCGTTTCTATGACAGGGATTATCGGCCCCTGCTGCGCGAGATGATCGATCATGTCGCCGCGGTCGAAGGGCCTATCTTTTTCGACATTCTAGTCGAACGCGTCGCGCGCGCGCATGGTTTCAAACGCGCTGCCGACCGCATACAAGGGATTGTGAAGACAGCACTTGGCGCCAACCGCTTGGCCGTGACCCGCGAGGGTGACCGGGATATCGTCTGGCCGCCGGGCGCCGATCCTGCGGATCTACCGCCGTATCGGCACGGACAGCGCGATCACGGCGATATTCCATTGCAGGAGCTTGCAAGTCTGGCCGCTCGATTCCGGCGCGATGGTCTCGAAGGCGAACTGCTCGTTCGAGAGATTCAGGATCATTTCCGGCTCGGCCGACTTGCCACCACCACCAGAGAACGTTTCGAAAATGCTATCGAGCTTGCATTGCGGGCCCGGCAGGAAGGACGTGATTAAGGTTTGGGGAAACAGACCCCATATTTCTCTAGCCAGTTGGCGAGGGTCTGATAGCTCGGCAGGCCGAGCATGACGGCGGCGCGGGTCTTGTTGCCGTGCGCCGCCGTCATGGCGCAGGAGAGATAATGCCGCGCGACCTCGGCCAGCAGCTCCGGCAGATCGACGCCTGGCTCCAGCGCGCGGTCGAGCACCGCGTCGCCCCCCCCACCACCGCGCGCGGCAGCAGCGCGTCGGCGATATCGGCGGCCTCGATCGTCTTGCCGTCTCACCAGACGGCCGCACGGCACAGCGTGTTCTCCAGCTCGCGGATGTTGCCCGGCTAGGTCTGCCGCATCAGCAAGTTCTTGGCCTCCGCCACGATGTTCCTCGGCGTGAAGCCGGGCTCCCTGACGCTCTGTTGGCCCACCCAAACGCCTTCTACCCCGAGCATTCACAAGCCGAATTTCGCTGGGGTTACATTCTCAGCGCTGATCGCGCTTTGATCGAGCGCTGCTGATTTGAAGAGGGCATAGACGCTCGATCCGGCTTCCAATCCGAGGTCTTCTAGGGCGCCCCTGGTGATCGCTGCGAGCAGGTAGCCGTTATCCGCGAGCTTGATCTCAACGGTAGCCAAGGGTCCGTCGATCTTGATTTTCTCGACATTGCCCCTCAGCACGCTTCTCGTGCTGATCTCCTGGGGCCGCGTCCGCGACACGACGACGTCTGTCGCATTGACGATGACGCGCGCGGGCGCTCCCGGGGCGCCAACGTCACCAGCGACCCAAATCAAGCCAGCCGGATGATCCAGCGCTGTTAGGCCGTGGGAGATAGGCCGATTGGCCACGCGCGCTTCCAGGACAGAGGAGACGTTGAATCGGTCTTCCGCAGAAGCTGTCGCAAGCCGACTGAACGCCGTGGCCGGGTCACCGACAAATTTCACGCGACCTGACTCGAGAATGACGACGCAGCGCGCCAGTCGAACCACCTCTTCGACCGCATGGGTGACATAGACGATCGGCGCCTTGAATTCGTCGCGCACCCTCTCGATCAGCGGCATGATCTCCATTTTGCGCTGCATGTCGAGCGCGGCGAGCGGCTCGTCAAAGAGGAGTAGCTTCGGGCAGGAGAGCAAGGCTCGCCCGATGGCGACGCGCTGCCGCTCTCCGCCGGACAGCCGCGCCGGCGGGCGGGAGAGGAGTTTGCCGATCCCGAGCGTTTCGACCACGGCGTCGAAGTCGATGCGACGGGCGTCACGAGGCGCGAACCAGCGGCCGTAAAGCAGGTTTTGTTTTACGCTCAGATGGGGAAACAGGTGCGAGTCTTGAAAGACGAGACCTATTCGGCGTCGAGAGACCGGCACGAACACCCCAGCTTCAATGTCGACCAGAGCCTCGCCGTCGAGCCGAACATAGCCCCAGTCGGGCCGCATCAATCCAGCGATTATGTTGAGCGTGACGGATTTGCCGGAGCCGGACTGGCCAAAAAGCGCGGTCACGCCCGTGCTGTTGCGAAAGGCCACGTCGAGCGAAAAGGCCCCAACGGCGAGTTGGACGTCGACCTCGATCACTCAACGGTCCCCAGACGCCTTTCCGCCCACCACTGCACGCCTTCGGAAGCAACGAGCGCAAAAAGCGCGATGAAGACGGCGACCAGGGTCAAGCGCATGGCGCTCTCGTCCCCTCCTGGAACTTGCGTGTAGCTGTAAATCGCCGCCGAGATCGTCTGAGTCTCTCCAGGAATATTAGAGACGAAAGTAATCGTCGCGCCAAACTCGCCGAGGGCTTTTGCGAATGCGAGGATGGCGCCCACAATAACCCCTGACGTGGAGAGAGGAAGCGTCACCATAAAAAAGGTCCAGACTCTGTTGGCTCCCAACGTTTCGGAAGCAAGCTCAAGTCGCCGATCAACAGACTCGAACGACAGACGCATAGCCCGCACCATGAGCGGGAACCCCATGACGGCGCAGGCGACCGCAGCGCCTGTCCATCGGAAGGAGAAGACAATTCCAATTTCCGCGAGATAGGCGCCGAGGAGCCCCTTGCGTCCCAGTAGCAGCAGCAGAGTGAAGCCCGTCACAACCGGTGGCAGGACCAGAGGGAGGTGAACGAACCCGTTCAGAATGGTTTTGCCTGGGAATTGCCAGCGAGCGAGCACGTAAGCCGTGAAGATCCCAAGCGGCAGGCTCGCAAAAGTCGCGACGGTCGCAATCTTCAGCGAAAGCCGAATTGCCGTCCATTCCGCGGGCGACAGGTCGATCAGTGCGGGGAGATTAAAGTCGAGCATTCCGGCTCTCCTCTTTTGCGCGGCATATCGTGCCGCTTTATTTGGGGAGCACCGTGAAGCCCTGCTCGGTCAGGATTTTCCTCGCCATGGGCGACGAGAGAATCTCCAGAAAGGCCGACGCGTCCGGATTTTTGGCGGTGGAAGTCAGTGCGACTGGATAAATGATCGGACTATGGCTCGCCTCCGGGAAGACGCCCACAACCCTGACCTTGCTGTCGGCTTTCGCGTCTGTGGCGTAGACAATGCCAAATCTGGCTTCGCCTCGAGAAACCAGCATCAGCGCATTTCGGATGTTGTCGGCCTGCGCCAGCTTGGGTTCGACTTGCTTGAAAACTCCAAAAAATTCGAGCGCCTGTTTCGCGTAGATTCCCCCCGGGCAAGCGGCGATCGTGCAGACGGCCACCTTGCTGTTCCCCGCCGCCCCTGCCAGATCGAAACCCGGGGCAATCTTGAGATCGACTTTTTGATCAACCGGTTCGATCAAAACCAATTCGTTCTGGAGAAGATTGCGCCGCGTCGCGTCTTCGATAAGCTTACGTTTTTGTAGATAGTCCATCCATTCCTGATCGGCGGAAACGAACAGGTCTGCGGGGGCGCCATATTCGATCTGACGAGCGAGAGAGCCGGACGAACCGTAAGCGATGGAGACCTCTTTTCCGGTCTGCGCCTTCCAGGCGTCGGCCACCGCATCCAGCGCGTTTTTCATGCTCGCGGCCTCGAAAACCAGGACCGGCGCCGCTTTTTTCTCCGCGCCACGGGTGACGGCCGCTCCGCCCTCCATGCTAGCCATCAAGAGCACAACGGTGCAGACGGGACGAAGAGACGCCTGAAGGAACACGATAAGACCCTTCCCATGGCGACTCGGTGGAACAGACTCCTGAGCGGCCCGTGAACGACAACGTGACCGCTATATACTGGACTAATACAGACGACTTGGCCAGCTCAGATTTAGATTGAGCCAGGGACAGGAGACCGCGAGTCTTGGCAGTTGGCGCGCAAGAGACCCAAAATGAGCCGCCGGGAGGCCGGCGGCTCTTTGGAGGTCAGACCGCCACCATAACGTCCGAGGACTTGATGATCGCCTTTACCTTCTCGCCGACCTTGAGAGCGAGTTCGTCGACCGACTCGTTCGTGATGGCAGCCGTAACGACGGCACCGTTGACGTCGATGAGAACATGCGCCGTCGTAGCGCCCTTTTTGATTTCCTTAACCGTGCCGTCGAGCACATTACGAGCTGAAATCTTCATGGTTGTCTCCCTTCTGCAAGGCAGGGGCCTAAACTTCCCGCAAGTCATAGCCGGCAGGCGGAACGGCTGCCTTTCACGCCATTTAGATAGTCACCCTTTAGGCCAACCTGCAATATGCTGAAGCCGTGCGTTTGTTCCGGCATGATCCAAAGACCTGAATTTCATCGCCGACAATCCTTTATGCTGCGCACCGCCAAGGTCGGCTACTTTTGAAAAGACCGTAGGATTTGCAGAATGTGCGTTTTTTTCTACGGCGTGGCTTTCGATGAAAACCCATTCCGACATAAAGAGCCAGATGTTGCAAAATGTCGGCAACGCCGTCACCTACCCTGTCATCGAAACTGAAAGCTATGCCCAAACAAATGCTCGGTAATGACGAAATCCGCACCGGAGAAGTCGCCGTTTCGTGGCTCAATCCAAGCGATGCGAGTGTCGCTTTTATCGGGCGGATAGAAACGCCCTGGAAAACGCGTGGGGAATGCCCAAGACAGGGCCAAACCGATGGGCCGCTTTGTCGAATCATTCTGGCCGAAACATGGAGACAAGCGCTTTGTGGAATTACGAGATACGGCCGGCTTGAAGTTATTTACTGGCTGCATCTTGCCCGCCGCGATTTGGTGATGCAGTGCGCGCGGTCCGATAATGAGGCGAGAGGAACTTTCGCATTGCGGTCGCCAATGCGGCCAAATCCGATCGGCACATCGATTGTCAAGCTGGAGGCGGTTGAAGATTGCACGCTCCTGGTGCGAGGTCTCGATTGCGTCGACGGCACGCCACTCCTCGACATTAAGCCGGATCGCCGGGAATTCCAGTCGGTGCGGAGCGATGAAAACGCCAGTTCCGGGTGATGATAACTAGCAGTTATCAACCGATAACCAGTTATCAATAGACGAAATTCGAGACCTCCCCCTATACACTGCCCGTGTCATTCATCAATGACTGTCGGGCACTGGCCGCGATGCGGCTACTGCCGGTGAAGACTGGGCAACCGGTCGGACACCGCTTCTCGGACTGGCCGAAATCGCCCTCGATCCGGTTGTATTGAACCGCAAACGAAACCTCCCTCGGGTTGTCGTTTGCGGTTCTTGCGCTTTTCACAAGGGGCTTGGCGGTCTCGCAGTTTTCGTCGCCACTCACCGCCATCGTTTAGTGTTGCTACATCGCCTGGCGTCAGGCGGGACATCATGCACATCGATAAACGGCGCTTATCACGGCATCAGCCAAAACGAATGGAGCTATTCGCGCGTTGGTTTAGGAACCACATGACGCTTCCAAGAAATCAGCGGTTGGCCCCGCGCAGCAGAGAAGCGTCGCCGACAACAGGGCTCGCTGGCGGGCCAAACAGGAGGATTCACTCATGGCGAAAGTAGTTTGTGTCCTTTACGAGGATCCGATCGCCGGCTATCCGAAGACCTATGCGCGTGACGATGTCCCGCAGCCGAAGGTCTATCCTGATGGCCAGACGTTGCCGACGCCCAAGGCGATCGACTTCAAGCCCGGCACGCTGCTCGGAAGCGTTTCGGGCGAGCTTGGGTTGCGTAAATTTCTAGAGTCGAATGGACATCAGCTGGTCGTGACGTCCAGCAAGGACGGCGCCGACAGCGTGCTCGATCGTGAATTGCACGATGCGGAGATCGTGATCTCTCAGCCCTTCTGGCCAGCTTACATGACCGCCGAGCGGATCGCCAAAGCGAAAAAGCTCAAGATGATCGTGACCGCGGGAATCGGCTCCGACCACACCGACTTGCAGGCCGCGATCAAGAACAACGTCACGGTCGCCGAAGTCACTTATTGCAACAGCAATGCCGTGGCCGAACATGTCGTCATGTCGATCCTGGCGCTAGTTCGGAACTTCGTCCCCTCGCATGATATCATTCTCAAGGGCGGCTGGAACATCGCTGACGCGGTCTCGCGCTCCTATGACCTCGAGGCGATGCAGGTCGGCACCGTGGCCGCCGGCCGGATCGGCTTGCGCGTCCTCCGCCTCCTGAAACCCTTCGGCGTCCGACTGCACTACATGGATCGACACCGCCTCCCGAAATCTGTCGAGGAGGAGTTGGATCTCACCTATCACTCTAGCCTCGAAAGCCTCGCCAAGGTTAGCGACGTCGTAACGCTGAACTGCCCGCTCCACCCCGAAACCGAGCACATGATCAATGCGGACACGCTGAGGTTCTTCAAGCGTGGCGCCTATATCGTGAATACCGCGCGCGGCAAGCTCGTCGATCGCGACGCCCTGGTGCGCGCGCTGGAGAACGGCCACATCGCCGGTTACGCTGGCGACGTCTGGTTCCCGCAGCCGCCGGCCAAGGATCATCCCTGGCGGACGATGCCTCACCACGCCATGACGCCGCACATCTCAGGCACGAGTCTATCGGCGCAGACGCGCTACGCAGCGGGCGTTCGTGAGATCCTCGAATGCTATTTCGAGGGCCGTCCCATACGCAATGAATATCTCGTCGTGCAGGGCGGCAAGCTCGCCGGCGTCGGCGCGCATTCCTACAGCGAGGGCGATGCGACCGGGGGCTCGGACGAAGCGGCCAAATTCAAAGTCGCCTGATCCCTCCCCCAGAGGCGACTTGGCCAACGGGCGTCGGCTGCAAACCGACGGCGTCCGTTGGCGTCGATATGAATAGGATGAAAGACATTCATGACAGAGGCGCGCTCCATTCTCTGCGCCGGGGCCGGCGGCTTTACGCTCATTCTCGGGCTCACGTTCCTCGGCGCGCGCCTCGATCAGCAAATGATCCTAGGGTCGTTCGGCGCTTCCTGTGTGCTCGTCTTCGGATTTCCAGACCTGCCTTTTTCCCAGCCTCGAAATGTCTTCTTCGGACACGGCGTTTCATCGCTCATTGGTCTGGGTTGTCTCGAAGCATTAGGCCCGGCCCCATGGGCTATGGCTGCCGCCGTCGCGCTGGCGATCATGATCATGATGGCGACCAGGACCGTTCATCCGCCCGCCGGTTCTAATCCGGTGATTATCTTCCTGACGCACCCTAAGTGGGCTTTTCTTTTCATGCCCACGATCGCCGGCGCCGCATTGATCATCGCCTTCGCGTTGCTCTACAACAATGCGACACGCGACCAGAAATATCCAAAATCCTGATAGGAAAAGGCCGGAGCGTCCGAGATGTTTTTTCGCCAGCTCGAATATCTTGTGTCGCTGGCGCGAGAGCAGCATTTTGCGCGCGCCGCCGAGGCCTGCAATGTCTCGCAACCCGCCCTGTCAGCGGCGATCCGACGACTGGAGGAAGAGCTGGGCGTCTCCATCGTTGAGCGTGGACAGAAGTTTGTCGGGCTTACAGAGGATGGCGCGCGCATACTCGGCTGGGCGCGTCAAACGCTCGCGGCGTGGGACGGACTGAAACAGGAAGCCTCGATCTCGCGCGCCCAATTGAGCGGCGCGCTGCGGGTCGGCGCCATCCCCACGACATTGCCGGTCATGTCATTGCTGAGCGGCCCCTATTTGCGCGCCTTCCCTGCTGTTCGGCAATTGGTCCAGTCGCTCAGCAATGAGGAGATCATACGGCGTCTCGACAAGTTCGAGCTCGATATCGGCGTGACCTATCTCGAAGACCAGGACTTGCACCGGTTCCGCGTCCTTCCCCTTTACCAGGAGCGCTATGTTCTGCTTGCGCGCGACGCCGCCGCGCTTGGCGACTGCGCTTCCATGAGTTGGCGCGACGCGGCGAAATTGCCGCTCTGCCTCTTGACGCGCAACATGCAGAACAGGCGGATCATCGACGCGGCTTTTCAACGCGCCGGCGTTCATCCGAATGTGGTCGTAGAGACCGACTCTGTCTTCGCCCTCTACTCGAACGTTCGCTGCGCGGAAATCTTCAGCATCATGCCGCACAGCCTGCTCGCGCTCTTCGAGATGCGCGAAGAGTTGACTGCGATCCCGCTCGCGCCCGACCTTTTTCGCAAGATTGGCATCGTCGTCCTCGATCAGGAGCCGGCTCCGCCAATCGTTTTGGCGATTTGGAAATTGACGAGCCAGCTGGATTTGAACCCCTATTTCAGTTTCCTCGACAACGGCAGCTGATCGATCCACGATCGCCAGAACCGCAGGGCAGCCTGTTCGAGCTTAGGGGCCAGCTCTCGGCCGGCCTTTCGTAAAGCCATGATATCGACCTTTTCGGCCGCCAGCTCGCACGCGTGTCCGACATACCATCGCTCGAGCGCGTCCGCGGTCACCTCGGGGTGAAACTGAAGCCCCAAAGCGTAATCATCGATCGCATAAGCCTGGTTCGGATATCGACTGGAAGACGCAAGACGCCGTGCGCCCGCCGGCAGGTCGAATGTATCGCCGTGGAAGTGGAACATGGACGGCGCCTCTGCAAGAAGCCTGCAGAAAGCCGCGTCGGCAGACATGGTTGTTTCGGGCATGACCGCGCCCCATCCTATTTCCTTCCCTCTCGCGCCGGGGTAGACCTGCGCGCCGCGGGCCTGGGCCATCAGCTGGGCGCCGAGGCATATGCCAAGGGTTGGCCGCCTGGCTTCGAGACGACGGCGAATGAATTCGATTTCCTCGCGCAGGAACGGGTAAGCTTCGATCTCGTAAACGCCAATTGGCCCGCCCAGAATAACAACCAGTCCAGGTGACGTAGCATCCAAGACGCTGAAATCGGCTGTCGTGGCGTCGACCCACTCGACCGCGACAGCCCTCCGGGTCAATTCCACACCGAGCGTGCCCAGATCTTCAAAAGCGACATGGGAAATCGCAACCACTTCTTCCATGGAAGCGACCGCCTCGGGCTACGCGTGACAGGTTCACCTGCGGTAGCGTGGATGGGGGACCATGCATCGCAGCAGCGTCACTGGCGACGAGCGCCGCACAGATCGGCCTGCATCATCTCATATTCGTCGATGATCTTTCGAGCCCACGACAAAGCTTTTTCGCCATGCGCGGTCAGGGTGATCGGGCTGCTTTGGGTCGCAATCAGAGGCGCTTCCAAATATTTTTCCAGATCGCAGATAGATGTCACAACGGCTGCTCGCGTGACATTGCACGCCTGAGCTGCCAGAGCAAAATTGCGCTCGCGCGCCAATGCAACAAAATGATGGAGATCGTGGATCAACATTCTGATTGCCTCCATTGGTGGCCGGTCACTCTTCGATGTCTCTCACCGAAACAGCGCCAGCGCCTTGATCACCGTCATCGACACGCCCCAGACGAGGGGGATTCCGACCGCCGCCCAGGCGAGCAGCAGCACAGGTGAAACGGCCCCGTCGCCACGCGCGCGGATGGGCTTCGCCGGCTCGGTCACGGGCTCCAGCTCGTCCTCGACGTAATCCTCGAAGTCCGCGTGCGGCTCTTTCTCTTCCTCGCGGATGGCGGCGACGCTCGTCTTCTTGGCGGCGGCGACCTCCTCGTCGGTCATGTAATATTTCTCGTCCACCGGACGGACGAAAAGATTGCAGAGGAGGCCCGCGAGCAGCAGGCCGGCGAGCACATACATAGTCTGGTTATAAGCGGCTTCGCGGGGCACGCCGATCGAGAGCTGATATTCGCGGATGTAGTTCACCAGCACCGGGCCCAGCACGCCCGCCGTCGACCAGGCGGTGAGCAGGCGTCCGTGAATGGCGCCGACGTAATGGGTGCCGAAAATATCCGCGAGATAGGCGGGGATGGTCGAGAAGCCGCCGCCATACATGGTGATGATCACCGCGAAGAGCAGCACGAAGAGGAAGACGATTCCGCCCTTGGCGGCGAAGGGCACGGCCCCGTAGAGCAGCAGGCCGAGCACGAAAAAGATGGCGTAGGCGCCCTTGCGCCCCAGAAAATCCGATGCCGAAGCCCAGCCGAGGCGGCCGCCGATGTTGCACAGGCTCAGAAGGCCGGTGAAGCCGGCCGCGATTGCGGCGACCTGCTTTCTCTGGTCGAGAGAGAGCGCGTCATAGCCGGTGTCGAGACCGATCAGCCTGCCGCCGAATACCTCCTGCAACATGGGCGAGGCCATGCCGAGCACGCCAATGCCGGCCGAGATATTGAGGCAGAGAACGCCCCACAGGAGCCAGAACTGCGGGGTCTTCCAGGCCACGTCGAGATGCACGTGGCGATGGGTGACAAGCGCATTGGCCGCCGGCGCGGGCGGGGTCCAGCCCTTGGGCGCCCAACCCTCCGGCGGCACGCGATAGCCGAGCGCGCCCGACACCATGAAGACGAAATAAATGGCGGCGAGCGCGACAAACGTCTGCCAGACGCCGGGCGATGCGGGCGTGGCGAAAAAGCCCATGAGCTTGTCGGCGAGCGGCGCGCCGATCATGGCGCCGCCGCCGAAGCCCATGATGGCGAGCCCGGTGGCGAGGCCGCGCCGGTCGGGAAACCATTTGATCAGCGTCGAGACCGGCGAGATGTAGCCAAGCCCCAGCCCGACGCCGCCAATGACGCCGGAGCCGAGCCAGAGCATCCAGATCTGATGCAGCCAGACGCCGAGCGCGGAAATCAAGAGGCCGCCGCACCAGCAGAAGGCGGCGGCGAGGCCCGCTTTGCGCGGGCCGGCGGTCTCGAGCCAATGGCCGAAGATCGCGGCCGAGGAGCCGAGAAGCACGAAGAACAGCGTGAAGGTCCAGCCCAGCATGCTGATCTTCCAGTCGCAGTCCGTCGCGACGATGGTCGAGAAGAAGCCCATGTCGGCCGGGCAGTCCTTCGGGCTAGCGCCGCCCACGACGCGCGACAGCGGCAGCCAGAACACCGAGAAGCCATAAGCCATGCCGATGCAGAGATGAATGGCGAGAGCGGCAGGCGGAACGAGCCAGCGGTTGAAGGCGGGTGAGGCGACGGTGCGCTCGCGGCTGAAAAATGCGCTCTCACTGGCTGACAAAAGACTCATATCCTTATTCCCGGATTTACTTGGCTTCCAAAAACGCTCACGCGCCCATCAATATCCAGCGTGCGCTGACCCGGTAACCACTCGCGTAACGCAGCGCATCGTCAGCGGTAATGTTGCGGGCGCCGGCCTCGTGTTCGAAATAATCAGGGCTTTTCCAGCGGAAATAGGACACCGCATTGCCGGGGGTCACATATCCAGCCATTTTTCTGGCGCGCACAAGCCTCTCCGCCGCCGCGGCGTCAACGTGCTCGCGAGATTCCACAAAGAAAACGAATTGCTGGTGTCGTTGGGGCGCGTTCACTTCTTGCCTCCCTTTCCAATTGGCGTTCTCGCGAAGGTCGAGCCTCATTCCGCGGGAGACGAGGCGCTCTCGACTCTGCGGCTGTTCTCGGCCATCTCCCGATAGCGCTCCTGCCATTCGGTTGGACCGTTGGAGGGCGAAACCTGCACCGCGGTCACCTTGTATTCAGGACAATTCGTCGCCCAGTCCGAATTGTCGGTCGTGACGACGTTGGTCTGACACAAGGGGTGATGGAAGGTCGTGTAGACGACGCCGGGCGCGACGCGGTCGGTGATCCTGGCGTGCAACGTCGTCTCGCCGGCCCGGCTTTGCACCCGCACCCAGTCGCCGTCGCGCACGCCGCGCAGTTCGGCGTCATGCGGATGGATTTCCAACACGTCCTCGGGATGCCACTGGCTGTTTTCGGTGCGCCGCGTCTGCGCGCCGACATTGTATTGCGAGAGAATACGCCCGGTCGTCAGCAGCAGTGGGAAGCGCGGACCCGACTTCTCGTCGGTCGGCACATATTCGGTGATGACGAATTTGCCCTTGCCGCGCGCAAAGCCCTCAATGTGCATGATCGGCATGCCGTCCGGTTCCGCGTCGGTGCAGGGCCATTGAACGGAACCGACCTCGTCCAGCTTCTCGTAGGAAATGCCTGCGAACGGCGGCGTCAGGCTCGCCATCTCAGCCCAGATTTCGCTTGGATGCTTATAGTTCCATCCGCAGCCCATAGCGTTGGCGAGGAGCTGCGTCGCCTCCCAATCGGCATATCTCGCCTTTGGGCTCATGACCTTGCGCACACGTTGCACGCGGCGCTCGGCGTTGATGAAGACGCCGTCTTTCTCCAGAAAGCTCGCGCCGGGAAGGAAGACGTGGGCATAATTCGCCGTTTCATTCAGGAAGAGATCCTGCACGATGAGGCAGTCGAGCGCGCCGAGACCGGCCGCGACATGCTTGATGTCGGGGTCGGATTGCAGGATGTCCTCGCCCTGCACATAGAGCCCCTTGAAGCGCCCCTCGACCGCGGCGTCGAACATGTTCGGGATGCGCAGGCCGGGCTCCGGATCGAGATCAACGCCCCAGGCCTTCTCGAAGAGTTCGCGCGTGTCGTCGCTGGAGACGTGCCGATAGCCGGGATATTCGTGGGGGAAGGAGCCCATGTCGCAGGAGCCCTGCACATTGTTTTGCCCGCGCAGCGGATTGACGCCCACGCCCTTCCGACCGAGATTGCCGGTCGCCATGGCGAGATTGGCGATGGCCATGACAGTGGTGGAGCCCTGGCTGTGCTCGGTGACGCCGAGGCCATAATAGATGGTTGCATTGCCGCCAGTCGCGTAGAGACGCGCGGCGCCGCGCACGAGATGCGCTGGAACACCCGTGTATTTTTCCACGGCCTCCGGGCTGTTGCGTTCCTCGGCGACGAAGGCGGCCCAGTCCTGATATTCGTCCCAGTCACAACGGGTGCGCACGAAGTCCTCGTTGGCGAGCCCTTCAGCAACGATTACATGCGCCAGCGCCGTGACGATTGCGACATTCGTCCCTGGCGTCAGCGGCAGATGATAGGCCGCCTCGATATGCGGTGTGCGCACCAACTCCGTGCGGCGCGGATCGACGACGATAAGTTTGGCACCCTCGCGCAGCCGCTTCTTGATTTGCGAGCCGACGACCGGATGCGCGTCGGTTGGATTGCAGCCGATGATGAGAATGACGTCCGCTTCCTCGACCGAGTCGAAGTCCTGCGTTCCGGCGGAGGTGCCGAAAGCCTGGCTGAGCCCGTAGCCGGTCGGCGAATGGCAGACGCGCGCGCAGGTGTCGACATTGTTGTTGCCAAACCCTGCGCGGATGATTTTCTGCATGAGATAGGTCTCCTCGCAGGTGCAGCGCGAGGAGGTGATGCCGCCGATCGACAGGCGGCCGTATTTTTCTTGAATGGCCTTGAAACGCGACGCGGCGTGGGAGATCGCCTCCTCCCAGCTGACTTCGCGCCAGGGATCGGTGATTTTCTCGCGGATCATCGGCGAGAGCACGCGGTCGCGATGCAGGGCGTAGCCATAGGCGAAGCGGCCCTTGATGCAGCTATGGCCGTGATTGGCCTTGCCGTCCTTCCAGGGGACCATGCGGACGACCTCTTCGCCCCGCATCTCCGCCTTGAAAGCGCAGCCGACCCCGCAATAAGCGCAGGTCGTAATCTCCGAATGCTCGGGCTGGCCGATGGCGATGACGGAGTTTTCGATAAGCGTCGCCGTCGGGCAGGCCTGCACGCAGGCGCCGCAGGAGACGCATTCGGAGTCCATGAAGGCCTCGTGGACGCCGGGCGCCACGCGCGAGTCGAACCCCCTACCCTCGATCGTTAACGCGAACTGCCCCTGCACCTCGGAACAGGCGCGGACGCAGCGGTTGCAGACGATGCATTTGGACGGGTCGTAGGTGAAGTAGGGATTACTGTGGTCCTTCGGCAACCACTCTTCGTTGGGCTTTCCATCATTGCGTGCGAAGACATGGTTCTTGCCGTCATAGCCGTAGCGCACCTCACGCAGGCCCACGGCGCCTGCCATCGCCTGCAGCTCGCAGTCGCCGTTGGCCGCGCAGGTCAGGCAATCGAGCGGATGATCGGAGATATAAAGCTCCATGATTCCGCGCCGCATGGCTTCGACGCGCGGCGTCAGCGTCTTGACGGACATGCCGGGTGCGACCGGCGTCGTGCAGGAGGCCGGCGTGCCGAAGCGGCCTTCGATCTCGATGACGCAGAGGCGGCAAGAGCCGAAGGATTTAATCATGTCGGTGGCGCAGAGCTTGGGGATCTCGATCCCAATCCGCATCGCCGCTCGCATGATCGACGTGCCCTCCGGGACGGCGACCGTCTTCCCGTCGATTGTCAGCGTGACGAGCGTTTCCGACGTCGACGGGGGCGTGCCGTAATCGATTTCCTTGAGAAGGGTCATCGTCCAAAATCCTTGCCTGCCTGGCTTTCCGAGCGCGATGCGACCGGCTCGCGCCCGCCCTGCTCGGCGCAAACGCGCCGGCGTGGACGTTCGACAGATGACTCTAAAGTATCTATCGATCAATCCGTCAATATCCATCGGGTCATTTGCATTTGAAATCATGTTGAACACTCTACGGTGACATTATGAATTCGATAATACTGAACTCAAAATGCACTGCACAATCATAGTAATGCTTGGATACAGCCATGTTTATATTTTTTGATTATATAGCGCTTGAGCGAGCAACCCGCACCGCCCGCCGCTCTAAATTCTGAGGCGCCTTGCGCAAGGCAATCGCCGGTCCAGCTGACAGGCGGCGATTACTGCCGATGCGACGCCAGGTCGCCTTTTTCATTTCCCACCGTCTATACGCCTGATGCGCCGCCTCACGGGGTCTCGGAAGCCAGGACCCGGGTTGGCAGGTTTCACACAATTTCACGCGGGCTGATCCGACATTGTGCGCATTGCGACCATCCCAGACCGAGACAGTGGTGCTATTGTTATATATAATGCCAATATAGCGGTATTCCGTCCTGGCCCGCACTTTGCTCTGACCTTGTTGGAAAGGGGCACCAGCATGGACGATTTCGCCGCACACGGCTTTTTTTCTGATGGCGCGGGTCCTTACGCCGTTATCCTCGGCGCCAATGAAATCGCCTCCGCAATCGCGGTTCGCCTCTCCTGGGAGGGCTTCCGGGTTGTCATGAGCCATGACCCGTTTCCGCCGGTCATCCGGCGCGGCATGGCGTTTCATGACGCACTTTTCGAAGACTTGGCCGAGGTCGACGGGATCGTCGGCAAGCGGGCGGACTCCGCCATCGAGATCGTTCATGCACTCGCGGCTTATCGCGGGGTCGCCGTCACCCGCCTCCAGTTAACGGATCTCATCACGCTGCGGGCCCCGACCCTTATCGTCGACGCGCGCATGCAAAAGCACAGGGTCACCCCGGACCTTCGCGGCGTTGCGCGCCTCGTCGTCGGGGTCGGCCCGAAATTCAGGGTCGGTGAAAACTGCGACATCGCGATCGAAACCCATCCAGCCCGAACGGGCGATCTTGTGGCGGCGGGGGAGACGCTCGCCGCCGATGGAGTCGCCCGCGCGTTGGCGGGCGCCGGCAAGGAGCGCTTTGTCTATTCGACCTCACAAGGGACCTGGCGCACGCCGCTCGACATCGGGGCGCGGGTCTTCCGGGGCTACATCATCGGCTACCTCGACGGCTCGCCGGTCCGCGCGCCGATGGACGGCCATCTTCGCGGGATTGCTCGTGATGGGACGCTCGCGCCCAGCGGCGTAAAGCTCGTGGAGATTGACCCGCGCGGACGCCAAGCGAGCTGGACCGGCACGGATGAGCGCGGCCGGACGATTGCCGCGGCCGTCGTCGACGCGATTGAAAAGGCGCGCGAGCACCTGGCGGCCACCCCGCAGCCAACGCTGCATTAAAGGAGCTGAGAGGCTGGAATGTTGCTCGCCGCAAAACGCATCGCAGCCGTGCAAGGCCCATCGAGCCCCCTGATTCAGGACACGCTGTTCGTTTTCGCCTAACACTTGCGGCTTCAGGGCCTGCGTGTCGCCGGGGTCGTCGAGATTTCTCCCTGCGAGGCGGACGGGCGTTGCAAAAGCCTCAGCGTCCGGAACCTGGCCTCGGGGGAAATCTATCCGATCTCTCAAGAGCTCGGCAGGGGTTCGGAAGCCTGCAATCTCGATCCAAGCGGCCTGGCTCTTGCCTGCGGGGTGATCGAAGACGCCATCGAGCGCGGCGTCGACCTGGTGGTTTTGAGCAAATTTGGCAAGCTCGAAGCCGCCCGCAGCGGTCTATGCGACGCGTTCCGCGCGGCAATGTTGGCGGATATTCCCGTCATTACCGCCGTTTCTTCCTCGGCCGCGGAGGATTGGGGACGGTTTGCCGGAGAACTCGCGCAATCCGTGGACGCGCGGATCGACGCCTTGGAGGAGTGGTGGGAAACCCACAGCGAGCAAAATGAGGGGCACCAACGCCCTCTTTAGGGACAGGGTCTTCCTGCGTGGGGCGGCGTTTTTGACTTTTGCCGGAATCTAGCAAGATTGGCGCTCGTTATACGTTTGGACGCCCCGGCAATGTCTGCATCGAGAAAGATCGACGCCCTCCTGGCGCTGCGAAGCGAGGGCAAGCTCCTGGTCGGGCGCGACCGCATCAAGGTTCTCGAGGCCGTCGCCGAGCACAAGAGCATTTCAAAAGCCGCCAAGGCGGTTGGCTTCAGCTACAAGGCCGCCTGGGACGCCGTGGCTGCGATCAACAATCTGCTCCCGAGCCCGGCCTTTGTCACCAAGGCCGGCGGCAGAAGCGGCGGCGGCGCCGAAGTGACAACCGAGGGGCTCAAGCTGATCGAGACGTTCCATAAGCTGGAGGAGCGCCTGTCCCGTATTTCCTCCATGATTGCAGCGGAAGGGCTCGACGGATCGGACGATTTCCCGCTCTTGGGTCTCGGGCTTCGCATCTCGGCGCGCAATGTGTTTCGCGCCGAGGTGGTTTCGGTCAAGAAATGGCCGGTGGATGTTGAACTAACGCTCAAGATCTCCGGCGAGCACAAGCTTTACTCCGTCATCACCAACGAAGCGACTGCGGATCTCGACCTTCAGCCCGGGCGGAAAGTGATTGCTCTGGTCAAGTCGTCCTCCGTAGAACTCGTTCCATCGGCTCGATCCTCAGATGACGCCCACAATCGCTTCACGGGTGTCGTCTCCCGCCGCACCGATGCGGAGCGCAACTGCGAATTACTGATCGACATCGGCGCCGGAAAGACCATGACGGCCGTCGTGCCGCGTCGCTTCGTCGAGGAGATGGGCTTGGAGCAAGGAAGCCCGGTGACGGTCCGTTTCGCGGCGGAAGACGTGATTATCGCCGCCGACTGACCCCAACGGGGCCCGCCGGTTCATACGCATCGCCAGCGAGAAGCCAATCTGTTCGCATAACAGAAGAGTTCGACGCGGCCCGGTAGAGAGCCTGATTGGCGGGCACACCGCTGCGGCCAAAGAGTGTAGACAATTAGGCGCGTAACAAATTGATCCTTTGCGGGTCTGTAGACGATTTTCTTGCGGCTAATGCATTGTTTTTTAATTCTCTTGCACGCGACTGTTAATCGCTAGGTCGTAGGTTCGAGTCCTACTCGGGGAGCCATAAAAACCAAAATTATTGACGCGCGATGGCCGTCGACCGCTGGCCGATTATGTCGGCGATCGTCCGCGACGCCTCTCGTAGGCTCGTCCTTGGAGTGTGACGGAGCCCATGGCAGGTCAGACCCTGCCCTGAGAAGCCCTCGGTCTACAGCGACGTCTAATTGTCGCAGAGCGCGGCTGGCGCTCCGTCGTCAGACTGCGCAAGCGTGCCGCCCTCGGCGATCCCGCCAGCGTGAATCATGCGGTAGCGCTTCAGCGAAACGCGCCGGCGCGCCGCCGCTGATTTTCCGATTTATGCCCTCGGCCCGGGAATCATGCCAGACGCTTAGTGTGTGGATTCTAGGCCAGCAAGAGACAGTCTGCGCGCTGTAGGGCGAGCGATGCGGTAGGCATTCCGCGACCGAGCCGAACAGCCTCCGTGAGGACGGGCCATCTGAGACGTTTCTTGCGTCACATCTGGTCAATTCCGTCGAGCAAAAACCCTTGCTCCTGGCGCTCTTCTCCTGGGACGCAGGCGCCGGCCGCGGCCACCGTCACCTGCCACACACAGCCGCACGCTCCCTGCCCGCGCATGTTTTCAGCGCGCCCCACAAGAGCGCGCGCCCGGCGCGGCCAGCGCCGCGAGGTCCTTTCGCAGATGTTTGGTCGCGGGCGTCACGATGGCGATGAAGTAAGACTCCCTCAGTCTCCGGCTGTAGAGCGAGTTGCGCAGATAAGACCGCGCGCCCGCATGGAGCATGAGCGCCTGTGTCGCGTCGAGTGCAAGAGTCGATCCCCGGAGCCGCACCTCGAGAACGCGGCGCAAATAATCCTGATCGTCTTCGAAGGGCGTCGCCGCCAGCGACATGATCTCCCCTTCGAGCGCGTCGAGCGATGCATCGAGCGCATCGGGTCCCGTGGGGAGATGAGCGTTGATCTCTCGGATGCGCGCCGGGAGGTCGCGCATGAGTTCAGCGCAATCGCGCACGAGGCCCGCCACCATGCCCGTCTGAAGCAGCAGGAAGCCGGGCTTGATGCGCCTCGCAAAACGCGGGAGCGCGTCGGACAGCAGGTTCTCATCTGCAACGAAGGCTTTACGGAAGCCCACGGCGCAGGTCGCCGTCCCCTCGAGCGCGATGAACTGCGCGCCCTTGCGGCTTTCGACGCCATCCGCGCCAAGGCGCGCGACAGCCGCGACCCGCTCTCCCTTTGGCCCGTCGAAGCAGAAGGCGAAGAAATGGCCCTCCTGCAGATTGGACACCCAGGGCAGCGCCCCCTCGACGAGATAGCCGCCAGCGACCCTTTCGCCGCGCAGCCGCATCGGTTCGATGCCCGAAAGCGCCTTCATCGGATTGGACAGACCCGTGCCGCCGAGAACGGCGCCCGCGGCGGCGGCGGCCTGCAGGCGCGCGCGAAGCCCGGGGTTCTCCGAGTTTTGAAGATACCAGCCGAAGGCGTCCTGGCACCAGGCGCAGAAGGCCGTGGACAGGCACGCCTCCGCAACCGCGCTGATCGCAGAAATGGCGAGGCCGAGGTCGACGCCCGCCGCTTCCCCGAAGCCCTCGTGATGCTGCGCGAAGGCGCCGGCCGCGCCGAGTTGCGTCAATGCGGAGGACGGGTAAAGGCCGTCGGCGTCGATGCGCGCGGCGAGAGGCCTCACCTCGCGCTCGACGACGGCGCGCACCCGCGCGAGCATGTCCGGCTTTTGGCGCGCGCGCGCGATGGGCGCTGTCGTTCCCGCGAGAGTCATGCGCCGCCCTTTTCCGCGCCTGTCACCGTGAGCGCCACAGGTTTTGCGATCGTGTTGGCGACGGGCGACCATTTCTGCGCATGGGCGATCAGCGCGTCGAGCGTCTCCTTCGGGGCGTCGGCGTCAAGCGTCACGCGCACGCGGATCCCCTCGAAGCCGACGGGTTTGGGCGAGGTGTCGCCCGTTCCCCAGACCGAGGTGATGTTGATGTCGGCTTCGAGATCGAGCGCGAGCGAACGAACGGCGATTCCCTGCGCGACGGCGTTGGCGTGAATGCCGACCGCCAGACAGGAGCCGAGCGCGGCGAGCAGCGCCTCGGAGGGATTGGGGGCCGTGTCGTCACCGAGCAAACCCGGCGGCTCGTCGACGATATGCGGCGGCAGATTGCGGATGAAATTGAGGTGGCGGAACCGGCCTTCGGCGACCGTGCGGCATCGGACCGTCTTGATGGCCGCGGGATTGGCCTTGCCGGCGGCGATGAGGGCGTCGAGCCCGTCCTTGCTGATCGGCGCGAGGCAGGAGGTGAGAACCGGGGCGTCATTGCTCATGTCAACCATGTCCTTTTGGCGTCAGTCGTGATGCGTCCACGAGACGCGCGCGATCGCCGTCACGATAAGCGCGTCGAGGAAAAAGCCGATGAGGCCAATGAGAACCACGATCGCGGCGAGACGGTCGTAATCGAGCGTGTCGCGCGCGTCGTTGATAGCGTAGCCGAGCCCGCTGGTGACGCCGAGATATTCGGCCGGGACCAGAACGATCCAGGCGACGCCGAGCGCGAGGCGGAGCCCCGTCAAAACATCCTGCGCAACCGCCGGAACGACGACGGCGGCGAGAATCTGAAAACGCCCCGCGCCGAGATTGTGCGCGAGCCGAAACCAGTCGGGATCGAGTTTTCGCACGCCATGCGCGGTCGAGAAGACGATCGGCCAGATCGAGGCCGCGAAGATGAGAAAGACGATGGCCGCGTTCCATGTGGGAAAGGCGAGGATCGCGATCGGCATCCAGGCGAGCGGGCTCACCATGCGCAGGAGCTGGAAAGGCAGCCGCGTCGCCTTGCGGAACAGCGCGCTTCGTCCGACGAGAACGCCAATCGGCGCGCCCGCCGCAAGGGCGATGGCGAGACCGCCGGCGATGCGCCCGAGACTGGGGCTTGCGGCGGCCAGCGCCGAGCCGTCGAGGAGCATCTCGAAGAGCCGGCGCAAGGCGGGCGCCGGCGCGAAGCCCGCGAAGGCGGCAGTCCCTGGATTGCGGGCGATCAGCCAGCCGCCGAACGCCCAGAGGCCCAGGAGAATGGCGAGGCCGCTCACATCGACGAGGCCGCCCGCCAGGCGCCGGCCGGCCGCCCGCAGGCTCTCTCGAAGCGCCCTCAGGCGGCGCGCGGCGCGTCGGCCGACGGGAGAGGTCATGGCCACGCTGGTCATAGCGCCAGGAGCTCCTGCCGGCTGAAAGGATCGCCCTTCGCGGCGCTCCGATCCCGCCGCCAATCGGGGTAGCGCGCAAGCGCCTTTTTGACGAGCGCGTAATCGACGAGATCCTTCGCCACGAAATCGGGATCGAGCGCGTCGAGAAAGACGCGGTCGCCTTCGATCTTCGTGTCCTTGAGCTGCTGCACGATCAGGCGCGTCGCCGAGGGATAGGGCCACGGGTCGAAATCAATGCGGCCATTGCCCCAATCGGTATGGCGAATGACGTCCTTGTAGGCAGGATCCTGCGCGTAGGCCGTCACCGCGCGCGTCACGACTTTGGCGGGCGCGGGCAGATAGCCGGCGCCGTCGCGCGAGAGAAGCTTTGCGACTTCTTCCTTGTTCTGCGAGGCGTAGATTTCCGCGCGCACGATCGCGTTGACGACTTTCTGCGCCCATTCCGGCCGCTTCTCGATCAACGGCTGCAACATGGAGACGACGCAGCAAGGATGATTTTTCCAAATGTCTCCGGTAAAGCGCAGCACCCGCGCACCGGCGTTCAATTCGCCAAGCGCGTCGAAAGGCTCGGCGACGATGTAGCCGTCGACCTTCTTTGCTGCGAGCGCCGGCGGCATATCCGGCGGCTGAAGAATCTGCAGATTGACTTCCCTGGGCCCGAGCGTCGCCCCCTGCGGCTTGACGACCGGCGTGAGCCCGCTTTTGCGCAGTGCGTATTGCAGCACGATATTGTGCATCGAATACCAGAACGGCACGGCGAGCTGCTTGCCGGCGAGATCGGAAAAGTCTTTCACGCCGCCGTCGCCCTGCACGACGAGCGCCGAGCCGTTGGTGTGCGCCCAGGCGACAACCTTCACCGGCACATGGCTGCCGTAGCGCAGCCAGAGCGCCGTCGGCTTCAGCAGATGGACGACATTGAAGCGCCCGGCCGTGAAGCCCTCGATCAGCGGCGCCCAGCCGCGAATGAGTTCGGGCTTGGCGACCTTGAGCCCCTCCTCCTCGAAATACCCATTGGCGTGGGCAAGGAGCAGCGGCGTCGCGTCGGTGATCGGGAGATAGCCGATGCGCAGAGTCTCGTCGTCGCTCTCGATGGCGCGCGCCGCGCCAGACACGCCCGCAAGCAGCGCCGCGAGGCCGCCCATGGCGAGCCGGTCGAGAACGTGACGGCGCGACACGCCCGCGCCCGGCGCATAATGGAGGTCGTAATGGTCGCAATCCTTGCACATGGTTCTTTTGCTTTCGTCAGGCGCCCAAAGCGAAGGGATAGGGTTCGGGTTCGAGAGCGTCGAGAAGACGCGCGCGCAACCGTGCGCGGCCCTCGCCGTCGATCTCGCGCGGGATGTCGAACTCGGCGACGACGCGGCCCCGATCGGCGGCCATCACTACGACGCGCGTGGCGAGATCGAGCGCGTCGTCGACATCGTGAGTGACGACCATCAGGGCGAATTCAAATTTCCGCCGCATGTTGCGCAGCTCGCGACGAAGATCGCCGCGGGTCACGGGATCGAGCGCGGAAAAGGGCTCGTCGAGAAGGAGAACATCGGGATCCACGGCGAGGGAGCGCGCGAGCGCCACGCGCTGTTGCTGCCCGCCAGAGAGTTCGCGCACATGGGCGCGCCCGCGTCCGGCAAGGCCGACCTGCGCGAGCAGCGCCTCGGCGCGGTCCCGCGCCTCCTGCTTGCGGCCATCGAAATGCAGCGCCAAAGCGACGTTGCCGGCGGCGTCGAGCCAGGGGAAGAGCAAGGGGCGCTGGAACATCAGCGTGCGACGGATCGGTTTGCAGTCGTCGAACCGGTCGGCGAAGCGAATGTCGCCTCGTGTCGGCTGGAGAAGCCCAGCCATGATCTGCAAAAGCGTCGACTTTCCGCAGCCGCTGCGACCGATGACGGCAACGCATTCTCCGGGTTGGACGCACAGGTTCACGTCGGCGAGAACCGGCGTGGCGTGGCGGGCATAGCGATGCGCGACGCGGCGCAATTCAATCAGCGGAAGAGAGATCGGCACGGAGCGGCTCCTTTCGGCAAACAGACTACAAAAATAATAGATATTATCAAGTGGCTGGATTTCTCCCGTCATTCGTGTTGCAATGCCTTGAATTTGATCGCCAACGATCGCGCCAGGCGCATGCTGTCAGAACGAATGGTCTAGAAAAAAATGGAAAAGCGTCCATCGGCTATGAAAACGCGGAACAACCGGCTGTCGCCAACGGCGGCGAACCGCCTGGGACGCGCCCGCAAGAAGGAAGCGACGCAAACCGGCCCGAAGGCCAATGCGCGTCTGCTGGAGGCGGCGATTGGCCTATGTTGCCGTAAAGGCGTCGCCGCGACGAGCGTCGACGAAATCGTCGAAGAGTCGGGCGTGGCGCGCATGACGCTCTACAATCGCTATGGCTCCAAGGATGGGTTGATTCATGCGGCGCTCGCGCATGAGGCGGGCGTCTGGCGCGCCTGGTTCTTTTCGCGTCTCGCCGAGACCCCCGGAACGCCCTGTGAAAAATTGCTCGCCTGGTTCGACATCATGGACGAATGGTTCCGCCGCGAGGATTATCTGGGCTGCGCGCTGATGAATGCGGCGATGGAGAGCCGCAACACGGACCAGAAGCTTGCTGAAATCATCCGCAGCCACAAGAGCCACGTGCTCGAGCAATTGCGCGCGCTCATCCACGCCGCGGGCCTAGACGACGTCGAACTGCTCACGCAGCAATTCGATTTGCTGATCGACGGCGCCATCGTGAAGGCCGCCATCAAGAAGGCCCCGACCCCCGCGCTCGAAGCGCGCAAAATCGCCGAACTGCTACTAGCTCACACACCGCGTGCGGGCATGTGACGACGAGACGGCTCGTCTCTTCTTGGCGGTCGGCCGATCGGCTCGGCGCGCCTGTGTTGCATCCTCGCCACTGCATGAGCCTCTCGCGCGGCGAAGTGTGATTATTATTATACTAATCGGTATAGTCAGGAGCGTCGCATGCACGCAAACGTTTGTTGAGCTGGCTTTTCCAGTGATTTTCGCGACCGCGATCGTCTAGTTGATAAAACTTATCGAGTATAACAAGAATGCAGCGTCGGTTTCCGGCGCTTCGTCCTCAAACGAACGCGGCGGAATTCCTGGCGCCTTCCCATCGGACGATCCGAGGTCCTTGAAGATGAATCTGCATGCAGGAGAGACGGCCAGGCGTGGCCGGCTGATGAGAATGCTGTTGCTCGCGAGCTGCGCCATCCCGTTCGGGATCGCGTCATCGTCGGTCTGGGCGGCGGGCAAGCGCGCGACCGCCATCGCGGCGACGCCGAAAGTCGCGCCGTCGGAGGCTCCGCAGCAGCCTGCCCCGCCTCCGCAGCGCCCGCCGGCGCCCATGGGCGTCTTTGGCGCCGACATGCCGGCCAAAGGCAAATTCGTGCTCGCGATCGCGCCCGTCTGGGCGAATCTCTCCGGGCAGCGGATCGGCACGCAGGGCGTCAGTTCGGAATTCATCGTCTCGACCATTCCCTGGTGGGTCGATCCGACGAAAAAGCTGAGGCTCGTGCCGCAAAACATCGCGGTCTCGGCGCAGACGGGCCTGATCTCCTATGGCCTTTCGGAGGACCTTTCCGTCGTCGTCACCGCCTCGATCGTCGAAAAGCGGCTCGAGGCGCTCACCTTCAAGGGACAATCCGGCGCCACGCCGCTGGGCCGAAGCTACCCGGGAACATTCGGGCTTTCGGATTTCACAACCTCGGCGATCTACAGAATTTACCAAGACCCGGTGCACCGGATTCAGGTCAATCTCGGCTTCGCCTATCCGTTCAGCTTCAATACGGCGCGCTTCGATCTGCTGCAGGCGGACGGGACGGTTCCGAACATTCGGGCGTTCTACGGCATGCAGCCTGGAAGCGGCACATTCGACATCATGCCCGGCGTCGTCTATGCGGGAAACATCGGCCAATGGTCGTGGGGTCTCTCCTACCGCGCACGTTTGCCGCTTGCGAGGAATCCGGAAAACTGGCGCTTCGGCGACCTGCACGAGTTCAACGGCTGGGGAGGTTATACGCTGATCCCCGGCGTGACAGCCACCTTCCGCGCCAGCGGCGTGACGCAGGGACAGATTTCCGGCTTCGATCCGCAAATCCTCGGGCGCGCCGTGCCAACCAACCCGGCCTTCTATGGCGGACAGCGCGTCGAACTTTTCGGCGGCGGCGTCGTCAGCGGCAAGTTGATCGGCGTCGACGCCGCGTCGGTCGCCTTCGAGGCGGGCCTTCCCGTCTATCAAAATCTCAATGGCCCGCAGATCGCCAAGAACTGGCAGGCCGGTTTCTCGTTTCGGCTGAAGATATGACGTTGATGGGGCCGACATCGTCGCCCCTGTCTCCTTCTGTGCTTGTCGCGACAGGGTCGCGGCAAGCGCGGCGCGTCAATGCGCCAGATGTTGCAGAGCGGCGTCCGTCTCGGCGATGTCTCGCATTCTCTCCAGCGAGCAATGATCGAGCACGCCGGAGAGCGCCTGCTGCGCCTTCTGCATCAGGCGGCGCACGGCGCAGGTATCTTCATCGAGACAATCGTCGCAGCGTCGGTAGCGCGTCTTGCTCGCGCAGGGCATGGGCGCGAGCGGGCCGTCGATGGCGCGCACGATGTCGCCGATCATGATCTCGCCCGCCGGCCGCGCCAGACAATAGCCGCCCTTTCCCATCTTCGAATGCACGAAACCGGCGTTGCGCAATTCGCAGAGGATGCCGTCGAGAAACTTCTTCGGAATCTTCTCAGTTTCAGCGATCTCTACGACGCGGACGGGTTGGCCCCCGGCCGCGCCGGCGAGATGCGCCATCGCCTTGAGGGCGTATTTCCCTTTCCTGGTCAGCATGGCGTCCCTTAGAGCCGTCCACTGCCCGCCTGCAATTTGAGAAGCGCCGCGACCAGCGTATCGACGTCGGCGCAGGTGTTGTAGAAGGCGAGTGCGGGCCGCACCGTCGCCTCCAGCCCGAAGCGGCGCAGGATCGGCTGCGCGCAATGGTGCCCGGCGCGCACGGCGATGCCCTCGCGATCCAGCGCCTTGCCGACATCGAGCGGGCTGTGGCCGTCGAGCACGAAGGAAAGAACGGACGCCTTTTCCGCCGCCGTGCCGATGAAGGTCAGCCCCGGCACGAGCCGCATCTTCTCGGTCGCGTAAACGAGGAGGTCGTGCTCGTAGCGGGCGATGACCTCCATGCCGATGCTCTCGACATAATCGATGGCGGCGCCGAGCCCTACGGCGTCGGCAATATTGCCGGTGCCGGCTTCGAAACGCTCAGGGGCGTCCTGATAGATCGTCTTCTCGAAGGTGACGTCGGCAATCATATTGCCGCCGCCCTGCCATGGCGGGGTGTGTTCGAGCACGGCGCCCTTGCCATAGACCGCGCCGATCCCGGTCGGGCCGAACACCTTGTGGCCGGAGAAGACGAAGAAGTCGCAGTCGATCGACTGCACGTCGACGGGCATGTGCGAGACGGATTGCGCGCCGTCGATCAGCACGCAGGCGCCGTGGCGATGCGCGATGGACGTGATCTCCCGAACGGGCGTCACCGTGCCGAGCGCATTCGAGACCTGCGTGACGGCGACGATGCGCGTGCGCGGATTGAGAAGCTTCTCGTAGTCTTCGAGAATGATCTGGCCGCGATCATCCACCGGCGCGACGCGCAGCCGCGCGCCCTTCTCGGCGCAGAGCATCTGCCAGGGGACGATATTGGCGTGATGCTCGAGATGCGACACGACGATCTCGTCCCCCTCGCGCACATGGCGCCGGCCCCAGGCCTGGGCGACGAGATTGATCCCTTCCGTCGCGCCGCGCACGAAGACGATATCCCTGACGCTCGGCGCCTTCAGAAAGCGGCGGACCTTCTCGCGGGCGGCTTCATAGGCGTCCGTCGAACGCGCCGCGAGCGCATGAGCGGCGCGGTGAATGTTGGAGTTTTCATATTCGTAGAAATGCGACAGGCGGTCGATCACCGACTGGGGCTTCTGCGTCGTCGCGGCGTTGTCGAGCCAGATGAGCGGTTTGCCGTGCACCTGCTGTTGCAGGATCGGGAAATCCCGCTTGACGCGATAGGGGTCGAAAACCGTCCGCGTCTCGGCCGAGCCGGCGGACAATTGCGGCGCATAGCCCTCGGGCTCGGCCGGCGCCGGGACCGGGGCCGCATGGCCGCCGCCGTGGTCGATAAAATAGAAGGCGTCGTGCGCGGCGGGTCCACTCTGGCCGGGCGAGGGGTAACGGTCGAAACCGCCCGGCGCCTGCTCGCCGTCGATGGGCGGCGTCGCGAACGAGGCGACGTCCGAGAGGCGATGCGGATCGGCCTGCGAGGGCTGCGGGATGACGAAGCTCTCCGGCGCGGGCGTCGCATTTGCCTCGGCAAGCGCGGGCGCGCTCGGCGCCGCGACCGGAATATTGGGGCGGCCGAGTTCGGGCTGCGGCGGAACGGCCGGAGCGAGCGGCGCAACGGCATAGGGCGCCGGCGCGGCTTCGGGCGCGCTGCGCGCGTGCAGAAAATAGAGATGATCCGCAGGCGCAGGCGCGCCGCCGCCGGGGAGGCCCATATCGCCCAGACCGACCGTTGGCGGCGCGGAGCGGCTCGCCGGCGCGAGCGCCAGTTTGCTTCGCGGGTCGGCGGCAAGCAGACGCGGGATCAGGCTGTAATCCACCTCCGCCGGGACCCCGCCCGCAGGGGAGCCGCCGGGCTGAGGGATCTGATCGAGGCCGAGCGGGCGGGTCGGCGACTGGAGGCCCGTCGGCGCGCCGGGAGCCGGGATATTCGGCGTCGGGACCACGGAAGGGATCGTCGTTTGCGGAATGTCCGGGGGCCCGAAAGGCGCGCGCGCCGGCGTATGAGGCGCGGCGGTGGTGACGACCGAGGGCGCCGGCGCATCCGGCAGGCTCGGCGTATGCGCCGGCGGACCAAAGGGAAGGGGCGAGGATGAGAATGCGACAGGCGGCTGTTGAAAGAAGGCGTTGGCGAGCCGCGCGATCAAGGCCGGATCGAAAGCCGGGCGCGCATGTTCGTTGAAGTCCTTCGCCGGAAGCGCCTCGAAAGGCGGATCGGCGGAGACGGGCGCGGCGGATTTGACTGACGACATGGGCTCGGCTTCCTCGAAAATTGACAAGGGCCGGCGGCGGAGACGCCGCCGGCGTTGTTCATGGCTCGGCGCGTCAGACGCGCTTGTCGTCATAGTCGTGGAACTTGCTCACATCGACATCCTCGAGCACGCCGAGCGCGTCATGCGTCAACACGGCGGCCGAGCAGTAGAGCGAGATCAGATAGGACGCGATCGCCTTGCGGTTGATGCCCATGAAGCGAACCGACAGGCTCGGCGCCACCTCGCCCGGCACGCCGGGCTGAAACAGGCCGATCACGCCCTGCTTCTTCTCGCCGGTGCGCAACAGCAGGATGTTGGTCTTGCCGTTCTCGTCGATGTAGAGCTTGTCGCTCGGCACGAGCGGCAAGCCGCGCCAGGTGAGGAAGGGCGAACCAAATAGCGTCACGGTCGGCGGCGGCACCCCGCGGCGCGTGCATTCGCGCCCGAAGGCCGCGATGGCGCGCGGATGCGCGAGGAAGAAGGCCGGCTCCTTCCAAACGCGCGAAATCAGCTCGTCGAGATCGTCGGGCGTCGGCGGGCCCTTGCGCGTCGCGATCTTCATCGAGGAATGCGCATTGGCGAGAAAGCCATACTCCGCATTGTTGATGAGCTCGGCCTCCTGCTTCTCCTTCACCTTCTCGGTGAGAAGACGCACCTGCTCCTGTATCTGATCGTAAGGATGATTGTAGAGATCGGAGACGCGGGTCTGCACGTCGAGCACCGTCGTCACCGCGTTCATCGAATATTCGCGCGGCGCGTCCTCATAGTCGACGAAGGTCTCGGGCAGATCGGCGTCGCGATCGCGCGCCGGACTGCATTGCACGTCGGCGTCCGTGAGCGCGGATGATTCCTTGACGCGGTTCAAGCGATAGATGCCGGCTTCGACCGGGACCCACGGCAGGAAGGAAACGAGCCACCTCGGCGTGATGCCCGACCATTGCGGGCGCGTTTTCGTGGCGTTGGCGAGCTGGCGCGCGGCCGCCTCGCTCAACGTTTTGCGAACTTCAGGTTCTGTCGTCATGCGCTCTCCTTGAAATCGCCCGCGCCGGGAAAATTCCGCGGAACGAAAAATCAATTGATTTATTCCCTATAGTCTACCAAGCTTATGCAGTAAAGACGCCTGTCGGCCTTGTTCAGGGAGAATTTCGAAGAGATGGCCAATATGCTCGAAACGGTGGTCACAGGGCCCGAACGTCTGCGATTTCAAAGCGTCGTGTCAGATCTCGGTTCTCTGCGCAAAGCCTCCCAGGCGCGGCGCTACGGGAATGGCGTCTTCCCGCCCGAGCTGCCCTCCCGCGCCGTCGTCGCGAAACTCCTCGGCGATCTCGCCGCAATTCTTTATCCGCGGCATTTCGGCCCGCCGGACGAGCAGTTTCATGCGTCGGACCATCAGCTGGCGCGCCAGCTCGAGCGACTTTTTCTCGCGCTGCGTGAGCAGATCCGCCGGGAAGTGAGGCTGTTTCTCGCCGACGCGTCGGAAGAGGCGGCGGCGCTGCGCGCGACCGAAATCGCCGAAGAATTCATTGAAGCTTTGCCGCGCATCCGCGCGCAGCTCGATACCGATGTGAACGCCGCCTATCTGGGCGATCCGGCCGCGAAGAGCGTCGACGAGGTGATTTTCTGCTATCCCGGCGTCCTTGCCCTGATCCGGCATCGGCTCGCGCACCGGCTCTACCGTCTGGGGGCGCCGATGATCGCCCGCATCGTGGCCGAGATCGCTCATGCGGAGACCGGCATCGACATCCATCCGGGCGCGACGATCGACGACGGCTTCTTCATCGATCACGGCACCGGCGTCGTGATCGGCGAGACCGCGATCATCGGCAAAGGCGTGCGGCTCTATCAAGCGGTGACGCTCGGCGCGAAGCGATTCAACGTCGATGAAAACGGCGCGCTCGAAAAGGGCAAGCCGCGCCATCCGATCATCGAGGACGACGTGGTGATCTACGCCGGCGCCACGGTGCTCGGGCGCATCACCATCGGGCGCGGCTCCACCATCGGCGGCAATGTGTGGCTCACCCACAGCGTGCCGCCCGGCAGCAACATCACCCAGGCGAAAGCGCATGTGGAAGCGTTCGACCACGGCGCGGGGATTTGAGGCGATCCGAAAGACGGCGGACCTGAGCAACTCCACGAAAGGACGGTCCCATGACGATCCATGACGCGCGTTTCATGCCGGCGGCCCGGCCAGGAAGGGGACGCATCTACGGTTCCATCACAGAGACAACCGGCGACACGCCTCTCGTGCGGCTCGACCGCATCGCGCAAGCCAAAGGCGTGAAGGCGCATATTCTGGCGAAACTCGAATTCTTCAATCCGCTTTCCAGCGTCAAGGACCGCATCGGCGTCGCCATGATCAACAGGCTCGAAGCGGATGGCCGCATTGCGCCCGGCCGCAGCGTGCTGATCGAGCCGACCTCGGGCAACACCGGCATTGCGCTCGCCTTCGTCGCCGCCGCGCGCGGCTACAAGCTCATCCTCGTCATGCCGGAGTCCATGTCGCTCGAACGGCGCAAGATGCTCGCGCTGCTCGGCGCCGAACTCGTGTTGACGCCCGCCTCGCAGGGCATGAAGGGCGCGCTCGCCAAAGCGGACGAGCTGGTCTCGAAAAACCCCGACGCCGTCATTCCGCGACAATTCGAGAACGCCGCCAATCCCGAGTGTCACCGCCTCACCACGGCGGAGGAAATCTGGAACGATACAAAGGGAGCCATCGATTATTTCGTCGCGGGCGTCGGCACCGGCGGCACGATCACGGGCGTGGGTCACGCGCTGAAGCCGCGCCGCCCCGGCCTGCGCGTCGTCGCCGTGGAGCCTGAGGACTCCGCCGTTCTCTCCGGCCGCCCGCCAGGGCCGCACAAGATTCAGGGCGTCGGCGCCGGATTCGTGCCGGCCGTTCTCGATCGCAGCGTGATCGACGAAATCGTCGCCATCGGCAATCACACGGCTTTTGAAACGGCCCGCCTCGCCGCGCGGCTCGAAGGCGCGCCGATCGGCGTCTCGTCGGGCGCCGCCCTCGCCGCCGCTCTGGAAATCGGCGCGAGGCCAGAGGCCGAGGGCAAGAACATCGTCGTGGTCATCCCCTCTTTCGCCGAGCGTTATCTCTCGACCGCGCTGTTCGAAGGCTTTTAGGCGAGGATACGCTGATGCCAAATCGCGCCGGTTTTCCGAATCGGGCTGGCGAAGGTCGAAGCCCCGGCTCATCGCTCCTCGTCCGTGCGGTCGTTATTGCAATCGCTCTGGCGCAGGCGCTGTTCTGGATCGTGACGCTGTCGATCTTCCGCAACGGCCTCCTGCCCTTCGACCTCGTTTTCTTCTGGCTGACCGTCCCGGCGCTCGCTCTCGGCCTGATGGGCGAATCCCTGCCCTTTGCGGCCGGGCTGGCGATGGCGGGTTTCATCATCGACATCGGCCTTCTCGCCGAGTGGATGACGATCGGCTAGGGTTTCTGATCAAGCTCTTGCGGCTAGGGCCTGAGCGGGCTGCCCTCGCGCGCCCTGCGTGGATCGCAGTCCCGGCGTGAATTGACGGCCCGCGACCATGTTCGAGCGCGGGCCGGGAAGTTTTTTTGCCCGCTTACATCGGGGTGACGACGACGTAATAGACCCCATTGTTCCCATAGCGGGGAGCGAGCCAGGCCCCGTCGCAGACATAGAAGGCGTCGCCATTCACGATGCGATTGACGCAGCCGCCGGGGAGCGTCGCCAATGTGGCGCCGATCGCATAGTTGCGCGCGGCGGCGGTGACTGCGGCCGCCCCGACAACGGCTCCGGCGGCCGCTGCGCCACAAGCATAACAACCCGCGCCGTAGTAGCTATTGACGACGACGGGTCCATGGTAGCCGTAGCCGCCCCAGGCGCCGGCGGCGTGATAGCCGTCCCCGTGCCAGGTGCCACCCCAGCCAGCCGCGCCGCCACCATGCCAGCCGCCAGCCGCGAAGCCGCCGTTGGGCCCCCGCGCGACAAAACCGCCGCCGCCGAAGCCGCCTCTCCATGCATGCGCGGGCGAAATCGAAAGTCCGATCGCTACGGCGACGAACGCCCGAAAAATGATCCTGTTCATCGTGATCTCCCTCGCGTGACGTTTAGTGTTTGGCGGGCGCGGTTTCGCCGGGCTTTTCGAATTTGATGCGACCTGCCTTGGCCGCGCCGGGCGCGCGCGCGAGTTTCAGACGGGCCGGGTTGATTTCCCAGTTCGAGAATTCAATCATGCTGCGCGATTTTTCCTTGCCGTTCACCGGCGTGATCCACACGAGCCGCGGCAGCTTGTCTTTCGCGCCGATCCAGAGCTGCGCGTGGAAGTCCGGATTTGAGATCGCCACGACGTCCGTCGCCGTCCCGCCCACGGCGTTGGATCGGCCGACGACGAAGGCCGATGTCAGCTTTTCCGTTATGGCCGCATAGGGGTCGGCGACAATGAAGTCGACGAAGGGGAAATAGATGCCCGCCTTGTCATACGCCGCTTCGAGCATTTGTTCGAGATGTGGCGGCGCCGTCTCCACCGCGATCATGTTGGCGGCCGGAAGAAAAACGGCAAACTCCTTGCCGTCGTAATAAAATTCGGAAGGAGGCCCGTCGCCGAGCACCACAACCTTCAATTTGTCTGGCCGCTGGAGGCTCACATTGGAGTCGATCATGTAAAAAAGCGGTTGTCCGTTCGAAGCAGGCTCGTCGAAGGAGCGTCGGATTTTGACGGACAGCGAATTCGCCTTGGCGAGCGTCTCGCTCATTCCCTTCAATATATCGAGAGCCGCAGGCGCAATGGCGGCAGGCGAAACCGTCGACGGCGGCGTGGATGGCGTTTCGGCATGAGCTGCGGACAAAAGACCCGCAGCGCAGACCGCGCCCATCAGAGCTTTCCAGATTGCCTTCATTTTTCCCTCTCCCGAAGCATTTGCCGCGGCTACGGTTCGCGTGAATTATCCGGCGGCGCCGCAGTCACAAACAGCGGACATAAAGACAAATCACGCGAACCCACAAAGCTTTAGCCTAACAGACGCACTTAGCGGAAGATAGCCCTCCGCCCCGTTCTCACGGCGCGGCGGCGCACTCGACGGAGGCGCTGGCGCCGGACGAGTCCAGAAGCCTTGACGAGCGGTCAAGAAATGGCTGACGCAGAAATCCCCCGGTGGTGAAATCTTCGGGAAATTTCTGGTCAAGAACAGTCTGGTAGAGACTGAACGCGCAGCTACTCCCTGCGCAGCGCGACGGTCCGGGAGCTTCGACCGGTTGGCGTGGGAGCGGCCACCCGTTTTTCAACGAGTTGGCCGTTCCTCCCGCTATCCTTTTGGGTAACGGACCCACCATGTCCTTTTGGCCAACGCGCTTCCCCTTAATAGCCGAAAGGGCGCCTATGATAATCCACGCGCCGGGATAGGTTGGCCCCGAAGCTGCTGACCACCCGGAGAATAGCTAGATGAAGAAAATTGCGCTCGTTCCGGCCGCTCTGGCCCTTTCGACAGTTTTCGCCCTTGCCGACGGCTCCAGCACGCCGACCCCCTCGCTCGGCCAGCAGTTCGGCCTGACCCAGTCGATCGGCGACACCTCGAAGGGCGGCTTTGCCCTCAACAAGGGCCTGTTTGTTCAGGCGCAGGTTCCGGTCAACCAGGGTTCGTCCCTGTCCCTGTCTCAGAAGCTGGACGTCAGCCAGACCATCGGCAATACCTCCGAGGGCGGCAAAGCGATCAACAAGGCGACCGTCATTCAGGCTCAAATTCCGCTGAGCTTCAGCGCGCCCTGAGAACTTCGCTGGTTGGAGCTGAAAGAATCGCGGTCTCTCCGGCCGCGATTTTTTTTGCCTTGCGCCTCTGAGCGCGAGGCTTGGCCACGCGGCTGGTAACGACCCAGAAACTCATAGAAACAGCAGTGGATTACGCTTCCTGCCACACGGCGGACTCAGGCAGCTTCATCGCCGCCGTGTGTGGCAGCCCATCCCGCTCCTGCAAGCGGGATGGGTTGTTCTACGCGCGACGGGCGCGCGCCGGATTTGCGCTCAGCGGCGACCTCCCGCGCTCCGCCCTCCGCCAAGAACAGCGAAACGATCGGCGCCCTGGAGAGTGTCACGGGGGCGTAATGCGCGGACGATAGCCTTCCGGCGTTTCAACAAGGCTTTCATGCGGCGGCCGGTGTAGGTCCCCTTCAACCGGCCGCCTTTTCTCTCCCCATACGAGCGCACTGCGAGCCGCCGCGGCGGCGCGGGTAAGACGAGGCGGTCAACCGCGGGCGCGCGCAAAAAAGCCCGCCACGACGGGCGGGCAGTCTCCTGATAGTCGCGAATCTTCTTCGCGCGCCTCTTTATGGGCTCGGGAACATGAACCGCCGCTGACTGGAAGCGCATGCTTCACTGCAAAGGTCGCGCGAATGGCGGCGGGCTTGATCGAAGTCGAATTCTCTGGCCCATTCCTGGCCATGGATACTCATGAATTGAAAAAGGCGGCAGAGGCCGCGCGTCACATCTGGGCGCATTGGCAGGCTGGAGAGACGCTGCGCGAGTTGCCGGCCGGGTGTCGGCCGTCCACTCCGCTGGAAGGCTACGCTGCGCAGGCGCAGTTGCCGGAAATATCGGGCCGCAGCGTGCTCGGCTGGAAACTTGCCGCGACCAGCGCGGTGGGGCAAGCCCACATCCAGGTTTCGGGACCGCTCGCAGGTCGGCTGCTCTCGGGAAAGGTCTTTGCCGACGGCGCGGCGCTTTCGCTTTTCGGCAACCGCATGCGCGTGGCCGAGCCGGAATTCGCATTTCTCATGGGGCGCGACCTGCCGCCACGGGAGACGGCTTACAGCCAGGACGAAGTGATGGCCGCCGTCGCTGATCTGCACCTCGGACTGGAGGCGCCGGACTCCCGATTCGCGGTTTTCGAGAAAGCCGGCGAAGCCCAGCTCATCGCGGACAACGCCTGCGCCGGACAATATGTGCTCGGTCCCGCAGCGCCCCCTGTCTGGCGCGCCATCGATCTGAGCCGGCATGCGGTGACGGGAAAGGTGCGTACCGCGCGCGGCGACTGCTGGACGCGCGACGGCGTTGGGGCGGCGGTGCTCGGAGACCCGCGAGTCGCGCTGACCTGGCTCGCAAACCGCCTGTCGTCGCTGGGCCTGACCCTCAAGGAGGGGGAAATCATCACCACCGGGACGTGCATGACCCCGCTGGAGATCGGACCCGGCGATGCCGTCGAAGCGGATTACGGCGTTCTTGGCCAGGTGCGCCTGAGCTTTCTCACGGAAGAATAGGCGTCTGCAATCGAATCACGCCGGGGCGCAGCATGCTCGCCCCTGCCCTTCAGCTCGCCTGAAAAGCGAAAGACCGCCAGCGCGTAAGCACTGACGGTCTTGAAAACCGGACCGCTCAGGGCCGGTCATTCGCTTACCTGCGCGATTAGAGGCGCGTCAGGGTAACAGCGGAGATGATGACCATAGCCAACATGCAAGCGGGAATCAGCCAACCCATTTGAACCTCCCTCTGGGGAACGCCATTTGACGGCGTCGTTATTTGCAGCTTTACGCGGGAAGCATCACACCGGAGGGGGCGGTTTTTGTCAAGCCCTATCGCGCCGCTGTCCACCTGAACCCTGCGGACCGGTCCCTCGCCCCGGCCTGCCCCACGCCCCTGGCCGGCTCCTTGCATATCACTGAAAAAGATAGGCTTTCAGCTGATTGATGGACGCCGATCACCTTCCAAAGCGCATGAACATTCAGCCCCGCGACGCGTTCCACGGCATGACCGACCCCAGCAAGCGCAATGGCGGCCCATGGCGGGCGCGTCGGCGCTTCCGCCAAGGAGACCGTGATGCGAACGAGGCTTTTTCTCTCGGCGGCCGTAGCGACTCTGTCGCTCTGCCTCTCTCAGGGCTATGCGCAGCAGGCCGGGCGGCAGCCGGCAGGAGGCGAGGCGACGAAGCAGGGCGAATCAGCAAGAATGCAGAAGCCCGACGAGAAGGGCGCCACGTCACAGCGCCGCGATGAGCGGGCGCAGGAACAGAGGCGCGAACATGGGGCGCAGCAAACGGCGGAGAAATCCGAGCGCCACGGGGCATCCGCAAAGGACGAGCAGAAGCACGAGGCGACCAAGGCCGAGGAGAAGAGCGAGGCCGCAAAGGGCGGAGAGAAGCACGGGAGCGCCAAGAAAGGTGAAAAGCACGGCGCCGGAAAGAACGATGAGCGGCGGGGCGCAATCAGCGACCAAGATAGCCGCGCGGCAGCCGCTCAGCGCGGGCAGAACAGCGACCGGCAAGAGCGGACGGGCGAAAGAGCAAGCGAACGAACCGGGGCTGGCCCCAATGAACGCACTGGCGCCGCGGCGGCTGAAAATGAGCGCCGGGGCGCCCAGCCCGAGGGCGAAAGGACCGGCCGATTCGGGCAAGCGGAACGTGGGCAGGCGGAACGCGGACAGGCTGAGCGCGCGCAAGCCGAGCGTGAGCAGGCGCAGCGCGCGCAGGCCGAGCGCGGCCAGATCCAGCGGCGCGGCGAGAACGCGCCTGGCGTCGCCGAGCAGCAACAGCGGGGCGCGGAGCGGTCACTGAGGGGCTCGGAGACGGCGCGGGGCGCCGAAGCCACTCAGCGCGGCGGCCGGGGCGAGGCCTATGGATACGCCGGGCGCGAGGGCCAGGGCGGGCGCGTTCAGCTGGGCGAACGCCAGCAGAATCAGGTGCGCCAGATCCTCGAGCAGCGCGGCGCGCGCAGCTTCACCCGCAACGACTTCAACCTTCAGATCGGCGCCGTCGTGCCGCCCAATGTGCAGTTCTACCCACTGCCCCCGGATGTTCTGGCCATGGCTCCGCAGTTCCGCGGCTATGATTATGTGATGGTCGACAACGATGTCGCCATTATCGACCCCGGCACGAGGGAGGTGGTGACCGTGCTCGGAGAGGGCGGACCGCCCGCCGCGACCTACGGTTACGAGGAGCGTGAAGGCGGCGGCTATTACGGCGGCCCCGGCGGCTACGAGCGGCGTCAGGGGCGCGCTTACGGGACTGCGCGGCGTGACGAAGAGGGCTACCGCGGCGGCGGCGCCCGCGAGCGTCGCGGCGAGGCCTATGGCTACGCCCCGCGCGTGCGCCTGGATACCCGGCAGGAGCGCGCCCTTTATCGGGGAATCATCAGTGAAGCCCGCTCGAATCTGCGGCAGGTCTGCGTGCGCGTCGGCGACCGGGTTCCCGAGTCCGTCGATATCGAGCCCGTGCCGCGCAACATCGCCGCCGAGGCGCCGGACGCCGAGCGTTTCGATTACTTCGTCCTCAACGATCAGGTGGTGCTGGTCGATCCCGACACGCGGACCGTCGTCGACATGATCGAGCAGCCCAGGTGACGTCGAAGTCCCCGCGGCGTTGAGCCGCCCAACAACGCCGCGAAGGCGCCGGAACCACCCCGGCGCCTTCCATTTTTTGAAGAGTCGCGGATGCTCAAGCCGGCCGGTGCGCCTTGTGCGCCTTAGTCAGCGCGGAATGGCGCTCGTGCTTGTGATGCTTATGCTTGGCGGGCTTGGTCTTCATCGGTTCGCTGGCGGCGGCGGCCGGCTCTTCGCCGGTCGCGGCGAAGCTCGGTTGCGCCATGCCGGCGGCGGCGATCAGAAGGGCGAAAGCAAAAAGAGCGGCGTTCTTCATCATCGGCTCCTACAGGTCTGGTCCCTGCTCCCCAGCAACGATGAAAAAGATGGCGCTCGCCGCCTGAACCAGCCCTGAAATCGCTATTCATGCGATATTCAGCCGATTGGAGGCCCGCGCGACTCACCGGCGCAGCAGCCGTTCGCGCAGCGACTCATAAATCGGCGCTTCGCTAAGGAGCGTCGGCGCAAGCATCGCGGTGAAGCAGGCGGCCAGCATCGGCAACAGCAGCACGGCGTTGCCCGTCATTTCAGTAACCAGAACCATGCCGGTGAGCGGCGCACGCACGGCGGCGGTGAACAGCGCCGTCATGCCGACCACGGCGAAAGCCTGCGGCTGGATATCGAGACCCGGGAGCAGCAGGCCGCAGATCACCCCGAAAAAGAGCCCCGCCAACGCCCCGAGCGCAAGCATCGGCGCGAAGAGCCCGCCGGGCGTTCCTGTCGCATAGGAAGTCGATCCCAGCCCAAACCGCAGCATCAGCACGAATGGGAGGATGAAAATGTCCTGCGAGCCCGACAGCGCCGCCTGGGTGATGCCGTCGCCGCCGCCGACGAGCCTCGGCGCGAACCAGGCAAGCGCCCCGACCGCCGCGCCAGTCAACGCCGCGCGCACTTCGACCGACGTTCCCGAAAAGCTGTCATAGACGGCGAGCGTCGCAAAGAGCAGGCGGTTGTAGAAGACGCCCAGGAAGCCCATCAGCCCGCCGAAGACGAAGAAAAGCGGGCCGATCGCTGGCGCGGGGTAGTTGAGCGAGGTTGCGAATTCGGGCGAGTCCCCGAGCAGGAAATGGGCCGTGGCGATCGCGGTCGACGAGGCGCCGAGCGCGGCCATGGCCGTGCGATGCTCGAATTTCTGAACGAGCTCCTCGAGCACAAAGACCGCTCCCGCCATCGGCGCATTGAAGGCCGTCGCCAGCCCCGCCCCGGCGCCCGCCGCGAGCAGCGCGCGGCAATCGGGCCAGTTTCTCCGAGAGATTTTTCCGACGAACTGGCCGATCACGGCGCCGATCTGGACGCTTGGTCCTTCCCGGCCGAGGGCGAGCCCCGACCCGATGGCGAGCACGCCGCCAAAGAATTTCACCGGCAACAGAACAAAGGGAGCGGGCGGCGCTTCGCCGTGAAGAACCGCTTCGACGTGGGGAATGCCGCTCCCCGAGGCATGGGGCGAGAATCGCTTCACCATCCAGGCGGCGACGCAGGCGGCAAGGGCGCAGACCGCTATGCTGCACGACAGGCCAAACAGCCCCCTGCCCTGCGCCCACGCAACAAGAACGTCCCGCAGCCTGTCGGCTGCGTCGAGCGACAGCCGATAGAACGCTCCGACGACGCCTGCGGCGGCGCCGACGACCAGCGCCAGCGCCGAAAGCACGAGAAGATCGAAATGATAGCGCGCCGCCTCAGCACGCTCCTTTGCCCCGACGGCCGTAATCGGCTCCCCCTCCCGCGCATGCGGGGAGAGTTGGAAAGGAGGCCCGCCGTTCACGAGGCGCCGCCCACAGCGCCAACCATGGGCGAAACTTCGACGCAGTCCCGCCAGAGGGCGAGCGGGATATGTTTGTTGGCGAGCATGAGTTTGGTCGGATCCGGTTGAACAGGCGGCCGAAGCTTTCTGAATGTAGCCGCTGACATAAGCTGCCGGCAATGCTACGGTTTCAGCTGATCGAATCCAACGGCAAGCGCAGTTCGTAGCGCAAGCCGCCCGGCTCATAGGCCACAGTCGCTTCGCCGCCGAACTGCCTCGGCGACTCGAGCAGGATGAAACTGCCAAACCCCTTGCGCGCCGGGGCGGTCGCCGGCGGGCCGCCCACCTCCTGCCAGTTGAAGACAAGGATCTGCCGGCCGTCGATCGTCTCGATCTCCTTTTGAACGGAGACCCGTCCGCTCGGGACCGACAACGCCCCATGCTTGACGGCGTTTGTCAGAAGCTCGTGCACGATGAAGGAAAAAGCCTGCCCGACCTTGGCGTTGACGCGGACATTGACGCCTGTCGACATCACCTGGTCTTTGAACCCGCCGATCGCAATGTCGAACAGCCGGTCGAGCGAGATGTTCTTGAACATCGACTCGGAGAGAACGGCATAGGCGTCCGCCAGCAGCTGAACGCGTTGCGTCAATATATCCGCCGCCTCGGCGACGTTTCGGCCCCGCGTCAAGGTGCGGCGGATCATCGCCAGAATGACCGCGAACATATTGCCAACGCGGTGCTCCAGCTCGCGGGCGAGCACCGCCTGGCTTTCCTCGTGCTGCTTCCTTTCCGTTATGTCGGTGATCATGGCGAGAACGGCCTTCTGCCCGTTCCACTCCATGGGGTTCAATCCGATTTCGAGGGGAACCTCGCTGCCGTCCTTGCGTCGGCCCGCCAGATCGCGGCCCGCCCCCATCGGCCTCGTCTCGGGTGCGGCTTGGAACCGGCTTCGAAGACCGACATGAACGGGCGCGACGCTTCTCGGCACGAGCATTTCGACGCTGCTGCCGATCAACTCTTTGCGGTCATAGCCAAATAGCTTCTCGGCGCTGGAATTGGCGTCCACTATCTCGCCGCGCGGCCCAACCACGATAATGCCGTTGGGCGCCGCTTCGATGAGCGCACGCTGCCCCTGCTCCTGCAGGGCGATTCTGTCGATTGCGCTCTGCAGCAGCGAGACGACGCCTGCGATCAATCCGGAAACGAAACTGAAGGACAGGAGAGAAACCACTGCCTTTGCGCTGAGCTTCCAGGCGAGCGATGGCTCCAGAAAAAAATACCAGGCGACGCCGACCGAGCAGGCGGCTGCGAAAAGTCCCGCCCCCAGCCCGCCCACGACGGTCGCCACGAGCACCGCCGGAAAGAAGGTGAGAAAAGGAACCCCCTCGATGAACCAGTCGCTCGCCGTCAGACGGATCCATGCGGCGAGCGCCACCGCCCCGATGGCCACGGCGTAAGCGACGGCCGGCCGCTGCCGCGCCACCATGAACGCCATAAGAGCGTTTGTCGCCCTCTCTGACCGCATCTCCCGGCGCGCCTCCGATGAGGCGCAGATAGTGTCTCGCATCCGGGCGACGATAGGCGCTCGGCGTCAATCGTCAAGGATCAGATCAAGCTTCGACGGCCCCTCGCAGTTGGGCCACGCGCATGGGGACCGGCGGATGCGAAAAATAGAACTTCGCATAGAGTGGATCGGGCGTGAGCGTGGCCAAATTGTCGCGCGTGAGACGCGTCAGGGCCGAAATCATCGGCTCCTTGCCGACGATGCGGCGAGCGAAATCATCGGCCTCGAACTCGTTCTTGCGCGAACGCGCGGCGAGCAGCGGGTGCAGAAGGTGCGAAACCGGCTCCTTGGCGAAAAGCAGAGCGATCAGCACCACGCCGGGGTCATGCGGCAGGCCGAACCAGCCCGCGAAGGTCTCACTTCCAAACGCCCAGTAGAGCGCCGCGAAGCCGATGAAGGCGATGATCGCGGCCTGCAGGATCATCTGTCGAACATGGCCGAATTTGAAATGGCCGAGTTCGTGGGCGAGGATGGATTCGATCTCGTCAAGCGTGTGCTTTTCGAGAAGCGTGTCGAAGAAGACGATCCGCTTCGCCTTTCCGAAGCCCGTAAAATAGGCGTTGCCGTGAGCCGAACGCTTGGAGGCGTCCATCACGTAAAGCCCCCTGGACTCGAAACCGCATTTTTGCAGCAACGCCTCCATGCGCGACTTGGTGGACCCCTCCTCCATCGGCGTGAATGTGTTGAAGAGAGGCGCGATCAGCGTCGGATAGATCACCGTCATGGCGATGGTGATGGCCATGAACGCAGCATAGGCGACAAGCCACCAGCTGTTCGGCAAGGCGCCGAGCAGCCAGAACATGCCGTATAGCAGCGGCGTCGCGATCAAGAAGCCGAGCAGCGCGCTTTTTGCCTCGTCCAGCAGGTAGGTCTTGAGCGTCAGCCGGTTGAAGCCGAAACGCTCCTCCAGCCAGAAGGCGTTAGCGAGGGAGAACGGGGTTTCGAGCAGATGGGAGAGCGCCGTCACCATCAGCACGAAGGCGACGCTGCGCGTAAGGCCCGGTTCGAAGTATTGCGAGACGAAGAGATAGACGGGCGCCATCCAGGCCGCGAGCCAGAGGATCGAGACGCCCGCGTCATAGACGGTCTCGGCCATGCCGAACCGGGTGCGCGCGATTGTGTAGTCAGCGGCGCGACGATGGTCGTCAAGCGAAACCTGGTCAGTGAAATCGGCGGGCACCGTAGCGCGATTGGCCGCCACGGTGTCGATCTGTCGCTTGCGCAGATAAATGCCCAGCGCCGCCGACAATGCGATGGCCACGCAGATGAGAACGCCCATAAAGCTCATGGAGAAGACTCCCGCTTCTGATCTTGATCAAATATACGCGCTCTGGCCGAGCTTTGCGAGGGGCCTCGCGCCTGCCCCGCCTCAGGCGGACACGCGCCGGCCTCGGTTGAGCAAGGCGAAGGGCGCGCCGCTCAGCAGAACGTCGAGGGCCGCGAGGCTCTGGAACTTGCCATTGACAGAGAGGCGCGGCAGGGCGTGCGCATGATGGCGATGGTCGGGAAAGATCAAACCTGGCCGGGTCGTCACTGCGCTCTCGAACCCCAGCTCGGCGGCAAGATCGAATTCCCGCCGCCCCGCGGACGTCCGATCGCCCACCGGATAGCAGAAATGGCGCGGGGCCACGCCCGTCTCCTCCATGATGCGCGCACGGCTCTCGGCCATCTCCCGGCGCGCGGCGGTCGCGTCGAGTTTCGCGAGCCGCGGATGGGTGAGCGAATGCGCGCCGATGGTCGCCAGTTCATAACGCGCAAGCGAACGGATGGCGCCCCAATCCAGGCAGGACTGCGCGGCCATCGCGCCCGCATCGACGCCCGCCCGCGCTGAAAGAGCCGCGACGACCGTGAGCAGCGCGGTCTCGCCGCCCCCGCGGATCGCCCGGTACACCTCTGCAAATGCGGCCTGCTTCTCTCGAGCGCTTTCGCAGCGCCGCACAATGCGGCGCCCCGCGACGGCAATGTCTATCTGCGCGAGCCTGCGGATCGACTCCTCCAGTTCGAGCCACCACAGGCGCGCCGCGCCATCGGCAAAGCCGGCGGTCAGATAGGCGACGAAGGGCGCGCGATGGCGCTCCAGGATTGGAAGCGCGTGGTCGACAAGATCGCAATAACCGTCGTCAAAGGTGAGAACGGCGAAAGGCCGGGCGCGCGGCCTCTCCGAGCCAAGCAGCGCCAAAGCGGCGTCGAGAGACAAAATCTCATAGCCTCGAGCGCGCAGATGATGAAGCAGGAGATCGAGAAATTGCGGCGTAATCTCCAGGCCCGCGTTAGGTGCGAAATCATCGTCGTTCGCCGGCCGCACGCGGTGAAACATGAGAATGACGCCGGCGCCGCGCGTCAGCGGAGCCGCGAGCCTATGCGCCCTGCTGGCGTGAAGCAGCCGCAGACCCAAGCCGATCGCACGATCCCGCCAAACCAACATCCGACCCCGTCGAGCCGCCACGAAAGCAAGAGCTTTTTAGGATGGATCTCATAATGATGCGTTATGCAAATCTCACAGCCGCAGTCCACGATTTCGCAACTCGGAAACGCCCGTTATCAATTTGATCAATGTGGGTCGAGCCTTGCTGCTTATTCTCACTTGCGCGTCTTCACGCGTTTCGAGGATGCGCGAACAGATTGGCTGGCGCTGTCGCGAGAGGCGGCAATCAGTCCGTACCAGTCCTTCGAATTTCTTTCCATGTGGTCGGACGCCATTGAGGCGTCCGAGGACGTGACGCCATTCCTCATTGCTGCGCAGGATGCCAAAGGAGCGCCGAGCGCGTTGCTGCCATTGTGCATCATCGGCAAGGGTCCCCTCCGGATCGCCGCTTTTCTGGGCGGACGAGAAGCCAATTTCAATCTGCCGTTGCTGAGTCCCGATGCGCAGCACGATCAGGAAAGCTTGTGGCGTCTTTTGCATGACGCGGCGAAACATGCGCCCTCGCCGCCTGATCTCTATTTTCTCCGCAATCAGCCCCGCCGGTTCGAGAACGCCGAAAACCCGCTCGTCTTTGCAAATGCGCGGCCGAGCGCCAGTTGCGCCTACGGGACCACACTGCCGGCGACGGTCGATGAACTGGCGGCGCGGCTTTCGAAAGAGAACCGCAAGAAACTCAGAAAAAAGGAAGCGCGTCTCGCGGAATTCGGTCGCGTCGAATATGAGCACCGGGTCAGCGGGGAACGCCGACAGGCGATAGCGGCCGCTTTGCTCGAACAGAAATCGGCGCGTTTCTCCGCGGTCGGCAGCAAGGAGCGCCGCTTCCTCACACGCCTGTTGCGCCATGCCTCCGGTTCGGAAGAAGGCGCGCTGGAACTGCACGGACTTTCGGTGGGCGGGCGCATCGTCGCCGCTTATGCCGGCGTGCGGCGTTCCGGACGTTTTTCCGCCATGCTGAATTCTTTCGACACGGACGAGGACATCGCCCGATGCTCGCCGGGAGAGCTGCTCCTCCATGCTCTGATGCGCGATCTCGTGCTGCGCGGGATGACGCATTTCGACCTCGGCGCCGGCGAAGCCCGATACAAGAGGGCGGTCTGCGAGGAAGAAATCGCTCTTTACGATCAGATCGTTCCGGTCTCCGCGCGCGGCCGTCTCGCGGCGCCGCTCCTCGCGGCCTTCCTGCGTCTCAAGCGGCGCGCGAAACGCGCTCCCGCGCTTATCCATCCGTATTACAGGCTGAGATCCCTTCTCCGGCCCTGATCCTTCAGGCCGCGATATCGCCACGCGCGGCTTCATCGAGAAAATGCGCCTCAACCCCGAGGCGCCGGATTTCCTCGAGAAGGGCCGCGGATGCGTCGTCCTTTCCAAGGACGAAAGCGAGATCCATGTGAGACGCAAGGCGCCGCGCTTCTTCGGCCGACGCCGCAAAAATCAGGAAATCATACGCTTGCGCCAGCGCCGCGACGATTAACGCCGGATCGCCAGCATCGGCGCCCGCCGCGCCGCCGCCCGGCAGCACATGCAGCCTCGACGAGGCGTCACGGTGTATGACGGCATCGAAGCCAGCGACGCCTCCCAGAAGTTCCGCCATGCCGGCCGGCCGCGATTGTGACGGGCCGACGAGCGCGTCGAAAGCCGTGGCGCCGGGATCAGCCGACACCAGCAGGGCCCGTCCCTGTGGCGCAAGCGTCCGGGCAAGAGCGACGGCGGTTTGGGCGGGTGGCCCTGCCTCGGAGCATGGCGCGATCAGCACCGTGACGCACTGTCCGGCAGCGCGCGCCGCGTCAGCGAAGCGCGAGGCGACGCGCGGCGATGGCTCCTCGCCGAAGTCGGGCTGGTCTTGGACGTCCTTGCCATCCGGGAACGGCTCTTGCACTGCACCGACCGCCGCCTCCGGCGACGGCGGCCCAGGAAACGGCTCCGATGGGGGCGAGACGCTCACCCGCCCCGTGAGCATCTCGCCGGCGACAACGGCGCCGAGCGAAAGGATCGAGCCTGCGAGCGTCGCAAAGACCAAGACGGGGATTTTCTTCGGGAAGGAGGGAATTTGCGGCGCCAGCGCGCGTTGGATGACGCGCGCGTCGGCGGGCGTAGCCTTCAGGCGTTCGCGCGCGAGCGCCTCCTGATATTTCGCCGTTTCGCTCTCGAGTTGCTCCTTGAGCAGCCTTGCGGAGCGTTCGAGATCACGCAGCTTCACTTCTTCCGCGCCCGCCGCGCCAGCGACTCGCTTCTGATCGTCGAGGACGCGCGTGAGATTATCGACCCGCGCGGCCGCGATGTGCACTTCGTTTTCCAGCGTATGCGCCGTGCGCTCCGCCACCGCGCGCCATTGCCGGTCGAGATCGGCGAGTTGCGCGTTGAGCTCCTTGACGCGCGGATGCATCGGCAAAAGCGTGCGCGACTCGAGCGCGATACGCGCCTGGAGCGCGACACGCTGCTCGAAGATGCGCCGGATGGTCTCATTGTTTGCAACGTCAGGAATTTCGCCGATCCGTTTCTGGCGCAGCATGTCGCGTAGAAGATTGGCCCTGGCCTGAGCGTCTGCCTGAGCGGCGCGCGCCGTGGAAAGCTGATTGTTGAGCTCGCCGAGCTGCTGCGTCGGGATGGTCGCATTGTTGGAGCCGACAAGAAGACCCGTCTGGGCGCGATAGGCTTCGACCTTCGCCTCGGCGTCCGCCACGCGCACTTGCAGATCCTCGACCAACGCAGCCAGCGATTTCGCCGCATTGCGCGCAATCTCGCGCTTCGCCTCCTGTTGGATCTCGATATAGGCATCGGCGACGGCGTTGGCGCCGCGCGCTGAGAGATCGGGATCGTGAGAAGAAAATTCGATCGACAGCACGCGCGTTTTCGTCGGAGAGAGAACGGCGAGCTTTTCGGAGAACTTTTCGAGAATCCGATCTTCGGGCGACATGAGCGTCGGATCGCGCGCGATTCCGAGCAGGGCCATGACGCGCGCGAGGGCGCCGACGCCCCTGGCGAGAGGATCGAATTCGGGGTTGCCCTGCAGGCCAAGCGTCCGGATTACGCGCCGCGCGAGATCGCGGGATGTGAGAAGCTGAATCTGGCTCTGCACCCCTTCGGCGTCCGGCCCATTGGCGTCAGCGCGCTCGCCCTTGTCCACGCGCGTGAAAAAATCGTCCTGATTTTCGAGAAGCAGCCGTGCGTCCGACGTGTAGCGCGGCTTGGCGATACTGACGAACAGAAAGGCGCCGAAAAAGGCTGCCAGCGTCGGCCCGAGCACCCACCATTTTCTCGCGACGAGCGCGCGGCCCAATCGCGGCAGATCAATCTCATTTTGGGTCGCTTCTTGCATCGGCGCCTGCATGGCTGCTCCCGGCTCATGCTGATTTCTTAGAAGAAACATGGTTGAGACGCGGTTAAACGGCCAAGTCAAAGTTTGTTAACCATGTCGCAATAAAACGGCGCGTGGAAGCGCTGTCGCTTTGCCGAAAAGACGGATTGGAGAATGCCGGGACCTGACGCCCTGAAAAGGATCGCATGCAGGCGTCTGTCCCTCGCGGCGGCGGCGCTCTGCGGCGCCTTTCTTACCGCCTGCGCCGCGCCCGGAGATAACCGGCCGGAACTCTACGCTGCATCGACCGCCGAACCCTATACGCTTTCCGCGGGCGACCGGCTGCGGGTAGTCGTCTTCGGGCAGGATTCGCTTTCCAACGCCTATTCCGTGGACGGCGCCGGACGCATCGCCATGCCGCTGATCGGTTCCGTCCCCGTACAGGGACGAACGCTTCCGGAAGCCGAGCGCATCATCGCGGCGCGCCTCCGCGAGGGATTTGTGCGCGAGCCCCGCGTCTCAGTCGAGGTCGAAGCGTTTCGTCCTTTCTTTGTCCTCGGCGAGGTCACGAACGCCGGCCAGTTTCCCTTTGTCGAAGGGATGACGGCGCGCACAGCTATCGCCATCGCCGGCGGTTTCGGACCGCGCGGTTATCAAGGCGGCGTCGATCTGACGCGCGTCATCGACGGCGCTCCCGTCACGGGCCGCGTCCCGCTCGATGCGCCGGTTCGGCCCGGCGACACCATCACCGTCCGGGAACGCATTTTCTGAAAGCGACCCGCGCCGCTCCTCTGAACATCGGGAACCGATTCATGTGCGCTTTTCGCCTGGAGGACATGAAGGGCGTTACGCCCGAGCCGGACACGAATCGCGGCGGCGACGGTGGGATGCATTCGCTCGATCCGCGTCTCGCCGAGGTCGCGAGTCAAAGCAGGCCAGGCAGAACCCTCTCTCCTGTCGTGCTCGCGGGCGTCGTCCGCCTCTTCGAATTCGTCATGCTGCTCGTGGCTGGCCTGCTGATTTACGAATTTTATGTCGGCGATCGCCAGGTGCAGCCGCTCGACTATTACATCGCCGCGACAGCCATGGCCGTGGCCGCCATCATCGCGTTGCAATCCTTCGGCCTCTATACCATCCCATCTTTCCGCGGGCCGATCCGGCATGGGCTGAAGCTCGCCGCAGTCTGGTCGCTCATCTTCGCCGCGGCGCTGGCGGCGATGTTTTTCCTCAAACTCGACGGCGTTTTTTCCCGTGTCTGGTTGATCGCCTGGTACCTGTCCGGGCTTGCGCTGCTTGCAGTCGAACGCATGGCGCTCGCCGTGGCGACGCGCCGCCTCACCCGCGCGGGGAAGCTCGACCGGCGCACCGTCATCGTCGGCGGCGGCGCGTTGGCGGACCCCGTGCTGCGCGCGCTCGCTGCGCAGGAGGAAAGCGATCTGCGCATTCTGGGACTGTTCGACGACCGCGCGGATGCGCGTTCGCCGGATGTCGTCGCCGGCTATCCCAAGCTCGGCACGGTCGATGATCTGGTCGAACTCGCTCGTCACGCGCGCATCGATCTGATTGTCTTCACCCTGCCGATTTCGGCCGAGACACGCCTGTTGCAGATGCTTCGCAAGCTGTGGGTGCTGCCGATCGACATTCGCCTCGCGGCGCATACGAACAAACTGCGCTTTCGGCCGCGCTCTTATTCCTATATCGGCGACGTTCCGGTCATCGACGTCTTCGACAAGCCGATCGCCGACTGGGACGTGGTGGCCAAATATATTTTCGACAAGGCGGTCGGCGCGCTCTGCCTGATCCTGGCGTCTCCGGTCATGGCGCTCGTCGCCCTCGCGGTGAAACTCGACTCGCCGGGGCCGATCCTGTTCAAACAGCGCCGTCATGGCTTCAACAACGAAGTCATCGAAGTGTACAAGTTCCGATCGATGTATGCGGACAGGCAGGACCCGCAGGCGCACAAACAGGTTTCGCGCAACGATCCGCGCGTGACGCGCGTGGGGCGCTTCATCCGCAAGACCTCTCTCGACGAGTTGCCGCAGCTCTTCAATGTCGTCTTCAAAGGCGATCTGTCGCTCGTCGGGCCGCGTCCCCACGCCATCGTGGCGCGCGCGGGGGACATTCTCTACAATGAGGTCGTCGACGGCTATTTTGCCCGGCATCGCGTCAAGCCCGGCATCACCGGCTGGGCGCAGATCAACGGCTGGCGGGGCGAAACCGACACGGAAGAGAAAATCCAGAAACGCGTGGAGTTCGATCTCTATTACATCGAGAACTGGTCGATCCTTCTGGATTTGTATATTCTCACATTGACCCCTTTCGCCCTCATCAAGGCCAAGAACGCCTATTGAGCATCCATCCGGAGCGCGCGTGTTGAACCTGCCGTCGTTAATTGCGACCATTGCGGCGCTCCAGGGCGCCGCCGGCGTGTCCCTCGCCGCCGCAGCGGCCCATGTCGACGCCAATCCCCTGCTCGCCACGGCGAGCCATTTCCTGACGCTCCACGCCGCCGCTGGCCTCGCCCTCGCGGCGCTCGCGAACGGCGCGCCGCCTTTCCGGCGCTTCCTCATCGGCGGGGCGCTGGTCTTGCAGGCGGGGGCGACACTCTTTTCGGCCGATCTGGCGGCGCGCGTCTATCTCGGCGGCAAGCTCTTTCCCTTCGCCGCGCCAATTGGCGGCTCGCTGACGATCCTCGCCTGGCTTGCGCTCGCCGCCTGGGGCGCGGCGGGCATCTTCCGCAGAAGCTGAACTGCGGCGAAAAAGCAACAGTCGAGGACTCGCTTTCTACTTTTCCGCGCATTTACTGGACAGCTGCGACAAAGAGCCCCACCATCGTAGGCATGTCTGTCTCGGACGCGCCCGACCCCCACTCTGGCGGCGCATCCAGTGCGCCGCAACGGCCGGGCGACCCTCTGCTCGGGCGAAGGGTGCTTATTGTCGAAGACGATCCCTACATCACGCTGGCGCTCGAGGAGACCCTCACCGACTTCGGACTCGTCATCGCTGGCGCGGCGCGAAACATAACGCAGGCGCTGGGGCTGGCGCAGACAGCGTCCTTTGATCTCGCCTTGCTCGACGTCAACATCGGGCACGAGCGGATCGACCCAGTCGCTGACGCCGTCCATGCGCGTGGCATCCCTTTCGTTTTTACGACGGGGTGCGGACGCGCCGGCCTGCCGGAGGCCTATCCGCGGCAGGCTATCGTTGAAAAGCCCTTTTATGTCGAGGAGATCCTTCGCACCCTGCGAGAGGAGCTGAAAAACTGTTAGAAAGATGATTTCCTGGGAGAAGCCTTGCCGGAGCCGTGACAGGTCGACAGGTTGTGGGCAACCCACATCTTTGCGTTTTCTACTTGTCCAAAGTCAAAGTCTGATCGCCGGACGCGCCCGCCGCCACTTTGTCGCCGCGCTTGCCCGCTTAGAACGCAAGAATTGGCGTAGGAGAGCGCGCGCTTGGAGGCCTCGGCCGAAAACAGACCTTTAACGCCCGGCCGCGACGGCGCGACGGAGCCCCCGCGCGGACGCCTCGGGCGGCGGCTGCTCCTTGGCGGCGCCGTGACGCTCTGCGTGCTGATCGCCGCCGTAGCCGCTCTCGCGAGCTGGCTTTATTCCCCCGCCGCGACGCTCGCCGCGATCACCCGGCAGATCAACGACGCGACGGGCCTTTACATCGCGGCGCGCGGCGGTCCCCGGCTGTCGCTCACCCCGCGGCCGCATCTCATCCTGACGGGCGTCGCCCTGGCCGACCGCAACAAGGCGCTCGACATCAGGGCCGACGAGCTGCGCGGCAATCTCAAATTGCTGCCGCTTCTCATGGGCCGGCTCGAGCTCGACTCGCTGACGCTGACGCGCCCCCGCGCCGAGGTCGATCTCGACAAGGCCCCCATCGACGCGCCTGGCGCCGCGACGCGCGCCGCCGCCGCGCAACCGGGCAGCATGGCGGCGCAGAAGGCCGACGCTTATACGCTGGGCGTGGTCCATGTCGTCGACGGCTCCTTGCGGCTGCGGCGGGAGGGGATCGACTATGCGGCGGACCGGGTTTCCGCGACGCTGGATTGGCGCCGGGTCGGCGAGCACGCCTTGCTGACGAGCGCGCTGGATTGGCGCGGCGAGCGGCTCCAGCTCGTGCTGTGGGCGGCGCGGCCCGGCATGTTTCTGCGTGGGGACGCCTCCGTCGTCACAGCGCGGGTCGATGGCGAAAGCATGCGGCTCGAGGCGCAGGGGATCGCGCAGCTCGGGGCCAATGCGCGCTATTCCGGCCGGGTCGCCGGTTCGGCCGCGTCGGCGCGGGGCGCTCTGGCGCTCTTCGACGTGGCGGCGCCGCTTCCCGGCCCCTTCAGCGACGCGGAGTTTATGGCGCAGGCGACCATCGGCCCGCATGAGGCCGCCTTCCGGGATCTGCGCGTGCAGGTGGATGGCAACGCCTTCGACGGCGAGCTGACGCTGCGCGAGGAAGAGGGCCGGCCCTATGTGTGTGCGACGCTGAAAAGCGATTTCGTCGCGCTGAAGCCCATGTTCGCCGACGCCCCGCCGCTTGCCGGACCCGACGGCGCGTGGAGCCAGAAACCTCTCGATCTGCCCGATCTGACGGGCGCAGACGTCGACGTCAAGATTGCCGCTCGCCATGCGCGCCTTGGCCGTCTGACTCTCGACGGCGCCAGCATGATCGCGGCGGTTCGCGACGGCGCGCTCGATCTGTCGCTTGTCGAGGCCGAGGCCTATCACGGGCGCCTGAAGGCGCGCGCCTCCTTCAAGCCCGCCGGGCGGGACCTCGTCATGCACGCCGCCGCCCAGACGGTTGGGGTCGACGCCCGCGCCCTGCTTTGGGACGCTTTCGGCAAGGACGCTCTTGGCGGCGCGCTCGATTCCAGCACGACCCTCGACGCCCATGGCGAAAGCGTCGCCGAAATGGTCCGCAGCCTGGGCGGGCGGGCCACGCTGACGCTGACGGACGGTGAAATCGCGGGGGTGGATTTCGACCGGGCGCTCCGCCGATTCGAGAAGCGCCCCCTCGCCAGCGCGCAGGACATCCGATCGGGCAGCTCGCCGCTCACCCGGGCGGGCGCGACGCTCCTCGTGGAGGGCGGCGTTGCGACGCTCGAGAACGGCTTTGCCAGCGGCCCAGGTTTTACCCTGAACTTCACCGGAACCGCCAACCTTGCGGAGCGCAGCCTGGCGATCAAGGCCGCCGCCCATGAGGCGGACGGGGCCGGCAAGCCGCGGGACAAGGGGTTACAGATCGCCTTCGATCTCGCCGGCGCCTGGGACGAACTGAAGATTGCGCCGGACCCAAAGGCCTTCATCCGGCGCTCGGGCGCCGCCGCGCCGCTGCTGCCGGAGCCGCCAGCCGAGGAGACGCGCTAAGCGTCCTCGATTTCCACCTCGCGAGGCGCTTCTTCCAGAAGTTTTGTCAATGAGGCGGGGAGATCGAGGTAACGGAAGCGCCTCAGTTCGAAGCCGATGCCGACAAGGCCCCACGGCGGCGTATAGGTCTGCCAGGGCGGGATTTCGCTCAGGACGACGACGTGACCGCCATTGATCGCCGGCGCGATTCGCTCGACCGTGTAAATCGCCCCTCGCCGCAGGCCCCCGTCGCCGAAGCGCCCGGGCCCCGCCTCGACGCAGACGACCTCCGTACCGGGAGGGGTGTTCGGGCTGATCATCTTTCTTCCTCGTCGCGAGCGGCGACAGGCGCCGCGCCCTCTCCCATCCTTATGGAGGGCGCGGCCGCACAGGAAGCAAGTCGGAATCAGGCCTTACGGCCGATCACCCGATCTTCAGGAAGCCGAACAGGCCCTTTTTGAGCTTCTTGCGGTCGAGAGCGGCGAGTTCGTTGTAAACGTTGCGGGCCTTGGCGCGCAGCTCGAGCAGTTCTTCGTCGGGAACGTCGAAATTCATCGCTGCGAGACGCAGCTGGCGGCGCGCCTCGTCGAGCCGGGCCTGTGCGTCTGCAATCAAAGCATGGAGCATCTTGACCTCTTCTTGTGTAGACTGCAGCCTTGCAGCAGAGTTCCATTAAAAAATGGGCTGCCGCGCGCTGAGAAGCGCAGGCCGAACGGTGCAAATTTTTCCTGTGCTGACCGCCAACAGCTCCGCCTATATCATATTGCCCGACGCCCTCGCCAGCCCCGGGAAAACGACGCTCTGATGCCGCCAAGGTCAGAGCCTGAGCATCCCCGGGAGCCGGATTTTTAGCTGAGACAACCAGAGCCGCATCGGCCGGTCATAAAGCGCGTCGATGTATGGGGGCAGGACAAGGAGCGCGCCGATCGTGAAAATGGTAATGCCCACAACGCTGAACCCGAGGCTTCTGGCGAAGCCTCCAACCAACATTAGCACTGGAGCATGGATGGCGTAGACGCAGTAAGACGCCATCGCGCAATATTCCGCAACACGCCGATCGAACTCACATTGCGACCCGATGACGAGGAACGCCGGAGACAGCAAAAGCACGAATGTTTTCTGGTAGGCTAGGCTCGGCTCGACAAAAAAGCTCAGCGCCACCGCTGGCAGCAGCACTGGTTTCAGAACGCCGAGACGGGGAAGCTGCTCACGGCGCCGGTAGATCAGAACGCCGAGAGGGAAGGAGAAACAGATACGGAAAAAATAGTGAACAATGTCGTGTCCTCCCCCGACGCCGAACAGGATAATTCCCAGCGCGGAAAAGCCAGCAACCGCGCAGATGACGCGTTCCGACCAGCGACGATGAAGAAACCCAAAGGCGCAGTTGATCCATATTTCCAGGATCAGCGACCAGCCGGGGGTGTTGAGCGGGGACAAAGCGCCCTGCGATAAAGCACTCATCGGAGCTGGAATAAACAACGCGGCGCAAAAAATGGCCACCGCTACATCTGAAAGCCCGAAATTCTGTCCGCCTCTGACCAGCAGGATTAGAGCGAGTAGAGCGCCCAGAGCAACGCCCAACATGAAAAGAGGCCAGAGCCTGATGAAACGGACACGAAAGAAACCCATTCCACCGAGACTTTCTAGCTTGTGATCATAGGAATGAGCAATAACGAAACCGCTCATCGCAAAGAACAGGTCCACGGCGAGCCAGCCCGAGGGAACGAGCCATTCGGCATCCAGCAAGCGGTTGCTGTGCACTAGCAAGACAGCCAAAGCGGCGACGCCGCGCAGAACGTCGAGCCCGGTGAATTTATGGCGAACGCCCACTCCCGGTGTTGCGTTCGCAGCCACCGACTCGAGCAGCCTTTGCGAAAAATGAAGGCTCCGTCCAAGCAAATCTCGCGCAGTATAATCCACCATTGCTGTCTCTTTTCTACCCTTCGTCAGAAACAATTGAACTTCTTAAGGGTTGTAATAGCAACGTCTTTTGGCGGATTGTACAGGAACGTTTTCTGAGAGCCAAGGGAAAGCTCGGCCATTGAACCTTGTCCAAGATGAGAGAGACTTCCAGCGGGCTCGATAGCGATCAACGCCCGACAGGCTTTTCCTGCATGGTCGCAGGGCCCGCCCCTGAGATCGCGATAGGGTCGGTCAGAGAGGGCGCTGGAGCAGAAAATGCAGTCGATCAGAAGCGGCAGACATCAATGGCACGGACGAAGCCGGCGACCCAGGGGATGTTATCCGCCGGGCCATAGGGCCAGGCGCAGCCGATAAGCGACCGGCGAGGACGCCGGCGTGCCGACGAAAGGACGACTACGTCGACGACGCCCACACCACCTGCATATGCAACGGGCCGTTGCCGTCACGCAAGGTCGGCGCCGAGAGGCTTCGCCTCGCAGCATAAGCAAACTCGGAGGCGGGCACCCTAAAACGCCAACCCTCTCGCAGCAGTAGCTCAAGATCCGTGGGGGTCCAGATGCCGCCAGCGGCGGATTATGTGTCGTCCATTATCGGTAGCATGGCATCGATAATTCATGGGAGGCGATCTCCGGCTGGACCGACGGCGGCCGAACTCTGGCAGTTTAGGATCCACGAGGCACCGAAGAAATTTTTGCGGCAGGCGATCGACACACTCGTCGTCGCAACTCAAATCCCAGGACTACTCAGCCCGGCGCACATACCAGCACGAAAAGCGAAAAATTTCATATTGACAGAAACGCGCTGGAGGCCTCGGAGGGAATCGAACCCCCGTACAAGGATTTGCAGTCCTCTGCGTAGCCACTCCGCCACGAGGCCATCCGGACGAAGGCGCAACGCGCTTCGCCTGCGACGGCTCTTACAGGAGGGCGCTTCGCCCGGCAAGTGCGTAGCCGATCAGTCCGAGGCGCGCGACGACCAGTTGGCGTGCGCGACGTTGCGCAGCCGGGAGAGATCCTCGACGAGGGCGTCGAGTTCCGCGGCCTCAACGCTCGTCGCCGCCAGCGTCGCGACGATCTCGACCCCCTCCTCCCGCTCGATGTCGCGAATCTCCAGCGCCGGATATTTCGCGGCCGCCAGCCGCTCCTCGAGGAGGTCGCGCAGCTCTTCGCGGCTTTGGGCGTCCGTCGTCACCCTGAGCTCGAAGGTCGATTCGGTCTGGCTCTCGTCGATCGGCGCCCGCTCGATGAGATTGACGAGCGGCCGCAGGAAGGTGTTGCCGGCCAGCACAAAGCCGCACATGAGCAGGGCTTCCGCCGGATGGTCGGCGCCGGCGAAAGCGCCCGTCACCGCCGAGCACCAGATGGTGGCCGCGGTGTTGAGGCCGCGAATGTTCATGCCCTCCTTGAGAATCACGCCGGCGCCGAGAAACCCCACGCCCGAGGCGACATAGGCCAACACCCTGGTCGCCCCCTCGGCCCCCATCAGCCGCATGCCGAGATCGACGAAGGCCGAGGCGCCGAGCGCGACCAGCGCATTGGTGCGCAGCCCAGCATTACGCTGGCGATACTGCCGCTCGGCGCCGATCAGCGTGCCGAGCACGAGCGCGACGAAAAGCGAGACGAAGGTATTGAGAAACTCCACGCCGTCGAAAGTGACGATCCCCGCCATGATGCCCGACCTCTCCCGCCGACGCGGGGACAGTTAATAGGAGCGTCCGTCCTTGTGGAAAAAGCGCCACCCCCCATCCGGCCCGAGGCGCGCCTCGAGATCGTCGGCGGGATAGGCGGCGCTGTCGCCCGGCGTCCGGTCGCCGATCTCGAGATAGAGCGCGTCCGTGTCGGTTCGATTGACGAGATGGTGGGCGACGCCGCCGGCCGGAAAACCGGCGCACATGCCCGGCGCAAGCTTGGTCTCGCCCTCTTCCGTCACGAGTGTCGGCGCGCCCTCGAGGATATAGACGAACTCATCCTGCCGGCTGTGGCGGTGCAGGAGCGCCGACCAGGCGCCGGGCGCGAGTCTCGTGAGATTGACGCCGAAATTCATGAGACCGAAAACCTCGCCGAGCGCGCGTTTTTCCCGCCCGGCGACACGGCGCGCGAAGGGTTCGGGATAGGCGGAGGGCTTCCTTCTGGGCGCCACTGCGGCGGCCTCCATGGCGCGCGGGCGGGCGTCTCTTTCGTCATTTCCGGTCATGTCGCTTCCCTTGCCCGATCCGGGTCCAATTTGACAGCCGCCACGGCTTCTGCCCATCTTCGCGCCCCATGCGCCCGACCGGCGCCCCCCGGGATTGATCAGGAATGAACGTCGTCATCGTCGAATCGCCGGCCAAGGCCAAGACCATCAACAAATATCTGGGCCGCGATTTCCACGTCCTCGCCAGCATGGGCCACGTCCGCGACCTTCCCGCCAAGGACGGCTCGGTCGACCCGGACTCTGACTTCGCCATGGTCTGGGAGATGGACGCAAGGGGCACCAAGCGCGTCTCCGAGATCGCCCAGGCCGTCAAGGACGCGGACAAGGTCATTCTCGCGACCGACCCGGATCGCGAAGGCGAGGCCATCTCCTGGCATCTCATCGAAATTCTCAACAAGAAGAAGGCGCTCAAGGACAAAAAGATCGAGCGCGTCGTCTTCAACGCCATCACCAAGGACGCGGTGCGCGAAGCGATGGCGCATCCGCGCCAGATCGATCAGGCGCTGGTCGACGCCTATCTCGCCCGCCGCGCGCTCGACTATCTCGTCGGCTTCACGCTCTCGCCCGTGCTGTGGCGCAAATTGCCCGGCGCGCGCTCGGCCGGCCGCGTTCAGTCGGTGGCGCTGCGCCTCGTCTGCGACCGCGAGCTCGAAATCGAGAAATTCCTCCCGCAGGAATATTGGTCGCTCGTCGCCCATCTGAAGACCAAGGCCGGCGAGCCCTTCCTCGCGCGCCTCGTCGGCGCCGACGGCAGGAAGATCACGCGGCTCGACATCGGCAAGGGCGAGGAGGCCGAGGACTTCAAGAAGGCGCTGCTTGCGGCCGCCTTCACGGTGCGCTCGGTCGAGGCGAAGCCCGTCAAGCGGCACCCTTACGCGCCCTTTACCACCTCGACGCTTCAGCAGGAGGCCTCGCGCAAGCTCGGCTTCGCGCCGGCGATCACCATGCGCATCGCGCAGCGCCTCTATGAGGGCGTCGACGCCGGCGGCGAGACCGTCGGCCTCATTACTTATATGCGAACCGACGGCGTCGACATGGCGCCCGAGGCCGTCGCGAGCGCGCGCAAGGTCATCGCCAAGGAATATGGCGACCGCTTCGTGCCCGCCGCGCCGCGCAAATATTCCGCCAAGGCCAAGAACGCCCAGGAGGCGCACGAGGCGATCCGCCCGACCGACGCCGCGCGCCTGCCCAAGGATGTCGCGAGACATTTGGAGCCGGATCAGGCCAAGCTCTACGAACTGATCTGGACCCGCACCATCGCGAGCCAAATGGAGTCGGCCGAGCTCGAACGCACCACCGTCGATATCGAGGCCAAGGCTGGCGCCCGCACGCTCGATCTGCGCGCCACGGGCCAGGTCGTCCGCTTTCCCGGCTTTCTCGCGCTCTATCAGGAAGGGCGCGACGACGACGGCGACGAGGAGAGCGGCCGCCTGCCCCCGATGAACGAGGGCGAGCCCGTCACCCGCGAGAAGATCGACGCCACCCAGCATTTCACCGAGCCGCCGCCGCGCTACACCGAGGCGACGCTGGTGAAGCGCATGGAGGAGCTCGGCATCGGCCGCCCCTCGACCTACGCCTCCACGCTCGCCACGCTGCGCGACCGCGACTATGTGCGGATCGACAAGAAGCGGCTCATTCCCGAAGACAAGGGGCGGCTCGTCGTCGCCTTTCTGGAAAGCTTCTTCTCGCGCTACGTCGAATTCGACTTCACCGCCTCGCTCGAGGAAAAGCTCGATCTCGTCTCCAACAATGAGATCGACTGGAAAGAGGTGCTGCGCGACTTCTGGCGCGATTTCTCGGCGGCCGTGAACGAGACCAAGGATCTGCGCACGACACAGGTGCTCGACAGCCTGAACGAGCTTTTGGGTCCGCACATCTTCCCCGCCAAGGAAGACGGCTCCGATCCGCGCCTCTGCCCGGCCTGCAACAGCGGGCAATTGTCGCTCAAAGTCGGCAAATTCGGCGCCTTCATCGGCTGTTCGAACTATCCGGAGTGCCGCTATACGCGCACGCTCTCCCCGCCGACCGGCGACGCCGCCGAAAATGCACGGCCGGGCGTGAAAGTTCTGGGCCAGGACCCGGAGACGGGCGCCGAGATCACGCTGCGCGACGGCCGCTTCGGGGCCTATGTGCAGGAGGGCGAGCAGGAGGAAGGCGGCGAAAAGCCCAAGCGCGCCTCGGTGCCCAAGACCATCAAGCCGGAGGACCTCACCCTCCAGCAGGCGCTGGCCCTGCTCTCTCTGCCGCGCGAAGTCGCCAAACATCCCACAACCGGCGAGCCGATCGTCGCCAATATCGGGCGCTTTGGCCCCTATGTGCAGCACGGCAAGACCTACGCAAATGTCGGCCGCGACGACGACGTGCTGACCATCGGCGCCAATCGCGCCATCGACCTGATCGTGCAGAAGGAGTCAGGCGGCGGCGGCTCGCGCTTCTCGCGCGCGTCGGACCCGGGCCGCGCGCTGGGCGACCACCCCGACGGCGGCGCCGTGACGGTGAAAGCCGGCCGTTTCGGCCCCTATGTCAATTGGGGTAAGGTCAACGCCACCATCCCGAAAGACATGGACCCCGCGTCCCTGACGCTCGAACAGGCGCTGGAGATGATCGCGGCCAAGGCGGCGGGCGGCGGCGGGACGACCGGCGGGCGCGTGCTCGGCGAGCATCCCGACGGCGGAAAGATCACCGTGCGCGCCGGGCGCTTCGGGCCTTACGTCAATCTGGGCAAGGTGAACGCCACTCTGCCGAAAAGCATGTCCGCCGAGGATGTGACGCTCGACGACGCGATCAAGCTCATTGACGAAAAGGGCGGCGCGCCAAAGAAGAAAGCGCCGGCCAAGAAGGCGCCGGCGAAGGCGAAGAAAGTCATCGAGGACAGCGACGAGGCACCCTTCGAGGACGCCAAGCCCGTGAAGAAAACGGCTGCGACGAAAAAGGCGCCAGCGAAGAAGGCTCCGGCGAAAAAAGCGGCGGCGCGGTAAGGGCCGGCGTCCACCCCGTCATGCCTGCGCTCGCCGCGGGCATCCACGGGCCGCACTCACCCCCCGCGGCCCGGCGTGGGTGGCCGGGACAGGCCCGGCCATGACGGGCGGGCGCGATTGGAGTGACCGGCGCGCGCCCACCCCTTTTTGACGAATGGCGGCCGAAGCGCGACCGGCGAAGCAAGAAAACCGCCATCGGCAGAACCCACGACCCTCACCGCGTCATGCCCGCGCTCGGCGCAGGCATCCACGGGCCGCCACTCGTCCCCCGCCGCCCGGCGTTGGTGGCCGGGACAAGCCCGGCCATGACGGGCGGGAGCGATCGGAGTCACCGGCGCGCGTCCACCCCTTTTTTGACGAATGGCGGCCGTGTCGGAGGGATCGGCGACCGCCAGCCGCAAAGCGTCGTTCTGCGCGCTGTAAGGAAAGATGGTGGATTCGCGCA
>RXIY01000089.1 GCA_003963405.1 Hyphomicrobiales bacterium
CGTCCCGCGCGAGGATCACGCGCCGCACGCCCGGCGTCGCGGCGATCTCCGCCGCCAGATCCGTCTTCCCGGCGAGAGCGCCCGGCGCCGTCACGTCGCGGCCCGAGACGGTGAAGCCCGCGGGATCGAGGCCAGCGCCTTGCGCGAGCGCGGCGACGCGCTTTTGCGCCTGCGCCTCATAGGCGGGCGCTGCGATCTCGACCGCCCCCCACCACAGCAGGGCGACAGGGACGAGGCCCACGGCCCAGCGTTCGTGATCTTTCAGCGAGCCCCGCCGGGCGGCGGCGAGGAGCGCCGCGCCGAGGATGAAGGCCAGGAAACAGGCGAGCGCGATTTCGATCGCCGCAGCGACGGCGCCCTCCACCGCTCCGAGCGCGACGGCGGCGGCGCCCGCGACAAAGGCCGCGCCGAACCAGGAGAGCCAGCGGGCCGGGCGCCGTCGCAGCGTCCCGCCATGCAGAAAAGCGCCCGCCGCCGCGCCTGTGGCGAGCGAACCGGCAAGCCAGGGCCAAAGATGAATGAGGAAATCCAGCATGGCGGCCTTTGTCGCGGGCGAAAGCCGCGCTTTCGTGACAATGGGGCGCCCGAAGTCGGATCGCAAGCGAGAGGGGGCGCGGGAACAGGGATTCCGAAGGGCCAGGATTTGACTTTGGCGCGCGCCCGCGCACATCCTCACCTCCGTCCGTTTCAGCCCGCTCGTGACCAGAATGGATTTTCAAACGGTCCTCGCCGTCAATCTGATGGCGCTCTCCGCCCTCTCGCTCGCGCTCGACCTGGCGCAGCGCCGGAGCGGGCGGCGCACATTCGCGCTCGTCAATGCGCTGGTGCTGACCGTCGGCGGCTTCGGCCTGTGGTTGTTTCCCCAGGAGGCGGGCAAGCTCGTTTCCCTCGTCTTCTTTCCGCTCGTGGCCGCGCCGGTGACGCTCGGCGCGCTTCAGGCGCGCTTCACCCGCGCGGGCGAACTCGACAAGGCCGCGCGCTGCGCCGATCTCGCGGCCTTTTTTCACCCCACCAAGGCGATGCGGCTTTCGGCGGCTTACGCCCGCGCTGCGGCGATCGAGGACCCGCGCGAAAAGGCGCGCGCCTTCGCGGCGCTCGCCGCGGACGCGCCACCCGAACAGGCGGCGGCGATCGAGACGCGGCTCCTCGCCGAGCGCGGCGACTGGGAAAAGGCGCTCATCCTCGCGCAGGACCCGGAGAACGCCCGCCAGCTCGCCGCCTACCGTTTTCGCGCGCTGGGCGAAACCGGCCGCATCGAGGCGCTGATGCGCGATTACGCCCGCTCGGTCGATTCGACCCCGCTGGAGCAGACGGCCTTTTCCTGGCTCTTCGTCCTCGCCTTCGGCGGGCGGCCGCGCGAGGTCGCGGAACTCGTCGGCCTTCTCCTGCGCCTCGACCCGGACTCGGCTGATTACTGGATCGCCGTCGCGCGGAAACACGCCAGAGAGGAGGCGCCGGCGCGCGCGACCTTCGAGCGGCTCGCCGTCAGCCTCAAGGAGACGTCGGCGGCGATCGCAGCCCGGCGCCAGCTTGCGGCGGCCTGGGAGGAGCCCGCGCCGCTCTCGCCGCGCGCGCAGGAAATCGTCGACGGGGTGGCGGGGCGCGTCGCCCTGGAATGCGCCCGCCAGACGCGGGGCTGGCGCCTGCCGCCCGTCACCCTCGCCCTCATCCTCGTCAATTCGGGCATGTTCGCGGTCGAGATCGCCATGGGCGGCTCGCAGGATGTGCAGACGCTGATCCGGCTCGGCGCGCTCTGGGCGCCGCTCGTCCTGCATGGCGAGAGCTGGCGCCTGCTCAGCGCCACCCTGCTGCATTACGGCCCGCTGCATTTCTTGCTCAACATGGCCATGCTCGCCCTGATCGGCCGCGAGACCGAGGACGAAATCGGCTCCTGGCGCCTGCTCGCGGCTTATCTCGGGGCGGCGCTCTTCTCCTCGGTCGTGGTGCTCGCGGTCATGGTGCTCGGCGCGGGCTATGGGCTTTATGTCGGGGCCTCGGGCGCGATCTTCGGCCTCTTCGGCGTCCTCGCGGCGCTGCGGACCCGGGATTGGCTGCGGGCCCGCGCCAGCCTCGACGCCTTCCGCGCCACGGCGCTGGGCCTCGCCATGCTCATGCAGATCGCGGCGGATTTCATCCTGCCCATGTCGAGCCTCGCCGCGCATCTCTCGGGCTTCGGCTTCGGGCTCCTGGTCGGGATGATCGTCGAGTCGAAGCGCCGTCCCTAGACGCGCATCGGCATCAGCACATAGAGCGCGCTGGCGCCGTCGCGGTCCTGGACGAGCGTCGGCGAGCCGGGGTCGGCGAGCTTGAAGAGCGCCGTGTCGCTGTCGAGCTGCTGGGTGATGTCGAGCAGATAGCGGGCGTTGAAGCCCACGTCGAGCGGCGCGCCGTCGTAATCGGCCTCGATCTCCTCGACCGCCGATCCCTGATCGGGATTGGTCACGGAAAGCACGAGCTTGCCCTCGGTCAAGGCGAGCTTCACGGCGCGGCCGCGCTCGGAGGAAATCGTCGAGACGCGGTCCACCGCCTTGGCGAAGACGTCGCGCTCGACCGTGAGGCGCTTGTCGTTGCCGGAGGGAATCACGCGGGCGTAATCGGGGAAGGTGCCGTCGATGAGCTTCGTCGTCAGCAGCGCGTCGCCGAAGGAGAAGCGCATCTTGTTGACCGAGAGCTCGACGCGCACGTCGCCCTGCGCATCCTCGATGAGGCGCAGAACCTCCTGCACCGCCTTGCGCGGGAGGATGACGCCGGGCATGCCTTCGCAGCCCTCGGGCGCGGGCAGTTCGAGACGGGCGAGGCGGTGGCCGTCGGTCGCGACCGCGCGCAGCATCAGCCGGCCCTCGACCTCCATGGCGTGAAAATAGATGCCATTGAGGTAATAGCGCGTCTCCTCGCTCGAAATCGCGAATTGCGTCTTCTCGATGAGGCGCTTGAGATCGGCGGGCGCCAACGTGAATTGGTGGCTGAAGTCGCCCGAGGTCACGTCGGGGAAATCGCTCTCCGGCAGAGTCGACAGATTGAAGCGCGAGCGGCCGGAGCGCAGGGTGAGCTGGCCGGTTTCACCGCTTTCGTCGAGCGAGACCTGCGCGCCCTCGGGCAGCTTGCGCACGATGTCGTAGAGCGTATGCGCGGGCAGAGTCGTCGCGCCCGCCTGCCCGACTTCGGCGGCCGCCTTTTCAGTGATCTCGAGGTCGAGATCGGTGGCCTTGAGCGTCAGCGCGCCATCGCGGGCGTCGATGAGGACATTGGCCAGGATCGGGATGGTCGTGCGCCGCTCCACCACCCTGTGCACATGGCCGAGCGCCCGCAGCAGCGCCGCTCTTTCGATCGTGACCTTCATCGCAGGATTACCCGCATCTTATTCTGGCGGCGCCTCGCGCCGGGGGCGCAGACTTTGGCAAGCCGGGCGTCGAAGCGCAAGGGGGCGGTCTCATGCGGCGTGTGGAGAAATCCGGCCGCCCTCGCGCGGACGAAGCGGCTTGCCGGCGGGCGTTGCGCCGCGCAATCCTTAACCTGCCCTTAAACGGCCTTTCTTAAGTTGGATCCGATACGCGGGAGGCTGCGGCGGAGCCTCGGGGCGGGTGTGGCATGGCGCGTAACGGCAATCGCCGGGAACCCAGGTTCGACGACGACGACGACCTCCGGGCCGAGCCCCGCCCTTCGGCTCGCGCGCGCAAGGCCGAGAGGCCGCGGCGGCGGCGCTCGGGGTCGCTGATCGGCTGCCTGATCTACTGGTCCCTGACCCTGTCCGTCTGGGGCGCCGTCGGCGGCGGCGCGCTCGCGGTCTATTACGGCTCGCAACTGCCGCCCATCGACCAGCTTTCCGTCCCCAAGCGCCCGCCCAACATCGCCATCCTCGGCGCCGACGGCGAGCTTCTCGCCAATCGCGGCGACACGGGCGGCGCGGCGGTCAAGATTTCCGAGCTGCCGCCTTTCGTCCCCAAGGCCTTCGTCGCCATCGAGGACCGCCGCTTCTATTCGCACTGGGGCGTCGATCCGCAGGGCATCGCCCGCGCGCTCGTGCGCAACGTCTCGGGGCGCGGCGGCATGCAGGGCGGCTCGACGCTCACCCAGCAGCTCGCCAAGAATCTCTTCCTGACGCAGGAGCGCACCCTCTCGCGCAAGATTCAGGAGGCGATCCTCGCCATCTGGCTGGAGCACAAATATTCCAAGGACCAGATTCTCGAGCTTTATCTCAACCGGGTCTATTTCGGCTCGGGCGCCTATGGGGTGGAGGCGGCCTGCCAGCGCTATTTCGGCCACAGCGCCAGGACCGCGACCCTCTCCGAGGCGGCCGTGCTCGCCGGGCTGATGAAGGCGCCGAGCAAGCTCGCCCCCGACCGCAATCCGGAAGGCGCGACCGAGCGCGCCGCGCAGGTCGTCGCGGCCATGGCGCAGGAGGGGTTCGTCACCGACAATGCGGCGAAGGCCGCGCTCGCCCATCCGGCGCAGGTCCAGAAGGAGACGGGCGCGGGCTCGATCAATTACGCGGCCGATTATGTGATGGACATGCTCGACGACACGATCGGCGCCGTCGATCAGGACATCGTCGTCACCACCACCATCGACCCGCGGCTCCAGACCGTCGCCGAAGGCGCGCTCAAGGAGGAGCTCGACAGGAAGGGCGCGAAATTCGGCGTCTCCCAGGGCGCCGTCGTCTCGCTCGATCCGACGGGCGCAATCCGGGCCCTCGTCGGCGGGCGCGACTATTCGGAAAGCCAATACAATCGCGCCGTCTCGGCGAAGCGTCAGCCGGGCTCGGCCTTCAAGCCTTTCGTCTATCTCGCCGGGATCGAGCATGGGCTGACGCCCGACACGGTGCGCGAAGACGGCCCGCTCAACATCAAGGGCTGGATGCCGGAAAATTACAGCCACGAATATTTCGGGCCCGTCACGCTCACCAAGGCGCTGGCGCTCTCCCTCAATACGGTGGCGGTCCGCGTCGGCATGGAGGTCGGTCCCAAAACGATCGTGAAGACCGCGCGCCGGCTCGGCATTCAGTCCGACCTGCAGGCCAACGCCTCGCTCGCCCTTGGCACGTCCGAAGTCGCGCCGCTCGAACTCGTCGCGGCTTACGCGCCCTTCGCCAACGGCGGCTTCGTCGTTCAGCCCTACATCGTCGCGCGCGTGAAGACGGCCGGCGGCAAGACGCTCTATCAGCGCAAGACGCCCGCGCCGGTCCGGGTCGTCGATCCGGACTATGTGGCGATGATGAACGCCATGATGCAGGAAACGCTGCTCACCGGCACGGCCCGCAAGGCGGAGCTTCCCGGCTGGCAGGCGGCCGGCAAGACCGGGACGAGCCAGGATTTCCGCGACGCCTGGTTCATCGGCTACACGGCCAGGCTCGTCACCGGCGTCTGGCTCGGCAACGACGACAATTCGCCCACGAAAAAGGCCTCCGGCGGCAATCTGCCGGTCGAAATCTGGAGCCGCTACATGGGCATCGCCCACCGCGGGCTCCAGGTCGCGGGGCTCCCCTCGGGCAATTGGCGCGCAGACGGCGCGCTCGATGAAGTCGTGGCCCGCCCGCTCGACGATCTCATCGGCATGTTCACGGGCGGCGCGGCCGAGCCGGCGGCCCCAACTCCGCCCACGCCCACGCCTACGCCGCGCCCACGGCAAGCCGTCTCCGTTCCGCCGGCGGAGCAACCAGCGGGCCGGCGGGCGCTGGACGACGAAACCGCCACCATCCCGGTCACGCCCCCGCCGACGCGTCCGCGCGCAGCGCCGCCGCGCGCCATAGACGACCTGCTGCCGCCGGAAGACATTCCCGACGCCGGCGCCCCCGCGCCGCCGCCCCGGGGCCGCCGGCCGGCTGCGTCGAGGAGCATCTTCGAAGATCTCTTCGGCGGCGGTTAGACTGGGACTTCGGCAAGACCCGCCACGCTTGCGCGCTTGGGGGGACGCCGCGCCGGGGCGCGAGAACACCGGGCGAGAAAAAACACCGGCAAGAAAAACACCGGCAAGAAAAACACCGGCAAGAAAAAAGGGCGGGCCGCGAGGGGCCCGCCCTTTCGTTATCCGGCGCTCAGGCCGCTCAGCGGTTGCGCGGCGGAAGGATCGGCAGCACGATCTCGGGCTGCTTGCCGGTGAGCGATTTGAGAAATGCGACGACCTTCGTCGCCTCGTCGTCCGAGAGCTTCGTCCCGAGCTGCGAGTCCGCCATGATGTCGACGGCCTTCTTCAGATCGAAGGTCGACCCGGCATGAAAATAGGGCGCGGTCAGTTCGACGTTGCGAAGCGACGGCGTCTTGAACACGTAGCGGTCTGCGATGGACTTGGTGACGGTGTAGCGGCCGGCGTCCTCCGCCGGCAGATGCTCCGGGCCGGGACTGGCGATGACGCCGAATTTGGCGTAGCTCGCGCCGCCAATGTTCATGCCGTTGTGGCAGGAGGCGCACCCCTTGTCGATGAACAGCTTGAGGCCCGCCTTTTGGGCGTCGTCCAGCGCCGCGTCGTCGCCCGTGAGCCAGCGGTCGAATGGCGCGTCGGGCGTGATGAGCGTCGCCTCGAAGACGGCGATCGCGCGGCCGATATTGTCGTAGACGAGCGGGTCGGGACTGCCGGGGAACGCCTTCTGGAAAGCGTCCCGATAGCCGGGGATGGTTTTGAGCTGGTCGATCTCGCGCTGCTTCGTCGCGGAGAGCTCCACCGGGTTGATCGCCATCGGGCCGCCGCGGGTCTTCAGCATGGCTTTCGGGTTGGCCATCACCGAATTGACCACCTGATCCTGAAGGTCCGAGGCGCGGCCGTCCCAATACTGCGATTTGTTGAAGACGGCGTTGAGCACCGTCTGCACCTCGCGGCCCGCGAGCTGGGCGGCGCCGGAGGAGAGCGCGCCGCCGTCGACGCCGCCCATGCTCAGATTGTGGCAGGTGGCGCAGGCGAAGCTGCGGCTCTCCGAGAGACGCGGCTCGAAATAAAGCATCTTGCCGAGCGCGAGCTTCTCGGGCGTCGCCGGATTGTCGGGAAGCGCCGGCGCGGTCTTGGGGATCGGCTGGAACAGGCCTTTCGCCTGGTCGCGCAAGGCGTCCTCGCCGCGGGCGGAGCCGGCGCAAAGCGACAGGAGGGCAAGGAGCGGGACGATCAGGTGCTGGCGCATGTTCCAACCCATCTTCGGGAAAGGGCCTTCGGGGAATCGTTCTATAGCACAGCTCCGTGCGCGCGACTCACTGGCTCGCCCATAAAATCCGCGCCATCCAGGCAAGTTCGTCGCGTGAAATGACGCGGTCGGGATAGGCCGGATTGATGGAGCGCAACTCCACCGAGCGGGCGGTCTGGCGCTTGAGCTCCTTGGCCATGATCTCGCCGGAGACGGTCCTGACCACGACTCGGTCGCCGCGCCGCACGGGGGCCGAGGGAGAGACGATCACAATATCGCCGTCGCGATAGAGCGGCGCCATGGAGTCGCCCGAAATCTCGAGCGCATAGGCGTTTTCGTCGGCGGCGGCGAGCAGCTCGATCTCGTCGAAGCCCGCTCCGATCACAAAGCCCGCATCGTCGAAAAAGGCGCCCTCCCTGGCCTGCGCCACGCCGATCAGCGGCCGCGTATGGCGCCGCGCCGCGCCGATGTTGTCCGAAACCAGGGCCATGAATTCATCGAGGCTGGCGCCCGTCGCCTGCAACACCTTTGCAATCGATTCCGTCGAGGGCCAGCGCTGGCGCCCCGTGGGCGTTTCGCGCTTGGACCGGTTGAAGGTCGTCGGATCGAGCCCCGCCTTGCGCGCAAGCCCTGACGGCGTCAGCCCGTAACGCTCGCCGAGCGCGTCGATCGCGGCCCAGATTTGCGCATGAGAGAGAATGTCCATGGCGGCCGCCTCTGGAAGAATTCCTAGGGCGCGGAATAAATGCTCCCGAACATTTCAGCAACACCATTGTGCTCATCCTGACGGGCGAGAGCCCCGGCCCATCCTCTTCCCGTAAGGCGGGGGGCCTCAGGCCTCCTCTCCCGCCTCCTCGGCCGAGCGGCCGGAAATGCGGCGCCGCGCCTGTTCGCGTTTGATCTCCTTGCGCCGTTCGACCTGCCGCGCCCGCGCCTCTTCGCCAGTGGGTTGCAGGATCTTGCGGAATTCGTCGCGTTTTTCGTGGATCGACGCGATCACATAGCCCATGGGCACGCCCACATCGACGAGCACGGTCTCGGCGAGCTGGAGGCTCGCCTCGATGGTTTCGGGAATGGCGTCGCTGGCGCCCAGCCGATAGAGCGTCGTGGCGTGGCGCGCGTCGCGGGCGCGGGCGACGATCACCAGATCGTCCCGGATGTCATGGGCGATGCGCACGATCTCCTCGACCGCGGGCGCATTCTCGATGGTGACGACGAGCGCCCGCGCCTGCTCGATCCCGCATTTGAGCAGGAAGTCGCGCCGCGCCGCATTGCCCCAGTAGATTTCGACGCCCTTCTCGCGCCCTTCGGACACGAGCGACACGAGATTTTCGACCGCGACGAAAGGCACATTGTGGCGCTCGAGCATTTCGCCCACGAGACTGCCGATGCGCCCGAAGCCGACGATGACCACCCGCCCTTCTGCGATGGGGTTGCCCGGCGCGAGATGCGCGTATTGCGCGTCTTCGTCCTCGGGCCCGGCGGGCCGCGCCAGACGCGCCCCGAGCCGCCCCAGAAGGGGGATGAAGAAGATGCTGAGCGTGACGACCACCATGGCGTCGGCGCCGAAATGGCCCGGCAGCACGCCCGCGATCATCGCCGAGGTCAGCAGGGCGAAGGCGAATTCGCCTCCCGGCGCGAGCAGCAGCGCGGCTTCGGCCGCCGCGCGCCAATCAATGTCGAACAGCAGCGCCAGCGGAAAGATGATCGCCGCCTTGACGACGATGAGGCCCAGGGCGTGCAGGACGATGGGCCCCGGATCGGCCGCGAGCGCGCCAATGTCGAGCCCGGCGCCGACCGAGACGAAGAAGAGCCCGAGCAGCAGCCCCTTGAAAGGCTCGATCGTCACTTCGATCTCGCGGCGGAACTCGGTTTCCGCGAGCAGCAGCCCGGCGATGAAGGCGCCGAGCCCCATGGAGAGGCCCGCCGCCGCGGTCACCAGCGCCTCGCCGATGACGACGAGCAGGCAGGCCGCCATGAACAGCTCGGTGAGCTGCACGGAGGCGACGAGGCGAAACAGCGGCCGCAGCAGGAGGCGGCCGAAGACGATGAGCGCGCCGAGCGCGACGAAAGCCGGCAGAAACGCCGTCACCGCCTCCAGGGCGCCGAAGCCCCCGGTCTTGGCGCGCGCCAGCACCGAGACGAAGAACAGCGCCGGCGCGACCATGAGGTCCTGGAGCAACAGCACCGAGAAGGCGACGCGGCCCGGCGCCTTGTTGACGCGGCGCGCTTCGGAGAGCACCGGCATCACCACGGCCGTCGAGGACATGGCGAGCGCAGCGCCCATCAGGATCGAGGGCGCCGGATCGACGCCGAACCAGTAATGGCCGACCGCCGCCAGCATCGTGGTCGAAACCGCGACCTGCGCAAAGCCCAGCCCGAAGACGAGCCGGCGCAGGCGCGCGAGGCGCTCCCAGGAGAGTTCGAGGCCGATCATGAACAGGAGGAAGACGAGGCCGAATTCGGCGAGCTGGGAGACGCCCTCGACATCCGTGATCGTGAACAGGGAGGCGACGGCGTGATTTTGCGCAAAGCGCCCGAGGCCATGCGGCCCGAGCGCCGCGCCGGCCAGCAGAAAGCCGAGGACAGGGCTGATGCGCAGCCGGTGGAACAGCGGCACGACGACGCCGGCGGTGGCGAGAAAGACCAGCGCCTCGCGATAGGACTCGAAATGCAACGTCTGTTCGACCACGAAGCCCCCTGCGCGCCCCGAAAGGACGGAGATTCGCGAATTTCGAATCTCGAATGGCGAGGCGCAAGTCTAAATGGAGCAAGTTGCGATCCAAAAGACAGCCGTTCGCGACCTGGAGGCGACAAAAAAAGCGCCCCCCGAAGGCGGCGCTCCCTTTGCTCGCGGAAGGCGCGCCTATTGCGCTTGCGCCGCGCCCGCCTCCCTGCCGCGCGGCTTTGTCGCAGGCGCCGCCGCAGCGACGCGGGTCCATGTCTCGCCGCCGCAGAGAAAACCCCACAGGCACCCCTTGAGTCGCAGCTCGTTGGCCGAGCGCAGCGTGACGTACCCCTCGTAGATCTTGCCGTCGCGCGCATTGTAGAGCTTGCCCTTCCATTCGTTGGGGCCGCTCTTGGAGGCGCCGCGCAGGATCACCGTGCCGACGGCGCCGGCGTCTTCGGGCTTCGCGACGGCGACGAGTCTGGCGCAGAGCAATCCGCCGTCGCAGTCATAGAAGCTGAACTGCTCCCCGCCGTCGGGCCGCCGCCAGACGCCGTGCGGGTCGCCGGGGTCGCTCGCGCCGAAAGCCGCGGACGCCGCCGTCAGCGCGAACAGGACCACGGCGCAAAGACGGCGCGCAAAGGGATCGAAGACCGAGAAAAGCTTCATGTCGATCGCTCCTTGGTTGGCGATGACAGGAGCCTGCGGGTCTTTGTGGGCGATAGTTCGGCGCGGATGCGCGCCTTCCTGGGCGCAATTTTGCGTCCAGGAAGGCGCGCCCCACGGCGCGCCCCAGCCTCGGGCCTAACCGCGCAGCAGACGCCTGTACGCCTCGAGCGTCGCATGCTGCATCTGCTCGACGGAGAAACGCGCCTGCACGTTCTGGCGCGCGCGCAGCGCCATCTCGTCGCGCTCTGAGGCGCGCATGGCCAGCGCCTCGCGAATCGCCTCGGCGAGCTTCTCCGGATCGCCCGGCGGCACGCGCCAGCCTGTGGCCTGCTGGCGCGGGGTTTGTGGGGGCGCCAGCACGATCTCGGGCGAGGCGCCGATGTCGGAGACGATGACCGGAGCCCCCATGGCCTGCGCCTCGATGGCGACGCGGCCGAAGGCCTCGGGCTCGGTCGAGGGCGCCACGATGACGGCCGCGGCGAGATAGGCCGCCGACATGTCCTCGCAATGGCCGACGTTGCGCACGAGGCCCTCGACGCCCGCGCGCGAGATCTGAGCCTCGATCGCGTGGCGGAAACTGTCGCTGTGCGGATCGCCGACGAAGAGGATGCGAATGTCGTCGAGCCCCTCCGCCGCGAGGCGGCGCGCCGCGTCGATCATCACCGCATGGCCCTTGCGGGCGGCGAGTCGCGCCGGCAGCAGCGCCACACGCTCGTGCGGCGCGACGCCCCATTCCGCGCGCAGCCTCTCCACGCGCGCGGACGATACGGCGTCGGGCGAGAAGACGCGCAGATCGGCGCCGCGCGGAATGACGACGACGCGGCCCGCGGCTTCAGGATGCAAGCTGCGGATGCGCTCGGCCGCATAATCCGAGATTGCGATCACGACGTCGCCCGACGCCATGATCGCATTATAGCGAAGCTTGATCGGCGAGCCGCCGTAATAGGCGCTGTGATAGGTCGTGACGAATTTCGCGCCGGTCTGACGTGTGGCGTAATAGGAGACCCAGGCGGGCGCCCGCGACCGCGCATGAACGATGTCGACGCCCTCGTCGCGAATGATGCGCGCGAGCTGCATCGAATTCAACGCCATGGCGATGGGGTTCTTCGTGGCGGCCGGGAAGGGAAGCCAGACGCCGCCCTTCGATTGCAGCTCGCTCACCATCCGTCCGCCGCGCGAGGCGACGAGCGATCGGCAGCCGAGCTGCGCGAGGGCCTCCGCCATGTCGATCGCGGCGCGCTCCGCGCCCCCCGATTGAAGATCGGGCACGATTTGCAGCACCGTGCGCCCGGCGAGGATGGGGTCGGCGGCGGCGGCGAGAGGGGCGAGCGTCTGTGACATGCGGCGATTGGGCGAGCGTTCGATCCGATATCCGACCGGCTCGCATTCTCTGGCGAGATTATTTACCAACTGTGAGCGCCGGGGCGGAAAAACAGGCCTGGAGCCAGCAACGGGCGGATGTGGGAAGTCCATGAATCACAGCGAAATAGACGTTGATTACGTCGACATTGAGGACCCTGCCGGCGGCGCGCCCTGGCGCATCGCGCGGCGGCTGCGGCCGGCCGCGCCGGAGGGGGACGGCGGGCCGGGGCTGGTCTGGCTCGGCGGATTCGCCTCCGACATGGCCTCGACCAAGGCTTCCCGTCTCGACGAGTGGGCGCGCGCGCATGGCCGCGCCTTTCTGCGCTTCGATTACTCCGGACACGGACTTTCGGGCGGCAAGTTCGAGGACGGCTGCATCGGCGACTGGCTCGCCCAGGCCGAAGGCGTCTTCCTGCGGTCGACCAGGGGGCCGCAAATCCTGATCGGCAGCTCCATGGGCGGCTGGATTGCTTTGCTGCTCGCCAGGCGCCTGGCCGAACGGGGCGAGGACGGGCGCCTCGCGGGGCTCGTCCTGCTGGCGCCGGCGGTCGATTTCACCGAGGAGCTGATGTGGAAGAACCTCGACCCCGCCGCGCAGCGCGACATCATGGAGAAAGGCGCCTTCCTGCGCGCCTCGCAATATGCCGCCGAGCCCACGCCCGTCACGCGCCGGCTCATCGAGGACGGGCGCCGGCATCTCCTGCTCGGCGGCATGATGCGCGCGCATGCGCGGGTGCATATCCTGCAAGGCATGGACGACCCCGACGTGCCCTGGCGCCATGCGCTGACGCTCGTCGAGCATCTCTCCGCCGATCCGGTGACGTTGACCTTCATCGCCGACGGAGACCACCGCCTGTCGCGGGAGGAGGACCTCGCCCAGCTTTGCGCCGCCGTCGAGCTGATGGGCGCGCCCCCTGCGGGCGCGCCGCCGCGCGACCTCTTGTCCAGGGATTGACGCGCCCGCGGTCTTTGGCCGCGCACGGATATGTCGGGCCTTGACAGGCCCGGCTCGCGCCTCGATGTTGCCGAACAATTCGTTCGGCATATCGAACGCGAGGACATTTTGACCCAATCCGATCAGGCTCAGCAGGCGGCCGCCGAGCCCAAGGCCACGGAGAGCGGCGGCAAGAACAGCGGCGGCAAGAGCAGCGGCGAGGCCAGCGGCCTTACGGGCCGCGCCAATGGCAAGTGCGTCGTCTTTCCGGCCGGGCAGGCGCTCGTCACCGACGGCGGCGGCCGCATTGCGCCGCTTTCCATCGGCTACGAGACCTATGGCGCCCTCAACGCCGAAAAGAGCAACGCCATTCTGCTCTGCCACGCGCTGACCGGCGACCAATATGCGGCCGGCGTCAATCCCGTGACCGGCAAGCCCGGCTGGTGGGAGGCGATGGTCGGGCCGGGCAAGCCTTTCGACACCGAGCGTTATTTCATCATCTGCTCCAATGTCGTGGGCGGCTGCATGGGCACGACGGGGCCGGCGTCGATCAATCCGGCGACAGGTCGGCCCTATGGGCTCGACTTTCCGGTCGTCACCATCCGCGACATGGTGCGCGCCCAGGCGATGCTCATCGACCATCTGGGAATCGAGACGCTGTTTTGCGTCGCGGGCGGCTCCATGGGCGGCATGCAGGTGCTGCAATGGGCGGCGAGCTATCCCGACCGCGTCTTCGCGGCCATGCCCATCGCCACGGCGGCGAAACATACGGCGCAGAACATCGGCTTCAACGAGGTCGGCCGGCAGGCGGTGATGGCCGATCCCGACTGGCGCGGCGGGCGCTATCTCGAACAGGGCGTGCGCCCCGAAAAGGGGCTCGCGGTCGCGCGCATGTCGGCGCACATCACTTATCTGTCGGAGGCCGCGCTTCAGCGCAAATTCGGGCGCAAGCTTCAGGACCGCTCGGCGCCGACCTTCTCCTTCGACGCCGACTTTCAGGTCGAGAACTATCTGCGCTACCAGGGCCTCGCCTTCGTCGAGCGCTTCGACGCCAATTCCTATCTCTTCGTGACGCGCGCCTGCGACTATTTCGATCTCGCGGCCGATTACGGCGGCTCGCTGGCGCAGGCCTTCAAGGACACGAAGACGCGTTTTTGCGTCGTCGCCTTCGATTCCGACTGGCTCTATCCAACTTCGGATTCGCGCGCGATCGTCCATGCGCTCAACGCCGGCGGCGCGTCGGTTTCCTTCGTCGAGATCGAATCCGACAAGGGCCACGACGCCTTTCTGCTGCATGAACCCATGTTCATCGCGACGACGCGCGGCTTTCTCGAAGCGGCCGCCGCGGCGCGCGGGCTGAAGGGACGCGCATGAACAGGATCGACGCTCCGCGCCAGGATCATCTTCTCATCGTCGACATGGTCGAACGGGGCGCGCGCGTGCTCGACGTCGGCTGCGGCGACGGCGCGCTGCTGCAGCTTCTCGCGCAGAGAAAGAACGTCGACGGACGCGGCGTGGAGCTCTCGCAGCGCGGCGTCAACGAATGCGTCGCCAAGGGACTCTCCGTCATTCAGGGCGACGCCGACACCGATCTCGCCGACTATCCCGACGACGGCTTCGACTATGTGATCCTCTCGCAGACATTGCAGGCGACGCGCCGGCCGCGCGATGCCTTGCGCAACATGCTGCGCATCGGGCGGCGCGCCATCGTCTCCTTTCCAAACTTCGGCTATTGGCGCGTGCGCACGCAGCTCGCCTTCCGCGGCCGCATGCCGGTCACCGGCAATCTCGCCTACAGCTGGCACGACACGCCCAATATCCACCTTTGCACGATCCGGGATTTCGTGGAGCTGATCGACGAACTGGGCGCCGGCATCGAGCGCGGCGTCGCGCTCGACCACGCCGGCGTGCCGATCCGCGTCAATGCCCCCTGGTGGGTGTGGAATTTCTTCGGCGAGCAGGCGGTGTTTCTGCTCGCCCGCGGCGCGCCGCCCGAATAGGCCCGCCCGCGTGCGACGGTTTGTCCCGCGCGCTCGTCTTTCGCGTCGTCCCCATTCGCGTTAGCCTTCCCTTATCGACCGGTTGCGCTCCCTCGCCTTCGAGCTGGCGGCCCCGGCGGGAAGCAAGCTTTTATGCCCATGAACAGGCCGCGAAGCCGTTTTCGCGAAAAGGGGGATGCGGGCGTGTCCACACAGACGAGCGACCCTGCGCTGGGCCTCGCCGCGCCCCGGAAGGGCCGGGCGAACCGCCGCAACGGGCGCGCGGCCGTCGCCGAACAGCCGGCGCTGCGCGATCTGCGCCTTTTCTCCCTTGTCGACGAGCCGACGCTCGCGCGCCTCGCGCTCGAACCCAAGATGGAAGCTCTCGACGACGGGGACGTCATATTCCGCCAGGGCGATCCTGTCGCGGCGGTCGTCGTCATTCTGCGCGGCTACGTGAAAATGCTCCGCACCGCGCCCAGCGGCGACGAGACGCTGATCGGCATCCGCTCGAACGGCGAGACGGTGGGCGAGCCGCCGGTGAGCCCCGGCGAAGCCTATCGCATCTCGGCCGAGGCGATCGGGCCGACCTCCGTGCTCAAGATCCCCGCCGCCCGCTTCATGAGGCTGATGAGGGAGTCGTCGGCGCTCGCCGCCGCCGTCGCGCAGGATGGCAACGACAAGATCGCAGCGCTCGTGATGGAGATCGAATCGCTCAAGGCCCAGAACGCCGATCAGCGTCTTGCAAACTTCATCCTCTCGCTCTGCCCTCCGGGCGTCGAGCAATGCCGCTTCCGCCTGCCTTACGACAAGCGCCTGATCGCCGCGAGGCTCGGCGTGAAGCAGGAGACCCTGTCGCGGGCCTTCGCAAAGCTCCGGGAGCATGGCGTGCGCACCGAGACGCGCGATATTCTCGTCGAAAGCGTCGCCCGTCTGGCCCTGCAGTGCGACCCGCTCGGCGGACCGGCGAGGCTGCCCTCGGAGAAGTCTGCGACGCGCCGGCGCGAGGACGCGGCGTGAGCCTTCGAGAGCCCCCTGCGCGGCCCGCGCCGGCGCCGCGCTGGCCCTTGTCATTCTTGCGCCTTTGACACAAAACAACTCTCGCAAGATGCGGGAGAATCGAAGCGTGTCCAGGAAGGATGTAAGAATTGTCGTCTGCGTGTCCTGCCGGGACGGGGCGGAGCCGGATTCGCGCCCAGGCGCCCGCCTCCTCGACGCTCTCCGCCACAGGCTCGCCGAGCGCAATCTCGAGATCCCCACCGAGCCCGTCGAATGTCTCGCCGTGTGCAAGCGGCCCGCGACCATCGCCCTCGCGGCTCAGGGAAAATGGACCTATGTGATCGGCGACCTCGATCCGCAGGCCGGCGTCGACGATCTGATCGACTCGGCGCTGCGCTTCGGCGAGAGCGAAAACGGCATCGTCGCCTGGAAAGACCGTCCCATCTGTTTCCGCAAGGGCGTCGTCTCGCGCACGCCGCCGCTGCCCTGACGGCGGGGAGCGACGGCGTCCGACCGCGCCCTTACTTGGCGGCCTTGGCCCGTTCGATCGCCGCGGAAATGAGCGCGCGTGCGTCGGCGGCGTCGCCCCAGCCTGCGACCTTCGCCCATTTGCCGGGCTCCAGATCCTTGTAATGCACGAAGAAATGCTCGATCCGCCGCCAGGTCATCTCCTGGAGGTCGGTGTAATTGTGCACGTCCGTGTAGCGCGGAGTGAGGCGCGTGGCGGGAACCGCGACGATCTTCTCGTCCCCGCCCGCTTCGTCCGTCATGCGCAGCACGCCGATCGGCCGCACGGCGATCACCGCGCCCGGCGCGACCGGCCGCGTATTGGCGACGAGCACGTCGCAGGGGTCGCCGTCGTCGGAGAGCGTGTGCGGAATGAAGCCGTAGTTCCCCGGATAGCGCATCGCCGTGTAAAGAAAACGGTCGACGAACAGCGTGCCCGAGGCCTTGTCGAGTTCATATTTGATCGGCTCCCCGCCGAGCGGCACTTCGACGACGACATTGACTTCATGCGGGGGGTTCACGCCGATCGGAATGGCGTCGAGACGCATATCTAGCTCCGGTTTTCCTGGGAAAAGACCGCCCTGGGCGCGAGCCGCGCCGGGACAGTCCCGCCGATCGCCGGCCCGCTCCAGCGGGCCTCATCCGGCCGCTTACGTTCCGGCAGGCGACCGGCGCGCTTCTTAGGGACTGGAGGCGGCGCCAAAGTCAACCGTTTTTGCGCGCTCGGTCGGGATCTGGCCTCAGCGCGGCTCCTGCGCCGCCGCGACCGCGCTCGCGGCGCGTTCGCCGGCGGCCTGCATGTCTTCGGACGCGAGCGCGCCGAGAAGGACGAAAGCGAAGCCCCCCGCGCGCCACTCGACCGCCGTCACGCCCTGCCCCGCGCGCGGTCCCTGCGGCGCGGGCGCCGCCTCGGCGCGCTCGACATAGAGTCCGACCCTCGCGCCGTCGGCGCGCTCGTACATGAGCAGGCCGGCGGGCGCCGCGACCCCCGGCGTCACGCGGCCGCCGATCAGCCGCAGGCCCAGACCCGAAAGATCCGGCGCGGCGGAAAAGCCGACGCGCTCCTGCAGCCAGGCCATGAGTTCGCCGCGGCGTGAACTGTCGATCTCGACCGGGCGCGCATCTCCGGCATAGGTCGCGTACGTCAGGCTGGCCCGCCCGGCGTAGCTCTGCGTCAGCGACGCCGCGACCGGCGGACGCGGCCCCTCGTGCCGGCTTGCGATCACGAGCGCCGCGAGCCCCGCCACGGCGGCGCCGGCGAGGAGCGTCAGCAGCGTCGACAGCATGGCCTGCCGGCGCCGCTGGGCGCGAATCTCGTCGAGCCGTTGAGCCGGCCGCGAAGCGCCCGGCCGGCCCCAGTGGATGGCGCCCGTTTCGATCGGCCCCTGCGTGGCGAGCGGCGGGCGCGACGCCGCGTCCTTGAGCGAGAGGGGCGGCGTCTCATGGGCCACCGGCTCGAAGGCCGCGCGCAACGCGGCGTTCTGGCGCCGCCAGCCCTCGACGAGCGCCGCCTGTTCCGGGCGCTGAAGAAGATGATCCTCGACCTTGCGCCGCCGTTCGGCGTCGAGTTCGCCGTCAACGAGAGCGTGGAGGTCGGTTTCCTCGATAAAGCCTGCGGAGCTCAAGACGACGCCTACTTGACGACGCGCAGATGCGAGGCCGCGCGGCGCGCGCCGGCGTCCAGGCCGGGCGCCCGCATCCCGTCGACGGCGAGCGTGGCGCGGGCGCGGGCCAGCCGGGCCAGCAGCGTCTCGCGCGGCGCGCCCGCGATGCGCGCCGCCGCGTCATAACTGAACCCTTCGAGAGCGACCAGCAGCAGCGCAGCCCGGTCGTCGACCGAAAGCTCGGCGAGGCCCTGGACGACGGGCGGATGGCGCGGCGCGGGCCGGGGCGTATGCGAAAGCCGCTTCGCCGCCATGGCGGTCAGCGCCGCATAGGCCTCGATGCGCGCCTCGTCGAGATCGGCCGGCCGCAGCTCCCTGGCGCGCACCCTTGCGCCGACGCTCTGCAACGCGCTCTGCACGAGTTCGTCGGCAAGCGCCGGGCCGGCGCCTGCGGCGAGCGCGCGGGCGTAACGACGCAATGCGGGAACGACGTCGCAGAGCCTTTCGAGGATCCCGGCTTTCCTGGACATATCCGGCTCGTTCTAGAAGATGACGGACTCTTGGAAGAAGACGCACTCGCCTCTAGTGGCGTTTCCTATGGGATGATAGGTCAAGCGCCGGCAAATGGCCACAGGGTCGGCGCCGGCATTTTTCGCCTGGCCCCGCAGGCGGCGCCGGCCAGGGTTTCCTTTGAGCGAAATCCACGCTAAAGGGCGCGCAATCCGTTTCCGCTTCACTATGGACGCCCCGATGACACAGCCAGCCGCGCCCGCCGCTCCTTTCGCCGGAATTCTCGCCGGGAAAAAGGGCCTGATTCTGGGCGTCGCCAATAACCGCTCGATCGCCTGGGGCATCGCCAAGGCCTGCGCCGACGCCGGCGCGGAGCTCGCCCTCACCTATCAGGTCGAGGCGCTCGAAAAGCGCGTGCGCCCGCTCGCCGCGGAGCTGAAGGCCCATGTCGTCGGCCGCTGCGACGTCGCCGAGCCCGAGACGATCGACGCCGTTTTCGCCGAAGTCGAAAAGCTCTGGGGCAAGGTCGATTTCGTCGTGCACTGCCTCGCCTATTCCGACAAGGACCAGCTCGACGGCCGCTACGTCGACACGACGCTCGACAATTTCCTGATGTCGATGAACATCTCCTGCTTCAGCTTCACGGCGATCGCCCAGCGCGCCGAAAAGCTGATGCCGGAAGGCGGCTCGCTGCTGACGCTCACCTATTACGGCGCCGAGAAATGGATGCCGCATTACAATGTCATGGGCGTCGCCAAGGCGGGGCTCGAGGCCTCCGTGCGCTATCTCGCGGCGGATCTGGGCGAGAAGAACATTCGCGTCAACGCCATCTCGGCCGGCCCGATCAAGACCATGGCCGCCTCCGGCATCGGCGACTTCCGTTATATCCTGCGCTGGAACGAATATAACGCGCCCCTGCGTCGGGTCGTGACGATCGAGGAAGTCGGCGAGACGGCTGTTTACCTCCTCTCGCCCATGTCGCGCGGCGTCTCCGGCGAAATCCTGCATGTGGACGCCGGCTATCATGTCGTTGGCATGATGAACCCCGCCGCCGCGCCGAAGATGGCCGATCTGCTGGCGCTGCTGCCCCAGAAGTGAGCGCATCAGGGGCCCGCTCGACTGGCGAGGGCTTTTTCTTGCGATCGCCCGTTTACCATTCGGCGCAGGGGCCAGTTTGTCGGTTACATTGCCGGATGGACCTTCCTCCAGCCTGCGCCTGAAGGGGGCCGGCGATCACGGCGCCGACGGGGAGCAAATTCGGACTGCCGGGAGCCTGCGCCACTGCTCGAAATCAAGCGCCGCAATTCCAATCTCCTGATTCTCTCCAACCTGCCCCAGCAGCTTCATCTCAGGGCGACAGACGATGCTCCGCACAGACACTACCGGCTCAACGGGTGAACGGGATTACGCTACGCTCCAGCGTGAGCTCGGTTTTGCGCTGCGCGCCGCCTTGTCCAATGTGCTCTGGCAACCGCTCCCCGAGTCTATCCGCCTGCTCCTCGAGCAGCTCAAGGCCGAGGAACGGCGGAAAGAGGAGCGGGCGTCGAAAGGGAGCGTTTGAACGACGCGCCCGGATGATCGCCGGCCGCCCGAGCCCGGAACACCGGACTCCACGGCCCCGATCGTTCGAGCGGGGCCGAAGGGAGCCGCAAGGCAATCGTCACTCTGGTCCAAGCTGAGGGAAGAAGCTGCCGCCGGCATGTTCGGCGGCCGTCTCGGCAAGGAGATCGCGCCACATGCGATATGGATCGCCGAAAACAGCTCGACCCAGATCCTTTTCGACGATCGCGGCGGCCAGGAACCTGAGTCCGTCGGGGATCGAAAGGGCGTTTTCCAGGTAGAGGAGACGGACGCCGACAGCGTCGCGCCCCATGATCGTCATCGCCGCGGCAATTTCGATATTGTCGCGCCGGCCTTGTCCGGGGCCGCAGACGCCGACAAAACATTGCCGCCAATGATCCGGGTCGCTCTCGTCCTTCAATGCCTGGAATCCGCCCGCCAGCGAGTCGAAGCAGGCTTGGCCCACGGCCCTGATGATCTCTTCGAGCTGCGGATTGACTCGCTTGAGCGCCGCCGGAAACTGGTCAGCCGTCGCCTCCTGGCCCGAACGCCATGCGTCGGAAAGCGTCTTCAGTTCGGTAAGGACCGCATGCGCCGGCGCCGCCAATTCGGCTGGCAATTCGGCTGAAACCCTCTCGATTGCCTCGCCGAGCGCTGCGTTCAGCTGCATCGCCGCCTTTGACGAGGCGTCGTCCCGATTGCGCAGCAACAGGCCCCAGGCCCCATGAGCGCCGAGCACCGCATGCATCAATCCCTTGATCTTCGGCAGCAGTTCCGCCGGCGGATAGGATTTCGTCACCTGGCCGTATTCGACGCGCCAGATTTCGCCGGTTCCAATCAGGGTGAGCGCCGCAAGCGGAGTTTCCGCCAGAAGTTGGTCCCGATTGGCGCCATACAGCGACCGGAAGGTCATGTTCAGATTGGCGACAGGATCGGGAACGGCGTCTTCCCGAGGCGTTCCCGGACACGTCTCCACCGGGCCAGCATCCATGAAAAGCTCCTGCCGCATTCAAATTCGGGCGAGATATTGGCTCCCTCCCGCGTTCGCGATGGATGGCCCGCCGCAAGGATTAGGAATTGGCCGGATAACTCGTCATGAGCGACGCTCTGAAACGACGGTCCGATCGCGCGTGCGGGGAGTCGACGCTGGGACTATGCGCCCAGCGTCGTGAGGCGAAAAGGAAGTTTTTAGAAGAACAGGCCGAGGCATCCGCCCGCCAGACCGCCGACGACGGCGGCGGCGATCGTATTCTGCAGGCCCCCGAGCGCCGCAGCCGCAAGGCCGCCCAGGATGACGGCGCCAACGCCGGCCATCATATAGGTTGTCGAGGTGATTTCGAGTTCTTTGCCAGCCATAAACGTTACTCCTCTTTGGATCGGTGGATCGGTGAGTTCGCTTTAGGCGCTGTCGCCCTCCCTCACAGGGGACGACGCGTCACTTTGACGCAGGGAAAGGCTAGCACGAATTAACCCTGTGTCCAGCCAAATCTGGATCCCCGGAAAGCGGACCTCGGGCCAGGCGGTGGCATCAAACACGGGCGGCCTGGCTCGCGTCCTGCGCCTGTTCTATTGAGGCGCCGGTTCTTCGCGCGCCAGCGCCCGGACGAGCTCCGACACGGAGGGCAGGGGCGCGCCCGAAAATGCGCCAGATATAGACTTCGCCACCATCGCCAGCCTTTGGCTCGCGCCATTTGGAGCAACGCGCCCATGACCCGTGTCCACAACGTCGAAGGCACAGCTTTCATCGTCGCCGAGTTTCGCAACGACGAAAACAGAGAAGCTTCCCCCCTGTACCGGGACCCGTACGTCCGGCTTTTCCTCGACGAAGAAACAAGGAAGGCTGCGGATTGCATTTCCGCCTCCTTCCCGCCTGTCAGAAACAATGTGCGGCTGAGAACGCGTTACCTGGACGATCAGCTCGACATGCAGCTCAAGCGCGGATGCAGGCAAGTCGTCCTTCTCGGAGCGGGTCTCGACACCAGAGCCCAAAGGAAGGCTGCGCCGAATGTCGCCTATTTCGAAATCGACGATGGCGAGACCCTGGCCTTCAAGAAGGCGAAGCTCGAGGAGAGCGGAATCACTCCCGGCGCGACCTTCATCGCGGGAAACTATGTCGAGGCGGGGCTCGGAGACCTCCTGCGGCCGCAAGGGTTCGATTTCGATCGCCACGCTCACTTCATCTGGGAAGGAAACACCATGTATCTTTCACAGGAAGCGATCGTCCAGGTCCTGACACAGATGCGGCGAGAGATAAGAAGCTGCTCGGTGTCTTTCGATTATGTCGCCGAAGAGCTGATCGCGAAAAAAACCGGAGAGCCAGAGGTGACGGAGATCGCCGAGAGGTTCGCGGCCATCGGCGCCCCGTGGATCTCCGGCGTGAACGACCTCGGAGCCCTGGCCGCCACATGCGGGATGAGGGTCGCCGACAAGGCAAGGTTCGCCGATCTTTATCGCGCCTATTGGCCAGGGAGGAAAACGGACTCGGTCATGTACGATTATTATTCCATTTGCACGCTGGACTCTTCCGCGCAGGCGTGAGAAGCGCGCGTGTCGCGCTGCGCCTCGCGTCCGGGAGGCAGGATGAAGGTCGCGGATCGCGCCTCGTCCTGTCTCAGATCTGGCGTCGGCTGATCGGTTCGCACCGGATCGGCGCCGATCCTCACACGCCCTCCGGCCGCCCCACCATCGCCACGAGCAGCTTCCCGTCTCCGAGCAGCTTTCTGGCCGCGCGTTTGCAGTCTTCCAGGCCCACGGCGGCGATCCGGCCGTTCCTTTCGTCGAGATAGCTCGGCTCGAAGCCGTCCATCTGGAGATGAACGAGCTGGCTCGCGATCTTGGTCGAGGTGTCGAAGCGCAGCGCATAGGAGCCGATGAGGAATTTCTTGGCCTTGTCGAGTTCGTCCTCGGTCGGCCCTTCTTCCGCAAAGCGGCGCGCCTCTTCCTCGATCACGCGCAAGGCTTCTCCCGCGCGCTCGTTTCTGGTCGCTGCGGCGCCGATCAGCATCGGGCACTGGTCATATTCGTTGAGCTGCGCGTAAACGCTGTAGGCCATGCCGCGCTTCTCGCGCACTTCCTTGAACAGCCGCGCCGTGAAGCTGCCGCCGCCGAAGATGTGATTGGCGACCACCACGGCGAAATAATCCGGATCGCGCTTGGTGACGCCGGTGCGGCCGAAGCGGATCGTCGTCTGCGGCACGTCGAGCGTGACGATGTGGCGCGAGCCCTCGCCGGCGATGGTCGTCGGCGCGATCTCGATCAGATCATTGACCATGGCGAAGGCGCCGAAGGTCGCATCGAGGCGATCCGAGAGCGTCTGCGCGTCGATCGCGCCAACCACGGCGATCTTGAGATCCTTGCGGGCGAAGAGGCGCTCGCGCATCGCGATGAGGTCGGTGCGCGACAGCGTCTCGATCGAGGAGAGGTCGCCGCGCACCGGGCGCCCATAGGGATGTCCGGGAAAGGCCGCCTCGCGGAAGGCCTTCGCGGCCATGGCGTCGGGATCGTTGGCGTCGCGCTTCAACTCGGCGACGAGCTGGCTGCGCACCCGCGCCACATCCGGCTCGGCGAGATGCGCCTCGGCGAGCGCCAGTTTCAGAAGTTCGAAGGCCTTGTCGGCGTTCTTCGACAGGGTTTGCAGATGGCCCGAGATCGAGTCGCGGTCGGCGCCGAAACCCAGGTGGATCGCAAGCTCGTCGATGGCGCGGTGAAAGCCGCGCGCGTCATAGGGGCCCGCGCCTTCGTCGAGCACAGAGGCGAGCAGCGTGGCGAGGCCCGGCTTGTCGGCCGGGTCCTGCGCGGCGCCGCCCCGCATCGAGAACTCGAGCGCGACGAGCGGCACCGCGTAGCTCTCGACCAGCCAGGCGGTGATCCCGCCGGGCGTGACGACCTTCTGCACATGCTCGGCGCGGGAGGCCATGGAAACGGCGGGGGCGTGGGCGGTCATGAGGCTTCCTGTGGCGTTCCTGGAAATAAATCGGGCCGGCGGCGGCGCCGGCCCCTTGGCGTTCGGGCGTCAGGCGTCGGCCGGCAGAAGAAAACCGGTCACGGCGCGGCGCTTGTCGAGCCATTTGCGCGCCGCGGCGGTCACGTCGGCGGCCGTCACCGCCTCCATGCGCGCGGGCCAGGCGGCCACATCCTCGATGGTGAGCCCTGTCGCCAGCGCCTCGCCATACCAGCGGGCGAGAGAGGCCTGGCTGTCCTGCGCGTAAATGGCGTCGGCGACGAGTCGCGTCCGGGCGCGCCGCAGGTGCTCCTCGTCGATCGGCTGCTCCATGAACCGCGCGAGCACGCGGTCGATCGCTTCGTCGAGCTCCTCGAGCGACACGCCCGGCGCCGGCGTCGCATAGACCCAGAGCCGCGTGTCGTCGACGGCCGAGCCGAGATAATAGGCGCCCGCGCCCACGGCGTATTTCTCCTCGACGACCAGAGTCTCATAGAGCGCGCTGGTCGCGCCGCCGCCGAGCATGTGGGCGAGCGTCTCGAGCGCCTCGGCCTCGCCGGGCGCGGCGGTCTTGTAGGAGGGAACGAGGAAGACCCGCTCATGGGCGGGCTGCTCCACCTTCTCGTCGCAGAGCGAGACCAGGCGATGCGCGCGATGCGGCGGCTCCTTGGTGCGGTTACGCCGCGGCGGCTCGGCGCGGGCCGGGATCCGGCCGTAGGTCTCCCGAGCGAGACGCGCGACCTCTTCGGCGTCGATGTCGCCCGCGACGATGAGGATTGCATTCTCCGGCGTGTAGAAGCGGTCGTAATAGGCGAGCGCGTCTTCGCGATTGAGGCTCTCGATCTCGTGATTCCAGCCGATGATGGGCGTGCCATAGGGGTGATGGGCGTAGAGCGCCGCCTGCACCGCCTCGTCGAGCTGGGCGGAGGGGTCGTTGTCGGTGCGCATGCGACGCTCTTCCAGCACCACGTCGCGCTCCGGCGCGACCACCTCGTCGGTCAGCACGAGATTGGTCATGCGGTCGGCCTCGAACTGCATCAGCGTGCCGAGGTGCTCCTTGCCGATCCGCTGGAAATAGGCCGTGTAGTCATAGCTCGTGAAGGCGTTTTCCTGGCCGCCCAGTTCCGCCACGAGATTGGAGAATTCGCCCTGCGGATGGCTCTTCGTGCCCTTGAACATCAGATGTTCGAGGAAATGGGCGATCCCGGACTTCCCGATCGGGTCGTCGGCCGAGCCGTTCTTGTACCAGATCATATGGGTGACGACGGGCGTACGGGCGTCAGGGATGACCACCACCTCGAGACCGTTGTCGAGCCTGAAATGCGAAACCTCGGCGCCGGCGTGCGCCGAACCGCCGGCCGCGCCCGGGGTGAGCGAGACGGTCGGCGGCAGGGTGGAAAACGACATGGACGGGCCTTTCTGGCGGCGCCCGGCCGCCCGAACCAAAAACCTCGTCACTATATAGGCCGAAATCCCCGCGGCCGGAACTCAATCCTTGTCCTTGTCCGGATCCTTGAGAACGAAGCGCGGCATGCGGAACCAGGAATCGGACTCGCCGCTCGACTGGCCGCCGGATTGCTTGGCCTGCTGCGCGGGGGTCGTCGCGCCCGGCTGCGCCACCGGATCCTTGTCGTCCTTATTGCCGAAATAGCCGAGAGGGTTCCACCAGCTCGACTTCTTCGCCTCCGCATCAGGAACCTTGTTGAGGTCCATCGACGGGCGGCGGTAGCCCGACGGCGGCTCCGTGAGCATGCGACGGCTCGGCTCTTCCGACGAAAGAGCGACGTCGGACCGCTTCTTGAGCAGCACGCGCTGGAAGAAGCCGGGTTCGTCGTCCGTGCCGGGCGCGGCGTCGGGCCGGGGGCCGCGCATGCGTTCGAGGAGCCCCGGCTTTTTCTCCGGCGGGGGCGCGTTGGGAACGCGCGCGTAACGATCCGTGCTCCGGTTGCGATTGGTCGTCGTGTCGCTCGGCCAGTCGGCCGGGCGGTCGACCTTGTCGCGCGGCGCCGGCAACTCGCCGATCTTGGGCGGCAGCACGAGCTTCGGACGCTCGCGGTAATCGATGGAGGCGGCGGTCGGGTCCGACGAATAGCCGAAAAGCTCCATGACCGCGCTGACGGTGGATTTGTCGTCGGCCGCCCTGGCCGCCCCGCCGCAGACCGCCACGAGGCCAGCCAGCGCGAAAGCGGCGCGGCGCCGGGATCGTGCGAGCTTCATCATTCGAACTCCTTGGCCAAAACGAAGACATTGGGCGGACGCTGGGCGCGCGTTTGCCTGGCCGCCTGTCAAAAATGCACCATGCGCGCGCCTTGGTGGCGATTTAGTGGCGAAACCCTTCAGGCTGCGCTTTCGGCCGGGGGCGGCGGCGGGAAAATGCTCTCGAAGAGAAGCAGCGCCACCCCGGCCGTAATGGCGACGTCCGCCACGTTGAAGACGTAGTTGGCGAGCGGCCCGACGGGAAGCGTCGTGTGCAGATAGAAGAAATCGGCCACCGCTCCGCGCGCGACCCGATCGAGCGCATTGCCCAGCGCGCCGCCGACGACGAGCCCGAGCGCGAGCGCCGTCAGGCGGCTTCGGGCGCGCCACATCCAGGCGAGAAGGACGGCGACGATGACCGCCTGTCCGGCGAGCAGCAGCGCCCGGCCGGCGCCCTCGTGGGCGGGAAAGAGCGAATAGGAAACGCCGTAGTTCCAGGAGAGCGTCACGTCGAGAAAGGGCGCGAGCGTCACCGGCGGCCGGGACTCGATGCCGAAGACATGCAACATCCAGAACTTGTGGGTCTGATCGACGAGAGCGGCGATGAAAGCGGCGGCAAGGCCGGTGGCGCGGGGGGAAGCGGAAAAGGACAAGGGCTCATTCTCTGGCGCGGGCGTTGGCGGGCATTTTAGCCCCTGCCGGGCCCGCCGGGCTAGCCATCCGGAGCAGCTTCAATCTTGACATCGGGCCCCGCCCAACATATCTGCGTGTCGCTGCTGGCACTCGTCGAAAGAGAGTGCCAACAATTTCGCTTATGGCTTGCAACGGGCGGAGGCTTTCGTCCGAAGCGCAGAAAAGGAAGACATTGCAATGGCGTTCCGTCCCCTGCACGACCGGATCGTGGTCAAGCGCATCGAAGGCGAGGAAAAGACCAAGGGCGGGATCATCATCCCCGACACCGCCAAGGAAAAGCCCCAGGAGGGCAAAGTGGTTGCGGTTGGCCCTGGTGGCCGCGACGAGAGCGGCAAGCTCGTTCCCCTCGACGTCAAGGCCGGCGACCGCGTCCTGTTCGGCAAGTGGTCCGGCACCGAGGTCAAGATCGACGGCGAAGACCTGTTGATCATGAAGGAAAGCGACATCCTGGGCATCGTCGAATAACTCGGCCCCGCCCTCAACGCTTTCTAATCCCCCATTCAGGAGTTTCACATGGCTGCCAAAGACGTCCGTTTCTCCACCGACGCCCGTGACCGCATTCTGCGCGGCGTCGACATTCTCGCCAACGCCGTGAAGGTCACGCTGGGTCCCAAGGGCCGCAACGTCGTGATCGAGAAGAGCTTCGGCGCGCCGCGCATCACCAAGGACGGCGTGACCGTCGCCAAGGAGATCGAGCTCGCCGACAAGTTCGAGAACCTCGGCGCCCAGCTCGTCCGTGAGGTCGCCTCCAAGCAGAACGACACCGCCGGCGACGGCACCACGACCGCGACCGTTCTCGCCGCCGCGATCGCCAAGGAAGGCTCGAAGGCCGTCGCCGCCGGCCTCAACCCGATGGATCTGAAGCGCGGCATCGACCTCGCCGTCGACGCCATCGTCGCCGACCTCAAGACGCACTCGAAGAAGGTCACCTCCAACGACGAGATCGCCCAGGTCGGCACCATCTCGGCGAATGGCGACCGCTTCATCGGCGAAGAGATCGCCAAGGCGATGCAGAAGGTCGGCAA
>RXIY01000026.1 GCA_003963405.1 Hyphomicrobiales bacterium
CCAGTCGGCGTCATAGGCCCTTTGGGTATTCTCCGAGCGGGCGTTGCGGGCGTAGTCGCGGGCCTTTTCCGAGAGCGCCGCGAGATGGGGGGCGGGCTCGGCGAGCGCCCTGCCGGCGGTCTTGTCCTTGTCGGCTTCAGCCATGCTTGTCCTCACTTGCCCCGCCGCGGCCGCGGGCCTCGCCGGGGGTCGAAAATCCGACGCCTCGGCAGGCAGAGGGTGGCCCAAAAGGGGCTTTCCTGCCCAGCATAACAGGTGTTTCGTTTTCCGTCCGATAAGCGCACATTATCGGACATATTTATAACAAGACAAGCCCGGCGGATCGCAGCCGAAAACGGGTGACAAAGCGCCGCCATCCGGTAGGATTCTTCCCATGCATGCGCTTGATTCGGCGTCCGCGCCCACGCCCGTTTCCGCCGCGAAGCGCTCTTCCCGCGCGCGTCGAGTCGCGGCGCCGTTGGTTTCAAAGATCACTGAAATGCAACCGCTTCCGCGCTGGGCGCGACCTCAAAACGGAGAGGGGGCGCTGGCAACGTTTTCCGTTGGCGCCGGTCTCGCCCTGTTCGACCATATCCTGCGCAGCGGGCCGGACGGCTCCGAGCCGGTCTATGCTGGTTGCCTGCGTCAACGGCTCGCGCTGCGCGCCGCCGAATCCTGCGCGGTGCTTTGCCGGCTGCGCGAGGTTGCGGCAGCGCTCCGCGACGCCGAACATCTCGCAGGCGGCGGCGAGACCAGCCCAGCGGGGCGGATACATCAACTGTTCCGGCTCTACGCGTCGGTGCCGGCGCGCTTCGACGCGGCGATCTTGCTCGCGGCTGAGCTTCTCAGGCTAAAGGAGGCGATCGACGCCGGCGCGCTCGCCAATGTCGTGGCCGCCGCGCCCGATCCGCTCACTGCGGCCGTGTGGGCTAGCGCCGCGGCGATGAAACTCTGTCCGCCCTCCACAGACGCGGAAATTTTTGCCTTCGTCGTCGCTGATTTTGCGTTAGCGCGCCGTCTCGACTGGGCGCGGCCAGTCCCTCTGCTCGCTGTCGCGATGGCCCATCCCTCGCTCAGGCGCGGGGCAGGGGGGAGGCGCCCGCGACCAACGGACGAGGACTGGCCGGCGACCGTCGCTTTCTCCTATGGCCTCGCGGTCGTCGAGGCCCATGCGCTCGCCGTCGATCTTGCCCGGCGGGCGCAAAAGCTTCTCGCCGTCGCGCCGGTCTTGCGCGCGAAGGGCGCCGGCCGCGTGATCGACATGCTGCTGTCCGACGACGCCGTCACCCCTGCGGCTGCCGCGTCCCGCGCCGGCCTCTCGGATCGCGCCGCGCGGCGCCTGTTCGACCGCCTCGTCGCGCTCGACGCCGTGCGCGAACTCTCCGGGCGCGACAGTTTCAGGATCTACGGCCTATGAGCCGCGCCGCCGCCGCCCGTCTCGACCGCGACCTGTCCGATCTGCCGGACGGCATGCGCTGGCGCGAATGGATGATGCGTGCCGAGGCGGCGATCTTCGCTTCGTCGAAGCCGGTTCCGCGCGAGACGCTCGCGCAGCTCGTCGGCGACGCCTGCCGGCTCGACGCGCTTCTCGCCGACATCAATGAAGAACTGAAAGCGCGTCCCTATGAGATCGTCTTCGTCGCCGGCGGCTTTCAGTTTCGGACGCGCCCGCGCCATGCCGAAACCTTGCGCGCGCTCGCGGGGACAAAGGATGCGGGGCCGCCCTCCTTCACAAAACTGGAAATGCTGGCGCTCTCCGCCATCGCCTATCAGCAGCCGGTCACAAGGGGCGAACTCTCGCGCCTCGTCGGCCACGACATCAGCCGCGACATTCTCGGCCGCCTGAAGAACCTTGGCGTCATTGCGCCGGGACCGCGAGCCCCTCAGCCCGGCGCCCCGATTGCCTGGGTCACCACGCAGCGCTTCCTGGAAGTCTTCGCCCTCGGGAGCCTGCGTGATCTCCCCGATCTCGATACGCTGGATATTCCGGCCACACCGCGACGTGAGCGTGACGATGAGATCGAAGGCGCGCTCGACGACGCCTTCGGGCTGGACGATCAGGAAAGCGCGGACGAGGACGACGACGCCTTCGATGAGACGGAGGTCGAGGTTTGACGCAAGCAGGCGCGTCGGTTGCAGCAATCAGTCCGCTTTCCCGATGATCTTACTTTTAGACGATGGTGGCGATGCTCTGACATCCCCGGGCGACTTTGTTCAAATCGTCGCGCCGCTGATGCGAACCTCGGCAACCAATGAACGCCGATTCGCCAGCCATGGCCAAGCGCGACGAATCCGAGCTGGTGTAGGGTCTCTATGACGCAGGCGGTCGGAAGAAATTCGTTGCGTTGCACGCGAGGCCACCGAGAATTGGAAGCGCCGGGACGAGGCACCGGGCGGAAAGCTGTCCTCTTCAGGCTCGAAGCAAAAAAGGAGGCCGATGAGCACAATTCTGAAAGTCGTGATCTCTGTCGCCGCCGCATCATTGTTGGCGGCGGGCGGATGGGCCGCATGGACGCTGCGGCAGACTAATGCTCTGCCGGAGGGGATTGTCGCCTCCAACGGCCGCGTGGAGGCGACACAGGTCGAGATCGCCACCAAGATGGCGGGACGCGTCATCGAAATCGTCCCCCACGAAGGGGACATGGTCGACGTCGGCTCCGTGGTGGCCCGTCTCGATCGAGCGGAAATCGACGCCCAGTTTCGTCAAGCTCAAGCGGAAGCCCAACGCGCCCGCAAAACCCTGGATGCGGCGACCGCCGCCCTTGCCAGCCGCAAAGCTGATCTGATCTTGGCCCAACAGGAGCTCGATCGAACGACCATTCTTTTGAAGAAGGGCTTCGCGACAAAGCAGCGCCTCGATCAACAACGCCAGCAGATGAGTAGCGCCAGCGCCGCCGTCGAAGGGGCGAACGCTCAGATCGAGGAAGCCCAAGCCGCCATCAGAGCCGCGGACGCGCAGGTCGATCGCCTGAAGACGATCGTCAATGACGCAACGATCACGTCGCCGGTGCGCGGGCGCGTGCAATATCGTCTGATCGAGCCGGGCGCTGTTCTTCCCGCGGGCGGTCGCATCGCGACCGTCCTCGATCTGAAAGACGTCTACATGACAATTTTCTTGTCCGCGCGCGACGCTGGGAGAGTCACGGTCGGCGACGATGCCCGAGTCGTGCTCGACGTCGCGCCGGATCGTGTGTTTCCCGCCTACGTCTCTTTCGTGGCGGCGGAAGCTGAGTTTACCCCCAAGACCGTCGAAACCAGGACTGAGCGCGAGAAGCTCATGTTCAAGGCCAAGTTGCAGGGACCGCCGGATCTGCTTAAAGCCTTCGAACCTCGTGTGAAGAGCGGCTTGCGGGGTGTCGGCTACGTGCGCGTCGCCCGCGACGTCCAATGGCCCGCTTATCTTAATGTCAAGCTGCCGTCACAATGAGCAAGAAGGGCGTTTTAGCAGGCCCCGACTTGAAAGGGCACGAAGCGGCGGCGTCGCTTGTCGGCGTTTCGCATCGTTATGGAAGCACTGTTTCGCTCGACGATGTGACGCTGGAGATCCCGGCGAGTTGCATGGCGGGATTGATCGGCCCGGACGGTGTTGGCAAATCGACCTTGCTGGCGCTCATTTCCGGAATCCGCCGAATTCAATCGGGGGCCGTGAATGCGCTCGGCGGCGACATGCAGGACCAAACCCACCGTCAGCGCTGCTACTCGCGCATCGCCTACATGCCGCAGGGTCTGGGGCGTAATCTCTATCCGACACTCAGCGTCTTCGAAAATCTCGACTTCTTTGGCCAACTGTTCGGCCAGTCGGAGGCCGAACGTAAATTCCGCATCGACGATCTTCTGCGGAGCACGGGACTCAATCCGTTTCCCGACCGGCTGGCGGGGAAGCTGTCGGGCGGCATGAAGCAAAAGCTCGCGCTCTGCTGCGCGCTTATTCATGATCCCGATCTTCTTATCCTCGACGAACCCACGACGGGCGTAGACCCTCTGTCGCGGCGGCAATTCTGGGAGCTTATCGACCGAATCCGCGCGCGCCGTCCCGGGATGAGCGTGGTGGTGGCGACGGCCTATATGGAGGAGGCAGAGCGATTTGACTGGTTGGCGGCCATGGACGCGGGCCGCGTCATCGCGACGGGCGCGCCATCCGACATCATTGAGCGCGCCAAAGCTCCAACGCTTGAATCAGCCTTCATCTCCCTGCTTCCGGAAGAAAAGAGAGGGTCGCACACTGCCATCGAAATCCCACCGCTTATCCACGGGCAAGGCCCGCCGGCCATCGAAGCGGAAGGTCTTACCATGCGCTTTGGCGATTTCGTCGCCGTGGATCATGTGAGCTTTCGAATCGAGAAAGGCGAGATTTTCGGCTTCCTTGGCTCGAACGGCTGCGGGAAATCGACGACGATGAAAATGCTGACGGGGCTGTTGCCCGCTTCCGCCGGCAAAGCAGTCCTGCTCGGCCAGCCGATCGACGCACAAGACATCGAGACGCGAAAACGCGTCGGCTATATGTCGCAATCCTTTTCTCTCTATCGAGAGCTCACCGTCCGCCAAAATCTCGATCTCCATGCCGGTATCTTCGCGCTTCCAGAACAAGAGGGTCGAACGCGCATCGCGGAGCTGATGCGCCGCTACGGGCTCGTCGACGTCGCCGATAGCCGTCCCGACAACTTACCGCTGGGCGTGCGCCAGCGCCTGCAATTGGCAGTCGCGGTCCTGCACCGTCCGGAGGTGTTGATCCTGGACGAGCCGACGTCCGGCGTCGATCCGGTAGCGCGTGATCAGTTCTGGCGGAGCCTCATCGAGCTCTCGCGCGTTGATGGCGTCACCATTTTCATTTCCACGCATTTTATGAATGAGGCCGAGCGGTGCGATCGCATTTCGCTCATGCACGCCGGCAAGACGCTTGCTGACGGCTCCCCGGGAGACCTGATCTCCGCGCGCAGCGCTAAGACTCTGGAAGAGGCGTTCATCGGATATCTCGAGGATGCGGCCAATGTGGCGGTCGCCGCGGAGGTTCAGGACATTTATGCGGACACGACTTTTTCGCCGCGAACGATTGAGCCAGCGAGCAGATTCTTCGACATCGGCCGCTTTTGGGCCTACGCGCGCCGAGAGACCGTCGAGGTTCTGCGCGATCCCTTGCGGCTGGCGTTCGCTCTCCTCGGCCCAATCAGTTTGATGGTCGCTTTCGGCTACGGCATCTCATTCGACGTCGAGCGCCTCTCTTACGCCGCGCTCGACCAGGACCAGACGCTGGAGAGCCGCCAGCTGCTGCAAAACTTCGAAGGTTCGCGCTATTTCGACGAGCATCCGCCTATCAAAAATGCTGCGGAGCTCGAACGCCGATTGACGAGCGGGGAGCTCAAACTAGCAATCGAGATTCCGCCTGGCTTCGGGAAAGATTTGCTCAACGCGCGAATGCCCCAAGTCGGTGTCTGGCTCGATGGCGCAATGCCGTTTCGCGCGGAAACGACGAGCGGTTACGTCACCGGCTTGACGTTCAAATATCTTGCCGATCAGGCCGTGCGGCGATCGGGCGAGGCGACGTCGGTGACGCCAGTCCGGGTTGAGACCCGCTTTCGCTATAATCAAGACTTTCTGAGCGTCTTCGCCATCATCCCTGGCGTCATCATGTTGGTGCTCGTTCTTATCCCAGCGATGATGACGGCCGTCGGCGTAGTGCGAGAGAAGGAAATGGGCTCGATTGCGAATTTCCGATCGACGCCTGTCACGCGTTTCGAGTTTCTTGTCGGCAAACAGTTCCCCTATGTGGTGATTTCGTGCGTGAGTTTTGCTATCCTGTTGGCGACATCGGTCGCCTTATTCGGGGTGCCTGTTAAGGGGTCGCTCTTTGCTTTGCTGGTTGGCGTCGTCCTCTATGTTCTAGCCACCACCGGATTCGGTTTGTTGATCTCATCGTTCACCCGGACACAGGTCGCCGCCATTTTCGCCACGACGGTCATCACCATGGTGCCCTCGGTGAACTTCTCGGGGCTACTGACGCCAGTCTCAGCGCTGTCCGGCGGCGCGCGTGTGTTTAGTCTAGTATTTCCTCCCGCCTGGTTTCAGCAGATCAGCGTCGGAACTTTCACAAAAGGTCTTGGGTTCGTCGAACTCTGGCCCGACCATGTGACGCTCGCTGGCTTTGCAGTGCTGTTTATCGGGTTGGCGATCTTCGCGCTGAAGAAGCAGGAACGATGACGTGAACCGCAGCCTTTCAAACATCTTCCGCCTCGGCGTGAAGGAGCTTCGCGGCTTGCGGGCCGACCCCGTGCTCGTGCCTCTCATCGCCTATATGTTTACCTTTGCGGTTTATTCGGTGGCGACAGGCGCGAAGTTCGAAGTGGAGCACGCCGCCGTCGCAATCGTCGACGAAGATCGATCCGACTTATCGCGGCGAATTCGTGACGCCGTTCAAGAGCCATATTTCAAGATACCAGAAGAAATCCCTGCGTCCGAAATCGATCGGGCTATGGATTTGGCTCGCTTCGTGTTCGTGATCGAGATTCCACCCAAGCTGGAGTCCGACGTTGGCGCCAGCAAGATGCCCTCCGTGCAAATCAATGTGGACGCCACAGCGATGACGCAAGCGGGCAATGGCGCGATCTATCTGCAAAACATTATTTCGCGCGAAGCGCTAAATTTCGCGCAGCGCGCCGAAGGCGGAAACGGATTGCCCATCAATCTGGTGATACGCTCGAGGTTCAACCCGAATTTGAAGTCGGAGTGGTTTGTATCCGTGATGCAGGTGATCAACAATATCACCATTCTTTCCGTCGTATTGACCGGAGCTGCGTTGATCCGCGAGCGCGAGCAGGGCACGATCGAACACTTGTTAGTGATGCCCGTTACGCCATTGGATGTTATGCTGTCCAAAATATGGGCCAACGGCCTCGTCATCATCGTGGCGGCGCTCTTGTCGCTGTGGCTGGTCGTCCAATGGTTGCTGCAGGTTCCGATCGCCGGCTCTATCGCGCTTTTCGTCGCAGGCGCGATCCTGTATCAATTCACGGTGACGGCGCTGGGAATTTTCCTGGCGACTTTTACGACCTCGATGGCCCAGTTTGGATTGTTGGTGATACCCGTTTTGATGGTTATGAATCTCTTATCCGGAAGCACGACTCCCATGGAAAGCATGCCGGCCTGGCTCCAGGGGGTAATGCAAGTTTCTCCTGCCGTGCAATTTGTTTCCTTCTCCCAGGCTATCCTCTACCGGGGCGCAGATTTTTCAATTGTTTGGCCGCAAATGGCCGTGATGACGGCTATTAGCGCGATCTTCGTCGCGGCGTCGTTGATGAGGTTCCGCAAGGCAATCGTCAGCGTATAGTAGTGCGTAAAAGCGGCGGTCTTTTTCTTGGGCTTTACGGTCCCCTCTGCAATGTCTAAACGCACTGCGTTCCGCCGTTATCCGAACCGATAGCTCGAGGCGGTGACGCCCCCGAACAGATCCCGTTCATGATAGGTCAGCGTCGCCGTCTCATTTTCAGCGGCGCCGAGCGCGACGAACAGGGGAGCCAAGTGATCCTCGCGCGGATGGCAGACGCGGGCGCAAGGAGCCTGCTCCCAGGCCATTACGGAGGCAGAGCGCCGACCGGGCGCACTGAACAGCGCCTCGGAAAGCCACTTGTCGAAAGTCTCCGAGGGCGTTTGGGCTCCGGGTCCAAACAGCGCGAGGTTGTGATAGCTCAAGCCCGAGCCGATGATAAGCACGCCTTCTGTGCGTAGAGGGGCGAGGGCGCGGCCAACCGCGAAGTGCCTGGCGGGATCGTAGCCTGATTGCAGCGAGAGCTGGAAGACTGGCGTCTCGGCCTTCGGATACATAATGAAGAGCGGAACAAAGGCGCCGTGATCAAATCCACGCTTGTCGTCAAGCCGCGTCGGCAGGCCTGCGGCGCGTATGAGGTCTGCTGCCCGCACAGCGACCTCAGGCGCACCCGGAGCCGGGTAGACGACGCGATAGGTTTCCGGCGGAAAGCCGGAGTAATCATAGACCATGGGTGGCCGGCTTGCTGACATGACGGCAAAATTGGGCCCTTCCCAGTGGCCTGAGATGACAAGCACGGCTCTCGGCTCAGCGGGCAATTCCTCGGGGATCCGGGCGAGCGAGGCTTCGAGGTCGGCGAACCGTCGCCGCCATTCGGGCATCCAAGGCCATGGCCCACCGCCATGGGAGACGAAATAGGTTGGGAGCCGCACGGGAGCCCTCCGACGGTTAGGGAAGGTTGAAAAAGATTTTGCCATCGCCAGCCAACAGTCGACAAGCCATCAAGCCATGATGGGCGTCGCTTTTCTCCGGGGGAGACGAACGCCCCTTTGCGCTCGTCTCCGCCAGTTTTAGATTTTGGGACCGATCAGAGCGTCAACAGAGTAACGCCCTCCGCCGCGGATGACGTAGCTCAGTGCGACAATCCCCCAAAAGAGGGGATATTCGTAGCCGCCATTCGTCCAGAAGAAACCCGAACCCAGATGCGCCTTGAAGACCGCGGTGACCATCAGGGCGAACACAAGCGCGGCGACAGGCCGGGTCAGAAAGCCGACAGCCAGGAAGAGCCCGCCGAAGAATTCGATCAGGCCGGCAAGAATAGCGACAGAAGGAGGAAGCCCGAGTTTTATCGCGAAGAACTGGCCGGTCGCCTCGAGGCCGTAGCCGCCGAACCAGCCGAACAGCTTCTGAGCGCCATGCGGCGCGAGCAGCAAGCCGGTCGTCGCGCGAACCAGCAGATCGGCAAAGGGGGAAAGCGAATCCATGCTCGCATGGGCGGCGGAAATTAGAGGGCGAGCAGAAGGATGAGAAGAGAGCGTCATTGATTGCCTCGAAGGGTTTTGCCGGACAACGACGGCCGGTAGGGCCAAATGCGCTCAAAGCCTCGACATCATCAATCCGCTATTTTGGAATTTGACTGTTCGCGGAATCGAAACAATCCAAAAGGCTGGCGTCCGGCCGATTATCCGCATTCCGACGACAGTCTGGCGCTGTTTCGATGAGTTTCGGGAGACGAATTCTGTGCCTATATGGGTGCATAGGAGCCTCGCCGCGAATTCGGCAAGAAAAAGGAGCAGCCGGATGGGCCTTCTCGTTGACGGCATGTGGCGCGACGAATGGTATGACACCAAGGCCTCTGGCGGGCGCTTCGAGCGGTCGCTAGCGAAGTTTCGCCATTCGATCGGCTCGGCGGGACAGTTCCCCGCTGAAGCGGGCCGCTACCGTCTCTACGTGTCTTGGGCCTGCCCGTGGGCGCATCGGACCTTGATCTACCGCAGAGTGAAGGGGCTCGAAAAGGCGATCGACGCGTCCTACGTCGAGCCGTTGATGCTCGAGAATGGCTGGACGCTGCGCGAAGGCGCCGACCCGGATAACGACGCGCGCTTCCTGTGGCAGATCTACACGAAAGCCGATCCGCATTTCACCGGGCGCGTCACCGTGCCAGTGCTCTGGGACCGCGTTTCGGGGACGATCGTGAACAATGAATCGTCGGATATCATCCGCATGTTCGACGCCTGGCCAGGCGCCGAAGGGCCGCTGCTGCGTCCGCCGGAGCTTGCGAAGGAAATCGACGCCCTGAATGACATGATTTATCCGGCGATCAACAATGGCGTCTACCGCGCGGGATTTGCGACGTCGCAGGCCGCTTATGAAGAAGCCTATGATCAGCTGTTTGCGGCGCTTGACTCTCTGGAGGCTCGGCTCTCCAAGCAGAAGTTCCTGCTGGGCGACCAGATTACGGAGGCAGACTGGCGTCTGTTTACCACGCTGGTTCGATTCGACGCCGTCTACTTTGGACACTTCAAGTGCAATCGAAACCGTCTCGTGGATTTCTCGGAACTGTGGGATTACACGCGCACGCTCTATCAACAGCCTGGAATCGCGGCCACCGTCCAGCTCGATCAAATCAAGACGCATTATTACGGCAGCCACCGCCTGATCAATCCGACAGGCATCGTCCCGAAGGGCCCGGACATTGACTTTCTCGGTAAAGCAAAGCGCGCGGGCTGAAAATCCATGCTTGATAGCGCGCTCTCTTCCTGCTTTTCATGTCGACAGCGCATTTGCTTGTGGCTGTATCGATCGACCCTGAGCCGAGACGGAGGCGTTGTTGATCCGCGATCTCGAGGCCTTGAGGACCTTTTCGACGGTTGCGTCGCTCGGAAGTTTCGCGCGCGCGTCCGATAAGCTCGGCGTCTCCCGAACAATCGTGAGTAAGCGCGTGTCGGCGCTTGAAGACGAGCTCGGAGTCAAGCTCATCAATCGGACGACCCGAACGATGAGCCTGACGGAGGCAGGGCGGAAGCTACAGGAGATGGCGAATACGATCTTCGGCCTGCTGGACAACGCCGAACAGGATATTCGGTCGTCCTCCTCCACCCCCCAAGGGACGCTTCGGATCAATGCGCCGATGTCCTTCGGAATTCGCCATCTGGGGAAGATCATCGACGAATTTCTCATTCTCAATCCAAAAATCGACATCGAGGCGACCCTCGATGATCGCGTCGTCAATATTGTCGAAGAGGGATTCGACGTCGCGATTAGGATCCGGCGGCTCGAAGACTCAAGCCTTCGCGCGAAATATCTCGCCCCGGCGCGCATGGTGGTCTGCGCCGCCCCCGCTTATCTCGATAAAAGGTCTGCGCCGCAGCAGCCGAGCGATCTCGAATCGTATGATTGCCTAGTCTACGACTATCTGGCGCGCCATGGCGTCTGGAGTTCCGAACGCGACGGCGTTCAAGTGGATGTTCGCGTGCGCGGCCGTCTTCGGGGCAACAATGGCGACATTCTGCTTCAGGCGGCGGTTGACGGCCTAGGCGTTTTTCTCGCGCCGACATTCATCGCGCATGAGGCGTTGCGCTCGGGCGCCCTGGTTGCGGTCCTATGCGATTGGCGCGCGGCGGAGCCGGCCCTCTATGCGGTCATGCCTCCGGGGCGCATCGACGCGCACAAGGTTCGCGCATTCGTCGACCATCTGGCCAATTCGCTCGGCAGGGAGCCCTACTGGGATCGCGGTTTGTTTGTCACGGCCGGCAAGACTACAATAGTGGGATAATAGAGAACGTCGAATCGACACCCATGCTCGGATTGATAACAACTGTCGCGGTGGCGACTGCGAGTGCGTCGCAATCAGATAGAAGCCCGCTAAGTTTGTCAGGAAAACAACCCCGGGCCCTTGTCCAGTGTTGCAGCGTCACTATCGCGGCTCCGCCTGTTGATGGAGGGTTTTTCCATCGACCAGCTTGCTGACGATAAGGGTGTGCTCCCCTCCTGGAGGTTTTCCTGTCACCTTGCATTCCAGCGACGCAAGCCCGTCCATCAGGACGTTTTTAAACCGCGACTTGATTTGCGATTGGCTCGGACGTCTACGTTAGCGGCCATCGGGCGTGTCCGTGCCCCACCACTTGATTTTCACCTGCTCGTAATGGATTGTCGGATCATACAAACTTACGTTTAGATCAAGCTCCTGTGCAGAAAGTCGGCCAATCGAGCCGAGCACCGCATAGGAGGCCACGACGCGGTCGCGCTGGGAGATGACGAGGCTCACGCGCGCATTGAGCAGCGCCTGCTGCGCGTTCAGCACGTCGAGCGTCGTGCGCTGGCCGACTTTGGCCTCCTCGCGCACGCCGGCAAGCGCCGTCTCCGCCGCCCTCACCGCCGCCTGCCCCGAAATGATCGAGGCTCTCGCCGTCTCCAGCAGGCCGTAGCTCGACACCACGCTGGCGCGCACGCTGTCGCGTTGCAGATCGGCGTTCAGACGCGCCTGTCCGAGCTGCTCCTTCGCCTGCCGGATCGAGGCGTATTCGGCGCCGGCCTGATAGAGAGGAATATTGAGCTGCGCGGCCGCCAGAGCGGAAAACTGCCTTGTGCCGGGAATTCCGAGGAAGGAATCGTACTGATTCGAGACCTGTGCGTTGAGAGACAAATTCGGCATCAGCGCGCTCTCGGCCACCTTTACGGCAAGCTCCGCCGCATCGACCTGATGCACGGCTGACACCACGCCCGGATGCTCGACCAGCGCAATCTGGATCGAATCGTTCAAGGTCTTTGGCAGGTAAGGCTCGACAGAGGCACCCGGCTGCAGATTGCTGGGGTCGGCGCCGATGATCTGCCGGTAATTGGCGACGCTGTTCTTGAGTTGCGCCTGCGCGGCGTAAAACTCGGAACGCGACTGGGCCAGCGACGCCTCGGCTTGGGCGACGTCGGTGCGCGTCACCTCGCCGACCTGGAAGCGGTCGCGCGTCTGCTTGAGCTGCTGCTCCAGCACCGCGATGTTGTTTTTGCGCAAATTCATAACCGCTGTGTCGCGCAGCACGTTCATGTAGGCGGTGGCGCCGTTCTGGAGAATGGCCTGCTCGGTCAGCCGCATGGTCGCGCGGGCGGCGAAAACGTTCGACTCGGCCTGCTTGACCGAATTCTCGGTGCGACCGCCGTCGAAAATGCTTTGTTGCAGGTTAAAGGTCGTGCCGCGCGGCCAGCCGGTATATTCCTCGAGTGTGTACTGCCTCTTGCCAGTTTCCTGATTGCGGCCGGCCGGAAATCGCAGATTTGCGTATTGCGGGCCGGCGGAGGCCTGAATATTGGCCTTGGGACGCATGCCCGCCAGCGCTTTCGGCGCCTCCTCGTCACGGGCGCGGACAGCCGCCCGGCTCTGATTCAAGTCGGGATTGCCCGCATAGGCGCGCGCAAGTGCGGAACCAAGCGTCTCGGCCGAGAGCGGTCCGGTCATTCCGAGCATCAAACCGCCGAGTAGCATGACGAAAAGGAGCATCTCCGTGCAGCCGCCCAAAAGGCGAATAGTTTGGATGGTCCGAGCCTCCGTCGTCATATTGATCCCTTGCCTTGCATTTTCACTCCAGCGCCAGGTTGACTTGCGGACCCGAGCTTGTCGGCGTTTTCGACGAACCAAGCATCAGAATGAGCGGAAGGGTGGCGATCAGGAGAAATTTCAACAGCCGGAAATCATCCGAATAAGCGATAATCGCGGCCTGTTGCGAGACGAGAGCGTCGAGCATGGCGCGGCCCTCGTCGGTCATGACGTTGAACTGAACTCTTGGACCAAGGGCATCCAGGGCCCCCGCGAAGGGGGTCACAAATTCGACGAGACGCGCGTGGGCCTGGATCGTTCCCTGGGTCAATTGGGCGATCACGATCGAAATGCCGACAGAGCTGCCGATGTTTCTCACAAGGGTCAGCATCGCGGCGCCCTCGGTCCGCAGCTTGTGGGGTAATGTCGCGAAGGCGACGGTGTTCAGCGGAACGAAGACGAGGCCGAGACCGAACCCCTGCAGGACGCCAGCGAAGATTATGGCGCTGGACGAGGTCTGGTCAGTAAAGCCCTCCATTTGTTGAAGGGTTATGGCGGCGAGCGAGAGGCCGCAAAACACGAGATAACGCGCCTCCACCATGGAAAGCAGCCGGCCAACGATCAACATCGCCACAAGCGTGCCGCCGCCGCGCGCTGCGAGAAGAAAGCCGGCAGTCAGGATGGGATAGCCGACGACGTTCTGCATATAAGGCGTCACCAGCGCCATCGTCGCGAAGAGAACCACGCCGATGACGGCCATGAAGATGCAGCCGACGACGAAATTACGGTCCCGAAACATGCTGAAGCGAATGAAGGGCGACGCTGTCGTCAGCGAATGCGCGAAGAAGAAGTAGAAACCTGCAAGAGCGACGAGCGCCTCGGCGAGGATTTCGCGCGAGTCGAACCACCCCGCGTTTTCGCCGCGATCGAGCATGAGCTGTGTCGCCGCGAGGCCGACGGCGAGGGCGAGAAAGCCAAACCAGTCGAAACGGCGGCCTGTATCGAACTCGGTCTCCCGCATAAAGGCTAGGAGGCCGAGCACGGTCAGAACGCCAATCGGCAGGTTGATGAAGAAGACCCAGCGCCAATTGTAGTTGTCCGTCAACCAGGCGCCGAGGGTCGGCCCCATGATGGGGCCAAGCATGACGCCGACGCCCCAGATCGCCATGGCGGAGCCTCGCTCTTGCACGGAGTAGGCGTCGAGCATGACCGCCTGCGAAAGCGGCACGAGGGCGGCGCCAAAGGCGCCCTGCAACAGGCGGAAGGCGACCATCTGTCCAATGCTCTGGGAAAAGCCGCACAGCATCGATGCGAGCGTAAAGCCAGCCACGGAAATGAGGAAAAGTCGCTTGCGCCCGAAACGTTCGGCAATCCAGCCGATCGGCGCAGTCATGACGGCGGCCGCGACGATGTAGGACGTCAAAACCCAATTGATCTGATCGAGCGACGCCGAAAGGCTGCCCTGCATATGCGGCAGAGCGACATTGGCGATCGTCGTATCGAGCGCCTGCATGATCGTCGCGCTCATGGCGCAGACCGTCACCATCCCGCGTTGCGCGCCCCGCGCGGGAGCGGTCATTGCGGCTCCTCTTCCGCAAGGCTTTGGCCGGCCCCAATAAGCGAGGCGAGGCTGCGTTGGCGTTTCGTGTCGATCTCGACGGTGACGCTCATTCCGGCGCGTAAGGCCGAGAGCTTCTGACCGGGCTCGAATTCAATTCGGATTGGCACGCGCTGGACGACCTTCACCCAGTTTCCGTTGGCGTTCTGCGGCGGCAGGAGTGCGAATTGCGCGCCCGTGCCAGGTCCGAGGGACGCCACATGGCCGTGGAAGGCATGTCCAGGAAAGGTGTCGACGGCAATCTCGACCTTCTGCCCGATGCGTAGATGCGTGATGTCCGTTTCCTTGGGATTCGCATCGACCCATGGCCTGGAGTCGTCCACGACGCTCAGGATCGGCGTCCCGGCGGTCACGAATCTGCCAAGTTGGATGTTGTCGACCTGAGTTGCCACGCCGGAGATCGGCGCCTTGACAATCGTATGATCGAGATCGCGCTGCGCCTGATCCAGAGCCGCCTTGGCCTGCCGATAAGGCGGAAACTCCTCGATGGCCAGATCGGGGTTGCCTTGCAACTGGTTCATCGTCTCGGCCAATTGCTGTCGCACCGGCTGCAATTGCAATTCCGCCGCCAACAGACCGGCGCTGGCGTCCTCGAGGTCCGCCTGAGTGCTGAACTGGCGGGCGGCCAGTCCGCTCTTGCGGTCATAGATACGCCGTTTGACTGAGACCGCTTGCTCACCGAGCTGGACCAGCCGGCTCAGCGATTTGTGGTTCGACCTGAGATTGGCGAACTCGGCGCGGACCGTATCGACCCTGCTTTGCGCTTGGCGCAGGGCAAATTCGAAGGATGCCGGATCAATGCGAAAGAGCTCGTCGCCTGCGCCGACATGCTGTCCCTCGCGCACGAGCGCGCCGCTGATCTTTCCCGAAACGTCCGGTGTAACGAGAACCTTACGCGCGCCGATATAAGCGTTGTCGGTCGAAACATATCGCCCGCCGGCGAGATAGAGCGCCACGCCCGCCATTGCGGCGGCTGCAGGAACGCCTACCATGAGCAAAAGCCGAAGGCGCTGTCGAGCAAACGCGAAGATACGCTTCGCGTGAACGGATGGGTTAGTCAATCGCCGTGCGGTCTCCAGGCCTGCTTCAGCCATAGCGCACCTCCGCTTCGGTCTCCTTCCGTCGCGCGGCGCGGCGGAGGTTGTCCTTGATCGCCAGAAGCTTTGAGAGAAGTCGCGCCGTTTCGGCGTCGCTGAGGCCGTCGAATGCCGCCTCGATCAATTCGTTGCCTGCTTTTCCTAGGCGTTTCAGAAGCGGCCGCGCTGCGGGCGTGAGATAAAGCCGCTTGGCGCGGCGGTCTTCCGCGTCAGCCCGACGCTCGATCAAGCCGCTTTCGCAAAGGCCGTCGAGAAGACGCGTCAGCGTGATGGGTTGGAGATCGAGCATCTCGGCGAGCTCAGACTGCTTCAGCCCTTCGAAACGCTCGAGCCGCGCCAGAACCGCCCACTTTGCGCGCGTGACGCCGAACTGGGCGACTTTTTGGTCCGCGCATGTTCGCAAGAGGCGCGCTACGTCGCTCAGCGTGAAGGCGAGGTCCCGGTTTTGGTCAGCCTTTGTCAATTGCCTGCCCCTCCCTAGTTCATCTCGCTACATATCAAGCAGCCATATATTAAGCAAGCTTATGATCTGGGGGCGCTAGGCCTGGGGGACCATCGGACTCGGGAGGACGCCTACTCGTCCCAAGATCTCGCCTTCCAAGGCGGTCGACGTGGGCTCCGTCGGGACACTCTGCTTCATCGGGCTGTTTGATAGCGGCGACGCCGAGCCGCTTTTCCTGCAGGTCAAGGAAGCCCGCAGATCGGTTCTCGAGCAAATTGGCGCGGCGCCCTATGAGGGGCATCAGGGTCGGCGCGTTGTCGAGGGGCAGAGCACCATGCAGGCCGCGACCGATATCTTTCTCGGATGGACGGAAGATGAAGCGTCCGGGCGGCAATTTTATATTAGACGCCTCAAAAACCGGCGACTTGGCGGCGTCATCGACGTCGCGGAGCATAAGGCGCTGGCGGATTACGCGTGTCTTTGCGGCCGAACGCTGGCATGCGCCCACGCCCGCTCTGGCCATCCCGCTGTGATCGCCGGCTATATGGGCAAGGGCGACGCCTTCGATGACGCAATCGCGTCGTTCGCCATGTTCTACGCCGAGCGTTCAGCCGCCGATTACGCCGCCTTTTTAAAGGCGAGAGACGCGGGCTTCGGCGGCGGCCTTGCGGGCCGCTAATTGCGTCGCTCTCTGCAAAGCTTGCAGAAAGCCGTGCGGCGCGATGCTGTTGATGAGGAGATGTTCTTCTGTCTATCCGTGATCCAAGGCTTGCCCGGACAAAAAGAAGGCCCGAATTGCTCCGGGCCAAGTCTGGGGAGGAAGAGTGTAAGTGGCTGTTTAGGCCAGTCGCTCGACGAGGACGGATTTGCCTTGCTGCCGCACCTTGAACCGCATGCTGTGACGCTGGCCAAACATTTGGGCGGCGCTGCGGATATTCCCCAGGGAGACGCCAAAGTAACGCCAGACGTCGCCCAGATTGAATTCCTCGAAACCGTATTTGTTGCGCTTGTCGCTCTGTTCCATGGCGGGCCGTGTGCCTTTCTAGTGCGGGAGGGTGTGTCGGGGATATATGAGGTGGAGCTAATATATGCAAGCGTTGCTGCTGCGCCAGCCGATAATTTCATTGAGGGCCGGCGATTTCTCATCTGTCTCAAGCCTACAGCCGCATTGCCAGCCGCAGATCCACGCCGCGTTTCCTTGAAGTGCGCTACGTTCGCCTGTGCTAACGCACTACGGTTTTCGGAAAGCCGACCAGGTCATGCAAGAACGCGTCGCCGTTCGCCAAACCGACGCGCAGAGTCCAGTCTGGAGAGACCCAGGCGGTCTTGTCAGCAGAAGTAATTGTAGCAGACATTAATCCAACGCCAGCCATAAACGGTCCAGCCTCTTCGCCAGCAACCATCGTCGCCATAGAGTCCGTATCCGACCCCGAAGGGCAGATAAGCGAAGCGACGGAAACCATGGTGGTGGTGGCGGAATGCAAAGGTCCGGAACCCGGGATGCCCTATAAAAGGCCTGCCAAAAGGCAGACCGCCGGGCATCAACAAGCCGCCGCTTCGGACCCCGGGATGCGGACCCATGAAACCGCCGCCCAGCTGGGGGGCTCCAAACCCACCGCCCAAATGCGGCGCGGCGAAGCCGCCGCCGACATGGGGCGCGCCGAAACCACGCCGACAAAACAGCTGGATTCGACAAGAACTGAACAGTCCTGGCAGAGCATGGCATCAAGGCTGAATAGCCGCCTCGCCAAACATCCTGAAGCGCGAAGCCAGCGAACGCCTGGCAGGAAACCCGTTGCGTATACGGCACGCCGTCTCGATACTGGTTATCGAGAGACATACATGAATGCGCAATAGGGGGCCGGCAATAAACGTGACAGAAGGAGGAAGTCCGAGTTTCGTCGCGAAGAACTGGCCGGTCCGCTCAAGGCAGGGAGCCCAATTGGGATCGCGGTTTGTTTGCCACGGCCGGGGCGACTACCACGAGAAAATAGAAAACTTCGGCTTGCCGCCATTGCTGGGATTAATGACCACGGTAGCCGTCCGGCCTGCAACGAGGCGAATATCCGAAGGCGTCGGATCCAACGCGATCCGCACCGGAATGCGCTGCGCGAGCCGCACCCAGTTGAATGTCGGATTAACATTGGCGAGCAGGTTCGCGCCGCTGCTGCGGTCGCGATCCTCGATGCCGCCAGCTATGCCTTCGACGCGGCCGTAGAGATCCTGGCTTTCGCCCATAAGACGCACGGCGACGCGGTCGCCAACGTGGATCAGCGGCAGTTTCGTTTCCTCGAAATAGCCGTCAACATGGAGGCTGTCCTCGTCGATCAACGCCGCGACGCCTTTGCCGGCGAGAACATAATTTCCCGGCCGAAGTTCGAAATTCGTCATCAGGCCGTTGACCGAAGCGCGAACCTCCGAGCGTTTAAGGTTAAGGCGCGCGAGATCGCGCTCGGCAAGCGCCTGGTCATAGGCGGCCTTTGCCTGCGCCTGGGTTCCGGTCACATTTTCGACCTGCTGCTTGGAAACCGCGATATTGTTCCGCGCGTCCAGCGTGCGGTAGCGCGTGAGATCCTTGCTCGTGACCTCGAGCGCCGCAATACGTCCCTCAAGTGTCGCTTCGGCCTGGCGCAGCGCCAGATCGAAACGCTCGCGGTCGATGCGGAAGAGTACGTCGCCCTTTCGAACGCGCTGATTGTCGTGCACAAGCACCTCGCTCACGAGGCCGGAAACGTCGGGTGCGACCGAGACGACTTCGGCCCGCACGCGGCCGTCGCGGGTCCAGGGCTCTTCCTCGTAATAGACCCAAAGGCGCCATCCCACGAAAACCGCGAGCACGGCCAGCGCCGATGTCGCGGCAAACCGCAGAAAGGTGGAAACCAGTTTTTTCATCGTGAGACCTTAGACAGTATTTGCAACACAACGCCGAGGGCGCAGATGAAAACGGCGACGTCGAAGAGTCCTTTGTGCCAGACAAAGCGGTACAGGCCGAGCAGGGCGAGGGTCTGCTTGACGAGAGCCGCCAAGAAGAAGGCCGGCGGCGCGCAGAGGAGCAAGGAAGGCACATATACGCCGAAAATACTGACTTCCGGGCTCATGACGGCGGCCCCGAGAACACGAGCGAGGGAGGCGGCGCTGTGGGAAACAGGCATCGGCGCAGGCCAACCAGCGCGAGAAGGGCGTCCCGATCTCGCCCTTCGTCGGCCCGTAGCGCCTGCAAGGCGCGATTGAGAGCGACGAGCGCTTCTTCCGTGAGCGGTAAGCCGCGCTCGAATTGCCGCTCAAGGCGCATCAGGGCGGCGTCGAGCCGCCTGCGCGGCCCCGGGCCAAGCGCCATGCGGGCGCGGCGCGCATCGAGAAGGTTGAAACCCGCCCGCAACTGCCGCATCGCATCGGGCATCGCCTCATGGCTCGCATGGACGACGGGCGCGAGGAGCGACAGCCTATCGAACATGAGGCCCATGATGCGGGCTTCGCCGCCGCGGCCTTTGATGTTCGCCGCCTCGGCGAGCGCCACCTTGTTTGCGCGAACAAATCGTGCGGCCTGCCACTCGGCTCCGGTCACCCGGAAAATCGCCGTGGCCGCCGCGGCGAGCGTCATGCCGACAACCATGGCGAGCCCCGAATTCAGGAAGGCTTCCGCATCCGCCGCATAGGTCTCTTGAAGCGCCATTGCGCTCGCGGTGATCAGGCCGAGCGGGAGTCCGATCAGAAATGTCTTCGGCTCGGCGATCAGCAAGCCAAAGAGCAGAAAGCTTGGCGCCAGCGCAATCGCCAGCGTCTCGAAACTGTGAATGCGCGGCAGAACAAAAAACATATACACGCCGGCGACGGCGACAGCCGTCGCGCTCCACAGCGCGAATTTTGCGATGGCGGGCGTTGGATCGTCCTGCGCCGCAAACAGGCTCGCGGCCACGGCCGTCATCATCGCGGCTGACGCGCCGTCGCGCCAATCCGCGAGAATCCAGAACAGGCAGCAGATGACAATAGCGGCCGACAGCGTCGCCGAAGCAAGCAGCGCCGCGCCACGATCCTTGTGATGAATGCGTGACAGACGCGAGTCGATGGGAAAAAGCAGCGGCGCCTGTAACGAGCGCGCGTCGGCGGCAAGCGCCGCCGCGAGCGCCTCGCAGTCGTCGAGCAGTTCGGACAAATCGCGCAGCCGAACCAACAGGTTCAATTCAATCAGCTCCCGCCACGACGCCTGTTGAAGCGACGCGCCAATGCGCGCGTCGATGTCGTCCCTGAGCGCCGATCCAGACGTCCAAGAGGGGCTGGTCAGGATATCGCTCAAACGCCCGATCAGCGCCGCCGCCTGGGGCGAGGGACCGCCAAGCGATGATAGCTCGCCAACGCAGTCCGACACCGCGGAAATTTCCGGCAGAACCATCAGCATCCGCGGCAGCAAGCGGCGAACCTGGGAAAGCATGCGCCGATCCGAGCCCGCCTCGAACCCAAGGTGCGCGGCGAGGCCCTCGATTACCGTTGTGTCGGCGGCAAGGCGCAGCCAATGGCTCTTGCCAAGGGCCGTGGTTTCGCTATGAAGAGCGTCATTGAGGTTAAGTTTTGCATCCTTGATCCAAAGCGCCACGCGTCCGGCGACGGCCGGGCCAACGCTGCGCGGGAAGATGACGCTGGAGACGAATGCGGCGCTTGCGATGCCGACCAGGATTTCCTCGGTTCGCGAGAGCGCCAGACTGAAAATGTCGGCGGGAGCGTCAACGGCCGGAAAGCCGATGATCGCCGTCGTATATCCCGCAAGCATGAAGGCATAGCCGCGCGGCGAACGGTCGAGCAGCGAGAGGTAGAGGCACAGGCCCGACCAGAGCGCGATCGCGAGCGTCAGCAGCAGCGGCCCGTTTACAAGGTTCGGGACCATCGCGACCGCGGCGCCGGCCCCCGCAAACGTTCCAATAGCCCTGAAAACCGCCTTCGAATGAGTCGCGCCCGTCAGCGGTTGCGACGCAATGTAGACGGTCGCCAGCGCCCAGTAAGGCCGCGGCAGATCGAGCCAGAAGGCGACGGCCAAAGCGAGCATGCCGGCAAGGAACGTCTTGATGGAAAAGAGCCAGTTCTCCGCGCGGATGAGAAACATTTCTAGACCCTGATGGGAAGCGAAACCGGGCGCCGCTTCACGCTTGCCTCTTGATTTATTAAAAATGACCGTATAGTCATATCGTGTCAAGTGCGGAACAGGAAAATGCAGACCACGCGCCGAAAGAATGCGGAACCCGCGAGGGGCAAGGTCAGAAAGACCAAGGCATCGCAGCGAAGAGCCAGAGGTCCGAGCCCAGAGAAGACGGCGCAGACGCGGCGGGTCATTACCACGGCGGCGCTTGCGGAGTTTCTGGAAAAGGGCTTCGCCAATGCAACGATGGAAGCGGTCGCCAGACGCGCCGACGTCGCCAAGGGCACGCCCTACCGTTATTTCCCGACAAAGGAGGCGCTGTTCGAGGGCGTGGTTCAGCAGGAGATCGCCGGCGCGCTTGTCGATGTGAACGCGACGAACCGGAAGCCTGGCGAAAGGGTGGGGGCTTTTCTGCGGCGGACCATGCTGCCTGCAATGCGCGTCGTCGAAAGCACCCGCCGCGGCGCTTTGGCGCGGCTTGTCCTTACGGAGGGCGTGCGCTTCCCGGTACTCGTCGAAATCTACCGCAGGGAAATGTTTGATCCGCTGCTGGACCAGCTGCGCGAGCTGATGCGATCAGCAAGAGAGAGCGGCGAGCTGAAGAAGGACTTGCTTGTCGATCATACAGAGCTGCTGATTGCGCCGATCTGGTACGGCATCATTCACAATGGCCTGCTCGACCGGAAACAGCCGCTCGATATCGGCGACCTTTTCGAGGCGCATCTCGATCTTCTGTTCGGGCGTTAGGGAAAGCGCAGTCGTGAAGAAGGCGGGAAGGCTCCTGCGCGTCCTTGCGCCTGGCTTTTTGTTTTTCCTCACAGGTGCAGAGCCGCTATCCGCCGAAACGCTTTTCTCGGCGCTGGCGCGCGCCTATTCGGGGAATCCCGATTTGAACCAGAGCCGCGCGAATGTGCGCGTGCATGATGAAGAGGCTCCAAAAGCGCTCGCCGGCATGCGCCCGAAAGCGAGCATTCAGGCCGCCGCTGGCCCGCTATATGGCACTGTGAGACTTCCCGCCGGCCGTAGCCAGATGACAGGGCAACGGCAGTTTTTCTCGGACGAATTTGTCAGCTATCCGCGCGGCGCGACCCTCGATGTCTCGCAAAACATCTTCGACGGCGGCCGCACCGAAAATTCGGTGAGGCAGGCGGAGTCGAACGTCTTCGCCGCGCGCGCGTCCATGCGTCTCACGGAGCAGGCTATTCTTCAAAATGGCGCGACCGCCTATATGAACGTGCTGCGCGACGCGGCGGTGTTGAACCTGCGCAAGAATAATATCGCCGTCCTCGAACAGCAGCGAAAACTGACTCAGGATCGTTACAATGTCGGGCAGACGACGCTCACCGATGTCGCCCAGGCGGAGGCGTCCCTAGCGCAGGCGCGCTCCGCGCTTTACGCCTCGCAGGCGCAGCTAAAGACAAGCATCGCCGCATACCGGCAGATCATCGGCGCCGACCCGGGCCGTCTTGAGCCAGGCCAGTCAACGGAGCCCTTGCTGCCGAAGTCGTTGAGCGAGGCGATCCGGATCGCGCTCGCTGAACACCCTGGCGTCGTTTCGGCGACACATCAAGTCGATGCGGCCGAACTTGCCGTCAAAGTCGCCGAAAGCGCGCTATCCCCGACGCTGTCGGTGAATGCGCAGGTTTCAAGTCAAAATGACTCCTTCGCAGGCATTCCCGGTTCGCGTCAGTTTTCGGCGGCGGCGGTCGCCCAGTTCAATATGCCGCTCTATCAGGGCGGCGCGGAATATGCCTCGATCCGACAGGCGAAGGAACGGTTGGGGCAGGCGCGGCTCAACGCCGATTTGCAGCGCGACAGCGTGCGCGCCAGCGTCGTATCGAGCTATGGCCTGCTGGAGAGCGCGAAGGCGTCCATCGCCTCTAGTCAGGCGGCCGTGAACGCGGCGGGGATTGCCCTTACCGGCGTGCGCGACGAAGCGAGCGTCGGCCGGCGCACCACGCTCGACGTGCTGAACGCGCAGCAGGAGTTGCTCAATGCACGGGTTGGTCTGGTGCTTGCGCAGCGTGATCGCGTGGTCGCGTCTTACGCGGCGCTCGGGGCGATCGGCAGGCTTTCAGCGCAGGAGCTCAATCTGACTGTCGCTTTCTACGACCCGGCCATCCATTACGAGCAGGTCAAGACCAAATGGATCGGGGTGGAAACGCCGGACGGCAGGTGATGACGAGGCCATTGCTGAGTTTTGTGCGGGTGCGACGGCGTTACCCGTGCGCACAAAATTTAGCAAGAGCCCATCGAGCTCGATTCTCTCGTTAGTTGATACCTGCGGATCGCTGCCACACCAAGGCCGAGGCTTCGTCGTTCCCGGGCATCGTCGAAGGCTTTCTATGAAGAGGAGTTTTGAACTTTGCCGACGCTCGCCACGCAGGACGCTGCGCATGATTATGACACAGAGATTGACCGCCTGAGTCGAGAAGGAGAAGCGCTCGAAGCGATTTTCTCGGGGGATATCGCAGTCGCAAGCGCAGAGATATGCATCAAGCAAAGCTACTCGATGCCGAGACGATAGGCTCGATCGGTCGTGACGATGGTAGTTTCGTCGAGGTCTGCCGTGGGTTGCACGCGCACGGGCTCACCGTGGCGCCCCCCGTCGTATATCCACCCCCCATCAGAGCCCCGTCAGGCAGCGATAATGACCTTCAGCGCCAAGGTTTCAGCAGCGCGACCAAAGGTGTCATAGGCCTCTATTATTTCTTCGAGTTTGAAGTGATGCGTGATCAAACGCCTCGGATCGAGTTTCTTCGACTGCACCGTTTTGAGCAGCATCGGCGTCGTCACCGTGTCCACGAGCCGTGTCGTAATCGCGATATTCTGCGACCAGAGCCGTTCGAGGTGAAGATCTACCTTGTGACCATGAACGCCAACATTGGCGATTGTCCCTCCGGGTGCGACCAAATCCTGACAAAGCTCAAACGTCGCGGGAATCCCCACAGCTTCGATCACCGTGTCAACGCCGCGAGCGCCTGTCAGCGCCTTCACCGTCTCCAAGGCTTGGCCATCGCTGCTGTTGACCGTATGCGTCGCGCCGAATTGGACAGCGACCCCGAGGCGATTGTCGTCGAGATCCAGCATGATGATCTGAGCGGGGGAATAAAACTGTGCAGTGAGCAAGGCGGCGAGACCGACCGGGCCAGCGCCGACAATGGCGACTGTCGATCCGGGCGCGACCTTGCCGTTCAGCACCCCACATTCAAAGCCGGTCGGCAGGATATCGCTCAACATGACGAGGGCTTCCTCGTCGACGCCATCAGGTATCGGATAGAGGCTCGTATCGGCATGTGGAATGCGGACATACTCCGCTTGGGTTCCGTCGATCTCATTGCCAAGAATCCAGCCGCCGGTCGAGCAATGGGAGTACATGCCGCGCCGGCAATACTCACACCTTCCGCAGGAAGTGATGCAGGAGATGAGAACACGATCCCCGATTTTAAAAGCTGTAACGCCGGCGCCGACGGCGTCGATGACGCCTACGCCTTCATGCCCGAGGATGCGTCCGGGCTTGCAGGTCGCGACGTCGCCTTTGAGGATATGAAGGTCGGTGCCGCAGATTGTTGTCTTGACAATCTTCACGATGGCGTCGCCGGGCGCCTGAATTTCAGGCTTGGGACGATCCTCCAGGTCTTTCTTGCCTGGGCCATTATAAACAAGCGCCTTCATCACGATGCCTCCTAACTTCAGGACTTTGCGGGCTGAGGTACAAATTCGACCTTAGCCGATGGCGCGTTCGATTAGCGTCGCGAAAGCGTCGATGAAGCTTTTAAAGAACGCTTTGGTTCCATCATTGGAGAGTTTTCCATCCTCTGCAAACAGGGTCGCGGCGTGGCCGATATAGGCTTCCGGCTGTTGCAAAATGGGCATATCGAGGAAGACAAGCGATTGGCGAAGATGATGGTTGGCGCCAAACCCGCCGATGGCGCCCGGTGACACGCTCATGATCGCGGCAGGTTTCCGCGCCCAAACGCTTTGGCCGTAGGGCCGAGATCCCACGTCGATCGCATTCTTCAGAACACCCGGGACGGAGCGATTGTATTCCGGGGTAACGAACAGCACGGCGTCGGCCAGCTTGATTTTGTCCCGAAACGCCGTCCAGGCAGCTGGCGGCGCGTTCTGACTGTCGGCGTCTTCGTCATAGAGGGGCAAATCCCTGATTTCTATGATTTCAAGATGGAGACCCTCGGGCGCCAAGCTGGCGAGCGCCTGGGCGGCCAGCCGGTTGTAAGAGCCCTTACGGAGACTACCAACTAAAACGGCGACGTTTCGTGTAATCGCCATGATCCGCCCCTTTGATTTGCTTGGCCGTTGCTATGAAGTTCAATTTGTTGCGGTCAGCGCTGCAAATCGATTTGTCGGTCTCGGCCGAGACGCTCCAAGCTAGTAAAGATACTCTTTAGGAAGAGGTGCAGCCAGCGTGCAATTTGAGGCTAGCGCCGAATTCTGCTCTCGCTAACGGTGAAGGCCGATCAGACGGGTGTATTGTCGCGCAAGCCAGTTTAGACGCATCGTTGCGGATTTGTGAGAGGGTCGCAGAAAGAGAGTATCACGTTGCACGAAACTGTAAGAATGCGTCGGTTCACGCGCGTTGCTGCAGCTTATTTGAGAAGCATTTTGGAGGAAATCATCAAATATGCTGCAGTAACGATAGCGCCGCAGACTGTTGGGACACAAAGCTTAGGTGAGTTCGCTGAAGGGCCTGGTCTTTCATAAATCGCGCGGCGTGGCATCAATGGCAAAAAGATGGGGCATTTCGGCTCACCGGATTCCAACATGTGATGCGTTCCGATTATCAAATAAGGTGCAACGAACGCATGCAAATTATCAAATTGGATACGCGTTATCAAATTAAGCGCATGACTAAGCCAGCCTCAGACCGTGTGGGCCGGGGCAGGGTCCCGAGCCTTTCGACTCTTCGGCAGGCAGGCAGCTTCCGCGAGATCAGGGATTCCGAGGCTGCATGCAACGCCTGCTGAATGTCGCTTCCAATATCCGCCTGGGTCTAAAGCCAGACTGAGATCCGCACCAGACTCTCGCTGATCCCGTATCGCTCCTCTCGGGAATAAGTCGCGTGGGTCATGTTTGGCCGGGTGCTGAACCGAGGTTTGGGCGTCTCCCAGGCTGACGGCGCGGCGCGCCAACGCCGGGCTGTTGATGAAACGCGCGGCGGCCTTTTTCCCCTCGCGCAGTTCAATCGGGAGCTGACCGCTAAACGCGGACATTTGGCAAGTCGCCAGATCGTGAAATTTCGATTTCTCGAGGCCTGGATAAAAAGCCGCGCCCTATGATGCCCTCCGCTTGTGAACCCAGCAGGTTACTTAGGTCAGCCTCAGGGCGGGGCCATTAAGCCATCTCAGAACTCGCGGTTATGATATCCCCTCTCTCATTTCCCACTGCGGTTTCGGTCGCGGGCGTTGCCAGTTCTGAACGTCGCGTCTAGTCGATTTCCGAAGCTTTGAAAGGAGGCGTCTACGTCAAATGCGACCTGAGCCATACCGGCCTTCAGCCGTGCAAATAAGCCAGACCCCTCTGCGTTCAATTCCAGTAATCTCTTTTCCCATGCATCGTATCGTTCTTGCATCTCAGAGACTCTTCCCCGCATCTCGATCAACTCAAGCTCGTTTGCGGGGCCTGCTTTTCGGCGAGCTTCGAGGATGCGTTCGGCAAGAAGGTCCAGACGACTCTCGAGACCCGGATGCAAGCCTAGCTTTTCCATGTGTCGCTTCCTCTTTGCCCGGTGGTGGACCGGTATCGGCTAAATTTTTGCTGCAGCCCTTCGCATCGATGGAGCTGACGTTGAGAAACTTCCGAGCGGTCCGCAGCACCGCCTGGGAAGGTTGATCAGGCGCTAGATGGTCGGCGTAAGCACGGCGTCCCCGCGTTCTTCGTTCATGTTACCTCGACGGAAGTTCACGACGCCGCCCGCAAGGATAACCTCGACCTGATCGGACGTCAGACCGTGACGCGCCTCAATCGTGGCGTTGGCGGATCTCAACACGATCCTATCGCTGCTTGGCAGCGTCCTTCGCAAGCCTACCACGCACAGCGTGTCGCCGACTGCGAGGCGATCGTAATCTCCGTCATTGATAAAGACGAGGGGGAGAACTCCGTAATTGATGAGATTTTGACGATGGATGCGGGCAAAGCCCTTCGCGATCACCATCCTCAGGCCAAGATAACGCGGCGCGGCGGCGGCATGCTCGCGCGAGGAGCCTTGCCCGTAGTTCTTGCCGGCGATAACCGCATGGCCCGGCGTTTGGCCGATGGCCCGGGCGTGATCGACATAAGAGGGGTCGATGCGTTCGAAGGAAAAGTTTGCGATCTTTTGAAGGTTCGAGCGATAAGGTAAAGCTTTTGCTCCGGCCGGCAAGATCTCATCTGTCGAAACGTCGTCTCGCATCTTGAGAAGCACAGGTAGCGTCAGTGCGTCGGGGAGCGGATCGAAATGAGGCAACGAAGTGATG
>RXIY01000049.1 GCA_003963405.1 Hyphomicrobiales bacterium
TCACAGCGAAGCGCGTGCGCGACGACGGCTCCGACGAGGAGGTCGCGTTGGATCAGGTCGGCGTCGGCGACCGCCTGCGTGTGCGTCCAGGAGAGAAAGTGCCGGTCGACGGCGCTCTCGTCGAGGGTCGAAGCTCGGTGGACGAGTCCATGGTGACGGGCGAGTCCATGCCGGTGACCAAGAGCGTTGGCGACACTGTCATCGGCGGCACGCTCAACCAGAGGGGCGGCTTCATCATGAGAGCAGACAAGGTCGGCAGCGACACGATGCTTTCCCGCATCGTCGACATGGTCGCTTCCGCCCAGAGAAGCCGAGCCCCGATCCAGCGCCTCGCTGATCAAGTCTCCGGCTGGTTCGTGCCGCTTGTGATCCTGGTCGCGTTATTTGCGTTTGGCGCCTGGTCAATCTGGGGGCCAGAACCCCGCATGAGCTACGGCTTGATTGCAGCCGTCTCGGTCCTCATTATCGCATGTCCGTGCGCCCTTGGCCTCGCGACCCCAATGTCAATCATGGTCGGCGTCGGGCGCGGCGCTCAATCAGGCGTCCTGATCAAGAACGCCGAGGCGCTTGAGCGGCTGGAAAAAGTTGACACGCTCGTCATCGACAAGACTGGCACGCTGACGGAGGGCAAACCCCGTGTAACGGCCCTTCGTCCCGTCGCAGACCTAGCAGAAAGTGAGCTTTTGAGAGTCGCCGCGAGTCTTGAGCGCGCAAGCGAACATCCACTAGCGCAAGCGATCGTTCAGGCTGCACACGAGCATAACTTGAACCTCTCCGAAGCGAGGGATTTCGACTCGCCCGTCGGAAAAGGCGTGACCGGGGCAATCGACGGCCTCGCAGTCGCGATTGGCAATAGGCGCTTTTTGGATGAGCTTGGCGTGGACCTCGGCGGTCTCGACAGCGTCGCCGAGCAGCTGCGCGAGGACGGGGCGACGGCGATTTTTGTCGCCGTTGATCGACGCCCGGCCGGAGTCATCGCGATCGCCGATCCGATCAAGGAGACCACCCACGACGCGCTACAGTCCCTGATCGATGATGGTCTCTCTATCGTCATGCTCACAGGCGACAATTGGACATCAGCGCGAGCGGTCGCGAGGCGCCTGGGCATCTCCGAGGTCGAGGCAGAAATCCTTCCGCAGGATAAAAGCGAGGTTGTCGACCGACTGCGTCGATCCGGCCGAATTGTCGCTATGGCCGGAGACGGCGTGAATGACGCGCCGGCTTTAGCGGCAGCCGATGTGGGAATCGCAATGGGTACCGGAACTGACGTCGCGATTGAGAGTGCAGGCGTCACTCTGCTGAAAGGGGATCTACGCGGCATCGTCCGTGGTCGCCGTCTGTCAAAGGCAACCATGCGAAACATCCGAGAAAACCTGTTCTTTGCCTTTATCTACAATGCGGCGGGCGTGCCTGTCGCTGCAGGCGCGCTGTATCCCGCCTTTGGCCTCTTGCTGTCGCCCACGATCGCTGCGGCGTCGATGGCGCTGTCCTCGGTGAGCGTCGTCGCCAATTCATTGAGGCTCAGGCGGGTCCGGGTCGAGCCCAAACGTCTGCCGGTCATGCCGGCATCACGTGACTAGCGGGAAAACCCTAGCCGTCCGAACGTTGGCGACACGTCAAGTATCCTCAGACACAGGCTTGCCCCGGTCTCGCGAGTCCGAGGGAAGAAAACCATGTCAAAAGTGATGATAATGCCCAAGTTGCTACAAGCTGCTTGGACTAAACAATCGGAAGGGAGAAAACTCAATGCGCAAGCTTACCCTTTTGATTGCCGCATCGCTTCTCGCAACGACTAGTCTAGCAATGGCTCCGGCCTCTCGCAGTTAATGGGAATGAGCAGGACATCGGCGGGCATTACCGGCATATGCACCGTGACTGGAGCCAGCAGGAGGGGCGCCATGTGCACAACGCTTGCTGGGAATGGAACCCAGGCGCCGGATGGGTATGGTTCTGCAGAAATTGAGTTGAAGTAGCAAGGACCCTGAAGTCGGCAGAGACCCATAAAAGGCGCGTGTCTATAGGGGGCGGGCCTTCCCCGCGCCCTTCGGACCGCGCGGGTCCTGCGATGATCGTGGCAGGAGGGGTCCATAAGTCTACTGCGCCTGGGCTAAGGGTTTGGCGTGCTCCCAGCGCAGCAAGGTTGCCGGCGCGTCGATCGATACGGGAGTCCGTATGGGCAAGAAATCAGAAAAAGAAGACGAAGCCTACGCCGAGGCGATGCACAAAGTGCAAGTGGAGCTCGTCAGATTCCATAAGCACGTGATCAAAGGCGAGCAAAAAGTCTTGGTGATTCTTGAGGGGCGGGACGCGGCCGGCAAGGATGGAACGGCAAAGCGAATTATCGAGCATTTATCCCCGCGCGAATCTCGCATCGTCGCGCTCGGCAAGCCTTCAGACCGTGATGAGAAAACCTGGTATTTCCAGCGCTATACCCCGCATCTGCCGATCGGCGGCGAAATCGTGATTTTCAACCGAAGCTGGTATAATCGCGCGGGTGTGGAGCGCGTCATGGGCTTTTGCACGGAAGACGAATACGAGCAGTTTATGCGAACCGCTCCGATGTTCGAACAATTACTCGTCCACTGCGGCTTCACGCTCATTAAATATTTTCTCGACATCAGCCGGGAGGAACAACGGAGACGTCTTGAGCGTCGCCGAAACGACCCTTTACGTCAATGGAAGGTTAGTCCTATTGATGAGACAGCGCTCGAACATTGGGAGGCCTATTCGAAGGCCCGAGACGAAATGCTGAAAAGAACCCACAGTGTTTTTGCGCCTTGGACTGTCGTGAAAGCTGACGATAAACGAGCCACTCGCCTTAATGTCATTCGCGATTTGTTGTCCCGCTGCTCCTACTCTGGCAAAAGACACGGCGAATACCCCGATCCGAACAAGGTCTACTTCTTTGACGAAACCTTGCATACCAGAGGCGTGATCGCGCCGTAGAGAGCTTGAGGGAGCATGAGCTATTCCCCCAGGAATCTGGCTATGAGCTCACGAACCGCCTCCACCGGCCGCCGTCAAGCTTGTTCCCTGGGTTTCCTTCTCTGAGTTGACGAACCTCTCCGTTCTACCAATTGGCAGGCCGACGCCTTTTGTCAGGGCATAGATCGCGGGGATCACGACGAGTGTGAGAATAGTGGACGACACCATGCCGCCGATCATCGGCACGGCAATGCGCTGCATAACCTCGGACCCGGCGCCCGTGCTCCATAGGATCGGCACGAGCCCGGCCATGATGGCGACGACGGTCATCATCTTGGGCCGCACGCGCTCCACGGCGCCGAGCATGATGGCCTTGTGGAGGTCGGCCTTTGTAAACGCTTTCTCCTCTTTGGCCCGCGCCGCGGCAACCTCGCGCATGGCTGCGTCGAGGTAGATGAGCATGACCACGCCTGTCTCGGCCGCGACGCCGGCGAGCGCGATGAAGCCCACCCCCACTGCGACTGACATGTTGAAATTCATCATCCACATCAGCCAGACGCCGCCGATCAGCGCGAAAGGCAGCGACAGCATCACGATCAGCGTTTCGGTGAGTGTGCGGAAGTTGAGATACAGCAGCAGGAAGATGATGAAGAGCGTCACCGGAACCACGATCCGCATCCGGGCTTCCGCACGCTCCAAGTATTCGAACTGGCCGCTCCAGACGGCGTAGGCGCCGGGTGGAAATTCGATCGCCTCGGCGACGGCCTGGCGGGCTTCCTTCACGAAGCCGCCAATGTCGCGGTCTCGGACGTCGATGTAGATATAGACGGCAAGCTGCCCGTTCTCGGTCCGGATGGCGGTCGGCCCTCGGACGAGTTCGACTTTCGCAATTTCGCCGAGCGGCACGGTTCCCCCGCCGGGCAGCGCGATCAGCACGTCACTCGCGATAGTTCTCGGGCTCGATCTGTAATCGCGGGGATAGCGCACATTGACGCCATAGCGCTCTCTGCCCTCGACTGTCGTCGTGACAACTTCGCCGCCGAGCGCCGTCGCGATGGTCGCCTGCACGTCGTCAATCATCAGGCCATAGCGCGCCAGAGCCGATCGGTCCGGCGTGATGTCGAGATAATAGCCGCTCATCACCCGCTCGGCGTAGGCGGAAGACGCGCCGCGAACACCCTTCACGACCTTCTCGATCTGGCGCGCCAGCACTTCAAGTTGTCCCAAATCGCGCCCCATGACTTTGACGCCGACGGGCGTCCGGATGCCTGTCGCCAGCATGTCGATGCGGTTGCGGATCGGCATGGTCCAGGCATTGGAGACGCCGGGGAACTGTAGCGCCTTGTCCATCTCGGCGACGAGGCTCTCGAGCGTAACGCCGGGACGCCACTGATCCTTGGGTTTAAGGTCGATGATGGTCTCGAACATTTCCAGAGGCGCGGGATCGGTCGCGGTCGAGGCGCGCCCCGCCTTGCCGTAAGCCGATTGCACCTCAGGGAACGACTTGATGATCCGGTCCTGCATTTGCAGCAGCTGGGCTGCCTTCGTCACGGAAAGGCCCGGAAGGGTCGTCGGCATATAGAGCAGTGCGCCTTCGTTCAGCGCCGGCATGAATTCCGCGCCGAGCTGGCGCGCCGGGAGGATCGTGATGCCGAGGATGGCGAGCGCCATCAGAACTGTCAGGATCTTCGCGCGCATGACCAGGCGAATGATCGGCCGATAGACGTAGATAAGCGCCCGGTTGATCGGGTTGTGCGCTTCGGAGACAATCCTGCCGCGTACGAAGACGACCATAAGCGCTGGGACCAGCGTCACTGACAGAAGCGCCGCCGCCGCCATGGCGAAGGTCTTGGTGAAGGCGAGCGGGCTGAAGAGCCTCCCTTCCTGCGACTCGAGCGTGAAGATGGGCAGGAAGGAAACTGTAATGATCAGCAGGCTGAAGAAAAGGGCTGGCCCCACTTCCGTCGCCGCGTCGATCAGCACGTCGACCCGGGACACGGATGGCGACGCCCGTTCGAGCCGCTTGTGCGCATTTTCGATCATGACGATCGCGGCGTCGACCATGGCGCCGATCGCAATGGCGATGCCACCGAGGCTCATGATGTTCGAACCCAGCCCCAGCGCCTTCATCGCCGTAAAGGCCATCAGCACGCCGACGGGCAGCATGATGATGGCGACCAAGGCGCTACGGAAGTGAAGGAGAAAGACGACGCAGACCAGCGCGACGATGACGCTTTCTTCGGCGAGCGTCCCGCGCAGTGTCTCGATCGCCGCATGGATCAGCTCCGACCGGTCGTAGACCGGGACTATCTCGACACCTTTTGGCAGGCTCGGGGCGATCTGCGCCAGGGCGGCCTTGATATTGTCGATGACCGTGAGGGCGTTGGCCCCGTAACGTTGCAGCGCGATGCCGCTTGCGACCTCGCCTTCGCCATTGAGCTCGGTGATGCCGCGCCGCTCGTCCGGCCCGAGTTCGACCCGCGCCACATCCTTCAGCAGAAGGGGCGTTCCGCCGCCTGCTCTCAACACGATGTTTTCAATATCGGAAACGCCCTTGAGGTAGCCCCGCCCCCGGACGATGAACTCGAACTCGGAAAGCTCCACTGTGCGTCCGCCGACATCAGCATTGTTGGCGCGGATCACCTCCCGGATCCGCGAGAGCGGTATGTCCAGCGCGCGCAGGCGATTGGGGTCGACGACCACATTGTATTGCCGAACGAAGCCGCCGACGCTCGCGACCTCCGCCACGCCTTCCGCTTTGGCGAGGCCATAGCGCAAGGTCCAGTCCTGCAGCGAGCGAAGCTCCGCGAGGGTCATGTTCTTGGCGATCAGCGCGTATTGGTAGACCCAGCCGACGCCCGTCGCGTCTGGACCGAGCACCGGCGTCGCGCCGACTGGCAGGCGCTTCGTCGCCGAGCTCAGATATTCGAGCACGCGGGAGCGCGCCCAATAGACGTCGACGCCGTCTTCGAAGATCACATAGACGAAGGAGACGCCGAAGAAGGAGAAGCCGCGCACGACTCTCGATCGCGGCACGGTGAGCATGGCGCTCGCGAGGGGATAGGTGACCTGATCCTCGACCACTTGCGGGGCCTGGCCCGGATATTCCGTATAGACGATCGCCTGCACATCGGAGAGATCGGGAATGGCGTCGAGCGGCAGGCTTCGCAGCGAATAGATGCCCCCCGCTATTGCGAAGACCGTCCCGACGAATACCAAGATCAGGTTTCGCGCCGACCACGCGATGAGGCGCCCGATCATTTGCCCGGCCCCTGGCCCAGCGCCTGTAAGGCGGCCTTCAGGTTGCTCTCGGCGTCGATGAGGAAGTTCGCGGCGGTCACCACGCGGTCGCCTTCCGCGACGCCACTCGTGATCTCGGCAAAGCCCTCTCCGCGCCGGCCGATCTTGACCTCTTGTGGCTGGAAACGACCCTCGCCCTTATCGAGGATCACGACCTGCCGCTTGCCGGCGTCGATGACCGCGCTCTCAGGGACCGCGAGGACCTTCTGCTTCCCGCCGGCTTCGATTTCGACGTCGGCGAACATGTCGCCGAGCAGCAGGCCGTCCGGATTGGGGAGCTCGATGCGCACCCGCGCCGTTCGCGTTTCCATGTTGAGGTGCGGATAGACAAGGGCGACCTGACCCTTGAACGGCCGGTCCGGATAGGAGCGGACACGGATGATCGCCGGTTCCCCTGGTTTGACAGAGGAGACATCCCGCTCGGGGACATCCGCCAGAACCCAGACCAGGCTATGGTCGACAATGCGGAACAGCGTCTCGCCCGGGGCCGCCCGCATGCCGCTGAGCGCCGTCCGCTCGATGACATGCCCGTCTTGCGGCGCGGGCCAATCGAGGGCGCGGGGAACGCGGCGGCTTCGCGCGATCCCGGCGATCGTCTTGTCGTCCAATCCGAGATTGACGAGGCGGCGACGCGCGCCCTCCACCCGCGCGGCTGGCCCTGAATTGAGCACCGCGACATATTCGGCCGCCGCGCTGGAAAGATCCGGCCCGTAGACGCGCATGAGCGCCTGGCCTTTGCGGACATAGTCGCCCTCGGCGACCTTTTGGACCGACTCGATAAAACCTTCAAAGCGCAAGGAGACGACCGACGTCCGACGCGGATCGAAATCCACTCGGCCAGCCGCTCGAACGGGGAGGGTGATGGCCCGCCGTTCGACCGGTTCGGAGCGAACGCCAGTTCTTTGCAGCTTTCCGGGGCTGATCGTGACCGTCGAGGCGTCTTGCGCTTCATCCTCATAGACGGGCACGTAATCCATGCCCATGGGGTCTTTCTTGGGAGCCGGCGACGTATCTGGCAGCCCCATGGGGTTGCGGTAATACAGGATACGACGGCCCGAGGATTGCTGCTGTGCGGGCTCTGCGGCCGCCCACGGCTTCTCATCAAAACCGACGTCCTCGCTCGCCCGGACGGCGACATAGTCCTTGCCTGCCGCGTTCTTTTTCGGCCCAGAGGAGAAGAACGGCCCTTCTGGATCACGGTAATAGATGATCGGGCCGGCGCCCACGGCCGCATGTCGCGCCGTGTTGTTGGCTTCATGCCGGATGCCGCGCGTGACGAGGTAACTGGCCGCGCCGAGCGCCAATAGCGCCACAATAAAAGCGAAGGCGATGTGAGCGCGTTTCATAGCGAACCTCCCGCCAGGCGTTCGAGGTCGGCGTATTTGCTTTGCTCCTCGACCCGCAGCGCAAGAAGCTCCAATTCGACTGCGCGCAATCGCCGCTCGGACTCCAGAAGCGTCGGAAGGTCCGTTGTTCCCGCGTCGAAGCCTTGTCGGGCGGTCTCGACGGAGAGCCGGGCCGGCGGCAGCTGCCGCTGCTCGAAGATCTTGAGCGCTTTGCGGATGGCTTCCAATCGGAACCAGGCCTCGGCCACCTCCCCGTCGATGCGGATGCGCAGCGCGTCGTTGCGCGCCTGCGCGGCGCCGAGACTGGCGCTCGCCGCGCGCTGCTCGGCGTCTTTAGCTTCATATTGCAGCGGCACCTTGAAGCCGAGCAGGAACATCCCGCTGGTGTCGCGATTCCGGCGCTGCACCACATTCGCGCCGGCGGTGATGTCTGGATAGTAGTTGAGGTCGGTGAGTTCCTTCGTTCCGGTCGCGGAACGCACCTGCGCATGCGTTGCGGCGAGCTGAGGATTGCGCGATCTCGCAAGCTCCTGCACCCCGGCCAAGGTCATTTTCGCCTTCAACATGGGAAAGCCTTTCGGCGGAGCGAGCGGCGCCTGTGCTTTGCGTCCGATTAGCGCATTCAATCGGGCGCCCGCAGATTTTTCGTCACCCTCCCGGCGCGCCACGTCGGCCGCAGCGTTGGCGGCCTCGAGCTCCGCCTTGATCAGCTCCTGCTGATTGACCGAGCTTGCGCCATAACGCAGCCGCAGAACCTCGGCGAGCTGGTCGACACGCTGTTGCAGCGACTTGGAAAGCTCGACGGCGCGGTGGGCTGCGGCGTATTGGGCATAAGCGGATTTGATGCGCGCAACGAGATCGAGCTCGATGGCCTCGCTCTGATGCCGAGCCATATCCGCGTCCGCCGACGCGATGCCTTTCTCGAGATCCGTCTTTCCCCACAAGCGGAAGGTTTGCTCGGCGCCGACCCAGACCTGACCGACGCCCTTGTTGTTCACGTCCCAGGCCTGGAAGGTGACAGTGGGATCTGGCTGGACGCCGGCCGCGCCGACGCGATGCGCCGCAGCGTCCGCGTCGAGCAGCGACGCCGCCAACTCCGGACTGAGGCGCCTTGCGAACCCCAGGACGCTCTCGACGCTCGCGCCGGGGACGGCCTCGCGCTCGCCGCCAAACGCCGAGGAGGCGGTCAAGATCAATGCGGACAAAACGAGGCGACGTAACGTCATGGCGTCGCCTTCAGCACCAGACGGCTTTGCAACGTCTCGGCCTCCCCCTGGACTTTCGCCGCCAGCGAGATGCGCCAGCGACCTTCATCGGTCAGGTCGACTTTGAACCGGTAGACGCCAGGCTCCGGGCTCCTTACTGGCTCGATGGCGCTCGTCATCTGTTCCATGTCGTCTGGGGCCATATCGAGGCGCAAGGCAAAGATGACGGCGTCGGGGACCGGCCTCTCGTCAGGCTTGTGGATCAATCGAACGTCGACGACGGCCTGTCCCTTTCGGATCTGCTCTTTTACGAGCTTGAACTCGTAGTCCCGGATGTCTGCGAAGGCGGACGTTGTGGCCGACAGAAGCCCCAGGGCAAGCAGAGCCCTTGCGGCTTGCCGGAAAACGAAACGGGTCATGAATGATCTCCTGCTCCCTGATGGAAGCACGGTGACGGACGGGACTCTGGTTCCGGCAAGCAAAGCGTCGCGCACTTCAGCGACGTCACGCCGGCGGACAGAGGCCCTTTTCGCCGAGAGGTTACTCGGCCGGCACGGCGGTCAGGAGATCGGAGGCCTCAGGTCGGGTGGCCCGGTAAGATCGAGACGCGCATCGTCGTCGCGCGGCTGCATTACGCGAGAGACGTAAACCTCTATCGCTTCCCCGACGATGACAACAGGCGTCAGCTGAACAGCGCCACAGACGAGCGAATCGCAACGCCTGGGGGTCGAACCGTGGTCGCCATGGCTGTGATGGCTGCTGTTGCCGATCGTCATCTCGGCGCAAGGATGGTTTGCAGAGGCCGCGGACGCACTCATCCCCGCCGCCGCAAGGGCGGCGACGAGGACAAAGGCACAGACCAGAAGGCGTAGCCAGCTTCGCTGCATGCAGACCCCTGAAATTCTTTGAAGGTTAGCACAGCAAGTGGTTGCGTGTAAAAGCAATTGCAAAAACATTGGGCCCGCCAGACGAGCCGGCGAGCCCTTTCTTTGCAGAGAAGAGGATGAGCTTGGCCCCAATTTGACCGTTGGTCAACACAGCTGCTGTGACGAAGACGATCGCCTCTCGGTTGAAGCTATGGGAAATTCGGGGAGGGCACGTGCGATCCGGATGTCTTCGCTGCTATATCCCAGGAATCGGCATTTCAACGCCTGCTGGCTACGACAGATGCTCGGCGAGGCTGGGATTGAGAATGCGGAAGTTGTCGCGAAAGCGGGAAGCCATCCTATCGACTCGCCCGATGACTGGTGGCTGGTCGCCATGGGCAGCGGCTATCGCGGAACGCTCGCCCAACTCGACACGGCGACATTTGCTCGGGTGCACAGAGAAACCTTGCGCTCCTCGCCACAGGCGACGCTATCGCCACGAATGTTGTTTACAGCGTTGCTATAAAGTAGCAGCGCAGTGCACGCGAGTATTGGGAATGCGCTGCCAGCTCAGAATATCAATGCTTCAGGCATGTTTGAGGGATTGCAATATCGCGCTTATGGCCTCAATCGATTCCCTCTGGCGTCCTGTCGCAAAAGCGGCGCAGAAAGTCGTAAAACAACGAGGCCAAAATCCTTTCTCTCTTGGCGGCGCGTCATCGTCCGGTTGCAAGCCCCGGAACGATTTCCAGCGCCTCAGCAGGCGACCGGAACGGAATGGAATTGACCTCTCCTCCTGTGAAATAGCGCTCGCTCGACGTCGCAGAGTTGCTGGGAGGGCGGGGATAGTTGACGCGTGGCCCAAGCGCCGTGGCGTGGGGGTCCCGCCATCCCTCGACATATTTAGTCGCATGCCTCGGGGCGGCGGCCGCGCCTGAGGGCTGCTCAATGGAGGCCAAACCCAAAGAGGCCCAAACGGCGCAACTGAGCAGCGCGGCGACCCTATTCATTCCCTTTCCCTCCAAAACGCCCCGCCTCCTTCGTTCCTTGCAAGCAACTCAACGCGTGGCAGACGACGGCGCTGGCGGCCTCTGCGCTGCGAAAGTCGCGCGCAGCTTTGGCCTTACGGGGGCGGCGGATCATCCGGCTGAATCTGATTTTATTCCTTGGCATCGTCGCGCTCATTGGCGTCAACGGCGTCGTTTTCTCGTATCCGTTGTGGGGTCCCACCTTCAATCAGTATGCCGCGGATTTCGGGAAGGCGCATACGCTGAAACCAGCAGTCAAGGCGGGGGACCGTACGATCTCGGAATGTTTGGGCGTGACCGACTTCTACTCGGTTCACCTGACCACTTATTTTCTGGCGGACTCGGCAGAAAGCGCCGGTGGCGCGACGGACGATATGAGTCGATACGACGAATATTGTGACCGAGTGCCCGGGACAGGCAAGGTCATTTTCTCGGTCACGCTGATGGAAAAAGAAGCCCGGGGTGATCCGATCGCGCTTGCCTTCTACCAGGAGGAAACAAACGGCGGCCTCAAACAGCTCAATTCCCTGCCATCGAAGGCCTATCCGAGCGGATTTGCGACTATCGACGCGACAGTTGCGCACAAGGGCAAATATATTCTCAAGGTCGCCTTCGGCGAAGCCAAGAACAAGGAGGACACAATCGAGATGCCTATCCTTGTGGGACAGTAACGCGATCATTTGTATACGCGAAGAATTCGGCCATCAGAACGCCGGACGCTTTCGCGCCCGGCGTTTTTGCAGCCATCGCGTGAAGCCGGTGGCGTAGAGGATCAGAGGCGCCAAACCGATCAACAGGGCGATCGGGCGACCCAGGCCTCCAAAAGCTTCGCCGCTATGGATAGGGAACAGCCATTCAAGAAAGGTTTCGCCGCCCGTGGAGCGGCTGCGGTCCTGCACATACAGAACCTGGCCCGTGTATTGTTCGATGCCGACGTTCCGGTACGTCTTGGTTTGATTGGGCTCCTGATCTGATTGTTTGCCGACAACATAAGCGGCTGTCGGCGTGCTCGGGAACAGGATCCAGTGAAGCCGTCCATCGGGGAATACCGTGTCAGCGATCGCAACAGCCTCCCCGGCGTCGATGGGCGAGCGCCCAGCGCCCGGGGTCGATTTTCCGAAATCGGGATCGGCGCGCACAGGCGAGAAGAGAGCGGCGACCGAGCGCGTCGCTGGTTTGAAAATCATCGCGACTCCGGTGGAAAGCATAATCAACAAAATTACTGAACAGTAGACGCCAAGGCATTTATGGACGTCATAGGCAAGTCGCTCCGGACTGGCACCCCATTTAACCTTTAGGCCCAACTTCCAGTTGCCGTTGAGCGGCCACCAGAGATACAGCCCGACAAGCACCGAGAAAAAAAGCAAAATGCCCAGGACGCCCACGATATACGCGTTGTTGGCGCCGAGCAGCAAGGTCCAGTGGAAGGCCATGACAATGGGGACGATCGGTTGAGAGAATTGGTCGTCCCCGTGCAAGAAAAGCCGTTGGCCTGTGACTTTCGCGGTATAGGGATCACGAAAATTTGATAAAAATAACTATCAAGATCGTCCGTCTCGACCATATAGGAGATGGTCGCCGCCGAACGAGGATGGCGCGGCATCGTGAGCCTTTCCAACTTCCCCTCAGGCGGAAGTCTCGAAACCGCAGCGGCGACAATCTCCCCAATCGGGCGGTAAACTGCGTCTTTTGCGGGCTTTTCGACCCGCATGATCGACGCATTGAGTTGCTCGTCGATATCCTCGCGATAAGCTAAAAATGCGCCGCTCAATCCTATCAGGACCAGGATCGCGCCAGCGAACAGACCGATCGTTCGATGGATCTGCAAAAACAAAATGCGCCCGCGTACTCGCCACCGATCGATGCTGGGCGCGGGTATCTCCTTGACTTCGAAAGCGCTGTCATTCATCGCGTTTTGGCTTTATTTCTTCTCGCGTTTGTGTTTCTCGATAAGGGCGAAAACAATTCCGCCGGCGACGATCGCGATCCAGGTGGGGACAATCAAAAGCCATGTTTGCTCGCTCCACATGGCCGCTCAACCCCTAGGCTAAGAGAAAACCCACTCCGGCCATTGCGAGTGCAGCGCCCAGAAACAGTAGCGCTGTCGCCGTGTTGACGACAACTGCAGCCGAAGCCACCCATAGGACCGTGCCGCTTTCAACCGGCGGGGCATTGATGAGCCGTTGCACGGCCTCAACAATCAGGCCACCTGTTGCGAGGAGAACCAGCGCCGCATTGCCGAGCGCAGCCAACATAGACGCCCGCCGATAGCCGTAAGTGCGCGAAGCGCTTGGCTGCCGCGTCGCCAGCCACGACCCTCCCCAAGCTAAGAGCAGCCCGAGCACATCTGAAAAGTTGTGCACCCCATCCGAAATAAGCGCCAAGGAGTTGGATAGGAGCCCAAACGCCAATTGTGCAAGCACGAGTCCGAAATTTAGCGCCGTTCCGAGGGCCAAGGCAAAGACGAAGCTTTTAGGCGCATTGGCGTGGTCATGGTGGCTATAATTGTGCGGCATCATGATCCTTTGGCGCGATTTCCAGATATCGTCCATGGTCGGCCCTCCAAAATGCCGACCATCCATGAATCACGAAAAAATGATCCGGAGGCAACCCAAAACACACTCTCTCAAAAACCTGCCAAGGTAGTGCTAGGGCCTAGATTCATTACTAGTAACGGATCGTTGCCGCGTTGGAGACGACTGCGCGGAAACAATTTCAATTGGCGCGTCCAAGGGGATTCGGACCGCTGTTTTCGCCGTGAAAACCGATTTGCAGGTAGTTTGCACATTACGGACGCTTGAGCGTACAGGCCCGTGAAGGTAATCCGTCGGATTGCGTGAGATATGCACACGGTAGCAACTCTATTCACCCCAAAAGAGGTTGAGGAATTCACGGGCACCGCTCCGGAAACCCTTCGGGATTGGCGTCGCCGCAAAATCTTTCTTGGCGGGGTTATCCCTCTTCCGGGCGGTGGCTGGACAGGCAATCCGGAGGACCCTGCTCTCGGAGTTATTGCCCGCCAAACATGGGCATATCGCGAGGGGGACTTGATAGCAATTGCCGTAGCGAAGCAACTCGCCGCGACCGGTGTAGACCTTGCCTCAGCACTAAAAATCGGCGGTGCAATCGTAATTAACATCAAAGCCTGGGCCTCAGGCGACCCGTTTTATTCTCAATATCGCAACCCTCGTTTCCTCATCGCGTGGCCGGCAACGGAGGGGGTCATTATCCAACCCGTGCCGATTGGCGAGCTTCAATTCATCCGCCTCGAAGACTTAAATAGAATTCCCGAATTTATGGGCGCCAACGCACTTTTGGTCGATCTGAAAAAGACGTCGGAAAAGCTCCCCGCTGCGCTCAGGGAACTCCTCAAGAGTGGCACGGAAAAAGAATCGAGCGATAGAGTACCTAGGGGTCCGCGAGGATCGAGGTCGTAGCGGGAGTCCGAAAAACAGGAGCGCGGATTCTCAGAAGCGGACGATTGAAAATGAAGAAACCGTCGAAGTTTTTGCAAGGGGACGTTTCTCGCGCCATCAAGGGCGCGCTGGCAGGCGGTTTTAAGTTTGAAGAAGTGCGCGTCGAGCCCGACGGCACGATCGTCATTGCTTCCTCGCAGCGTCTAGCGGCTGAGCATGATGCGCTTGGCGTGGTCGAACTCGACGCTCGATTAGAGAGGGACGCGGATGGGAAGAGTTAAAATCCCATATTACGTTGTGCGATACGGGCGCGGTTATTGGCAGGCGAACGCTGCAATGCGCGCGGCAGGATTTGCTTGCGTAGCCTGCGGCCCGGACGGACCGGCGGCGTGGGCGCGCGCCAAGGAAATAAATGACCTATGGCAAAAGCATAAAACCGAGCGTGTTGTTCAGCGTCCGCCCGGATTTCGGCGCGGCTCTATGGCCGAAGCCTTCGCCAAATATCGTGAAACGCCGGAGTGGAGCTATAAGGCCGAAAGGACCCGGGAAGAATGGCTGCGCGCCTGGAGATGGATGGAGCCGTATTTCGGCGACATTGCTCCTTCCGCCGTGACGATGCGCCATGTCTCGATTTTCCGCGAACGGATGGCGAAGAAGGTCAGCCAACGCGAAGCTCATCGCTGCATCAAAATTTGGCGCGCGCTCCGGCGGGTTGCCGCCGCGCTCAAATATTGCGTCAAGGACGCTGATCCGGCGCTTGGTGTCGTCAATACTGAGCCGGCCCGCCGACAGGAGTTATGGCACTACCGGGAAGCGGCGACGCTCGTGAAGACAGCGCTGCGCGCCGGGTATCCAGGGCTTGCAGCGCTAATAAGGTATCTTGGGACAGCTCACTACCCTGTTGACGTCCGTACATTGACGCCCGCGCAGCGCGCCCGCGACGAACAGGGTGAGTTTTTCCGCATCGCGCGCGCCAAGACCGGCCGGGAGGCCGTCGGGACCCTCTCTAAGGCCGCGGTGCGCATAATGGATGGGTATCTCGCGCAGCTCGGTGCGGAGATCGCCCCCGGAGCCGCAATTTTCAGAAACCGCTCCGGCGCGCCCTACAGCAAAGACACGCTCGGCGACGATTTTCGAAAAGTGCGGGCGCTTGCCTTCGGTCCGAACGAGCGGCGCACGCTGGCGGACTTTCGGCGCAGCGGCGCGAGCGAAGCGCTGCGGGGCGGCGCATCGATGGAAGCGCTCGGCCAGAAATTGGCAAACGACGTGGCGTCGAGTGCGCATTTGGCAAGAACTTATGTGCCCGTCGACGAGAGCATCGTTCGGACCGCCGATCGGGCGCGAAGGGAGGGAAGAAAGCGGAACAAAGTCTGAAATTCAGAGAAAAAGCCCGTCAGCACCATTATGAAAAGGAGCCGAACACATGCTGCAAGGGGTTGATTTCTATGGCGAGAGAGACGGGGCTCGAACCCGCGACCTCCGGCGTGACAGGCCGGCGCTCTAACCAACTGAGCTACTCCCCCGCGCGGCGCGTTGTTCGCGCGAGGACTGCGGGATAGGGCAGGCGCGGACCGATGTCAAGCGGCTTCGATCGACAGATTGAAACCCGATGCGCGAAGCGTCCCCGCCGCCCGAGCCGATCGGCCAAAAATGTTGAACGCCCTCGGGCGCCGACATAAGAAAGAAGCGCGGGTTTTCCGGGGTGGATGGGCAGGCGCCCGTGCCCCCGACCGTGACCCCTTGCCGGGCCGGGCCAGAGGATCTGGCCACAGCGGCTTTTTTCAAGGGCCGCTCAATCTGCGAAAGGCTTTTCGCTTGGACGATCTCGACATCCGCCGCCGGCGCATCAAGGTCCGCGCCTGGCGGCGCGGCATGCGCGAACTCGACATTCTGATGGGCGGCTTCGTCGACGCGCGGGTCGATGCGCTGGCGGAGGCTGAGCTCGACGAGCTCGAGGCGCTGCTCGATCTCCCCGACGCCGAAGTTCTGAGCTGGCTCGCCGGCGGCGCGGCGCCCCCGCCCGAGCGCGACACGGCCCTACTTAGAGCCATCATCTCCTTTCACACCCACGACGGACCCATCCATTGAGCAAGGTGGCGGCGAAGACGAAAGGCGCGGCCGGGGCGCTCGAGTCGGCGCGCGCGCGCCTCGCGTCGGGCGGCAGGCTCATCTTCTCCCGCGCGCCCGAGGGCTTCGACGCCTTTCTCTGCGCCGATCTCGCGCGGGCGCTGGCGCGCGCGGCGGAGGGACGCCCGGCGGTCTTCGTCCATGTCGCGCGCGACGCCGCGCGTTCGGCCGCCTTTCGCGAGGCGCTGCGATTCGCCAATCCGGAGGTCGAGATTCTCGACATGCCGGGCTGGGACTGCCAGCCCTACGACCGCGTTTCTCCGCATGCGGGCGTCGCCGCCCGCCGCATGACGGCGCTCTCGCGTCTCGCCCGCGCCAGCTCCTCGGCCGAGCGCCCGCGCATCCTGACGACGACGGCGGATTGCCTGCTGCAACGCGTTCCGCCGAAGAAGACGGTCGCGGCCGAAAGCTTCTCCGCGGCGCCCGGCAATGTGGTGAAGCTCGACGAACTCGCCCATTGGCTCGAGGCCAATGGCTTTCTGCGCGCCAGCACCGTGCGCGAGACCGGCGAATATGCGCAGCGCGGCGGCCTGATCGATCTGTTTCCGCCGGGCCTGCCCGCGCCCATTCGTCTCGACTTCTTCGGCGATACGCTCGAATCGATTCGCAGCTTCGATCCCGAGACGCAGCGCGCCACGGGCCAGCTTCGCGCGCTCGACCTCACGCCGATGAGCGAATTGCGGCTGACGAGCGACAGCATGCGCCGCTTCCGCCAGAATTACGCCGCGCGCTTCGGCGGCCAGACGCGCGGCGACGCGCTTTACGAGGCGGTCAGCGAGGGCCGGCGCTATCACGGCATGGAGCACTGGCTGCCGCTTTTTTACGAGCGGATGGACACGCTCTTCGATTATCTCGGCGACGCGCCGCTGATGCTCGACGCGCTCCTCGAGGAATCGGCGGACGAGCGCCTCAAGCAGATTGCCGACTATTACGACGCCCGAAAGGAAGCCAACGATCTCGATCCGGCGAATTCGACCTACAAGCCGCTCGAGCCCGGCGCGCTCTATCTGACGCGCGACGAGTGGCGCGAGGCGCTGGCGACGCGGGCCACGGCGCATTTCTCGCCCTTCGCCTCCGAGAGCGCGGAGGCGATAGACTGCGGCGTCGCGCCGGGTCGCGATTTCGCGCCCGAGCGCAACGAGCCCGAGGTGAATGTCTTTCAGGTGGCGGCCGAGCATGTGCAGGCACTGCGCGGCGCCGGCAAGACGGTCATCGTCGCGGGCTGGTCGGACGGCTCCTGCGAGCGTCTCGGCCATGTGCTCGAGGAACACGGGCTGCGCGATCTGGAGCCCGTCGCCTCGCTGCCGGCGGCGCTGGCGCAGGGCCGCGAGAAGGGGCAGGGTGGCCTCGCGCTCGCCGTGCTCGGCGTGGAACATGGCTTCGAGACCGACGCTTATGCGCTCCTCGGCGAGCAGGACATTCTCGGCGACCGCCTCGTGCGCCGCCGGCGCAAGCGCAAGCCGTCCGAGAATCTGCTCGGCGAAGTCGCGGCGCTCACAGCGGGCGATCTCGTCGTCCATGTCGATCACGGCATCGGCCGCTTCATCGGACTGGAGACGATCACTGCCGCCGGCGCGCCGCATGATTGCCTCGAATTGCATTACGCCGGCGGCGACAAGCTTTACCTGCCGGTCGAGAACATCGAGCTTCTGACTCGCTATGGCGGCGAGGACGCCGAGGCGCAGCTCGACAAATTGGGCGGCGCCGGCTGGCAGACGCGCAAGGCGCGGATGAAGAACCGCATTCGCGAAATGGCCAAGGGCCTCATCGCGATCGCGGCGCAGCGCCAGCTCAGACAGGCGCCCAAGCTCGTCCCGCCGGAAGGGCTTTACGACGAATTTTGCGCCCGCTTTCCTTATGACGAGACAGAGGACCAGCTGGGCGCAATCGAGGCCGTGCTCGACGATCTCGGCGCAGGGCGGCCGATGGACCGGCTCGTCTGCGGCGACGTGGGCTTCGGCAAGACGGAGGTGGCGCTGCGCGCGGCCTTCTGCGCCGCGATCAACGGCAAGCAGGTCGCCGTCGTCGCGCCGACGACGCTGCTCGCGCGTCAGCATTACAAGACGTTCAGCGCGCGCTTCGCGGGCCTGCCGATCAAGATCGGCCGCCTGTCGCGCATGGTCGGCGCCGCCGAGGCGCGCGAAACGAAGCGCGAGCTTGCAGAGGGCAAGGTCGAGATTCTCATCGGCACCCACGCCATTCTCGGCAAGGGCGTCAATTTCAGCGACCTCGGGCTCGTCATCATCGACGAGGAGCAGCATTTCGGCGTCGGCCACAAGGAGCGACTGAAGGAGCTGCGCGCGGAAGTGCATGTGCTGACGCTGTCGGCGACGCCCATTCCGCGCACCTTGCAGCTCGCCATGACCGGGGTGCGCGAGCTTTCGCTCATCACCACGCCGCCCGTCGACCGTCTCGCCGTGCGCAGCTTCGTGTCGCCCTTCGATCCGCTCATCGTGCGCGAGGCGCTCTTGCGCGAACGCTATCGCGGCGGACAGGCCTTCTTCGTCTGTCCGCGCATTGAGGATCTCGAAGAGGCCGCGGCCTTCCTGCGCGAACATGCGCCCGAGTCGAAATATGTCGTCGCGCATGGGCAGATGTCGGCGAGCGAGCTCGAGGACAAGATGTCGGCCTTCTATGACGGCAAGTTCGACATTCTGCTCTCGACGACGATTATCGAATCGGGCCTCGACATTCCGACCGCGAATACGCTCATCGTCTGGCGGGCGGACATGTTCGGTCTCGCGCAGCTCTATCAGCTGCGCGGCCGCGTCGGACGCTCGAAGACGCGCGCCTATGCGCTCTTCACCACGCCCGCCAACCGCACCATTACGCCTCAGGCGCAGAAACGTCTCGAGGTGTTGCAGACGCTCGACACGCTTGGCGCGGGCTTCCAGCTCGCGAGCCACGATCTCGACATTCGCGGCGCCGGCAATCTGCTCGGCGAAGAGCAGTCGGGACATATCAAGGAAGTGGGCTACGAGCTTTATCAGCAGATGCTCGGCGACGCGATCGCCATGCTGAAAGCCGGCGTCGACGAGCCGGAGGAGGAGGTCTGGTCGCCAACGATCGCCATCGGCGCACCCGTGACGATTCCCGAAGATTACGTTCCCGATCTCACGCTGCGGCTCCAGCTCTATCGCCGTCTCTCGACGCTCGAGACGGATCAGGACATCGAATCCTTCGCCGCCGAGATGATCGACCGCTTCGGCCCCATTCCGCCCGAGGTGGAGCAGCTCTTCGAGATCGTCGCGATCAAGGCCATGTGCCGCCGCGCCCATGTCGAGAAGGTCGACGCCGGTCCCAAGGGCGTCATCGTCTCTTTCCGGGACAATCATTTCGCCGACCCGGCGGGCCTTGTTCGCTATGTCGCGGAGCAGGGGACGCAGGCGAAGGTCCGGCCGGATATGCGCATCGTCTTCATCCGCGAATTCGAGACGATGAAGCAGCGCCTCGCCGGCACGCGCCGAATCCTGCGCGCGCTCGTCGGCATTGCGGAGAAGAAAGCTTCATAACCCTGGCCTGAACGGCATGCCGAAAATTGACGCGCGACAATTCGCGGGGTGTCTTCGGCGGCCGTTCTGTTACACTCCCGCTTGCGAACGTCGGCGGCGGGCGATCCGTGCGCCGATTAGAACAATAGATTTTTGGGAGGAAGCATGACCGGTCGCGCCTTTTCCATGACGACGAGTTTTGCGGCGCTCGCGCTGGCGCTGGGCCTCATCTCGGCCCACGCGGAAGATATGGACCACAGCAAGATGGACCATGGCGCGATGGACCATTCCGCGCATGGCGCGACGCAGTGGGCGGACCCCGGCAAGGCGCAGGCCGCGCCGCCTGCCGCGGACGCCGGCAAGGCGGAAGCGCCCAAGGCCGATGACCACGCCAACCATCACGGCGGCGGCATGGGCATGGGCAAGGACGGCATGGGTAAGGACGGCATGGGCGGCATGTCCCACGGCGGCGGCATGATGGGCGGCAAGGGTGGAATGATGGGCGGCATGATGGGCGGCATGGACCATGGCGGCGGTTCGGGCGGCGGCATGAGCCACGGCGGCGGAATGGGCGGGATGATGCAACACATGATGTGCGGCTTCACCGAACATCTCGAAGGCCGACTCGCCTATCTGAAAGCCGAATTGCGGCTCACCGATCAGCAGATTTCGGCGTGGAGCAATTTCGCCGACGCCTGGCGCGCCGCCGCGCAAAAGGCCAACGCCAAATGCGCCTCGATGGACGAGCGCCCGGACAACTCCAAGCCGGCGGTGCTGCAGAAGCTCGACAAGATGGAAAACCATATGGTCGATCATCTCGACATCGTGCGCGCGCAGAAGGCGGCGATCGAACCGCTCTTCACCGCGCTCTCCGACGAGCAGAGGAAGATCGCCAGCGAAACCCTCACGAGCGTCATGAAGGTTGGCATGTCCATGATGGGCGGCATGGGCCATGGCGGCGGCGGTATGATGGGCATGGGCGGCATGGGTGGAATGGGCGGCATGAGCCACGGCGGCGACGGCATGCAGCACTGATCGCCGCGCCGTTCCTGAAAGAAAGCCTCGCGTCCGTATGGGCGCGAGGCTTTGCATTTCAGGGAGAATTCGAGAGGGTGCGCGGCCCTCACTCCACAGAGAATTCCCGCATCATGCCCATGTCCTCATGTTCGAGGTTGTGGCAGTGATACATGAAGCGGCCCTTGAAATTGCTAAAGGGCTTGGCGATGCGGATCGTCTCGCCCGGCGCGACCAGCACGGTGTCCTTCAGGCCGCTGTCGATCAGTCCGTCGCGAATGGTCGCATAGGCGTCGGGATCGGCGTCATTATAGCTCCGGCTCAGGATTTCGAAGGGCTGGCCGTGCAGATGGATGGGATGGGCCATGTTCATCATGCCCATCATTCCCCCGCCCATCATGCCGCCGCCGCGCATGCCCATGCCGCGGCCCATGCCCATTCCGGCGCCCATGCCCATGCCCATGCCCATCCCCATCCCCATCCCCATGCCCATGCCCATGCCGCCGCCATGGTCGTGGAAGATTTCGAAGAGCTGCACCGTGTCGACGGGTATGCGCTCGATGTCCATCACGTCGTCGTGATCGTAGGCGCGGCCGTTCAGCATGACCGACATGTGGCCCATCGAGAGCGCGATCGGGCGCGGCTTGTCGGGATTGGCGATGTCCTCGGCTCGGTAACGCCGGATCGAGGCGAGCTTTTCCGGCAGTTTCGGGCTGTCGCTCACCACCCGCGCCACTGTGACGGCGAAGAGCGGATAATCGTCGCCCATGGGAAGTTCGCCGCCCATCATGCGCTGCGCCATAGGCGGGAGCAGGCCCTCGAATTCGCCGCTGCGCATCACGAGCCTGGAGCCTGCGGCGCGACCGCTGAAATCCACCCACAGATCGACGCGCTCGGCCGGGGCGAGCATCACATAGGGGCGCCGTTCAGGCTTCTCCAGAAGCCCCCCGTCGACGCCGATGACGGTGAGCGGCGTCCCGTCGTCCCACTGCAATTTGTAGATGCGCGCATTGGAGCCATTGAGGATGCGGAAGCGATAGGCGCGGCTGGCGACGTCGAGTTTGAAGTCGGGCCGCCCGTTGACGAGAACGCGATCCCCGTAAAAGCCGAACATGTCGCGATGCATGCCGCCCCAATAGGCGAGCTGGTTGGCGTCGTCGAAGGAACGGTCCTGAAGTACGAGCGGAATTTCATATTCCCCGGAGGGCAGGCCGAGGGCGCGTTCCTCCTCGTCCTCCACGATGAGGCCGCCCGCGAGCCCGTGATAGACCTGCGTCGCCGTCGCTTCATGCGTATGCGGATGATAGAAGTTGAAGCCCGCGCGATTGCGCAGCTCGAATTCGTAGACGTAGGTCTCGCCGGGCTCGATCGCCGCCGTCGGATGGCCGTCCGCATCCATCGGCACATGCAGCCCGTGCCAGTGCGTGATGGTCTGCTCCGGCAGATCGTTGCGCAGCCTGATGCGCACTTTCTGGCCTTTCACGAAGCGCATCAGCGGCCCGAGATAGCTGTCGGGCGACGAGGCGAGCGTATTGGCAGGCCCTTTCAACAGATTGCCCGCATAGCGCCAGACCTGCGTCGGCCTGCCCGGAAGAATCGGGACCTGGTCGCGCCGGCAGACGAGCTCCAGGTCCACATCGGGGTTGAAGCTTGCGCTCGCGACGCGCGGCGCGGGCCGCCCCGAGCCGCCGCCGGAAAAAGCCATGGTCGGCGCGGCGATCGCCGCTCCGGCCGACATAAGAAAGCCGCGCCGGCTGAGCCCGAACTTCTTTTGCATTCAACCCGTTCCCTCTGTCGCGGTCTGACGCCGCCTTTTATTAGATGATGCGAATATAAGCCGTTTTGAAGCCTGCGCCGCTGCGGCATAAGGCGGCATGGGCTCGGGTCCGCGCTCGGCTGCGGCCCGGCGTGAGCCGCAAAAAATCCCAGATGGTTTGCGAAAGGCGCGGCCTGTGGCACATTCGCCGCCACGATTTCACCGCCGGCCTGCCGTGCAGGCGTTGGCTGGGTGAAGGGTTTTTTTCCAGCGAGATGAACGAGACGATCAGACAGAAGCCGCGCGCCGCAGCGATCGCCGCTGTCGCCATGGAACGGCTTTTCGATCCGCGCCTGCGCGGCGGCGTGACGCCGCGTCCGCGCTTTCTCGCCTTTCTGCTGCTGTGTCTGCTGCTCCACCTCGCCATCGTGGCCTTCCTGCTGTGGGAGGACCGGCACACGGAGTTTGCGCCGCCGCAGGAGGAAATCCCCGTCGAGGTGATCACGGAACCGCCGCCGCCTCCCGAGGAGAAGAAGCAGGAGGAGCCGCCGCCGCCGGAGCCGCCGCAGCCCGAGCCGGAAAAGCAGAAGGCGCCGCCGCCTCCGCCTCCGCCGCCCGTGGAGGAGGAGAAGCCCGCGACCGACGCGCCCAAGCTCGAGAGCAAGGAGAAGAGCGAGCAGGATTCGCCCGAGGAGCAGAAGGAGGCCAAGACGCCGCGCAACGAGCCGCCGACGGAGAAGGTCACGCCCAAGGACGAGAAGCCCGAGGGGCTCAAGGACGCGACTGACGAGGCCGACGGCGACAAGACGCCCGAGCCCGCGCCTCAAAAGGAGATCGAGGACAAGCCGGACGCCGAGATCATCGAGCGCGCCGAAAAGACGCCCACGCCAACGCAGCAGCCCGAGACGAAGGACACGAAGGCGGCCAAGAAGGGGCAGGGGATGACGATCGCCGACATGGTGGCGGCGATGGCGCCGCTGCCGGACTTCAAGCTGGCGGCGCCGCCCAAGACTTCGCCCATCGGCGGCGGCCAGGCCAAGACGACCTATCTGACGATCCTCTACGGGCTCATCATGCCGCATATGCGCATTCCGCCGCGCGTGCGCGCGATCCCCATGTCGAGCCGGGGCGTCGTGGCCTTCTACATCGACGAAATGGGCAATCTGACCCATCAGGCGGTCTACAAGACGAGCGGCCTGCCCGATCTCGACGCCGCGGCGCTGGCCGCCGTGCGCGCCGCCGCGCCTTTTCCCGCCCCGCCGCGCGGCCTTCCGCGCGCGATGCTGTTCACCTATGCGACGAAATAGGGGGCCTCAGCCCGCCAGCGCGATGGCGGAGACGAGGCGCCCGTAATCCGGCTCCTGCCGGTGCACGCTGCGCCGGTAGCTGAAGCAGCGGGCCTCGTCGGCGTAGGTGTCGATGCCGAGCGCCTCGAAGGAGGCGACCTCCAGGCGCTCGACGCGGGCGGCGATGAAGCTTTGGAGATCGAAGAGCGAATGGCCCGCCCGCGGCGAGGGCGAGAAGAAGCGCGCGTAGGCGCGGTCCGCCTCGAGGAAGCGGGCGGAGAACTCCGGCCCGACCTCGTAGCTCGTGGCGCCGATGGCCGGGCCCAGCGCAATATGGATATCCGCGCGGCGCGCCCCTTGCGTCTCCATGGCGGCGACGGTTGCCTCGATCATGCCCGTCAGCGCGCCTTTCCAGCCCGCGTGACAGGCCCCGATCACGCCCGCCCGCGCGTCGGCGAAGAGCAGCATGCCGCAGTCGGCGCCCGTGACGCCGAGCGCCAGCGCGCCCTCGCGCGTCACGAGCCCGTCGCAGCGGGGCCGCGCCTCGGGCGCCCAGGGCTCGCGGATGGTCAGGGCGTCGGCGGAGTGGATTTGAAAAGGCACCAGCAGCCGCTCCGGCGCGACGCCGACACGCCCCGCCATGCGGGCGCGGTTTTCGAGCACGCGCGCCGGCTCGTCCTTCGAGCCGACGCCGCCATTGAGCGAGCCATAGACGCCCTCCGAGACGCCGCCCTCCCGCGTGAAAAAGGCGTGGCGCACGCCGGGAAGATCGAGATTTGCGGCATGAAGCGCGGGCGTCGCGGTCATTTTTCTTCCAATTTCCCTCAGACGACGAAGCCCGGCATGTCGGGCATGTCGGGATGCGTCACCGCCATGACCTTGAACAAGGCGCCCATATGGCGGCGGGGGTCCTTCACGCCGGTCAGGCGGTCGAGCGCGTCGACGATCGCCTGAGCCTGTTCGGGCGTCGCCTTCTTCATCAGCGATTGCGCGCGCCGCTCGATGCCGAGCTGCAACAGGAAATGCGCTTGCGTCACCGGCCCCAGCACCTTGGCGCCCTCGGCCCTGGCGGCGCGGGCGAGGGCGGCGAAATCGACATGGGCGGTCAGATCGGCCTCGCCCGGCTCGGCGAGCGGATCGACATAGGCATGGCGCGCGACCGCCTGGAGGCTGTCGCCGAGCGAGGTTTCGGCGTAGCCATAGTCGATCACGAGGAGCGCGCCGCCCTCCTGCACGAGGCGCGCGGCGATCTCGCCCATGATGCGCTGCGCCGCGGCGCTGACCTCGATGATCGAGCCCTCGCGGGCGGGAATTTGCAAAGAGGGCTCGGTCTGGTGCGACAGGCCGAAGACGAGTTCGCCCGCGGCGTCGAGCCCCACGAGCCGCTCGCGCCAGCCGGTGATGGTCTTGACGTAATGGCGCACCGGCAGCGCGTCGAAAAACTCATTGGCGAGCATGATCGCGGGGCCAGGCGGCGTGTCGTTCACATCGGCGCTCCAGCTCACGGGCTTGGCCGCCCGCGCGAGCGTCTGTTCCTGAATGCGGCGCAGGGCCGGGCTCATCTCGACGAGATGGACCGAAACCGCCTCGAGGAACCCCGGCGCGATGCGCGCGACGCGCAGCACGTCGGCCATCAGCGTCCCGCGTCCCGGCCCCAGCTCGATCAATCGCGCCGGGGCGGGCGACCCCGCGAGCCGCCACGCTTCCGTCGCCCAGACGCCGAGCAATTCGCCGAACATCTGGCTAATCTCGGGGGCCGTGATGAAATCGCCGCCGGCGCCGAAGGGGTCTCGCGTCATGTAATAGCCATGGCGGGGATGGCCAAGGCACAGGCTCATATAACGCTCCAGCGTCATCGGCCCGTCATGGGCGATCATCGCCGCAATTTCCTGTTTCAGCGCATTCATGCGGGCGCGCTCCTGCGGCGCATCGAAAAGAGGAGGAGGGCGGCGCCGGCGACGATCAGCGGCAGGGAGAGCACCATGCCCATCGTCAGCCCATGCGGCAGCGCCTCCTGCACCGGATCAGGCTCGCGGAAGAATTCGCAGAAAATGCGGGCGAGCCCATAGCCGACTCCGAAGAGGCCGGTGACGAGGCCGGGATGTTTCAGCCCGCCGGCGCGCGCGACGAGCCACAAAGCCGCAAACAGCGCAATTCCCTCCAGCCCCGCTTCATAGAGCTGGCTCGGATGACGCGGCGCGTCGCCGGCGGGCGGGAAGACCATGGCCCAGGGAACGTCGGTCTCGCGCCCCCACATCTCCGGCTTGATGAAATTGGCCAGCCGGCCAAAGAACAGGCCGAGCGGAGAAACCGCGGCGCAAATATCGGAAATCGTGAGAAAGGGCAGGCGATGGCTGCGCGCGAAGAGCGCCATGCCGATCAAGGCGCCGATCAATCCGCCATGGAAGGCCATGCCGCCTTTCCATGTCTGAAGGATTTCGAGCGGGTGTGAAAGATAGAAGGCCGGGTCGTAGATCAGCACATGGCCGAGCCTGCCGCCGATGATCACGCCAAAGGCCGTATTGACGATGAGGTCGTCGATTCCCGCCCGGCTCGGCCGCGGCTGTCCAGGCGCCCAGAGCGCGTCATTGCCGACGAGCAGGCGCATGCCCATCCAGGCGCAGAGGAACCCGCCGATATAGGCCAGCGCATACCAGCGGATCGGGAACGGCCCGAGATGGACCGCGACCGGATCGATAAGGGGAAAGGGCAGGATGAAGAAGGGCATAAACAGGGTCCGGACGAGCGCGCGACTCAGGCCCGCGCCGCGTTAACCTTTTAGCGGCGGCGGAAGGGGATGTCATGCCCTGCGCGCAGACGCCCGCGCGCGCCTCCCGGTCGAGAACCGCCGGGAGAGGCGCGGCGCGTCCCCTCTCCCGCGATGCGGGGGAGGGAGGGGGCCTCTTACGCCGCCTTCTTCTGCGGCAGGAAGCGCCCGTAGAAGGTTTCGCCCTTCGCCGCCATGTCCCGCAGCAAGGGCGGCGGCTCGAAGCGGGGGCCGTGCCGGGCGGCGAGCGCGTCGCAGAGCGCCACGAACGCTTTCGCGCCCATGCCGTCGATATAGGAGAGCACGCCGCCGGTGAAGGGCGCGAAGCCGAAGCCGAGAATGGAGCCGACATCCGCTTCGCGCGGATCGGTGACGACGCCCTCGGCGAGGGTGCGCGCCGCCTCGACCGCCTGCACGACGAGGAACCGCTCCTTCAACTCCGTCACGTCGAGCGTGTCCGGATCGAGCATCGCTTCCGCGAGCGCGGAGAGGCCGGGCCAGAGGCTCTTCGAGCCGTCGGGATGATAGTCGTAGAAACCCTTGCCGTTCTTGCGCCCATAGCGGCCGTTTTCCTCGACCATGAAGCGCAGCACGCGCTCCTGCCGGGGATCGATCGCCTTGTCGCCCAGATCCTTCTTGGTGGCGTTGAGGATCTTCCAGCCGAGATCGAGCGCGACCTCGTCATTGAGCGAGAGCGGCCCGACCGGCATGCCGGCCATGCGCGCGACATTCTCGATCATCGCCGGGGGCACGCCCTCGGTCAGCATGATCTGCCCCTCGCGCACAAAATTCAGCACGCAGCGATTGGCGTAGAAGCCGCGCGAATCATTCACGACGATGGGCGTCTTCTTGATGATGCGGATGAAGTCGAGCGCCGCCGCCAGCGCCCGGTCGCCCGTTTCCTTGCCCATGATCACTTCGACGAGCAGCATCTTCTCGACCGGCGAGAAGAAGTGGATGCCGATGAAGTTCTCGGGCTTCATCGAGGTTTCGGCGAGCGAGCTGATCGGCAGCGTCGAGGTGTTGGAGGCGAAGATCACCTCGCCGCCCACGACCCCTTGCGCCCGCGCCGTCACTTCGGCCTTCACCGCGCGATCCTCGAAGACGGCTTCGAGAATCAGGTCGCAGCCCGCAAGCGCGGCGTAATCGGCGGTCGCCGTCACCCGCGCCATCAGCGCCTCCTTGTCGGCCGGCGTGGCGCGCCCCTTGGCGACGGAGCCGGACATCAGCCGGTCGATCGTCGCCTTTCCCTTGTCGGCGCTCTCCTGATCGCGGTCGATCAGCACGACCTCGATTCCATTGAGCGCGCTCACATAGGCGACGCCCGCGCCCATGAAGCCGGCGCCGAGCACGCCGATTTTCTTCAGCGTGGTCGGCGGGATTTCCGTCGGGCGATGCGCGCCCTTCTCCAGCTCGGTCTTGGAGAGGAAAAGCGAACGGATCATCGCCGCCGCTACCTTCGAGCGCAGAATATGCGCAAACCAGCGCGATTCGACGTCGAGCGCCTGATCCATCGGCAATTGCAGCCCTTCGTAGACCGCATGCAGAATGGCCTTGGCGGCCGGATAATTGTCGTAGGTTTCGCGGCGATAGATGGCGTTCGCCGCCGGCCAGATCATCATGCCCGTGGGCGAGAAGACCTTGCCGGAGGGGTTCTTGAAGTCCTTGGCGTCCCAGGGGGCCTGCGCCTTGCCGCCATTGGCGACCCACGCCCGCGCGCGCGACACGATTTCGTCGCGCGGCGCGATCTCGTGGACGAGCTTCGCGCCCAGCGCGGCTTTCGGCTTTACCTGATCGCCACGGAAGAGAAATTGCAGCGCGTCGCCTGTCTGCATGAGGCGCGAGACGCGTTGCGTGCCGCCGGCGCCGGGGAAGAGGCCGACCTTGATCTCCGGCAGGCCGACCTTGGTTTTCTCGTCATCCGCCATCACGCGGTAATGGCAGGCGAGCGCGAGCTCGAAGGCTCCGCCGAGGCAGACGCCGTGGATCGCGACGGCGAAAGGCTTTCCGCAGATTTCGAGCTTGCGATAAAGCCGCGACAATCTGCTCGAGGTTTCGAAGAAGAGCCGATTGGCGGCGTCTTCGCCTTGCTCCTTCATCGCCTTGGCGTGCTGCGCCGCGCCCTGTTGCAGCATGGAGAGATCGGCGCCGCCGGAAAAGGCGCTCTTGCCGGAGGCGATGATGCAGCCCTTGATGGCGGCGTCTCCCGCGACCGCGTCCACGACCTGTTGAAGGTCGTCCATCACCTCCGGCGTGATGACGTTCATCGAGCGGCCCGGCATGTCCCATGTCAGGAGCGCCACGCCGTCGGCGCCGGTCTCGAAGCGGAAATTGGCGAGGTTCATTGTTTCGCTCCCGAAACTTCAAAGCTTCATCTTCAAGACCCTGTCCCGCGACAGCGGAAAGGGCCGGGGAGGGGACTTACACCCGTTCGATGATCGTCGCCGTGCCCATGCCGGCGCCGATGCAAAGCGTCACCAGCGCGGTGGATTTGCCGGTGCGCTCCAGTTCGTCGAGCGCGATGCCGACGAGCATGGCGCCCGTGGCGCCGAGCGGATGGCCCATGGCGATGGCGCCGCCGTTCGGATTGACCTTGGCGGGGTCGAGATCAAAGGCTTGCAGATAGCGCAGCACCACGGCGGCGAAGGCTTCGTTGATTTCGATGAGGTCGATGTCGTCGAGGCTCATGCGCGCGCGGTCGAGCAGCTTGCGCGTCACATCGACCGGCCCGGTCAGCATGATCGCCGGCTCAGAGCCAATATTGGCGAAGGCGCGAATGCGCGCGCGGGGCTTCACGCCGATCTTCTCGCCGGCTTCCTTCGAGCCGACGAGCACCGCCGCGGCGCCGTCGACGATGCCGGAGGAATTGCCGGCGTGATGCACGTAATCGAGTCTTTCGATCGCCGGATAGGCTTGAATGGCCACGGCGTCGAAACCGCCCTGCTGGGCGTAAAAGGCGAAAGAGGGCTTGAGGCTCGCGAGCGCCTGCATGTTGGTGTCGGGCCGCATGTGCTCGTCATAGTCGAGAAGCGTGAGGCCGTTTACGTCCTTCACCGGCACGACGGATTTCGCGAAGCGGCTTTCGCGCCACGCCGTCCCCGCCCGCTTCTGCGATTCGACCGCATAGGCGTCGACATCGTCGCGCGAGAAACCGTATTTCGTCGCGATGAGATCGGCGGAGACGCCCTGCGGCATGAAATAGGAGGGGATCGCAATCGTCGGATCGACCGGCCAGGCGCCGCCCGAGGCGCCGATGCCGACGCGGCTCATCGACTCGACGCCGCCGCCGATTGCGAGCTCGTGCTGGCCGGACATGATTTCAGCCGCCGCGAAATTCACGGAATCGAGGCCCGACGCGCAGAAGCGGTTGATCTGCACGCCCGGCACTTTGTACGAAAAGCCCGAGGCGATGGCGGAGGCGCGCGCAATGTCGCCGCCGGCTTCGCCAACCGGATCGACGCAACCGAGGATGACATCGTCGACCTCCGGTCCCGCGATGTTGTTGCGCGCCTTGATCGCCTTCAGCGCCGTATTGGCGAGGCCGAGCGAGGAGACTTCGTGCAGCGAACCATCCGGCTTGCCGCGCCCGCGCGGCGTCCGCACGGCGTCGTAAATGTAAGCGTCGGGCATGGCGTTTCCTCTTTCTATCTCGCCCGGGACTGCATCCGACCCCGTTTTGTGGGGCCGCCCCGTATCGGGGCGGGAAGCCGCCCGGCTCTAGAACATCTCCGCCGGAAGCGACATCATCGTGTCGGCCCCTGTGACGATGCGCGCAAGACGCAGCGCCGTCTCCGGCAGCATGCGCTCCATGAAAAAGCGCGCGGTGGCAAGCTTTGCATCCATGCGCGCCGCCTGATCCGGCTCGCGCGCCTTCTTCTCCATCGCGGCGGCCGCGATCTTCACGAACATCAGCCCCATCGCGACGCGGCCGAGAAGATGCATGTAATCATAGGAGGCCGCGCCCGCATTGTCGGGCTTCGCCATGGCGTTCTGCATGAGCCACATGGTGGCTTTCTGAAGATCGTTCAGCGCCGCCTGCGCGGGCGCGACGAAAGGCTTCATCGCCTCCCTGTCGCCATGCGCCTGCAACAGCTCGGCGCTGTCCTTGAAGAAGGCCATGATGGCGCGGCCGCCGTCGCGCGGCAGTTTGCGGCCGACGAGGTCGAGCGCCTGAATGCCATTCGCGCCCTCGTAAATCATGGCGATGCGCGCGTCGCGCACGAACTGCTCCATGCCCCATTCGCGAATGTAGCCATGGCCGCCGAAGACCTGCTGCGCCTTCACGGCGTTGTCGAAGCCGACGTCGGTCAGCACGCCCTTGAGCACCGGCGTCATCAGGCCCAGCCGATCTTCCGCCGCCTGCCGCGCCGCGGCGTCCTCCGAGCGGTGCGCCACGTCGCTGTCGAGCGCGGCGGAAAGCGTCAGGGCGCGCGCCGCCTCGTTGAAGGCCTTGATCTCCATCAGCATCCGGCGAATGTCGGGATGCACGATGATCGGATCGGCCTTTTTGTCGGGAAATTTCGGTCCCGACAGCGCGCGGCCCTGAAGCCGCTCCTTTGCATAGGCGACCGCATTCTGATACGCGACCTCGGATTGCGCGAGGCCCTGGATGGCGACGCCGAGCCGCGCCTCGTTCATCATCACGAACATGGCGTTGAGGCCGCGATTGGCCTCGCCGACGAGAAAGCCCTGCGCGCCGTCGTAGTTCATGACGCAGGTGGCGTTGCCGTGAATGCCCATCTTCTCTTCGATGGAGCCACAGGAGACGCCATTTCGCGCGCCGAGCGAACCGTCGGCCTCGACGAGAATCTTCGGCACGATGAAGAGAGATATGCCCTTCACCCCCGCCGGCGCGCCCTCGATGCGGGCGAGCACGAGATGGATGATGTTCTCCGCGAGATCGTGCTCGCCGGCGGAAATGAAGATTTTCTGGCCGGTGATCGCATAGCTTCCATCGCCGCGCGGGACGGCCTTGGTGGTCAACAGGCCGAGGTCCGTGCCGCATTGCGGCTCGGTGAGATTCATCGTGCCGGTCCAGCGGCCTTCCGCCATTTTGGGAACGTAAAGGCGCTTCTGCTCCTCTGAGCCATGGGTGAGCAGCGCCGCGAGCGCGCCCTGCGTCAGGCCGGGATACATGGCGAAGGCCATATTCGCCGCCGAGGCGTATTCGCTCATCGGCGTCGAGAGCGTGAAGGGCAGGCCTTGTCCGCCATAGTCCTCGGGCACGGGCAGGCCGATCCAGCCGCCGTTCGCATAGGCGGTGAATGCGGATTTGAAGCCCGCGGGCGTCGACACCGCGCCGTCTGCGCCGCGCTTGCAGCCATTGGCGTCGCCCGACTGGTTGAGCGGCGCGAGCACCTCTTCGCAAAGCTTGCCGGCCTCGAAAAGGATTTGCGAGAGAACGTCGAGGGAAACGTCGGCGAATCCTTTCAGATTCCCGAAACGCTGGAACTGCAAAACGTCATTGAGCAGAAAAAGCGTATCTTCAACAGGCGCTCTGTAGCTCGGCATCGAATTCTCCCTTTGAAGGTCGACATCCAACGGCCGGCGCGGCCCGGATGAGACGCCGTTCGCGTCTTAGGTAGAGGGGCCGCATCGCCCGCGCAATAGGGGCTTGAACGTAGCTCGTGGGTTTTGCTCATAACCGCTGCGCCTTGCCCGAAAAGGGAAAGATTCCTGCTCGGCTAATCGCTTGTTTCGTAAACCTGAACGGAAGCCGCCGGATCGGCGGACGGCTTAACCGCTTGTTTACCGCAAACAGCAGAAAGTCGGTTCCGGCGCCGTCTCGGCCTTTTATGGTTAACGCTCCGATTCGCGGGCGTTGTCGAGCCGTCTCCACGGGTTGTTTTCGTTCTCTCTTCTCTCGAGCCATCCGCAAAGACGGGCTTGCCGGACACGCACATGACCAAGGCTCTTTCCCGCAAAAACCGTGGCGCCGACGATGAGGCGAGGGGCGCGGCCCGCGCCGAAGCGCGCCGGTCCGGGAAACGCCTCGGCGCCTGGCTCGACGACGCGATTCGCGCCGAGGCGGAGGATTTGCGCGACGAGCCCTTCGAAGATGACGACGACGACCAGGTCGAAGCCATCGCAAGGCGGCTCGCCGGACCTGCGGGCTTGCGTGACGAGCGGCGACGCGAGCGAGACGACGGCCATCCGCCGCGCCGCTGGCGCGACGACGCGCAGGCGCTCCAGACAGAATCCCGCCGCAAACGGAACGACGACCCGTCCGGCGAGGATGAAGATCGCGCGCCGCCCGCGCGCCGTCTTCGCGCGGAAGATGAGGGGCGCCGTGACGCGCGGCCGCGCCGGGAGCGGACGACGCGCCTCGACCGGGAGGCGATCGTCGCCGACGCCGCCGCCATCTTCCACCGCCGAATCGCCGAAAGCGAGCGTGAGACGGCGCGCGCGCTCGACAATCTCGCCGGTCTTCTCGAAGAAGGCGAGCTGAGCCGGGAGAGCGCGCAAGAGGGCCTCGCGTCCCTCGCCAAGCGGCTGGGCCGGCTCGAATCGCGCCTCGCCGAAGAGCCCGCCGCCGTCGATGACGCGCGTCCCATCCGCGCCGCGCTGGCGCGGCTCGAGTCCCGCCTCGACACGCTTTCGGGCGCCGATCGCGTCTCGGGGGTGGAGCGGGCGCTCGAGGGGCTCGACCAGCGCCTTGACGAAATCGCCCGAAGGCTCGGCTCGGAGCCTCGGGGGGGCGCGCCCGAGCCTGCGGCGGAAGAGCAGGCTCCCGCGCCAGAGCCCGGCCGGGTCGAACCGCCGAGTCGGCGCCCGCTGGACGAAGCCGTCGCCGAAATCACGCGCCGTCAGCGCGCTCTGCTCGCCGCCGAGCCGGCGCGCCCTCTGCCGCACGAGCCGGAGCCGTCGCTCGCGCCGGCGCCGGACCGATTCGCCGCGGTTCAGGCGACGCTCGACTCCATTTCGCAGCAGATCGAAGCGGTTCGGCACGGCGCTGTGGAGCGGGCCGATCAGCAACTCGTCGCCATGCGCCAGGTGGAGGGCCTCCGCCGGGACCTCGAGGACATGTCCAGCGCAATCGGCGACCTCGCGCCGCGCGCCTCGGTCGCCGCCATCGAGATGGCGCTGCACGACCTCGCCCGCCGCGTCGAGACGCAGCGGTGTCGCGGCGTCGCAGACGATCTTCTCGAACCCGCCGAGCGGATCGCCGACGAGCTGCGCGCCAGCATTCGCGACCTCGACCCGAGCCCCATCGTCCGCAATCTCCACGCCGACGTCCTGACCATCGGGCGCCGACTCGACGCGCTCCAGGAACCGAACGCCGCCGACTCCGCGCTCATTCGCGAGCTCGTCGAACGGAGCGGCGACATCCGGGAGCAGCTCTCGGCGCTCGCCGCCAGGCCGTTGCCCCTCGAAAAGATCGAAACGAGGCTTGTGGATCTCACCCAGCGCGTCGACGCGCTCGCACGCTCGGGGGCGGGCGTCGCCTCAAAGGCCGCGGCCGCCCTGGACATGGGGGAAGCCGCGCGCTCGATCCGCGCGATCGTCTCTTCCGAGACAACGGCGAGCCTAGACACCTTCAACGGCCGCCTCGAGCGGCTCGCCGGCCAGCTCGACGAGCTCGTCGCCAGCGCCGGCGGCAAGCGCATCGACGAATTGGGCAAGCGCATCGACGATCTCGGCCAGATGCTCGCGAGACGGCTCGAAAAAGGCCCGGTCCCGCCCGTCGACACATCCGGGCTCGAAAATCTCGTCGCCGGGCTGGCGCGCAAGCTCGACTCCGCGCTGGAGCAAAAGACCGAGGCGCCGGCTCTGGAGGAAATCGGCCGCAAGCTCGATTCGCTGGGGAGCCGGTTGCCCGTCGCCGCTCCGCCGGCCGAGAAGCACTTCCACGATCTGGCCCAGCGTATCGACGGGATGCGCGAGACGCTGTCGCAGCGGTTCGAGCGTGGCGTCGCGGCGGCGCCCGCCATCGGGGCCATCGAGGACCTCGTCCGCGGGCTCGATCGCAAGGTGGAGACGGCGCTTGCGGCCGGCGCACAAGCGCCGGACATCGAGCCGATCCGCCGCCAGATCGAACAGCTGTCGCGAAAGGTCGACCGCCTCGACGATCCGGGCGCCAATCCGAGACTGAGCGCGCTTCTCGCCGCGGCTCCGCGCAATGCGCAGCTCGACGAGATCGCCGCCCGTCTCGAACGCATGCAGTCGGCGCTGACGCATCGCGCCGAGGAAGGCTCGCGCGTCGCGTCGCGTCAGGAGGAGCTGACGGAACTCGTCGGACAGCTTGCCGCGCGCATCAATCAGGCGGTCGGCGCGCGAGACGACGGTGAGGCGCTGAAGGCCCTCGAAAGGCAGATCGGCGCGCTGTCGAAACGGCTCGCCCGCAACGACGAGAACGGCGCTGCGCTCGCCGCCGTCGAGGCGAAGATCGGCGCCCTCGTCGGGCAGCTCGAGGAGACGAAGAGCGCAACCTCGCTCGCCGCAGAGGAGGCGGTGCGCCGCGCCACGCAGGAGATCCTGCGTGAGGCGAGCCCCGCGCCCGGCGCCCTGCGGGCGGCGCTGGAGCGCGAGCTGGTCGAAATTCGGGACAAGCAGGACGAGAGCAGCCAGCGCACCCATGAGACGCTGCTCGCCGTGCACGAGACCCTCGAGCGCGTCGTCGAGCGTCTCGCCATGTTCGAGGACGAGCTCACGGAAATCCGCGGCGCCGCGAAGCCCGCCGCGGCCGCCCGCGCGCCGGGGGTCCTCGCGGAGCCGCGCGCGTCCTCGCGCATCGAGGCTGACGACGACGACCTCGGCGATTTCCTGATGCCGCCCGGCGCCGCCCGCCCGCAGCGCCGCGAGCCGGCCTTCGAGACCGGCCTGGGGGGCCGGCCAGAACCGGCCCAGATGGATTTCATCGCCGCCGCGCGCCGCGCCGCCCAGCAGGCCGCCCGTGACGCCGCCGCCGCCGAAACGGCCTATCAGGCGCGCCGCAGCGCCACGCGGGCGGAAACGCCCGCCGAAGAGGTCGAGCGCGCGCCCGAAGGCAAGGGCGCGGGACTTCTGGCGGCGATTCAGGATCGCAAGCGGCCGCTGCTGCTCGGCCTCGGGGCGCTGGTGCTGATGGCGGGCGCCTATCAGATCGCCCGCGTCGGCATCGAGGGCGTCGATAATTGGCGCAAGGACAACCATCAGCATGCAGAGGCGACGCCGGAAGACGGCGAGGCCGGCGCCGGCGGTTCAGCCCCCGCCGCCGGCGTGGTCGGGGAGGCCGCGAAGAACCCCGCGCCGGCGGCGCCCGCCCGCCCGCGCGCGGCTGTCCCGGACGCGACGAAGGCGCCCGCCGCCGCTCCGGCTGCGCCGCCGCCGCGCATGATCGTCCCGAACGCCGAGACCGCGCCCGTCGACAGGACCCCTGTCGGCTCCATCGGCGGGGCTGCGCTCAATCCCCTGCCGCCGCCCGACGCCATCGGCGCCATCCGGGCGCTGGCTGAGGGCGGCGACGCGGCGGCGCAATATGACCTTGCTCTCCGCATGTCGGAGGGCCGCGGCCTGCCGCGCGATCCGCGCATGGCGGCGCAATGGTTCGAAAGGGCTGCGGCTCAGGGACTCGCGCCAGCCATGTATCGGCTCGGCTCGCTTTACGAAAAGGGCGTCGGGGTCGAACGAGATTATTCGCGCGCCCGCAAGCTCTATCAAGCCGCCGCGGAGGCGGGGAACGCCCGCGCCATGCACAATCTCGCCGTCCTGTTCGCCGAGGGCGGCGACGGCGGCAAGCCCGATTACGGCGCTGCGGCCGAGTGGTTCCGCAAAGCGGGCGAATACGGCGTGCGCGACAGCCAGTACAATCTCGCGATCCTCCATGCGCGGGGGCTCGGCGTCGGGCAGAGCCTCGTGCAGTCCTATGTCTGGTTCTCCGCCGCCGCCGCGCAGGGCGACGCCGACGCCGCCAGGAAGCGCGACGAGGTCGCGTCCAGGCTCGACTCGAAGGAGCTGGCGGCGGCCAAAGCGGCGGCCGCGGCCTTCCATGTGAAGGAGCCGCCGCGCGCGTCGAATGACGTCCCGCCACCGGTCGTCGGGGGCGAGAAGGCGCGGGCGCCGGGCGCCGCGGCGCCTGTGTCGCCTCCCCCGGCGAAACCAAAAATTTCCAGGCTTTGAGCCGATTGACCGGGAAGCGTCGCCATTTGGCCGCGAATTTACGATTCATCGACCCTCGATCGCTAACGTAGCAACGAGTGAAGGCTTTTCGTCTTTGGCCCCTCGCCCTTTCGGAGACTACCCAATGCGCAAGTTCCTCGCCGCGATTCTCGCCGCTTCGGCGATCGGGGCCGTGATGATCCAGGCCGCGCCTGCGCGGGCCGACTCGGCTGGTCCCGCGATCGCCGCCGGCATCGGCGGCTTCGCGCTCGGCGCCATCGCCGGCGGCGCGCTGGCCCAGCAGGGTCCGCCGACGGTCGTCTATGCGCCGCCGCCGCCGCCGCCGGTCCGCTGCTGGACCGAACGCCGCCCCGTGTTCGACGAATATGGCGAGGTAATCGGCTCACGCCCGCGCAGGGTCTGCGAGCAGTAACGCAACGACGCCATGCGCCGGATCGCGACAGCGGCCGGCGCATGGGCTCCGAGCTCGTGGGACGGGCTTTTGCGCCCGCCTCCCCACGAAAAAAACGTTTTCTCGCGATAAGCTTTCGTCCATGAAGCAAAATTGCCTGCTTGCGGCGTCGGCCGCGCTCCTGCTTTTCGCGGCCCCGGCGCGCGCGGAATGGTCCGCTTGTGTGGGGGGGCTGCGCCATGCGGCGGCGGGAGCGGGGGTGAGCCAGCAAGCGATCGCCGCGGCGACGGACGGGCTCGAGCCCAATGACGCCGTGAGTTTCATGGACAAGCAGCCCGAGTTCACGACGCCGGTGTGGGATTACGTCGCCGGCCTCGTCGACGAGGAGCGCGTCGCGGAAGGACGCGCCATGCTGCAAAAATACGCCAGCGCCCTCCACGCCGCTGAAAGCCGCTATGGCGTCGATCCGGCGACCGTCGTCGCCGTCTGGGGCGTCGAGTCCGATTTCGGCAAGAGCTTCGGCAAGCGCCCGGTCGTGCAGTCGCTCGCGACGCTCGCCTGCGAGGCCCCGCGGCGCAACGACTACTGGCGCAAGGAATTCGTGGCCGCGCTGAAGATTCTGGACAATGGCGACATCCGCCCGGACGAGTTCATGGGCTCCTGGGCCGGCGCCTTCGGCCACACGCAATTCATGCCCTCGACCTTCCTCGGCACGGCCGTAGATCTCGACGGCGACGGCCGCCGCAACATCGCGAGCTCGGCAGCGGATTCGCTCGGGTCCACGGCCAATTTCCTGAGAAAGAGCGGCTGGCGCGCCGGCGAGCACTGGGGCTTTGAGGTGCGTCTCCCCGAAAGCTTCTCCGGCCCCTCCGGCCGCAGCCGCAAGCAGCCCATGTCCTTCTGGGAGTCGCGGGGAATCACGCGGCTCGACGGCGGCGGTCTCGGCGGCGGATCGGCCGGCCTTCTTCTGCCCGCCGGCCGCAATGGCCCCGCCTTTCTGGTGACGAAGAACTTCGACGCGATTTATTCCTACAACGCCGCGGAATCCTATGCGCTGGCGATCGCGGTCCTCTCCGACATGCTTCGGGGCCGCCCCGGCATCCAGACCCCCTGGCCGACCGACGATCCCGGCCTTTCGCGCGCCGAGCGCCGCGAATTGCAGGCGCTGCTCGTGCGCGCCGGCTATGACGTGGGCGACGCCGACGGCGTGATCGGCACGAAGACCAAGGAAGCCATCGCCGATTATCAGGGGCGCGTCGGCCTGCCGCGCAATGGCCGCGCCAGCCTCAAGGTGCTCAAGGCTTTGCGCGGCGGATAAAGCGCGCGCTTACGAGGCTTCCACCTGCCGCTCCTGCCGGGGCGCGAGCAGAGGTTCGGGCTCGACCGCTTTTGGCGCGCCAGCCGCGATCTCCTCCGCGATCCAGGCGGTGCCGAGCTCCCAGACGACGGCGAGCACCACCGGACCGACGAAGAGACCGGCGATCCCATGCGCCAGCACGCCCCCGATGACGCCGATGAAGATCACCGGAATAGGCGTCGAGAGCCCATGCGCGAAGATGAAGGGCTTCAGCACATTGTCCATGTAATTCACTGTCAGCATGCACAGCGTCAGGGCGACGGCGCCGGCGGTCGGGAGCGCCGTCCAGGCCCAGAACACGACCGGCGCGACGACGATGAGCGGACCGATCTGCACGATGCCGAGGACGAGAATGGCGATCGTCAGCAGGCTCGCGCCGGGCACATTCGCCAGATACATGCCAATGCCGCCGACCACCGCCTGCATGATGGAGAGGCCCATCACGCCGCGTGAGACGGCGTTGATCGTCGCGCCGGCGATGTCGAGATATTTGTGTCCGTTCGAGGGATCGATGCGCCGCGCCAGCGCCCGCACGCCCACCATGAGAGGCGTGGCGTAGGCGAGCAGGAAGCCCGACAGGATCACCGACAAGAGAAACTTCAGCGTGCCGACGCCCGCGTTGCGCACCATGCCGAGCAGATATTCGCCGACCGGTTTGAGCTGCGGCAGGATCTGCGCCAGGGCGCTGTGCAGATTGGTCGAGGCGAGTTCCCAGAACGCGTAGATCTGCACGCCGACAAGCGGCCAGTTCTTCACGGCCTCGGGAGGCGGTGGAATGGCGATGTCGCCGTTGTCGAAGCCGGCGATCAGGCCTCTGACCGGCTCGATGAAGCCGACGCCCATCCATGTTGCCGGTCCGATGACGAGAACGAGCGCGGCGAGCGTGATCAGGGCGGCCGCGACGGCGGGCCGGCCGCCGAGCGCCGCCGCCAGCCGGTCGAACAGCGGATAGAGCGCAACGGCGAGGACGACGCTCCAGACGATCATCGCCCCGAAGGGCGCGACGATGGCGAAGGTCCAATAGGTCAGAAAGCCGATGACGAACAGGCGAACCGACAATTCGATGAAGATGGCGTTGAAGCGCCACTCGGCGCCGCTGAAGCTGATGGGTTCGTCGGTCAAGCGGGATTGTCCGTTTGTGCGCTGCGTTAGGCCTACAGTGTACGGCCGCTTGCGGGCTGGCAAGAGGCGGCGCCTTGCGGTCGGTGCGGCGAAAGCTTAACCTGTAGCGTACAGACGTTAGAAAGCGAGCTTTTGGAGTAGGGGAGCCTTCGGGTTGTCGGTTTAACCAATTGAGTTGCGTCCCCGCCGTCCAGCGCAGGCTGGCCGGGCCGGGCAGGGCCGCGAAATCGCGCCGGGGAACGAGGCTGGGGGAGTAAGCTATGACGACGGATTTGAGCGAGGCGGGGCAGGAGCCCGCAGACGGCGGCCGCACGCGGCTGGAGCAGACGATGGTGGAAGCCTATTACCTCGGGCATTCGCTGCGCCGGCTCGCCGCCGAGCCCGATTTCAGCTTTCGGCAGATCACGGCCTCGGTCTGCGAGCCGTTGATCGCCTGGGCGAAATTCATCGAGGAGCGGATGGAGGCGGGCGAGTCGCCCTTTGGGACGCGCAGGCCTCGGCGGCCGCGCAAGGGAAAATGAAAGGGGAGATGGCGGCGGCTTCGACAAGCTTTTCGCTTTTCGCTAAGAGAGCGCCAAAGCCGCATCGAACGAATCGGAAGCCATGACGATACGTCTGCATCAGGGCGATCTGCCCTCGGGGGCCGCCCTCTCGTCCATTGTCGCAATCGACACCGAGACGCTGGGGCTCAATCCCCATCGCGATCGTCTGTGTCTCGTGCAACTCTCCTTCGGCAATGGCGACGCCGAACTGGTGCAGATCGCGCGCGGACAGACCCGCGCGCCCAATCTCGAGAAGCTTCTTGCGGACCCGAGCGTGCTGAAGCTTTTCCATTTCGCCCGGTTCGACCTCGCCATTCTCGCCAAGACCTTCGGGATCATGCCGGCGCCGGTCTATTGCACCAAGATCGCCTCCAGGCTCACCCGCACCTATACCGACCGCCATGGTCTGAAGGACCTCGTCCGCGAGCTCGCCGGAGTCGAGATTTCGAAGCAGCAGCAATCCTCCGACTGGGGCGCCGCCAATCTGAGCGACGCCCAGCAGGCCTATGCGGCGTCGGACGTTTTGTATCTGCATCAGCTCAAGGAGCGGCTCGACGCCATGCTGGCCCGCGAGGAGCGAACCGAGATGGCGCAGGCCTGTTTCGATTTCCTCCCGGCGCGGGCGCGGCTCGATCTTCTCGGCTGGCCCGAGACCGACATCTTCTCCCATGAGTGAGACTGCGCCGCTGACGGGCGCGCGCCTCGAATTCGCCATGGGCTCGCCGGATAAAGCCGAACATGACAGACGGCAGCGCCGCTGACGCTTCCCCCGCCTCGCCTCCGGCCGCTCCCGCGCCGCCGGGCAAGGAGAAGCGCATTCAAAAGCCGGCCGCCGGTCGCGACCGTCTCGCCGGTCTCACCGCGCGCCGCGAAAGCGCCTTTCCGGAGGCGCTGCGCCATACGGCGCGGGTCGCTCAGCTGCGACGCTGGATCGTCTGGGGCGTCGGCGGCACGGTGGGCCTCGTCGGCCTCGGCTTGTTGGTGAGTTCCCTGCGCTTCCTTCCGGTCGATCTCAATCTTGCCCGCGTCGCGCTCCAGGGCACGCGCATCGTGATCGAAAGTCCAAAGCTCGTGGGCTATCGCAAGGATGGCCGACCCTATGAGGTCCGGGCGCGCGTCGGCGTGCAGGACATCGCCAAGCCGGATCAGATTGATCTCGATGGGCTCGACGTGCGCGTCGAAACGACCGGGGACAGCGCCGTCGTGCTGACGGCGCCCAAGGCCGTCTACAGCACCAAGACGGATCACGCGGACATGAGCGGCGGTGTCCAGATCACCGACGCCAAGAGCTTCGAGCTTCGAACAGAGACGGCCGCCATGGATTTCAAGGCGAGCGTCATGACTTCCGACAAGCCGGTCACGCTGAAGATCCAGGGTGGCGAGGTGAGGTCGGCGCATGTTGAATTTTCGCAAAAGGAACGCCGCGCGACCTTCACCGGCAATGTCCGCTCCGTGCTCTACGGAGAGGATGGCGCGCCGCCGGGAGCCATGGGCGCGGCCAAGTGAGAAAAACGATGAAACGCCTTACCCTCTGCGCCCTCGCGGCGCTCATGCTCGCCGGGGCCGCCGAAGCCAAGGGTCGTTCGGGCGGCGTTCTGCCCGGCGCCACGGCCAAGGACCCGCTCAACATCGACGCGGGCAAGCTCGATTATTTCGATCAGGACCAGAAGCTCGTCTATTCGGGCAGCGTCATCGTCACGAACGGGCCGTCGACCCTCAAGGCGTCGCGCCTCACCATTTTCCTTGAGGGCAAGGGCGCTCCGGACGCGGGGGCCAGCAATGACCGCGTCAGGCACATCGACGCCGACGGTCCGGTGACGCTCGTCTCCAAGGACCAGATCGGCACGGGCGATCGCGGCAGCTACGACAAGGCCGACAACAAGGTCTATCTGACCGGCAATGTGACCCTGACTCAGGGCGACAATATCGTGAAGGGCGACCGGCTGGTCTATGACGTGACGAGCGGCGTCGCCACGGTTCAGGGCGGCGGCGGGCAGGGGAGCGGCCGCGTGCGGTCGACCTTCACGCCGAAAGGCCAGTAGACGCGCCCAGCAGGCGCTCATCGCGCAGCAGAAGAGCCCGGCGCACGCCAAGGCGCCGCCTCATTCGGAGTCGAGCGGCTCCGCGTGGAGAAGGTCGAGCATGCCGCGCCGCTTGGCTTCGTAATAATAGCCGCCGGCATAGAGCTTGATCGCGCGCGCTTCATTGCCGCCCGACAGCTTGTAGGCGTTGGCGAGATAGGGCACCGCATAGGTGAGATTGGTCTTCGCGTCGAGCAGCCCGCTCGCCGGACCCTTGTAGCCCATGTGCTTCGCCGTATCGTGGCGGATCTGCATCAGACCCCAATAAGGGCCATGGTGAGCGGTGGGATTGTAATTGCTCTCCCGCCGAACCGAGCGGTGAATGAGCGACTCGGGGATATCGTAAAGGCGGGCGAAACGCGCAATGTGCGAATGAAGCCCCGTCTTGTCGGCGACGGGCTCGTCGCTGCGCGGCTCATTGACATAAGATTCGGGGGCCGAGGCGACCGGCGACTCCGTTGCAGCGCATCCGGCGAGAGCGAGAGCCGCCAAACCCGCGGCGCAAGCGGTTGATTTCATGATCTGATATTTTCCCCTCGAAACGCCGCTTCATTAACCCCTGTAAGTCGCCACGACGAGATGGCGAAATCGTGGCAGGAACGCAGCCCGGCTGCGGCGTCGGGGCTGCCTGCTATGCGCCAGCGCACGCGGAGGCAGTGAATGAAGCGTTAATGTTTCCTTTGTTGCTTCAAGGGATTGCGGGCGATCGGGGCCTTGATTTCAGGATTTATTTGAACGCGTAGGCCCGGCCGCGAACAGCGGCCGGGTTTTTTTGTTGAAAACCCGTGAGCTGAAGGAAATGGCGGCCGATGGCGCGCAAGTCTCGAAAAGACGCCTGCTGGTCGCAGGAGGTCACGCGGGAGAGCCATGCGCTCGACCTCGAGGCGGGCGTCTTCACCTGGGACGATCCGAAACGAATCGCGCTCTCGCTCAAACGCTCGGCCGAAGCGAGCGAACGCCGCAAGGCGACGCCCTTTCGCTCCGCCATGTCCATGCTCACCTTCTACATCAACCGCGCGGGGCGGGATTTGCCCCGAGAGCGCCGCCGGGTGCTGGAAGAAGCGAAGGACGAGCTCCGCAAGGCCTTCGGGCGTTGAAGGGGATGCGATGCCCCTTCGTCATGGCCGGCTTGTCCCGGCCATCCGCGCGGGACCATTGCCGGGAACGCGCCGTGGGCGCCCGGCTCGAGGCCGGGCTTAACGGGGCGCGGGGCTCGTCACCCATTCCGCGCAAGGCGGAGGGAGACGCTCGCGAGCGACAGCGTCTATCCGTCGATCAGCGCGCGAACTTCTTGTATTTCAGCCGGTGCGGAATGACGCTGTCGACGCCGAGGCGGCGCTTCTTGTCTTCTTCGTATTCCGCGAAATTGCCCTCGAACCATTCGACATGCGAGTCGCCCTCATAGGCGAGGATATGCGTGGCGATGCGGTCGAGGAAGAAGCGGTCGTGCGAGATGATGACGGCGCAGCCGGCGAAATCGGCGAGCGCCTCTTCGAGCGCGCGCAGCGTCTCCACGTCGAGATCGTTCGTCGGCTCGTCGAGCAGCAGCACATTGGCGCCGCTTTTCAGCATCTTGGCGAGATGCACGCGGTTGCGCTCGCCGCCCGACAGCTGGCCAACCTTCTTCTGCTGGTCCGTGCCCTTGAAGTTGAAGGCCGAGCAATAGGCGCGGGAGTTGATCTCGCGCTTGCCGAGATAAATCACGTCATTGCCCTCCGAGATTTCCTCCCAGACGGTCTTGTTGGCGTGGAGCGCGTCGCGCGACTGATCGACATAGCCGAGCTGTACGCTCTCGCCGACGGTGATCGAGCCCTTGTCCGGCGTCTCCTGCCCGGTGATCATGCGAAACAGCGTCGTCTTGCCGGCGCCGTTCGGGCCGATCACGCCGACGATGCCGCCGGGCGGCAATTTGAAGGTCAGATCGTCGATCAGCAGCGTGTCGCCGAAGCCCTTGCTGATGTGCTCGAAGTCGATGACGTTCGCGCCGAGGCGTTCGGCCACCGGAATGATGATCTGCGCGGTTGTCGGCGCCTTGTCGTTCTGCTTGGCGACGAGCTCCTCGTAACGCTGGATGCGGGCCTTGCTCTTGGTCTGGCGGGCCTTGGGCGAGGAGGCGATCCACTCGCTCTCCGCTTCGATCGCGCGCTGGCGGGCCTTGTCTTCGGACGCCTCCTGCATGAGGCGCTTCTGTTTCTGCTTCAGCCAGCTCGTGTAATTGCCCTCATAGGGAATGCCGCGGCCGCGATCGAGCTCCAGAATCCAGCCCGTGACATTGTCGAGGAAGTAGCGGTCGTGCGTGACGATCAGGATCGCGCCCGGATAATTGCGCAAATGGCCTTCGAGCCAGTTCACCGTCTCGGCGTCGAGATGGTTCGTCGGCTCGTCGAGCAGCAGCATCTCGGGCTGTTCGAGCAGCAGCTTGCACAGCGCCACGCGGCGCCGCTCGCCGCCCGAGAGCTTGGTCACGTCCGCGTCGTCCGGCGGGCAGCCGAGCGCGTCCATGGCCTGATCCACCTGGCTGTCGAGATCCCACAGGCCCTTGGCCTCGATCTCGTCCTGGAGCTTCGTCATCTCGTCGGCGGTCTCGTCCGAATAATTCATAGCGAGATCGTTGTAGCGGTCGAGGACGGCCTTCTTCTCCGCGACGCCGAGCATGACATTTTCGCGCACGTTCAGCGCCGGATCGAGCTGCGGCTCCTGTGGCAGATAGCCGACCTTTGCGCCCTCCGCGACGAAGCCCTCGCCGGTGAACTCCTTGTCGATGCCGGCCATGATGCGCAGCAGCGTGGACTTACCCGCGCCATTGACGCCGAGCACTCCGATCTTGGCGTCCGGGTAGAAGGAGAGGTGGATGTTGTCGAGGACCTTCTTGCCGCCCGGATAGGTCTTGGTGAGGCCCTGCATGTGATAGATGAACTGGCGCGCCATCGGCTCCGTCTCGGGTTTCTGCGGGAATCTTGGGCCGTGTTTAGAGCATTTGCGGCAGGGGAGGGAAGCGGTTTCCTTTTTGGCCCAAAGCGCGCTAATTCCCCCTCTTCCCGCGCGCGGGGCTTAAAAAGGAAGGCCGGGGCCTCTCACCATGAACGTGCTTCTCATCGGATCGGGCGGGCGCGAATGCGCCATCGCCAATGCACTGGCCAAAAGCCCGCTTCTCACGCGGCTTTATGTGGCGCCGGGCAATCCCGGGACCGAGCAGGCGGCGGAGAATGTCGATCTCGACGCCTCGGATCACGGCGCCGTCACGCGCTTCTGCAAGGACATGGGCGTCGCCCTCGTGGTCGTCGGACCCGAGCAGCCGCTGATCGGCGGCCTCGTCGATGCATTGGACCGCGCCGGGGTTCTGGCCTTCGGGCCGACGCAGGCGGCGGCGCAGCTCGAGGGCTCCAAGGGGTTCACAAAGGATCTTTGCCGGGACTACGGGATCCCCACCGCCGCCTATGAACGTTTCTCCGACAAGGCCGGCGCCCTCGCTCACGTGCGGGAAAAGGGCGCCCCGATCGTGGTGAAGGCGGATGGGCTCGCGGCCGGCAAGGGCGTCGTCGTGGCGACGACGCTGGAGGAGGCCGAACGCGCGGTGGAGGCGATGTTCGCGGGGCTCTTCGGCCAGTCGGGCGCGGAAGTGGTGATCGAGGAATGCCTCGAAGGCGAGGAAGCGTCCTTCTTCGCCATCTGCGATGGGGAGCGGGCCGTTCCCTTCGCCACGGCGCAGGATCACAAGCGCGTCGGCGACAGCGACAAAGGGCCGAACACCGGCGGCATGGGCGCCTATTCGCCGGCTTCCGTCGTGACGCCGGAGATCGAGGCGCGCGTGATGGCCGAGATCATCGAGCCGACGATGCGCGCGATGCGGGAGAAGGGCGCGCCTTTCAAGGGCGTGCTCTACGCCGGGCTGATGCTGACGAAGGATGGCCCGAAGCTCATCGAATACAACAACCGCTTCGGCGACCCCGAGGCGCAGGTCATCCTGCCGCGTCTGGAGGACGATCTGCTCGCCCTCATGCTCGCGGCGGCGCGCGGGGCGCTCGACGAAACGCGCCCGCGTTTTTCCAACCAGGTCGCCCTGACGGTGGTGCTTGCGGCGAAGGGCTACCCCGGAACGCCGCTGACTGGGTCCGAGATCAAGGGCGTCGCGCAGGCGGAGGCGCTGCCGGATGTGATCGTCACCCACGCCGGCACGCGGCGGGAGGGCGCGCGCCTTCTGGCGGCGGGCGGACGCGTGCTGAACGTGACGGCGCTCGGCGCCAGCGTCGCCGAGGCGCAGGCGAAAGCCTACACGGCCGTCGACGCCATCGACTGGCCGGGAGGATTCTGCCGGCGGGACATCGGCTGGCGGGAGGCCGCGCGCGAGCGCGGCTGAGCATCGCGCCCAGCCAACCCCCCACCCGACCCCGCTTCGCGGGGCCACCCTCCCCACGAGGGGGAGGGATTTGCTGGGGGAGGGATTTGCTGGCTCCCTCGGCCAGAGCGCGGGGGAGACCCCGCAGCCCCCCTTACGCCACCAGCGCGGCCTTGCCCTTGGCCTTCTTGCGGTCGTTGGGGTCGAGGATGGCCTTGCGCAGGCGGATCGACTTCGGCGTCACTTCGACGAGTTCGTCGTCCTCGATATAGGCGAGCGCCCGCTCCAGCGTCATCTTGATCGGCGGGGTGAGGCGCACGGCCTCGTCCTTGCCGGCGGCGCGGATGTTGGTGAGCTGCTTGCCCTTGAGCACATTGATCTCGAGATCATTGTCGCGCGTGTGCTCGCCGACGATCATGCCGCGATAGACCTTCCAGCCCGGCTCGATCATCATCGGCCCGCGATCTTCGAGCTTCCACATGGCGTAGGCGACCGCCTCGCCCTGATCGTTGGAGATTAGCACGCCGTTGCGCCGCCCCTGAATCTCGCCCTTGAAGGGCGCGTAGGAGTGGAACAGGCGGTTCATGATCGCCGTGCCGCGCGTGTCGGTCAGCAGCTCGCCCTGATAGCCGATGAGGCCGCGCGTCGGGGCGTGGAAGACGAGACGCAGGCGATTGCCGCCGGACGGCCGCATCTCGATCATCTCGGCCTTGCGCTCGGACATCTTCTGAACGACGACGCCGGAATGCTCCTCGTCGACGTCGATGACGACCTCTTCGATTGGCTCCAGAATCTCGCCGTCCTCGTCCTTGCGGAAGACGACCTTTGGACGCGATACGCCGAGCTCGAAACCCTCGCGGCGCATGGTCTCGATGAGGATCGCAAGCTGCAATTCGCCGCGGCCCGAGACGATGAAGGCGTCGCCCATCGGCGCGTCCTCGACGCGCAGCGCCACATTGCCCTCGGCCTCCTTGAAGAGGCGCGCGCGGATCATGCGGCTCGTGACCTTGTCGCCCTCCGTGCCCGCGAGCGGGCTGTCGTTGACGAGGAAGGTCATGGAGAGCGTCGGCGGGTCGATCGGCTGCGCCTGCAGGGGCTCGCTCACCTCGAGCGCGCAAAGCGTGTCGGCGACGTTGAACTGCTCCAGGCCCGCGATGGCGATGATGTCGCCGGCCTCGGCCTCCTCGATCGGCTGGCGCTCGATGCCGCGAAAGGCCAGAATCTTCGAGACCCGGCCCTGTTCGACGATCTTGCCCGCGCGGTCGAGCACCTTCACCGGCTGGTTGGGCTTCACGACTCCCGAGAAGACCCGGCCCGTGATGATGCGGCCGAGATAGGGATTGGCCTCGAGCAGCGTGCCGAGCATACGGAAGCCGCCGTCCTCGACCTTGGGCTGCGGCACGTGCTTGACCACGAGATCGAAGAGCGGGGCCATGTCGTCCTTGGGGCCGTCCGGCTCCTCGGCCATCCAGCCCTGCTTGGCCGAGCCGTAGATGATCGGGAAATCGAGCTGCTCGTCGGTGGCGTCGAGTGCGGCGAAGAGGTCGAAGACCTCGTTGACGACTTCCTGCACGCGCGCGTCGGGCTTGTCGACCTTGTTGACGCAGACGATCGGCTTCAGCCCGATCTTGAGCGCCTTGCCGACAACGAATTTCGTCTGCGGCATCGGGCCTTCCGCCGCGTCGACGAGCACGATGGCGCCGTCCACCATGGAGAGGATGCGCTCGACCTCGCCGCCAAAATCGGCGTGGCCGGGGGTGTCGACGATGTTGATGCGGATATCCTTCCAGACGACCGAGGTCGCCTTGGCGAGGATGGTGATCCCGCGCTCCTTTTCGAGATCGTTCGAGTCCATCACGCGCTCGGCGACGCGCTGGTTCTCGCGGAAGGCGCCCGACTGACGCAGGAGGCAGTCGACGAGAGTAGTCTTGCCATGGTCGACGTGGGCGATGATGGCGATGTTGCGCAGCTGCATGGAACCGGCCGTTTAAAACAGCCGCGACCCGTTCCGACGGCCTGCTTGGCCCGGACGCTCTGAGGCGGCTTTTTTGTTGCGATGCGGCGCGTTTTACAGGAGCGACGGCGGAAAGGGAATAGAAAAGGCGGGTTTCCGGGGCGGAGACGCGGTCCTGAGCGGCGCGGCCCCCCCCGCCCCTACCCCTCCCCGCCGCAAGCGGGGGAGGGAGAGATCATCACGCAGCGACGTCCCCGTCTCCGTCGAGCCTAAGCCTGGCCGCTATCTCCTTCCCCCGCGAAGCGGCGGGGAGGGGTAGGGGGGCTAAGCCGCAATGACGCTCCCTCTTCGCTAAAGCTCCATCAATTTTTCTCAACTCACGTAAATCCGATCCGGCAACTCGTCCCCCTCCGGTCCCGGCGGGACGACGGGGGCGAGGAGGCGGGCGCATTCCTCGATGGTCGAGACGAACCCCTCGGCGCAGCGCCCCTCCCCCAGGCAGGCCAGAAGCGGCGCGAGCGCGGCTTTCCATTGGTCGTCGCCGATCTTCCCGTTCAGCCCCTCGTCGGCGATGATCCGGGCGTAACGCTCGGCGAAGGAGACGAAGATCAGGACGCCGGTGCGGCTCCGAGTCCCCGCGACGCCGCGCAGAAAGAACTGCTCGATGGCGGCGCGTTCGGCGCGGCGCCGTTTCACGAGGCGGGGCGTCAGCGCGAGGCGGATCGGCGGCCAGGATACGACGAGCGCCGCCAGCATGAAGACGCCGATCTGCGCCCCATAGATCATCCGGGCCGAGAGGTCCGTGAATTCGGCGAGCGGCCAGGGCGTCGCCAGCGCGAAGAAGGCCGCCCAGAGCGGCGGCACATAGGCGTAATCGGAGGAGCGACGCGCCAGCGTGCAGACGATCTCGCCCGACGTCAGCCGTTCGGCGCGGCCAATGGCGTCGACAATGCGGTCGAGGTCTTCCGTCGTCACCCGCATCACCAGTCTCCCGAGGCGCCGCCGCCGCCCGAATCGCCGCCGCCGCCGGAAAAGCCGTCGAAACCGCCGCCGCCCCCGCCGTCCCACGAGGAACCGCCGAAGGAGCCCCCGTCGCCCCAGCCGCCGCCCGGCGGCAGGAAGATGACCGTCGGCCCGCCGCGGCGGTAGCGCCGGCCCTGGCCGGGGCGGCCGGCGCTGCGCGCCATCATGATGAAGATGAAGATGAACAGCGCGAAGATGATGAAAGGGACGATCTCGTCGAAGGGGGTAGGCTGCGGCCGCGCCTTCTTAACCCATTCGGCGGCGTCGCCGCTCAAAACCTCGATGATCCCGTCGACGCCGCGCTCGATCCCGGCGCCATAGTCGCCCGCCTTGAATTTCGGCGCGACGGCGGTGGCGAGGATGATCTTGGACAGCGCGTCGGTGAGCGTGCCCTCGAGGCCATAGCCGACCTCGATGCGCATCTTGCGCTCGCTCGGCGCGACAAGGAAAAGGATGCCGTTGTTCTTCTTCGCCTCGCCGAGCTTCCAGTAACGGAAGAGGCCGTTGGCGTAGGTCTCGATGTCTCCGCCCTCGAGCGAGCGGATGGTCGCGACGACGAGCTGAATGCCGGATTTGTCTTCGAGATCCTTCAACTTCTTTTGCAGCGTCGCGCGCTCGGCCTCCGGAACGACATTCGCCTGATCGACGACGCGCCCCGTCAGTTCGGGATAGGCGGGCGCCGCGAACGCGAACGCCGTCAGAAGGATGAAGACGGCGGCAAGGAGGATGCGCGGCGGAAAGGCGTGCAGGCCGGCGGGCCCGTTCGAGCGTTCGGCGCGCATGCGTCAGCCGCCGGCGCAGCGGGCGCAGCGCCCGGCGATCTCCACGACGCGGGTGCGCGCCTTGAAGCCGGCTCCCGACGCCAGGGCGGAAAGCTCGCGCGCGAGGCCGGCGGAGGTCGCTTCCTTCACCTCGCCGCACTGTTCGCAGATCATGAAGACGACCGGCTCCTCCGCGCCATGCGCATGGCCGCAGACGACGAAGGCGTTCCTGGATTCGAGTCGGTGCGCGAGCCCGTGATCGAGCAGAAAGGCGAGCGCGCGATAGACGGAGACGGGCGCCGGCCGCTTGCCGTCCGCCTCGGCCATCAGATCGATCATTTCATAGGCTCCGACCGGACGGTTCGCCTCGATGAGGATATCGAGCGCGCGCCGGCGCGCGGGCGTGAGGCCGGCGATCTTGCCCGTGTCATGCGTCGGATGAGTGCTCATGCCGACATTGTAGCGGGGCCGGTCCCGAAAGACGAGGCCGCCCCCGAACCGGCGGCGCATATTAAAAATCTGCAATCAAGACAAAGTCACAGACGAGACCAAGCAAAAATGAAAACTTGAAAATAATCCCTGGTCCTGATCCGGCGTATGGGAGCAGAAAAACGCCTCCTTCTACATCAACTCTCCACTCGTGCGGAGATTGTCGTTGAGCAGGCGTTAGGTGGACGTAATATACTTGGAGAATAGGATATGAGCCCGGATTTTACCGCGTTTTACATGGCTGTTACATTCGCGCTCGGTGTGATCATGGTCGTCGGCGGCGGGCTGGGCTTCATGCGGGGAAATCTCGTGCTGATGCAGACGCGCTCGCGTCTCGCGCAGGGCGTCGTCTTCGCCGCCGCCGGCTTCATGTTCGTCGCCGGGGTCGGCGTACATTTCACCGGCAGCAGCAATACGGCGTTTCTGAAGGGGCAAATGCAGCGCGCCTCGCAATGCGAACTGGAGGGAGAAACCGAGCATCCCGACGCGCGCGGCGGCAAGAGCGGCGTCATCGGCCGGCACATCGTTTCCTGCATGAACGCCGCAGGCTTCCGATGGACCGCGACGGGTTCGCGCTGCCAGGACGCCCCGGTCGCGACGAATGGTTATTGCTACGAGCCGTCGGCCTGGTTCGATCGCGCCGTCGTCACCGCACAGCTCGCCTTCGACTAGCCCGCGCTTCCGCAAAATCCATGGGGAGCGGCGCCCGCGCGGCGCCGTTCCTGTTTTGGGCGTCCGGCTTGCGCTGTTCCGCGCGGCGCCTATAGTCCGGCCGAATTCCAGCCCCAGCCAGAGCAGCAAATGACCCGGCACAAGAAAGACATCAAAAAGGTCGTCCTCGCCTATTCCGGCGGCCTCGACACCTCCATCATCCTCAAATGGCTGCAAACGACCTATGGCGCGGAGGTCGTCACATTCACGGCGGACCTCGGCCAGGGCGAGGAGCTCGGCCCGGCGCGCGAGAAGGCGCTGCTGCTCGGCGTCAAGCCGGAGAATATCTTCATCGAGGATTTGCGCGAGGAATTCGTGCGCGACTACGTCTTCCCGATGTTTCGCGCCAACGCTCAATATGAGGGCCTGTATCTCCTCGGCACCTCCATCGCGCGTCCGCTGATCGCCAAGAAACAGATCGAGATCGCCCATAAGATGGGCGCTGACGCCGTCTGCCACGGCGCGACCGGCAAGGGCAACGACCAGGTGCGTTTCGAGCTCGGCTATTACGCGCTCGATCCCGACATCACGGTGATCGCGCCCTGGCGCGAATGGGACCTCGCCTCGCGCACCGACCTCATCGCCTTCGCCGAGGCGCATCAGATCCCGATCGCCAAGGACAAGCGCGGCGAGGCGCCTTTCTCGACCGACGCCAATCTTCTGCACACTTCCTCGGAGGGCAAGGTTCTCGAAGACCCCGCGCAGGAGACGCCGGATTACGTCTATTCGCGCACCGGCAATCCCGAGGACGCGCCCGACGCGCCGCAATATGTCACGATCGACTTCGAGAGGGGCGACCCCGTCGCCGTCGACGGCGTGGCTCTTTCGCCCGCCGCGCTGCTCGCCAGGCTCAACGACCTTGGGCGCCTGCATGGCGTCGGCCGGCTCGATCTCGTCGAGAATCGCTTCGTCGGCATGAAGTCGCGCGGCATGTACGAGACGCCCGGCGGCGCCATCCTGCTCGTGGCCCATCGCGGGATCGAGAGCCTCACGCTCGATCGCGGCGCCGCGCATCTCAAGGACGAGCTGATGCCGCGCTACGCGGAGCTCATCTACAACGGCTTCTGGTTCGCGCCCGAACGCGAGATGCTCCAGGCGGCGATCGACCATTCGCAGGAGCATGTCACGGGCCGCGTTCGGCTGAAGCTCTACAAGGGCTCGGCGACGCTCGTCGGCCGCGAAAGCCCCTGGTCGCTCTATGATCAGGACCTCGTCACCTTCGAGGAGGGCGGAACCTATGACCAGCGCGACGCGGAAGGCTTCATCAAGCTCAACGCCCTGCGCCTGCGCACGCTCGCCAGAAGGGCGGCGCGCGGAGCGAAGACGTAAGGGACCGCCCGCGCGCAAGACCGCCAGGGGAAAATCGAGACACATCGCGGGCCGGGAAGGGTTCGGCGTCCCGCGCGCCCGTCGCCGTCATGCCCGCGCTTGTCGCGGGCATCCACGGGGGCGCCGGGCAAGCGTGGATGGCCGGGACGCGCCCGGCCATGACGCGAGGAGAGGGACGCCGCCCACGAGGTCGAAAGCCGTCAGTCCTCGTCGAGCATGTAGCAGTAGAAGTCCCGGTTGAAGCCCGTCCGCCAGCCTTGCAGATCGTAGCGATAGCCCGGCGGCGGGTTGGGGCCGCAATCGCCGGCATAGGGCGTGACCGGCTTCTTGACCCAGACCGGCGGCGGGACGAACCTCAGGCGCTGCGCGAAGGAGGGGGCGGCGGCTGGGATGGTGAACAGCAGCGCGAGCGCAACCGCTGCGGCGAGCCGCCTGTAGGTTTTCGGGCTGCTGGCGTTCATCTCTCCCTCCGGGCAAGACAGTCCTAGCCGTGATAACCGCGCCGCCAGAGTGGGGTTCCCGCCGGCGGCCAGCTCAGACCTGTTCGAGCGCCGCCATCAGCTTGGCGAGGTCGGCCGGCAGCTCGCTTTCGAACATCATTTCCTCGCCGGTGATCGGATGCTCGAAGCCGAGCGTCGCGGCATGGAGCGCCTGTCGGCCGAGCGTCTCGACCGCCGCGCGCGCGTCTTCCGGCAATTTGGCGATCTTGGTCTTGAAGCCCGCGCCATAGGTCGCGTCGCCGATCAGCGGATGGCCGATATGGGCGAGATGCACACGAATCTGATGGGTGCGGCCGGTCTCGAGCTGGCAGCGGACGAGCGAAGCGAGGCCGTAATCGGCGACCTTCTCCCAATGGGTGATGGCCTCGCGGCCGCGCGCCTCAGAGACCACCGCCATTTTCTCCCGCTGAATCGAATGGCGCCCGAGAAAAGTCTCGATCACCCCATGCGCCCGGTCGGGGACGCCCCAGACGAAGGCCAGATATTCGCGCGTGAGCGAGAGCGTGCGGCCATGGTCGGCGAAGAGGGCCGACAGGCCGTGATGCGCGGCGTCGGTCTTGGCGACGACGAGCAGGCCGGTCGTGTCCTTGTCGATGCGGTGCACGATGCCGGGCTTCTTCACGCCGCCGACGCCGGAAAGGCTCTCGCCGCAATGGGCGATCAGCGCATTGACCAGCGTGCCGCTCTCGTGCCCGCTCGCCGGATGCACCACGAGTCCGGCCGGCTTGTCGATGACGATGAGATGCGCGTCCTCGTAAACGATGTTCAGGGCGATGTTCTCGGCCTGGGGCTCGGCGGGCTCCGGCGGCGGCACGTCGAGCACGATCTCGTCGGAAAGGGCGAGCTTCTTGGCCGGGTCGCGCATGGCTGCGCCCCGCAGGGCGACGCGTCCCTCCTCGATGAGCGACTTGATTCGGCTGCGCGAGAGATGCGCGCCGACGAGCTCGGGACGCTCGGCCAGGTAGCGGTCCAGCCGCGCGCCGGCCTCGCCCTCCGCCACGGTGAAGGCGAAGCGCGCGCCGGCTGCGTCCTTTTGCTGCATATCCTTCATGCTCATTTCAAAGTCTTCTTTTGCTCATGGGCGCGCTCGTGCTAACTCGTCCACAGATGAAAACGCCGACCAGAAGCGTGGACAAGAGATGGGACAAAGCCATCCCCCTTTCGCCTTTGTCGCCGCCGCTCGAGTGGAGGCTGCTCACATTAACGACGCCGTCGCTCCGTTCTGCGCCGTAATCGGCGCGGGGCCCGCCGGGCTTTTCGCGGCCGAGGCGCTCGCCCGCGCGGGCGCGCGCGTGACCATCTATGAGCACAAGGCCAGCCCCGCGCGCAAATTTCTCATGGCCGGCCGTGGCGGCCTCAATATCACCCACAGCGAGAATCTCGAGCGTTTCATCTCGCGCTACGGCGCGGCGGCCAGGCGCATCGGCCCCATCATCCGCGCCTTTCCGCCCCAGGCGCTGCGCGAGTTCTGCGCCGGCCTCGGCGAGACGACCTTCGTGGGCTCGAGCGGGCGGGTGTTTCCGGCGAGCTTCAAGGCCTCGCCCCTGCTGCGCGCCTGGCTGGCGCGGCTCTCCAGCCTCGGCGTCGTCATTTCCACGCGGCACGCCTTTCTGGGCTTCGAGGCGGAGGGCGGCGTGCTGCGGCTCAAGGGGCCGGACGGCGCCGAGATTTTGCGCCGCGCCGACGCGGTGGTGCTGGCGCTCGGCGGCGCCTCCTGGCCGAGGCTCGGCTCGGAGGGCGGCTGGACCGGCGCCCTCAGCGCGGCCGGGGTCGCGGTGACGCCGCTCGCCGCCGCCAACAGCGGCGCGCTCGTCGACTGGAGCCCGATCTTCCGCGGCGATTTCGAAGGCCAGCCGGTCAAGACCGTGCTGCTGCGCCATGGCGACGCCGTGGCGCGCGGCGACATCGTGGTCACGCGCACGGGCCTCGAAGGCGGCCCTGTCTATGCGCTTTCCTCGCGGCTGCGAGACGCCGTCGCTTCGGCGGGCAAGACGACCCTCGCTGTCGATCTCAGACCGGACACCAGCCTCGCCTGCCTCGTCCGCAAGCTCTCGCGCCGGCCCGCCAAGCAGTCTCACGCGACCTTCCTGCGCCGCGCCGGATTCTCCAGGGCCGAGATTGGCCTGATGCGCGAGGCGGCGGGCGCCGGGGGCCTCCCGCGCGACGCAGAGACGCTTGCAGCGCTCGTGAAGAACGCGCCCCTGACGGTCACGGGCGTCGCGGGTCTCGAGCGCGCCATCTCGACGGCGGGCGGCGTCTCCTTCGACGAGGTGGACGCCCATCTCATGGTCACGAAGATGCCGGGCGTGTTCGTCGCGGGCGAAATGCTCGACTTCGACGCGCCGACCGGCGGCTATCTGCTGCAGGCGGCTTTCGCCACCGGCCGCGCCGCCGGAAGGGGCGCGGCCCGCTATCTCGGCCTTCTGAGGGAGGCGGGCGATCAGGCCGGGCTGTCGCCCCGCCATTTGCCGAATTCGCGCGCGCCCGACGCGTCGAACAAATACAGCGTATAGACTTCGGGCTCGCCCATCTCCATGCCGGGCGATCCCATCGGCATGCCCGGCGCGGCGAGGCCGGTCGCCTTGGGACGCTCCGCCAGCAATTGCGCGACGGCCTTGGCGGGCACATGCCCCTCGATGAGATAGCCGTCGAGTTCGGCCGTGTGGCAGGAGGCCATCTTCTCCGGCACGCCGAGCCGAGCCTTCACCGCCTTCATGTCGGGCTCGTTGATCTCTTCGACGATGAAGCCGGCCTGGCGCATATGCTTCGCCCAGCCGCCGCAGCAGCCGCAGGTGGCGCTCTTGTGCACGACCATTTTCTTCGCGTCTTCCGCGAGGGCCGCGCCATCGAGGAGCGCCGCGGCGGCCGCGCCGAGCAGAAGGGCCGCCTCGCGGCGGGAAAGTAATTGCGACATAAGATCGACTTCCTGTTTCGGGTTCGCCGCACCATAGCAGCCCGATAGAAATTTTTGCATCCGCGGGCCCGTCCGCAAGACGCCGGGCCGCGCCTTTGACCTTTCGGGCGCCATAAGGCTTAAATCGCGCATGCTGCCTTCGCGCTTCTGGTCCGAGCTCTCCCTCCGCGACATCCGCGCCCACGACATGTCGGGCGTGATCGCCGTGCTGCCCATCGCCGCCGTCGAGCAGCATGGGCCGCATCTGCCGCTCGGCGTCGACGCCATGATCATGGAGAGCGCCATCGGGCGCGTCGCTCTGCGCCTGCCGCCGGACCTCGACGCCGTCTTCCTGCCCCTGCAAAGCGTCGGCGTGTCGCTCGAACATCGCGACTTTCCCGGCACGCTGTCGCTTTCCTTCGAGACGGCGGCCCGCATGCTCGCCGAGATCGCCGAAGGCGTGGCGCGCGCGGGTGTGAGAAAGCTCGTGCTGATGAATTCGCACGGGGGCAACTCCGCCCTCGTCGCCACGGTCGCGCTCGATCTGCGCGCGCGGCTCAATATGCTCACGGTCACCTGCTCCTGGGCGCGATTCGGCTATCCCGACGGGCTCTTCTCCGCCGCCGAGCAGCGTCACGGCATTCATGGGGGAGAGATCGAAACCTCGCTGATGCTCGCCTTCCGTCCCGAACGGGTGGACATGGGCCGCGCCAAGAATTTCCCGCCGGCGTCGCTCGATTTCGAGCGCGACTTCGCCTGGCTGCGGGCCGACCGCCCGGCCGGCTTCGGCTGGATGGCGCAGGACCTCTCCCCCGCCGGCGCGATGGGCGACGCCTCGAAAGCCACCGCCGAAAAGGGCGAGGCCATCGCCGATTACTGGGCGACTGCCTTCATCGAGCTGCTGCGCGACGTCGAAGCCTTCGATCTGGCGCGGCTGAAAACCGAGTAGAGCCGCCGCCCAGCGTTTAGGCCCGTTGACTATGACAAGGCTTTGCACGCGAGATGCGGCGCGGGACGCCTAATAGGGAACGGTTTTCATGGAGTTCACTCATCCGTTGGCGCGCGGAGCGAAGGTCTGGACGGCCCAGCTCGGGAACGGGGAGACCAGACGCATTCTCGTGATCGTCACCAATGCTGCGCTCGACCCCGAAAACAAGCGGTACAACTCCGAGACGATCGAGCGCCTCACCGCCGCCGCGCAGGACTATCTGGAGGATACGCGCGAGGCGGACGGCTTTCTTCTCGCCAACCGCCTGCGCGATTGGGAGAATTCAAGAGACCGTTGAGGCGCCGTCAGGTCGCCGAGGGCGGCGACCAGGGCAGCGTCCAGGTTTCGGTGAGCGTGCGGCCGTTGGCGCGCAGGAACAGGCGCAGATCCGCCGTATCGCCCGGCTTCACGGTCACGTCGAACAGCGCGCGCAGCCCGTCGATATGCGGATTGGCGATGACGCTGGCGCGCAGCACCTGACCCTTCGAGCTTGTCGCCACCGCTTCGACCTGCGAGGGATCAGCGACATAATAGGCGAGATCGCCGCCCGCGAAATCGACGAGGAACCGCCGCGCGCCGGGATCGTAGGGCTCGGAAGAGCCCAGCGCCCGCGCCTGCGCCTCGAATGTATGCAGCACGCGGCCGTTGGGCGCGAGGCGCGGCATGTCGAGTCCCGCGGTGATTCGATAGCCATAGTCGAAGGGCTTGCCGGGCTCCGGCGGCGTGGCGGGGGTCCAGCTCGCGACGATATTGTCGTTGGTTTCGTCCGGCGTCGGCAGTTCGATGAGTTCGACGCAGCCCGCGCCCCATTCGCCCGCGGGCTCCACGAAATAGCTCGGCCGGTTCTGATAGGCGAGATCGAGGTCCTGATAGGACTCGAAGGTGCGGTCGCGCTGCAACAGACCGAAACCGTGCGGATTATGGTCGAGGAACGACGACATACGCTCCCGGGCGGGATTGCCGAGCGGCCGCCAGAGCCATTCCTCCGAGCCATTGTGAACGAGCAGGCCGTCCGAATCGTGAATCTCGTCGCGGAAGCCGTCGCGGATGCGACGGTCGTTTTCGCCGGTGAGATACATGGAGGTGAGCGGCGCGAGGCCGAACTTCACGCCCGCGCGGCGCGGAAACAGCGTCGCCTGCACGTCGAGCGTGCTCTCCTGCCCGACGCCGAGATCGAAACGATAGGCGCCGGTCGCGGCTTCGCCGTCGAGAAGCGCGTAAATGGTCGCGCGATTGCTCCCCTGCGCCGGCGTCTCCACCCAGAATTCGCGGAAGAAGGGGAAGGTCTCGCGATTCGTTCCCGCCTCGACGCAAAGCGCGCGGGCCGAGAGCCCATATTGCTGGTCGCGGCCGAGAAATCGGAAATAGCTCGCGCCGAGGAAGGAAATCGCCTCGTCCTGAACATGCGGGTCGTTGACCGGATAATGCAGCCGGAAGCCCGCGAAGCCGGTGTTGATCCCGAGGCTGTCGTCGGCCTTGAGGCGCCCATAGTCGAACATCGCGGGGGAGTAGGGAATCGGCGCGGCGATGCCGTCGCGGATCGTGTTCACCGTGACGGCACGTCGATAGAGAAAGCCCAGATGGAAGGTCTCGAGCCGGAAGCCGCCTGCGAGATTGGAAAAAAGCGCGTGGTCGCGTTTGAAGCGAATGTCGCGCCACGTGTCGAAGTCGAGCGACTCGAACGGCCCCGGCAGGCGCGGCGTCACATCCTCGAAGGGAGCCGCGGCGAGCGCGCGGGCGCGCTGGAGCACGTCGTCGAAGCCGAATCTCGGCGCCGGGCTTTGGCCGTAGGCCGGCAGGACGCATTGAGCGCCCGTTGCGGCGAGGGCGCCGATCATCTGGCGCCGGGTGATGTCGCTCATTCTGGGATACCGGAAATGCCTACATTCTCCGCATTTTCACATGCGGCCGCCCTAAGCTGCTCTAGCGAGAACGCGCCCTTTGCGCAAGCAGCGACGCCCGCGATCCCGGCTTTGGCGCGCCCGGCCGCGCCTTCGTTGCAACGCACATCAAAAATGTCCTGACGTGAGTCAAAAAAATTCTTGTCTTCGCTGTGAAAGCGCGTATCTACAGTTTTGCCCAAATCGCACGTGCCTGTGGTCGTGTGTCGGTCGGCGGGGATCCGGACAAGAGGCCGGTCAACCGCCCGAGAAAAACCGGCAGCCGGAGGCGAACCGGCGAACTCCGCCCTCAGCGGAGGATCGCGACTTAAAGCAACGACGGACCGGGCTTTTTTGGTCTCTGTCGGCCCTCCAAAGGTCGGCTTACCGAAGAGGCTTGTCTTTCTTGCCGGGCGTGCGGAAAGGGATCCTTCCCCTTCCAATCGATGGCTGATCGGATCGTGGCGACATGCGCTTGCGCGCGTGTCCGTCTGCGTCCCGAAAAGCCAACGGCGCATCACCGGATCGTTCGCGCGCAAGCGTGAAGCGATCCTGGATTGCTGGCGCATCGCCGTTCGTCGCGTCTCCACCGCGCGCGAGCGAAGGACGTCGTGCATCCGCCGAAGCAACTGGTTCCTGGCGCGCTACGCGCCCTTCGAAGGGGATGCCGCAATGACCGACCGTATCCACGAATTCCTCGCCGAGCGACGCCGCGCCGGTCGCGACACGGGCCCCTGCCTGGTCGTCGATCTCGACGTGGTGCGCGAGAACTATCTCGGCTTCGCCAAGGCGCTGCCCGACACGCGCGTCTTCTACGCCGTGAAGGCCAATCCGGCGCCGGAAGTGCTGTCGCTGCTCGCCACTCTCGGCTCCTGCTTCGACACGGCCTCGGTTCCCGAGATCGAGCAGACGCTCGCCGCCGGCGCCACGCCCGACCGCATTTCCTTCGGCAATACGATCAAGAAGGAGCGCGACGTCGCGCGCGCCTATGAGCTCGGCATTCGTCTCTTCGCGGTCGACTGCGTCGAAGAGGTCGAGAAGATCGCGCGCGCCGCTCCGGGCTCGAAGGTGTTCTGCCGCATTCTCTGCGACGGCTCCGGCGCGGAGTGGCCGCTGTCGCGCAAGTTCGGCTGCGTTCCCGAGATGGCGACGCAGGTGCTCGAACATGCGCATCGCCTCGGCCTGCAGGCCTATGGCGTGTCCTTCCATGTCGGCTCGCAGCAGACCGATCCGCGCAAGTGGGACGGCGCGCTGAAGTCGGCGGCGGATATCTTCCGCGAGCTCGCTGAGCGCGGCATCACGCTCCAGATGGTCAATCTCGGCGGCGGCTTCCCGACGAAATATCTCAAGAACGTCCCGGCCGTGAAGCAATATGGCAATGCGATCTTCCGCGCCCTGTCGAAGCATTTCGGCAACCGGATTCCGGAGACGATCATCGAGCCGGGCCGCGGCATGGTCGGCAACGCCGGCATGATCGAGGCGGAGGTCGTGCTCATCTCGAAGAAGTCGCAGGCCGAGGGCGAACTGCGCTGGGTCTATCTCGACATCGGCAAGTTCAACGGCCTCGCGGAGACGATCGACGAGATGATCCGCTATCCGATTCGCACGGAAGCCGACGGCGCCCCGACGGCGCCTTGCGTCATCGCCGGGCCGAGCTGCGATTCGGTGGACGTTCTCTACGAGAAAGCGCCCTATCTTCTGCCGGTGTCGCTCGAGATCGGCACGAAGGTGCTGATCGAAGGAACGGGCGCCTATACGACCACCTATTCGGCGGTCGGCTTCAACGGCTTCCCGCCGCTCGAGACCTTCATCATCTGACGCCCTGCGATTCGGGTGAGGCCGCGCAGCTGCAAGAGATGAGCGGCCTCCAGTGCACGCCCCTCTCCCGCTTGCGGGAGAGGGAATAAATCGCGTCTTCCATGTAACCAGTCCCGTACGGCCGGCGCTCCCGACGCGCCAGGCGCGAGGGTCGCTTGTCCTCTCGAAGGGAGGAACAGATGGCCTTTGATCTTGCCTTCTCCCACTGCGCCGCCGTGGCGCCGGCCATGCCGGTCGAGCGCGCATTCGCCATTCTCGACGAGACGGCCGCGGATGTCCCGGCCCGCGAGGCGCTGCTCGATTCGGCTTTCGGGCCGGCGCGTTTTCTCAAGACCTGCGAGCGGCTGCGCGAAGGACGCGCGCCCGCGCCGGGGCTCGCGCTCGTCGCCCGGGATGATGAAGCGGAGCTGATCGCGACGATCAGGTTATGGCCCGTGGACGCAGGCGGCCGCCCGGCGCTGCTGCTCGGTCCGCTCGCGGTCGCCGAACAGGCGCGCTCGCTCGGCCTCGGAGCCGCGATGATCCGCGAATCGCTCGCCAGGGCGGGGGCGCTCGGGCATCGGGCTGTCCTGCTCGTCGGCGACGCGCCCTATTACCGCCGCTTCGGCTTCGAGCGCCGCTTTACGGAAACGCTGACCCTGCCCGGCCCGGTCGAACGCGCGCGCTTTCTGGGGCGCGAACTTGTTCCGCATGCGCTGGACGGCGCAACGGGTCGCGTGCGGCCGGCGCCCACATCGCCCGACCACTTGCGGCACGCCGCCTGATTATTTGCGCGCGAGTCCCCTTTCCCCGCAGGCGAGGAGAGGGGACGGCCGCGGCCCTTGTCGAAGGCGCGCAAGTGCCTGTTTGCTAGAAATAACCCAGCGCACAGCGCGAGAGCGGGAAGGCGAGGGCGGCGCCGAGCGCGACGCCGGCGACCACGTCGCTCGGATAGTGGTGGGCCGTGGCGATTCGCGACCAGGCCATGGACAAAACGAGAAGCGCGGCCGATAGCGTCATCGCCGGCCAGGCGAGGACGATGGGCGCGAGCACGCCCGTGATCGTCATGGCGTGGCCGCTCGGAAAGGAATGCTCGTCGAGCGTCTTCAGGAGCGAGGGCAGGCGCGCATCGACGTGGAAGGGCCGCTTGCGGCAAAAGCGGCGCTTGATCACGGGGTAGAGAATGTGCAGCAGCGCGGCATTGGCGCCGGCGAGCGCGACCACGCGCCACCCCTGCGTCCCCAGCCCGTAAAAAACGATCACGAGGAGGATCGGGTAGATCCAGCCGTTGCCGAGCTTGCTCACGCCGATGGCGAGAGGGCGGATGAGTTTCGGCCGCGCCGAGCGGGAGAAGAGATGAACCGCCGCGAGATCCGCATCGAGAAACCGTCGAAGCCAGCGGCCATGAAGGCCATCCTGCGGGAAGGATGACGCGTCGCGCGTCAGCTTCGCCGCCAAATCCGTCGTAAACGCCATGATGCAAGGCTAGGAGCCTCGCGCTGCGTTTTCGCGACGATGCGGCTTCGGTTCGGTGACGGTTGGATGGAGCCTTTGTAACGGGCGGATGATGGTTTGGCGACAGCGGCGCCTTTGCCGTCAGAGCGCCCGCGTCGCCTCCCGCAGCCATTTGCGCGTCTTCGCGTCGACGAGCGGCGACAGCGTCTTGCGCACCTGTGCGTGATAGGCGTTGAGCCAGGCGATCTCTTCCGCGCTCATGAGTTTCGGCTCGACGCAGGCAAGGTCGAAAGGCGCGAGGGTGATCGTCTCGAAGCCGTACATCTCCCGCTCGGCGCCCGCGATCTCGCGCCTTTCGACGATGACCAGATTTTCGAGCCGGATTCCATACTCGCCGGCGCGGTAATAGCCGGGTTCGTTCGAGAGAATCATGCCCGGCTGCAGGGGCGTGGTTCCAAGCTTGGAAATGCGCTGCGGCCCCTCGTGCACCGAGAGATAGGCGCCGACGCCGTGCCCCGTGCCGTGATCGAAATCGAGCCCCGCTTCCCATAAGGGACGGCGCGCGAAGGCGTCGAGCTGGGCGCCCGAGACGCCCTTGGGGAAGACCGCGCGGGCGATGGCGATATGGCCCTTGAGCACGCGGGTGAAATGATCGCGCAATTGTCGCGACGCGCGGCCGACGACGACGGTGCGCGTCACATCCGTGGTGCCGTCGAGATATTGCGCGCCGCTGTCGACGAGATAGACGCCCTTGCCGATCTTCAGATTGCTCTTTTCGGTGACGCGGTAATGCGGGATCGCCGCATGTTCGCCGAAGGCCGAGATCGTCGGGAAGGAAATGTCGCGCAAATCGCCCCCTTCGCGGCGGAAGGTCTCGAGCGCCTCGGCGGCCGTGATTTCCGTCAGGCCGCCTCTCGGCGCGGCCTCGGAAAACCAGGCGAGAAAGCGCGTCAGCGCCGCGCCGTCGCGAATATGCGCGGCGCGCGCGCCGGCGAGCTCCGCCTTGTTCTTGATCGCCTTGGGAAGGGCGGCCGGGTCGTCGGCCACACGCGGCTTGCCGCCCGCCGCGCGCAGCGTTTCGATGAGCTTCACGGGCGCCGTCGCGGCGTCGAAGAGCACGGTCTCGCCGCGCGTTCCGGCGCTCAAGAGATCGTCGATCAGCGCCGCCGGCGCCTTGACGGAAACGAGCTTCTCGAGCGTCGTGCGCGTCTTGGCGTCGAGCTTGGCGTCGTCGATATAGAGCCGCGACGCGCCGTCCTTTGGCAGCAGCGCGAAACAGAGCGCGATCGGCGTATGCGCGACGTCCGCGCCGCGAATGTTGAAGGCCCAGCAGATCGCATGGGGGTCCGACAGCAAGAACGCATCGGCGCCGCCGAGGCCCGCCTTCAGCCGCTTGATCTTCGAGGCCGCGGTCTCGCCGGCGTAGCGCGGCGGGTGCAGCGAGACGCGACCCATCGGCTCGGGCGGACGATCCGTCCAGAGCGCGTCGACGGGATTGCTCTCCAATGGGACGAGTTCGACGCGCTTTCCCTCGAGCGCCTTGGCGAAACGTTCGATCTGGCCGCTCGTGTGCACCCAGGGATCGTAGCCGATGCGGGCGCCTTCGTCCGCGTGCTGCGCGAGCCATTGGGCGGGCGAGGTTTCCGCAATGTCGAGAGGCGTGAAGATCGAGGGGTCGATTTCCTGACGCACCTGGATCACATAGCGGCCATCAACGAAGATCGCCGCTTCCTTTGCCAGCACGATGGCGAAGCCCGCCGAGCCGGTAAAGCCCGTGAGCCAGGCCAGGCGCTCGGCGTTTTTCGGCACATATTCGTTCTGATGCGCGTCGGCGCGCGGCAGCAGATAGCCGTCGAGGGTCAGGCGCTTCAGCTCGTCGCGCAGCGCGGCGACGCGCGCGGCGCTTTCATGCGAGGAGGCGGCGTCGGCGAAGGATTGGAATTTTGCTTCGAACATGAGGCAAAGCTAGTCCGCGCGCCGCCTGCCGGCAACTGCTATGCCGCGGCCCGGGCGCGGCTCCAGGATGGAACGTAACGCAGGCAGAGCCCGCCGATCGGCGTGGCGAGGCCCGAGACGATGGCGATGTCGCTCCAGCGGGGATAGGACGGCGGCAGCGCCTGCAGGGCGAGCCCCACGGCGGAGAGGAAGTCTTCCTCCCGCGCGAAATCATGCGCGCCGAAGTCGCACACCGCCTCGCCGCCGTTTTCGGCGCCGTCGAGCAGCGTCTCCATCATGGGAATGGCCCAAGGCGCACGCTCGAGCAGCCGGCGCACGCTCGCGGCGTCGGGCGTCGGCGCGCGCCAACGCAGCGGCGGTTCGCTCATCCGCGCCGATTCATTTTCGCCAACGAGATCGGGCAGGGCGCGCAGTTCGCGGCTGGCGATCGAGAGGCAGGCCGCCGGATGGCGCCGCCAGTCGTCGAGCGCGCCGAGCCAGATCGCCGCCTGCTGATGCAGCCGGCCGACGCCCCGCTCGCCATCCTCGGGACGAAAGCGCGCCCGCATGAAGGCGACGCCGGCGCCAATGGCTCGCGCAATGAGGCAACCGCTCCCCCGCGCGTCGATGTCGATGGCGTCGGGCTCGAAGCGGCGCAGTTCGGTGAGCCGCAGCGGGGAGAGAAAGGGGTCCCAGGCCGGATCAAGGCCGCGCGAGCGGCGTGTGATCGCGTAACCCGCTGATGCGGGCACACGGCGGTCCTCGCCCTCCGCGAGCTTGCCGTAGTGGAGGCGATGAAAGCAGAGGATGCTCGTCTCTGCGCCGGTCGGCGCGCCCGTCGACATCAGCGGGACCCTCACGAAAGCGTTACACGCCATAGGAGAGATAGGAGGGTTTTATTAAGCAAGAATTGAGAGGCCGGAATTTTCCTCCGCCCGCGCGTCGAGCTGCGCGTGGGAGAAGGTGAAGGCGCTGTCGAGCCCAAGCGCGGCGTAAAGGATCGGCTCGGCGGTCAGGAAGGGGCGCCAATATTCGCTGTAGGCGCGGGCGCCGTCGACGCCGGCGCGGCGGAACCGCCGCTCTCCGGGCTGATGCGGGTCCATGTTGGGGTTCTGGAACCGCTTGGCGAAGCCGTAAGAGGAGGCGACCGTGTAGCGAACGGAGACGCCGCCGCCCGGCTGCTCCAGCGCCCGCAGGCGATCGAGCCATGGCGCGGCGCGCAAGGATTTGCGCAGCACATGCAGTGCCACGGCCGGATCGCAGGCATAGGTGAAGGCGCTGGGGCCGAGCCGCGTGAAGAGCCGGTCATATTGCGAAAAGACCACGACGACGCGCTTCAGCCGCTTGCTGCGCGCGAGCGCCAGCCGGTCGATCAGCCGCGACAGCGTGCCGGTCCAGGCCGAGTCCTCGAGCCGCACCAGCGGCAGGACCATGACGATCGCCTCCGACTCGAGAAGCTGGCGGGCGAGTTTCGCCTTGACGTCGTTCAGGATCGCGACCTCGCCGCCATCGGGCGGCACGGCGATCTCGCCCGCCGAATCGACGATCTCCAGAAGCCAGGGGCCCCGCGTGACCACCTCCGGCGGCGCCTCGCCGTTCACGGAGAGACGAAAATAATATTCGTAAGTGTTGAGCGTGTCGGTGGCGACGCCCCCATCTGAGAAATCGCGCCTGAGGCGCTCGTAATCCCCCTGTTCGATCGAAAAGAGATCGCTTCGCCGGAAGTCGGCGGGTTCGGCGCTGAATTCGGCCTGCGAGATCGCCTGAAGGGCCGGACGCAGACGGGGCGAATAGCCGAAGGCGCTCTGGGCGACGCAATCGGTGAGAGTGGCGAGCAGAGAAGACTTGCCGCCTTTCTTCGGCCCGACGAGACAAATGGCGACTTTCTCGGTCATTTACGCTCCCTTGCGACGCCGGGACCATACAGGGCGCAGGCGACGCGGGAAAGGCGAGGGAGGAAAGGTGACGCGCGCGGCCACTCCATGCTAAGCGCGCTCCCATGCTCGAAGGTCTTCCCCCCAATGGCGCCAGCCATGTGCTGCGCCTCTCCTGCGACGAAAGCCGCGCCCGCGCCGTCGCCGACATCATCGTCGAGACATTCGACCCGACGGAAACCGCCGCCGGCGCCTTCGAGGTGGACGACGGCCCGGTCTGGTCGGTCGAGGTCTATTTCGCCGAAGCGCCGGACGAGGATGAAATCCGCGCCCTGATCGAGGCGGTGAGCGACGCCGAGACCGCCGCCCGCGCCGAGTTTTGCGAGATCGCAAAGGAAGACTGGGTGCAGAAATCGCTCGCCGGGCTCGAGCCCGTGCGCGCCGGCCGGGTGCTGGTGCACGGCGCCCATGATCGCGCGCGGCTGAGGCCCAATGACGTCGGCGTCGAGATCGAGGCGGCGCTCGCCTTTGGCACTGGCCATCACGGCACGACGCTGGGCTGCCTGCGGGCGCTCGACGGCGTCACGAAGCGCCGCCGCCCGCGGCGCGTGCTGGATGTCGGCACGGGCACCGGCGTGCTCGCCATCGCGGCGGCGAAGCTTTTGCGCCAGAAGGTCGCCTGCGGCGACATCGATCCCGTGGCGGTCGAGACCGCCCGCGCCAACGCCATCGCCAATGGCGCAGTCGCCTTCGTGCGGCCGGTCGTGGCGACGGGGCTGCGTCACGGCGATATGGGCGGACGCTACGATCTGATCTTCGCCAATATTCTCGCCAAGCCCCTGCGGCTGCTCGCGCCCTCGATCGCCCGCGCCGCCGCGCCGGGCGCGGAGCTGGTGCTGTCCGGCCTTCTGGCGCGCGACGTCGCGGGCGTTCTCGCGGCCTATCGCGGGCAAGGGTTCTATCTCGCCCGGCGCGGCGACATCGACGGCTGGGCGACGCTGGTTCTCAGCAAGGGACCAAGGCGCCGGCCGACCATTTAGCGAGGGCTGCGCAACCAAACCGCCGCGAGCGCATTAAGCAGGCGCGGCCTCGTCCTGGGGCCGCAAATTGTCTCGAAAAGGGAAAAGCTTATGCGCAAACTGTTCGTTGCGGTCGCGGCGGCCGCCTGTCTCGTTCCCCTGGCGGCGTCCGCCCGCCCGATCGACGGCGCCGCCAGCCTCTACTCGCAGGCCAGGAACTTCACGCCGATCGAGGAAGCCGCCTGCCAGGGATGGGGGCGCTGGTGTCCGCCGGGCTATGTGCGCGCCTGCGGTCCTTACCGGTGCTGGTGCCGTCCCTGCCGCTGAGCGGACAGCTTCCCGCGGCGGATCAGGGCGCCGGCTCGGCGCCCTCTTCGGCCGAGGCGGGTTCGGGCGAGAGATAACGCTCCAGCGCGGTGGGGCGCCGCCGCCGCGCGCGGGCCAGAACGGGGTCGCTGTAATAGGCGCGGGGGCCATTGGCGAGGCTATCGAGACCCAAACGCGCCGCGCGGGCGCGGGGCTTCATCGCCGCGTAGAGCCGGGCCTCGACCTGCGAGATGGTGACATTGTCCACCACATAGACGCCGCGGCGGTCGACATGGGCGATCTCGTCGCGCACCAGCCGGTTGAGAATGGCGACGAGATTGTCGCGCACATTGGGCGCGAGCAGAAGCAGCGAGGCGTCCTGGGGATCGATTTCGCTCATGTCGCCGTGAACCGGCCGCGCGGCGCGCAGCATGGTTTTCATGGCGCGGACTTCGACCGGCTCCTCCTCGTCGTCGGTCAGATCCATCGGCGTCATGAACTGGCGCCGCTCGCGCGCCTCGAAGCCGCGTTTGAAGATTTCCGACAGGAACTTCATGATGAACAGGAAGGCGTCCTGCGCCATGGCGACGCCGATCGCCATGGTCGAATCGGGCGTGAAGCTCCAGAAGGCTTCCCGCGCCAGTTCGAACTTGTTGCGCTCGGTCGAGTGCGCGCGCAGATAGGCGTCGCTCTTCTTCAAGAGCTCGCGCACGTCCTCGTCGCTCAAGCCCACCGACTTGCCGGCGACGACGCAGGCGTCGACGAGCCCCTTCGCGGCGTTGAAGCCATTGGCGGCGGCGCTCCTGTCCGACGCGGGGGCGGCGCGGATTTTCGCGACGATGGCGTTGAGCTCGTCGCGCAGCCCGCCGTCGAGACTGCATTTGGCGTCGAAGGCGGCGCGCGCCGCGATCGTCTCGTCGCGCGCCGACAGGAGATCGCGCGCGGCGCCCTGCGGCTCGCAGGCGAAGTCGCGGGCCACGGAGGCGGGCAGGGCGTTCGACTGGCGCGCAGCGGCGAGGATCGGCTCACAGAGCGGCTTGATCTCGCGCGCTTTCGCCCAGGTCGGCTCGACCCGCAACTGGTCGCGTAGCGCCGTGAGGTCGCGCAGCGTCGCGTCGAGGTCGAGCGCCGCCTCGCCTTTCGGAACGGGTTTTCTGGCGGCGGCGCCGGCCAGTTCGGCCTTCTGCTTGAGGGCGATGGACTGGGCGGCGAGCGCGTCGCGCTTCCTGAGCGCGCTGGCGCGCTCGTTCATCGGCCCGGCGAGCGTCTGTCGGATCGCCGCCGCGCGTCGGTTCGCCTCCTCGGCCTTGATGCGATGCGTGCGGCAATTGGGCCCGCACACCGCGCCGCGATTGTCGAGCCCGTGCTCGGCGTCCACGGCGAGCTGCTCCTCCTGACGGGCGGTCGCGTTGAGGGCCGTGATTTCTTCCTGCTTGGATTTGATGATGGCGTCGAGACTGGCGACGGTCTTTTCGAGCGTCGTCATCTCGGCCCGCGCCTCGTCATATTGGCGGCTCGCCGTCTGGGCGCTTTCGAGCTCCGCCGCGACCTGCTGCGCGGCCTTGGCGAGGATCGCCTGCTGCGCCTCCTGATTCTTGCGGATCGCCTCGCGCAGCGCCGGACCTGCGGCGCGGGCCGTGTCGATCAGGGCGTCGAGCGACTCGAGATAGCTCCTGAAGGAGGGGTCGGCGACCATTCGGGCGGAGGCCGCCTCATAGGCCGCGTTGATCTGTTTCGTCGCCGGCAGCACGACGTCGGCGGCCAACTCCATGGGTTGCAGCTCGGCGACGATCTTGCGCGAGCTGAGCTTGAAAATATTGTTGTAATAATAGGTGAAGGAGAAAAAGGCGGAGATCGAGAACACGAAGACGAAGACCGCCGCCGTGACGAGCGTCTTCACGAGCATGCGCTCGCGCGCCATGCGCCGCCTCGCGATGAGCGCCGCGAGGTCGGCGCCGAGCGACCAGGAGGTCGAGGCGAGCATGACGAGAATGGCCGTCGTGGCGACGAGCGTGCCGACAATGCCGACAATATCGCCCGGCTCCTTCTGCATGATGTCGATCATGCCCGAGGAGGTCGTATAGAAGACCCACGCCAGCACCGGGAGCGTCACCGCCATGCCGACGCGCCCGAGGTCGATCTCCCCCGCCCAGAAGCGTCTCGCCGGCGCAAGGAGCGCCCTCAGGGAGACGATGCGGCGGGAAGCGGGGCTTTCAGGGCGCGCAGGCGGGCTCGCGACGGTCATGGAAAAAGCTCGCTCCTCGAATCTCCGGCCCTGCTGCCCCAAGGGTTCCCGGTTGATGGGACGGAAATGAGACCTATTTGCACTTTTTCGCAAGCCGTCGCGTCGAGCGCCCGCAAAGAGGCGCCGTGGGGGCGCGGCGGGCCGGGTTTTCCTCCTTGGTCTTTCGTGTTAGAGGGCCAAGTCGGCGCGACGCTCGCGGCAGGACGCGCGCCGGCGCCTCTTGTCTCGCGGCCCCTTGAAGGTTCGCGCAACAAACAGGAACAAGCCGTGTCCATACCTTTCCGTTACGTTGCGAAGATCGGCGCCTATATCGTCAAGCAGCATCTTCTAGGCAGAAAACGCTATCCTCTCGTCCTGATGCTGGAGCCGCTGTTTCGCTGCAATCTCGCCTGCGCGGGTTGCGGCAAGATCGATTATCCCGACCATATTCTGAACAAGCGCCTGTCCGTCGAGGAATCGCTGGCCTCGGTCGATGAGTGCGGCGCGCCCGTGGTGGTCATCGCCGGCGGCGAACCGCTCCTGCACAAGGACCTGCCGCAGATCGTCGAGGGCATCGTCAAGCGCGGCAAATTCGCCATCGTCTGCACCAATGCGCTGTTGCTCGCCAAGAAGATCGACCAGTACAAGCCCTCTCCCTATTTCACCTGGTCGATCCATCTCGACGGCGACAGGGAGATGCACGACCGCGCCGTGAGCCAGGACGGCGTCTACGAGCGCGCGGTCGAGGCGATCAAGCTCGCCAAGGCCAAAGGCTTCCGCGTCACCACCAACAGCACGTTCTTCGCCGACGCCGATCCGGAGCGCGTCGCCAAATTCCTAGACGAGACGACCGCGCTCGGCGTCGACGGCATGACGGTCTCGCCCGGCTACGCCTATGAGCGCGCGCCGGACCAGACCCACTTTCTCAATCGGCAGAAGACGAAGGAACTGTTCCGCGCCATCCTGCGCCGCGGGCGCGGCGGCAAGGCCTGGGAGTTCCAGCAGTCGGGCCTGTTCATGAATTTCCTCGCCGGCAACGAGAGCTATCTCTGCACGCCCTGGGGAAATCCGCTGCGCACGGTCTTCGGCTGGCAGCGTCCCTGCTATCTTCTCGGCGAAGGCTATGTGCCGACCTTCAAGCAACTGATGGAAGAGACGAACTGGGACGCCTATGGCGTCGGCAACTACGAGAAATGCGCCGACTGCATGGTGCATTGCGGCTTCGAGCCCTCGGCCGTGGCCGATTCGGTGCGTCGCCCCTGGAAGGCCGCCATGATCGCCCTCTTTGGCGTTCGCACCGACGGTCCCATGGCGCCCGACGTCTCGCTCGAGAATCAGCGCCCGGCCGAATATGTCTATGATGAGAACATCGCCAAGCTCTCAGAGATCCGTGAGCACGAGGCGAAGAAGCGGTCCGAGGAGCGGCCCACAGCGGCTTAAGGACCCGAAGGCCGCGCGGGAATCGAGCCCGGCCATCATCAATCCGCCAATCTGACGGGGCGCGCGAACCAGTTCGCGCGCCACTGTTTTTCCGCACACGTCGCCTTCGGGCGTCAGCGCCTTGGCGGCGAGCGGCGGCAGCCCGCGCAGGGCGGGATCGCTGATCGCGCGCACCACGGCGAAAGGGATGCGCCGGTCGCGGGCGAATTCGGCGGCGAGATGCGATTCCATATCGACGGCCGCGGCCTGCGACTGCTCGCGCAGGCGCGTCTTGGCGTGGCGGTCCATCGCCGGCTGATCGACGCCGACGATCGCGCCGGAGATCGTCTTGCACCCCCTCGCGGCCGCGCCTTCGGCGAGCGCATCGGAGAGACGCGCGTGGGTTTCGTGGCGGTCGTCGCCCGAAACGACTGTATCGGCGATCATGAGGTCGCCCGGCCGCAAGGCGTGATCGAGCCCGCCGGCAAGACCGAAACTGACGACGGCGGCGAAGCGGCGCTCCTGGAGGAGATCAAGCTCGGCGCGCAGTCTGAGCACATTCGCGCCGCTGCAAATGGCGACGACGCCCTCGCCCGCCACACAGGCAGCCTCGCGCTTCATGCCGGTGAGAACGAGGATCGGGCCCGGCGCCGGAACGCTGGCCACCTCTCTCCGGCGGCTCTGAACCAGCGTCATGGGCCTCTCCCTGTTTCGTGACCGTCGCCTTAACTCCCCTCTTTCCGAGGGCGAAGTCAACGGCTGACCAGCAGGCGGGTCGTCATTAGTGAATTGGGCTCAGCGATCGCCGCCGGCAAATGCCTCTCGTTCACGCGCTCCCACTTGGTATGCGCACTTGGCGTGCGCACTTCCCCGTCACGGAGCGCTCACGCCCGGCGCCGGGGCTTACAGCCCCACGGTCACCAGCTTGCTGTTCGTGCCCACCAGATTGCGGTAGCGCGCCAGCGCCCACAGCGGGAAGAATTTCGCATAGCCGTGGTAGCGCAGATAGAAGACGCGCGGGAATCCGGTGGCGGTGAAGCGCGCCTCGTTCCACAGGCCGTGCTCGGCCTGCGTCGCCTGTAGGTAGGCCACGCCGCGCGCGACGGCCGGATGCTCCACATCGCCCGAGGCCATCAGGGCGAGCAGCGCCCAGGCCGTTTGCGAGGCGGTCGAGGGCGCTTGCTCATAGCCCTTGTAATCGAGCTTGTAGCTCGCAAGATCCTCGCCCCAGCCGCCGTCGGGATTCTGGATCGAGACCAGCCAATTCACCGCGCGGCGATAGGCGTCATGGTCATGCGGCAGGCCGGCGGCGTTGAGCGCGCAGAGCGCCGACCACGTTCCATAGATGTAATTGGCGCCCCAGCGGCCGAACCAGCTGCCGTCTTTCTCCTGGTCCTTGATGATGTAATCGACGCCGCGCTTCAGACAGTCGCTCGTCTCCGCCGTCTCGCCGAGCTGGGCGAGGAGCGAGATGCAGCGGGCCGACACGTCGACGGTCGGCGGATCGAGCAGCGCGCCATGATCGGCGAAGGGAATGTGGTTGAGGTAGTGATAGGCGTTGTCCGCGTCGAAGGCGCCCCAGCCGCCGTTCTTCGACTGCATGCCGACGATCCACTCCTTCGCGCGGGCGATGCGCTCGGCGTAGGGATTGGCGCTCTCATTGGCGGTGAGCCGGTCCATGGCGGTCGCGACGACGGCCGTGTCGTCCACATCCGGATAATAGGCGTTGGCGTATTGGAAGGCCCAGCCGCCGGGCCGCAGGTCCGGGCGCTGGACCGCCCAGTCGCCCTTCACGTCGAGCACCTGAAGCGGCGCGAGCCAGTCGAGCGCCTGGCGCGCACGCTCGCGCGCATCCGGGTCGCCGGTCTCCAGTAGCGCATGGGCGACAAGCGAGGTGTCCCACACCGGCGAGACGCAGGGCTGGCAATAGGCTTCCGTTTCGTTGACCACGAGCAGGCGCTCGATCGATTCGCGCGCGTCCTTCACGCGCTGGTCGCTCTCGGGCGCGCCGAGCACGTCGTACATCAGCAGGCTGTTGACCATCGCCGGGAAGATGGCGCCGAGGCCGTCGACGCCGTTGAGGCGCTCGGTCGTCCATTTTTCGGCAAGTTCGATCGACAGTTCGCGCGACCGCTTCGGCATATGGGGTTCGAGAACCCGCAGCAGCTTGTCGATCTCGCCGAAGATATGCGCCCAGGGCCAGGTCTGGTGCTCGCCCTTCGGCCAGACCTTCACCTCCTCGGGCGGCGTCACGAAAAGCTCCTGGATGCGGACGCCCTTGGGATTTTTCGCCTTTGGCTTTTTCGTCATCAGAACCAGCAGGGGCACGAGCACCGTGCGGCCCCAATAGGAGATCTTGTCGAGGTGGAAGGGGAACCACTTCGGCAGCAGCATGATCTCGATCGGCATCACCGGCACGCCGCGCCAGGGGATTTCGCCATAGAGCGCGAGCAGCGAACGGGTGAAGACATTGCTCGTCGCCGCGCCGCCATGCGCGAGAATGGCGCTTCGCGCGCGCACCATATGCGGCGCCTCGATGTCGTCGCCGATCATCTTGAGCGCGAAATAGGCTTTCACGCTGGCGCTGATGTTGAAGTCGCCGTCCTGGAAGAGCGGCCAGCCGCCGTGGCGCTCGCTTTGCGTGCGGCGCAGATAGACGCCGATCTTGCGCTCCAGTTCGGCGTCGACGGGCTCGGCGCGGAAATGGCGCATCAGCACATATTCGGCCGGAATGGTGGTGTCGGCCTCGAGCTCGAAGCACCAATGGCCGTCGGTCTTGCCGAGCGCAAGCAGCGCCCGCTTGGCGTTCTGGATGCTCGCCTCCAGCGCCTCGGCGCCGACGGGAGCGTAGGTTTCAATGCGCGCGGCTGCGGTCATCGTGAATTCCCTTTAGGTCATGCGGTCTCAGGCGATGCGCAGCGTCGCTGTTTTTCCAGCGCCGGCATGAGGCCTGATGTTGATTTCAACGTCCTGTCCGAGGGCGACGAGGAAGCGCAAAAGCCGCTCCACCGAGAACTGCCTGAAGTCTCCATGCAGCATCTTCGAGACATCGGGCTGCCTGACGCCGAAGAGCCGCGCCGCCTCGATCTGCTTGAGGCCGCGCTCTTTGAGCAGCGCGTCGATCCTGCCGACGAGCTGCGCCTTGAGGAGATGGTCCTCGGCGGCTCTTTGAGGTGAAAGCGGGTCGTCCATCGGCTCGGGTGAGAAGTCGGTCGCCTCCGGTCCGGCGGGCGGCCGAACGGCGTTTCGGTTATAGTGATTTGACCATATGGTCAAGGAGCCTTCGCGCATCCAGCGAGCGCCGCCGCCTTGTATCCCGAGCGGATCGACCCCTCGATCGTCGCGGGGAGGCCCGTCGCCGTCCAGTCGCCGGCGAGGAAGAGATTGCGCCAGGCGGTTTCGGCGCCGGGGCGGCGCGCTTCCTGCGCCGGCGTCGCGGCGAAGGTTGCGCGCTTTTCCTTCACGATCTGCCAGGGGGGAAGATCGCGGGGAAGCCCCGTCGCGGCGGCGACCTCGGCCCAGATCTGCCCGGCGAGCGCCTCGCGCGGCTCCTCCATCAGCCGGTCGGCCCCGCTGATCGTGACCGAGAGCCTGTCATCGAAGGCGAAGAGCCACTCGGAAACCGAGCCGACCATGCCGAGCAGCAAGGGCTGGCCGGGCGGCGGCGCGATCTTGAAATGGACATTGAGGATTGCGCGATAGTCGTCGGGCGCGACCAGCTTGGGCACGAGCTCGGTCGCGCTCCAGGGGGGGACGGCGAGCACGACGCTGTCCTCTTCGCCAAGCGCAATATCCTCTCCCGCGAAACGCAGGGCGCGAACGCGGCCGTCGTCGACGTCGATCTCGCGCAGCCGCGCGCCGAAGCGCGGGCTGACGCCCTGCGCTGCAAGCTTTGCGAGCGCCGGCTCGATGAAGGCGTGGCCGAGCCCGCCCCTGGCGACGAGCGGCCGGCAGGCGGCGCCGCCTGCGGCGAGCGTTTCGCGCAGCACGGCGCCCGCCAGCGTCGCCGACGCCTCGGCGGGCTCGGTGTTGAGGGCGGAGAGCATCACCGGGCGCCAGAGCTTTTCAAAGAGAAGGCCATCGCAGCGCATCGTCTCGCCGATGGTCGCGCCCGCTTTGGCGAATAGCAGCCTGGCGGCGTCGAGGTAATCGAGCGGGCGCGTCTCGGGGACGCGCCTGTCGGGGACGAAAATCCACCAGGGGATTTTCGAGGCGTTGGGCCGCAACCGCCAGCGCCGGCCGGTCTCGAAATCGAGGAAGTCGAATTGGCACTCCGCGGGTCCGACGAGGGCGTCGCTCGCGCCGATGCGCGCGCCGTAATCGCGCGCCGCCCAATTTCCGGAGAGCAGCAGATGATTGCCGTTATCGATGACGAGGTCGAGCGACGGGTCGAAATAGGAGCGGCAGCGCCCGCCCGCCATGCGCGCGGCTTCATGCAGCGCCACGCGCCGGCCTTCGTCGGCGAGCCGGACGGCGCAGGAGAGGCCGGCCAGACCCGCCCCGACGATATGAATGGTTCCGCTCACAGGAAAGCGTGTCTGAGCAGGGCGCCGATCAGCTTCACTCGCGACATGCGCACGGGGGCGCGTGGCGGCGCGAAGCCGCGCTCGGCGAGGCGGTCGAGAATGGAGCGATAGCCGGCGGCCATCAGATAAGGGGCCTTCACGCCCGATTTCGGCAGGCCCGCCATGACGAGATCGGCTTGTTCGAAATGCTCGCGCGCCCGCTGCATGACGGGCGCGCAAACGGCGTCGAGCGCCGGGCTGGCGAGCACGGCATGGGGCGCCTGGGTGGCGACGCCCGCCTCGTCTATCGCCTCGCGCGGAAGATATAGCCGCCCGCGCGCGGCGTCTTCGTCGAGGTCGCGCAGGATATTCGTGAGCTGAAGCGCGCGCCCGAGGTGATAGGCGAGAAGCTTCGGCCCCGTGGGAAGTTCGGCCGCGTCGTCCTCGACGAGGCCGAACGCGCGCACCGAGAGCCGGCCCACGGCGCTCGCGACGCGGTCGCAATAGATTTCGAGCGTCTCCCAGTCCGGCGCGCAAATGTCCTGTTCGACATCCATCATCATGCCGTCGATGATGGCCTCGAAATCGGCGCGGTCCAGCCTGAAGCGGCGCACCGGCTCGGCGAGAAAGGCGCTGCGCGGGCGAATGCGGCCGGCGTAGAGCTCGTCGAGATCGAGACGCCAGGCGTCGAGCGCCTCGCGGCGGGCGGCTCGGTCGCCCTCGTCGTCGGCGATGTCGTCGACGGCGCGGCAGAAAGTGTAGATCGCAAACATGGCGTCCCGGCGCGATGGCTCGAGAATGCGCATGGCGAGATAGAAGGAGCTCTTGACCGCAATGGTCTGCGTCTCGAGCGGCGCGATGTCGGCGATGGTTTCCATGGTCATCAGGCAGCGTCCGCAATGGCGCGGCGCGTCCGCAGGGGGCGTCGCAGCAAAGCGCCGAGCGCGCCCCTCGCGCCGGCGAGGGCGAAGCCCAGCCTGCCGGCGTGCACCTTGTCGCAGAGCGGATCAGCGACGCGCAGCCGGGCGACAAGCGTCTCGGCGAGCGCCTGAATCGCGCCCACTTCCATCGCGAGCCGGGTATCGTTGATGAGATCGGCGAAGGGACGCGCGCGATCGAGCAGCCCGGCGGTTTTCTCGTCGAGATCGCGAATTGCGGCGAGAAGCGGCGCCGGCGCGCGGGCATCTGCGAGCATCTCGACGCGTGCGCCGTGGGCGTCGAGCGCCTCGGCCGTCACATAGACGCGATCGAGGTCGCGGTAATCCTTGGCGCAATCCTGGAGGTGGTTGATCACCTGCAGCGCGGCGCAGAGCGCGTCATTCGCCGCCCAGACGCGCTCGGGGTTCTCGCCGTGCACGTCGCAGACGAAACGGCCGACCGGCATGGCGGAGTAGCGGCAATAATAAATGAGGTCGTCCCAGTCGCGGTAGCGCAGATAGGTCACGTCCCGCATGAAGGCGGTGATGAGGTCGCGCGCGTGCTGGGGATCGAGCCGGCGGGCGCGGCACTCCTCGCGCAGGCGTGCGGCGACCGGCTCCTCGGGGCCGCGATTCATGAGCGCGAGATCGAGGCGCTCCAGCAGATCGAGCTTCTGCTGCGCCGAAAGGGTCGGATGGTCGGAAATATCGTCGGCGGCGCGCACGAAGTCATAAAAGGCCATGATCGGCGCGCGGTTTTGCGGCGCGATCAGGACCGAGGCGACCGGGAAATTCTCGTCGCGATGCGTCTTTCCCGAACTTGTGTCGGCGATGTCGATCATCTCAAGCAGCCAATGCCCTCGCCTTCGCGATGGCGAGGGGAGCCTCGCGCCGCCCGCCGCCGCCAAGAATGTCCCCGCGCCGCGCGATCACGCGGACGCCTGGTAACGGCCCTTCCATTCGCCGCCGCGGCCGCGCATGTGCCGCCAGGCCGAAACGGCGGTAAACCACGTATAGCACGCCGCGACCGCCGGCAACGCAAAGGCGCGCAGGGGCGAAAGGCCATAGAAACGCAGGCTCGGCATATAGGCCTGTGCGCCGATCAGCCAGGCGACGAGCGCAATCTCCCGCGTCGGCGATTCGGTGAAGGCCAGGGCCGGCGGTGCCAGATAGACGAGCGCCATGCCGAGGACGGCCCCGGCCAGAAGCAGCGGCGAATAATTGAGCTGCGCATAGGCCGAGCGCGTCACCATCCGCTCGATGTCCCGAAAGCGCGGATAGGGGCGCAGGCTGTAGACGTCGTCCGTAAGGCCGAGCCAGATCGGCCCCTGCTTCTTCATCAGCGCGCCCAGGGCGCAGTCGTCGATCAGCGCGTCGCGAATCGCCGGCAGTCCGCCGGCCTGCGCCAGCGCCTCGGGACGCACCAGCATCACGCCCCCCGCCGCGCCCGCGACCTTGCTTTTGGGATTGTTGACGGCGCGAAAGGGATAAATCTTCTGGAAGAAGAAGACGAAGGCCGGGATGAACCATTTCTCGGCCAGACTCTCGCAGCGCAGCTTGACCATGAGCGAGGAAAGCACCGCGCCCCTGGCCGTCGCCCCCGCGACGAGGCGGGTCAGAACATGTGGCTCGAAGGCGATGTCGGCGTCGCAGAACAGCACGAAATCGGGCTGGCGGGGCAGGTCGCGGATGTAAGTGAAGCCCCTGTGCATGGCGGCGATCTTGCCAGTCCAGCCATCGCCGGGGCCGTTCGACGACAGGATGGCGAGGCGGTCCTCGGCCTGTTCGGCCAGCGCGCGGGAGAGGGCGACTTCGGTGGTGCCGTCCGTGCTGTCGTCGTCGACGAGCACGACCTCGAACCGGCCGGGGAAATCCTGCCGCAGGAGCGAGGCGACGCTCGTCGAAATCACTTCCGCCTCGTCCCGCGCCGGGACGATGGCGATCACATGGCCGTCCGTCGGCAGGCGGGCGCCCTCGGGAACAAATTTGCTGTCGTGTTCCGTCAGCCGCCAGAAGGCGGAATTGAAAATGAGCAGATAGAGCCAGGCGGCGAGGGCAGTCAGCGCGATGAGGGTCAGCATGGCGTACGTCGAGAATGCTATAGAGATCAATCCGCTGTCGGCTTCTAGCACTCCGCGGCGGCGCTGGCCAGCGCGCTTGCCCCTGCCTGGCTGCCGGCCAATCAGCCATCCCCCCGGCGCCAACCCTGCGACACGCGCGCCTCGCTTCTCTCTCTGCCGGCCCAGGCGATTCGATGCGCCGACTTTGGGCATTCTATAGGGCAGGCGGCCTCGCTCGGCGGCCCGAAAAGAGACATTGTCACGGACGCGGGTGCGTCTCTATCTGCATAAGGGTTGCATGAACTATAAACTCGCCATCATCGCCTTGGGTGTCGCGCTCTTTGTCGTCGCGATGATCCCATACGCTTATAAGCCGCGCTGCTCCACGCCCGACTGCACGCCGGAAGCGCCCTATTTCGGGGAGCGCGGCAGCCGCTGAGCCTTGCCGCCGCTTCGGGTTCCGGCAAGGGCGGAAGGCGTCAAGGCGCGATCTCCGCGACAATCGCTTCCGCCGCCTGGCGCGGATCGGCGGCGCGGGTGATGGGCCTTCCGACGACGATATGATTGGCGCTTGCCGCAATGGCCTGCGATGGGGTCATGATGCGCTTCTGGTCGCCGGCATCCGCGCCTGCCGGACGCACGCCCGGCGTCACGAGAAGCATTTCAGGTCCGACGAGCACCCGAATCGCGGAAAGCTCCAGCGGCGAGAGAATGAGGCCGTCGACGCCCGCAGCTTTGGCTTGGGCGGCGCGCCGCGCGACGAGGTCGGCGACGCCATAGGCGTAGCCCGCTTCCTCAAGATCGGCGTCGTCGTAGGACGTCATCACCGTCACTGCGAGCAGCTTCAGATCCCCCGCGCCGGCGCGGGCGGCGGCCATGGTCTGCGGATAGGCGTGGATGGTGAGGAAATCCATGCCCATGCGTGAGATCTGCCGCGTCGCGCGCTCGACCGTCGCGCCGATATCGTGGAGCTTCAGATCGATGAAGACGCGCTTGCCGGCGTCTTTCAGCTCCTGCGCCAGCGTAAGCCCGCCGCCATAGGCGAGCTCCATGCCGATCTTGTAGAAGGAGACGGCGTCGCCGAGCGCCCCGACGAGCGCGCGCGCGGCCTCGACCGTCTCGACATCGAGCGCGACAATGAGGCGGTCGCGAGCCTTGGCGTCCATCGTTGCGTTCTCGGGCTTTATATTTTGTTGACGTGGCCGGCCTTGCGGTAGCGCCAGACGCGCGCGGGCGGGATGTTCATCAGGACCGGAGCCGAGCCCTTGCCCACATAAGCGCCGCTCAGATCGTGGGCATGGAGCGGCATGGGCGATTTCGTCAGCCCGTAGGTGAACTGGATGAACAAGCCGTCATCGCCCATCAGTTCGAAAGCCTGATGCAGCAAGGCGACGCGGTCGCGCTCGGGCCGGACCAGGAGGGGGAGGCTGGAGACGACTGTCGCCACGCGGCTCCCGATCTTTCCATCGAGCGTCTTCTTCAGCCCATAGGCGTCGCCCTGAACGATCCGCACGCCAGGATAGCGTTCGCCGAGCATCTTGCAAAAACGCCCTTCATATTCGACGAGCACCAGCCGTTCTGGCGCGATTCCGCGGGCGAGCAAAGCCTTGGTGACGGGACCGGTGCCGGGACCGAGTTCGACGATCGGCCCCTCGCGGGAGAGGTCGACGTAGCTTGCCATCGTCCTGGCGAGCGCCGGACCCGACGGAGACACGGCTCCGATGAGGCGCGGATTTTCCACCCACTGCTTGATGAAGCGGGCGCTGTCGGCGAGCGAGCTTTTGCGGTCGTCCAAGGGCGGTTTCCCTCAAGTCGGCTTCTATCGGCCTATAGCAAACGGCCCCGCTGCCGGGGCCGTGGCGCGACAATAGGGGAGGCGCGCGGCAAAGACAACGCGCGCTCTGCGATGAGGGCCGTCGCTACCTCCGGCGCGCGCTCACCTTCGTCGGCGCATAAAAGCCAGGCGGCTTGTTGCGCACCCAGGCGACGAAAATTCTGATCTCCTCATGCTCGAGGAGGCGCTCGAAACTGTGGTAGCGGTCGCGCAATTCCTGGTCGGTGAAGGTCGCGTGGATCTTTCGGTGGCAGATCGCATGCATCCGCTGGGTTTCTTTTCCCCTGTAGCGCCGAGGGACGAGATGGTGCTCGGTGATGCGCGCGCTTCCGAGTTCGCGCGCGCACAAGGGACAAGTCTCCGGGATGGGCGACGACATCCGCGGCCCCGCCTAGCCCCCGAACAGATCCTTCATCCGCGCGAAGAAGCCGTGCTCCTCGGGATGAGTCTCGTGGGAGGATTCCTTCTCGAATTCCGCGAGAAGTTCTTTTTGCCGCCTGGTGAGTTTTTGCGGCGTTTCGACGGAAAGCTGCACATGGAGATCGCCGTGATCGCGGCCGCGCAGCACCGGCATGCCCTTGCCCTTGGCCTTGATCTGCTTGCCCGATTGCGAGCCCTCGGGAACCTTCACCTTGATCTCGGAGCCGTCGATGCCACGGACCCTGACCTCGCCGCCAAGCGCGGCGCGAACTATGGAGATCGGCACGCGGCAATAAAGGTCGGCCCCGTCGCGCTGGAAAAAGGGATGCGGCTTGACCGAGAGGAAGATGTAGAGATCGCCGGACGGCCCGCCGCGCATGCCGGCCTCGCCCTCGCCGGCGAGGCGAATGCGCGTGCCGTCTTCGACGCCGGGCGGCACATTGACGGAGAGCGAACGCTCCACCGTCTTGCGGCCGGAGCCCGAACAGGAGGGGCAGGGGTTTTCGATGATTTCTCCGCGCCCCTGGCAGGCCGGGCAGGTGCGCTCGATGGCGAAAAAGCCCTGTTGCGCCCGCACGCGGCCATGTCCGGCGCAGGTCGTGCAGGTCTTGGGCTTGGAGCCCTTTTTCGCCCCCGTGCCCTCGCAGGCCTCGCAGGTGGCGGAGGTCGGGATTTTGAGCGAGGCGGCCTTGCCGTTGTAGGCCTCCTCGAGCGTGATCTCCATGTTGTAGCGCAGGTCCGAGCCGCGCTCGCGACCACCCGACCGGCCGCGCCGCCCCATCACGTCGCCGAAGAGATCTTCGAAGATGTCGGCCATCGAGGCCCCGAAGCCCTCCCCGGCGCCGAAGCCTCCAAAGCCGCCGCCCTGGTCGAAGGCGGCATGGCCGAAACGATCGTAAGCGGCCCGCTTCTGCGGATCGCAGAGGCATTGATAGGCCTCGTTGAGCTCCTTGAAGCGCGCCTCCGCCTCGGTGTCGCCCGGGTGGCGATCCGGATGGCATTGCATCGCCGCCTTGCGGAAGGCGATCTTCATCTCGACTTCGGTCGCCGTCCTCGAGATGCCGAGGACTTCATAGTAATCGCGCTTGGACATGGTCAGGTCGTCGAATCCAAAAGTCGTGCGGCCAAGGCGACCCGGCCGCGCCGGACGCCCTTTGACCGTATTGCAAAAGACCCGAAACGCAACGAAACCCGGCGCTGCAAACGCCGGGCTCCGTTGGCTAGCGCATCGGCCGTCGGAGGCCGGCGGCGCTTACTTCTTGTCGTCGCCGACATCCTTGAATTCGGCGTCGATGACATCGTCTTTCGGAGCCTCGGCCGCCCCGGCGTCCGCGGCTCCCGCCTGCTGGGCCTTGTACATCGCCTCGCCCAGCTTCATCGAGGCCTGCGCCAGCTCATTGGTCTTGGCCTTGATGGTTTCGGCGTTGTCGCCCTCGAGCGCGGTCTTCAGCGCCGCAATGGCCGCTTCGATCGCGCTCTTGTCGGCGCCCGAGACCTTGTCGCCAAATTCGGCGACCGACTTCTCCGCGGTGTGAATCGCGGCCTCGCCATGGTTCCTGGCGTCGACGAGTTCGCGCCGCGCCTTGTCCTCGGCGGCGTGCAGCTCGGCGTCCTTGACCATCTTGTCGATGTCGGCGTCGGAGAGGCCGCCGGAGGCCTGGATGCGGATCTGCTGCTCCTTGTTGGTGGCCTTGTCCTTCGCCGTGACGTTGACGATGCCGTTGGCGTCGATGTCGAAGGTCACCTCGATCTGCGGCATGCCGCGCGGGGCCGGCGGAATGCCCATCAGGTCGAACTGGCCGAGCAGCTTGTTGTCCGCCGCCATTTCACGCTCGCCCTGGAAGACGCGGATGGTCACGGCCTGCTGATTGTCTTCGGCGGTCGAGAACACCTGGCTCTTCTTGGTCGGGATCGTCGTGTTGCGGTCGATGAGGCGCGTGAACACGCCGCCCAGCGTCTCGATGCCGAGCGACAGCGGGGTCACGTCGAGCAGCAGCACGTCCTTGACGTCGCCCTGCAGCACGCCCGCCTGCACGGCCGCGCCGATCGCCACCACCTCGTCCGGGTTGACGCCCTTGTGAGGCTCCTTGCCGAAGAACTGCTTCACGACCTCCTGCACCTTCGGCATGCGGGTCATGCCGCCGACGAGCACCACTTCGTCGATCTCGGCCGCGGACAGGCCCGCGTCCTTGAGCGCCTTGCGGCAGGGCTCGACCGTGCGCTGGATCAGATCGTCGACCAGGGCCTCGAACTTCGCGCGCGTCAGCTTCAGGGTCAGATGCTTCGGACCCGTGGCGTCGGCGGTAATGTAGGGCAGGTTGATCTCGGTCTGCGTCGCTGACGACAGCTCGATCTTCGCCTTCTCGGCCGCTTCCTTCAGACGCTGGAGCGCGAGCTTGTCCTTGGTGAGGTCAATACCCTGCTCCTTCTTGAACTCGCCCGCGAGATATTCGACGACCCGGTTGTCGAAGTCCTCGCCGCCGAGGAACGTGTCGCCATTCGTCGACTTCACCTCGAAGACGCCGTCGCCGATCTCGAGGATCGAGACGTCGAACGTGCCGCCGCCGAGGTCATAGACCGCGATGGTGCCCGACTGCTTCTTGTCGAGGCCATAGGCGAGCGCCGCCGCCGTCGGCTCGTTGATGATGCGAAGAACCTCGAGGCCCGCGATCTTGCCGGCGTCCTTCGTCGCCTGACGCTGGGCGTCGTTGAAATAGGCGGGAACGGTGATGACGGCCTGCGTCACGGTCTGGCCGAGGAAAGCCTCCGCCGTCTCCTTCATCTTTTGCAGGATGAAAGCCGAAATCTGCGAGGGCGAATACTGCTTGCCGGCCGCCTCGACCCAGGCGTCGCCATTGGGGGCCTTCACGATCTTGTAGGGAACGAGACCGATGTCCTTCTTGGTCATCGGATCGTCGAAGGTGCGGCCGATCAGGCGCTTGATGGCGAAAAAGGTCTTGTCGGGGTTCGTCACCGCCTGACGCTTCGCCGGCTGGCCGACGAGACGCTCGCCGTCGTCCGTGAAGGCGACGATCGAGGGCGTCGTGCGCGCGCCTTCCGCATTCTCAATGACTTTGGGGGTCGACCCTTCCATGACGGCCACGCAGGAATTGGTCGTGCCAAGGTCGATGCCGATAATTTTGGCCATATTGTTTCTTCCTTTCGCTTTCGAAACTGGACCCCGAAGCGGTCCCTTCGACGCCCGAGGACGGCGGCTCGCCATGAGCCCGCCGCGCGATCCACAGGCGCTGTCGTTTCCCAAGATTGTATTTGCCCCGGTCTGCCGCAAGGGCTGGCCGCATATAGAAGAAGGAATCCGCTGCGACAAGCCGCCGCCGCTCCGCTGGTAAAGCTTACGGCAAGGGTCTCGTCGAATGGACTCGCCGGCGCCTTGACCATTTAGTGACGAATGATAAATATTGAAAATCGTCAGATGTCGCACGACCACCGCAGGAGGCGCCGCGCGGCCCATGTCCGGATCTCATAAATTCTCAGCCCGATTGTTCTTGCCCGGCACCCTGGCGCTCGCCGCCACGCTCGGCCTCGCCGCCTGCGGCAAGCATGAAGAGGAAAAGAAAGATTCCCTCTATGAGCGTCCTGTCCTCGTGGCGAAGCCTCGGGTCGCGGCGCAGTCGCAGGAGCGGGACTTCGCGGCGACGATCCGGCCGCGGGTCGAATCGGACTTGGGCTTCCGCGTCGCCGGCAAGGTCGTGAAGCGCTTCGTGCAGACCGGCCAGAAAGTGAAGGCGGGCGACCCGCTTGCGGCGCTCGACGAGAATGATTTCCGCCTCCAGCGGGAGCAGGCCGAGGCCGAGCTCGCCGCGGCGAAAATGGTTGTGGCGCAGGCGCAGGGCGACGAGAAGCGCGCGCTGGCGCTGCGAAAGAACGGCTGGACCACCGACGCCACCCTCGACCGCATTCGCGCCGCGGCGCAGGAGGCGCGGGGGCGCCAGCAGCGCGCCGAGCGCGCGCTGGAGCTTTCGCGCAATTCGCTCGATTACGCCACGCTGCGCGCCGATGGCGACGGGGTCGTGACGCAAACTCTTGTCGAGCCCGGACAGGTCGTCGCCGCGGGCCAGACGGCCATTCGCCTCGCCCATTCCGGCGAGCTCGAGGCGGCGGTCTCGCTCCCCGAGGATTTCGCTCCCCTGGCCGACAAGGGCGCGGCGACCCTGACGCTCTGGTCCGGCAAGGGAAAGACCTACCATGCGAAGCTGCGTGAACTCAGCCCTTCGGCCGATGTCGCGACGCGCACCTTCGCCGCCCGCTATTCGATCCTGGACGCCGATTCGGCGCTGGCGCTGGGCATGAGCGCCACTCTCTCCATCGCCGCCGCCGGCACTGACGCGGTGATGAGCGTGCCGCTGTCGGCGCTTTACAATCAGGGGAGCGGACCCTCGGTCTGGAAGGTCGACGCCGACGGGCGCCTCCAGCTTTCGCCCGTGAAGCTCGTGCGCCTCGATTCCGACGCGGCGCTGGTGACGGGGGAGATTTCTCCCGCCGATCAGGTCGTGGTGCTCGGCGTTCACAAGCTGGAGCCAGGCCGCAAGGTGCGCGTCCTGACGCGCCAGACGCTTTGAGGAGGGAAGCCGCATGGGGTTCAATCTCTCCCGATGGGCGGTGCTGCGCCCGCAACTGATGCTGTTCCTGATGCTCGCGATCGGCGCCGCGGGCTTCTATTCCTATCTGCGGCTCGGGCGCGCGGAGGATCCATCCTTCACCATCAAGGTCGCGAACATCATTGCGACCTGGCCGGGGGCGACCGCGCAGGAGATGCGCGACCAGGTCGCCGATCTCGTCGAAAAGAAGCTCCAGACGCTGCCCTATCTCGACAAGATCGAGACCTACACCAAGCCCGGGTTCCTCGCGACGCAGATCGCCTTCAAGGATACGACGCCGCCGAAGGAAATTCCGCAGCTCTTCTATCAGCTGCGCAAGAAGCTCAACGACATAAAGAGCGATTTTCCGGCTGGCGTGCGCGGGCCGAACGTCAATGACGAGTATGGCGACGTCGACTCCGTGCTCTACGCCGTGACGGGCGACGGCGCCGATTACGACATGCTTCACAAGGTCGTCGAAGGTCTGCGCCAGCGTCTCGTCGAGACGCCGGAAGTGATGAAGGTCGACGTCTATGGCGAGCAGCCCCGCCGCATCTATGTCGAGTTCAGCCAGACCAAGGTCGCAAACCTCGGCGTCGAGCCTCAGGCCATCTTCGACTCGCTCGCCAAGCAGGCGGCCGTCGCCGACGCCGGCGCCTTCGAGACCTCGTCGAACAGGATTCGCGTGCAGGTGACGGAGGAGCTGAAAGGCTCCGACGCGATCGCCGCTATCCCGATCCCCGCCAATGGCAAGGTCATCCGGCTCGGCGACATCGCCGATGTCCACGCCGGCTTCGAGGATCCGCCGTCGTTTCTCGTTCGCTACAGGGGGCAGCCGGCGATCGTCGTCGGCGCCGTGATGGCGAAGGGCGGCAACGTCTTCAACTTCGGCAAGGCGGTCGGCGAGGCGGTCGCGGACATCCGCGCGAAGACGCCCATCGGCGTAGAGATCGACCAGATCGCCGATCAGCCGAAGGTCGTCGAGGAGGCGGTCGGCGAATTCACCCGCTCCTTCGTCGAGGCGCTGGTTATCGTCCTGGGCGTGAGCTTCGTGTCGCTCGGCTTCCGCACGGGCGTCATCGTTGCGGCCTCCGTGCCCTTCGTGCTCGCGGTCGTCTTCATTTTCATGAATCTGATGGGGATCGACCTGCAGCGCATTTCGCTCGGCGCCCTCATCATCGCGCTCGGTCTTCTGGTGGACGACGCCATCATCGCGGTGGAGATGATGATGGTGAAGATGGAGCAGGGCTTCGACCGCATCAAGGCCGCGACCTTCGCGTGGGACTCGACCGCCTTCCCCATGCTGACCGGCACGCTGATCACGGCCGCCGGCTTCCTGCCAGTCGGCTTCGCCGCCTCGGGCGTGGGCGAATATACCGGCTCGATGTTCTGGGTTCTGCTGATCGCGCTCCTTGCCTCATGGTTGGTGGCGGTCACCTTCACGCCCTTCCTTGGCGTGAAGTTACTTCCCGATTTCGGCAAGCTGCATCCCCATCACGATCCCGACGAGATCTACCGGACGCCCTTCTATCGGCGCCTGCGTGCGGTGGTCGGCTGGGCGGTCGATAATCGGATGAAGGTGATCGCCTCGACCGTGGCCGTCTTCCTTCTCGCCATACTCGGCATGATCGTCGTGCAGAAGCAGTTCTTTCCCTACGCCGAGCGCCTCGAGCTGTTCCTGCAAATGCGCCTGCCGGAGGGCTCCTCCATCGGCGCGACGCTCGAGGCCGCCAAGCAGGCGGAGGCGCTTTTGCAGGACGACTCCGACGTGAATTTCTTCACGACCTATGTCGGGCAGGGGCCGCCGCGCTTCTGGCTCGGGCTCAATCCGCAGCTTCCCAACGAGGCCTATGCCGAGACCGTCATCGTCTCGAAGGACATCGCGGCGCGCGAACGGCTGAAGAAGAAACTGGAAACGGCCATCGCCAATGGCGCGCTGCCACAGGCGCGCGCGCGCGTCGATCGCTTTTCCTACGGCCCGCCGGTCGGCTTCGCGGTTCAATTCAGGGTAGTCGGCCCCGAGCCGCAGAAGGTGCGCGACATCGCCTATCGGATTCGCGACATTCTCGAGCAGGACCCCGGCGCGGACGATCCGCATCTGTCCTGGAACGAGCAGACGCCGAGCGTGCGTCTCGTTCTCGACCAGGATCGCGCGCGTCTTCTCGGCGTGACGCCGCAGGACATTTCGAACCGCGTCCGCATGGCGATCTCGGGCGTCACCGTGACGACGCTGCGCGACGGCACGGACCAGATCGACGTGGTGGCGCGCGCCGTTCCCGAGGAGCGCGGCGCGCTGGGCCGGCTCGGCGACATGGTCGTCTATTCCCGCGACGGCAAGCCCGTGACCGTCTCGCAGGTCGCCAAGATCGTCTATGAGCACGAGGAGCCGATCTTCTGGCGGCGCAACCGCAACATGACGATCACGGTGCGCTCGGGCGTGAAGGACGGAACACAGGCGCCCGACGTCTCGAACCGCGTCTGGGCCAAGCTTTCCGAAATCCGGGACAGCCTGCCGAGCGGCTACCGCATCGAAATGGGCGGCGCGATCGAGGAATCGGCCAAAGGCAACGCCTCGATCTTCGTGCTGTTTCCGGTCGTGATCCTGTTCATGCTGACGATCGCGATGTTCCAGTTGCAGGACTTCACCCGCGTCGCGCTCGTGATGGTGAGCGCGCCGCTCGGCCTCATCGGCGCCTCGCTCGCGCTCAACCTCGCCCATGCGCCCTTCGGCTTCGTGGCGCTTCTCGGCCTCTTTGCGCTGTCGGGCATGGACATGCGCAATTCGATCATCCTCGTCGATCAGGTGCGGCAGGATCTCGAAGACGGCGCCAATTATCGCGAGGCGATCATCGGCGCCACGGTGCGGCGGGTGCGGCCTGTCGCGCTCACGGCGCTCGCCGCCATTCTGGCCATGATTCCGCTCTCGCGCTCCGCCTTCTGGGGACCGATGGCGCTCACCATCATGGGCGGTCTGTTTGTCGCGACCTTCCTGACAGTGTTATTCCTGCCGGCGCTTTACGCGCTCTGGTTCCGCAAGCATCTCGACGCCCGCCTGCCGGCCAATGCGCCGGCGCCCGTCGCGCGCGGCCGGGGTCTCGTCGGGGAGGCGGCCGAATGACCAATGTGACCGAGGCGGCGGCCTCTCGCGAATCCGAGACGCGCGCGCGCATCGTGGAGACGGCCGAGCGGCTTTTCCGCGAAATCGGGTTCCAGAAAACCACTGTGGCCGACATTGCGCGCGCGCTGCGCATGTCTCCCGCCAACGTCTATCGCTTCTTTGGCTCGAAGGCCGAGATTCACGTCGCCGTCGCGCGGCAGCTGATGAGCGAGGTGGAGACCGCGGCGCGGCGGATCGCCCATGGCGCCGGTCCGGCGGCGCAGCGGCTGCGCGCGCTCATCCTTTCCATCGAGTCGATGAACGCGGACCGCTATATCGCCGACCGCAAGCTTCACGACATGGTCGAGGCGGCGCTGGACCAGCACTGGCCCGCAATCGACGAGCATATCGACCGCGTCGACGCTTTGTTCGAGGCGGTCATCGCGGACGGCATGGAGTCCGGCGAGTTCGCAAGGGGCGACGCCCAACGCGCGGCCAAGCTCGTGCATGCCGCCTGCATCCGGTTTTGCCATCCACGGCTTATGGTGGAATCCGCCGACCGCCCGGAGCCGACGAGCGCCCAGATGGTCGAGTTCTGTCTTGCCGCCCTGCGAGGGGGCGTGTCGCGCTAGCCGGCCTGCGGGCTGCTCCGGGCCCGCAGGGCTGGGGCTATACGCGGCCAGCGACGCTTGTGTATGATGCAACAGAACGATGACGCATCGCGCGCGCAGAGGGAACAGCACAGGGCTATGAAAGTCACACTGGTTCAGATGAATTCGATCGGCGACAAGGCGGTCAATCTCGCCAACGCCAGGGCGCTCATCGAGCGCGCGGTCGAGCAGGAGAAGCCCGACTGGATCTGCCTTCCGGAAGTGTTCGACTTCATCGGCGGCTCACGCGCCGAGAAGATGGCCGCCGCCGAGGAAATGCCGGGCGGGCCTGCTTACGAAATGTGCAGCAGCCTGGCGCGCGAGCACAAGGTGTTCATCCACGCCGGCTCCATTCTGGAGAAAATTCCCGGTGAGGAGCGCCTGCACAACACCAGCGTCGCCTTCAACCGCGAGGGCAAGGAAGTCGCGCGCTACCGCAAGATCCACATGTTCGACATCACCGCTCCGGACGGCGCCAAATATCACGAAAGCGCCGCCTTCAAGCCGGGCGACGAAGTCGTGACCTATGATTGCGAGGGCCTCAAGATCGGCTGCGCCATCTGCTACGATCTGCGCTTCTCCTATCTGTTCCAGGCGCTCGCGGACAAAGGCGTCGACATCGTCGCGCTTCCTGCGGCCTTCACCCTGGTCACGGGCAAGGATCACTGGGAAGTGCTGTGCCGCGCCAGGGCCATCGAAATGCAGGCCTATCTCTGCGCGCCCGCCCAGACAGGCGCGCACAAGGCCGGGCATGAAACCCGGTTCACCTACGGCAATTCGCTGATCGCCGATCCCTGGGGCCATGTCGTCGCCAAGGCGTCGGAGGGGCCGGGGCTCGTGTCGTCCTACGTCGATGTCGATCGTATCCGCAAGGTCCGGTCGATGATCCCCGTGTCGCAGCACAAGGTGAAGCTTGCCGTCTGATCATTAATTGGGCAATCAAATTGCGGCGGAGCCGAGCCAATATTATGGCGAAGCTTCGCCGCGGCCTTGTCAAATAATAGGTTTCTGAATAGTATGCCTTTTCGTAAGCTGTTGTGCTTGCGTACATAAATCCCTTTTGCCGCATCGTTGGGGAGTTGTGAAGAACGTGTCCACGACGGTCGTCCTGATCGCGGCAGCCCCTCGAGTTCGTGTTTGTCCCTCATGGTAAGAAAGAACGAGTCCGGAAGCACTCTGACGCGCGCGGCTCTGCGTGAGGCCGTGTATAGCTGCTGTCCGACGCTGTCCCGGGCGGAAGCCCGCAAGATTCTCGATTCCACATTCGAGGAGATCAGCGATGCGCTGCTGCGCGGAGAATCGGTCAAGCTGCGATCCTTCGGCACTTTCAACGTGCGCGCGAAGCGCGAACGGGTAGGCCGAAATCCCAAAACCGGCGTGGAGGCCACAATTACGCCGCGCCGTGTCCTCACCTTCAAGGCCTCTCCCGTGCTCGTTGCGCATGTGAATGGCGACGCCATCATCCCGGAAGAGGATGATTGAGCAGAAGCCGCCGGCCGTGCAAAAGTGAGGGGAGAGCCTCCGCGACGGGGCCGGGAGCGCCGTCGCCGCCATCCTCAAAGGGCCAAAGATGCGGAAATTGAGTGCGGCCGTGGCCGCCTTCGCCGTCCTTGCCGCGCTGATCGGCGCGCACAAGGCGGACACCGACCTTTTTGTTCTCGCCGCCGCGGCAGGGCTGTGCGCCTATACGACCTGGCGCGCGGCCGAGATCTCGAGCTTCATGAAGATTTTCGCGGCGATCTTCTCGACCGAGACGATCGTTTTCGGCCTGGTGAGGCTGCTGCAGGCCGAGGCGGCCTGGCCTGGCGCGCTGGTCGCCTATGCGCCGCCCGAGAGCATGTCTGTCACGGTGGCCGTCTTCTCGATCGCCGTTTACGCCGTCTCGCGCATCGCCGTCGTGCAGGAGATGACGCGGATCGCCGATCTCTACTTCGATTCCTCGGATCGCGGCGAGGGGCGCGTGTGGCCGTTTCCCCGCTTCGCGGCGCAGGAGAGCGCCATCGCCATCGCCATGATCGTCGTGCTGGTGCTCATCAACCAGGGCCAGGTCGGCATCACCGTGCGCCTGTCCTTCTTCAATCGAGACTGGTTCAACGCCATTCAGGAGAAGAACGCTGCAGAATTCTGGCGCCAGCTGCTGTTCGTGTTCACGCCCTGGGCCTTCTTCTATGTCGCCATCGCGGTGATGGAGTTCGTCATCCAGTCGATGCTGATCATCCGTTGGCGCCGCTGGCTGACCGAGCATTATGTCAGCCGCTGGCTCGGCGGACATACGCATTACGGCATGACTCTCGCTGGCGGGCCGGCCGACAACCCGGACCAGCGCATCGCTGAAGACGTCAACCGCTTCATCAACGGCGGCGACGACGGCTATGGCGTCTATTCCTATTCGATCCTGCTGATCTCGACGGTCAGCTCGCTCGTCTCCTTCTCCTTCGTGCTCTGGGAGCTTTCGGGCAACTACCCGCTTCCCGGCACCAATTTCTACCTGCCGGGCTTCCTGTTCTGGGTCGTCCTCGCCTATGCGACGCTCGGCACGGTCATTACCCATCTGATCGGCCGGCGGCTGACGACGCTTTACTTCGACAAGCAGCGGCGCGAGGCTGATTTCCGCTTCTCGCTCGCGCGCCTGCGCGAATATAGCGAACAGATCGCGCTCCTCTCGGGCGAGCATGCCGAGCAGGGTACGCTGTTGCAGCGTTTCCGCGGGATCGTGTTCAACTATCTGGCGATCGTCATCAAGCGCAAGCAACTGATGATGTTCACAGCCACCTATGGCCAGCTCTCGCCGATCATTCCCTACGTGATCACCGCGCCCTTCTACTTCGCCGGCCGCATCCAGCTCGGCGTCATGACGCAGACGGCGAGCTCTTTCGCGAGAGTGGAGAGCGCGCTCACCTTCTTCATCAACTATTATACGTCGCTGGCGCAGTTCAAATCGGTGCTCGATCGTCTCTCCTCCTTCGACACGGCGATCGACGTCGCGCGCGCGGAGAGCGAGCGCGCCCGCATCGTCTCCCGCGTGAGCGGAAAGGCGCTGGCGTTGAACGATCTCACCTTGTTGCTGCCCGACGGGCGGCGCATCGTTCACGTCGACAGGCTGTCTTTCGAGCCGGGCCAGTCGGTCCTGCTCACCGGCCCGTCGGGTTCCGGTAAATCGACGCTGTTTCGCGCCGTCGCCGGCATCTGGCCGCATGCGACGGGCTCGGTCGCGCTGCCGCAGGGCGCGACGCTCATGCTCGCGCCGCAGCGGCCATATATTCCGATGGGAACGCTCGCCGAGGCCGTGGTCTATCCCGCGGCGGTCGACGATTTCGTGCGCGATGATATCGAAGCCGCGCTCGTTGCGGCACGGCTTGCGCCTTTCGTCGATCAGCTCGACAAGAGCAACAACTGGGGCCAGAGGCTCTCGGGCGGCGAGCAGCAGCGCGTCGCCATCGCCCGTGCGTTGCTGGCGAGGCCGGACTGGCTGTTTCTCGACGAGGCGACCTCGGCGCTCGATGAAAAGCTCGAGGGCGAAATCTATTCGACCCTGCGCGAGCGTCTGCCCGAGACGACGATCGTCTCCATCGGCCATCGTTCGACCCTGCTCGACTATCACGATCGCCAGATCGAGATGGAGGCGGGGGCCGACGGCCTCTTCGTCCCCCGCGACAAGGTTCATGCATGAGCGAGGGCAAGGGCTCGGGGCGCGAAGGCGGGCGCTCACTGAAGACGCGCGTGAAGACCGCGCGCAAGCGCTCGCTCTCCTCGACGCTGTGGCTCGAGCGCCAGCTCAATGACCCTTACGTGGCGCGCGCCAAGCGCGAGGGCTATCGCTCGCGCGCCGCCTACAAGCTCATCGAGATGGACGACCGCTACCATCTTCTGAAGCCGGGCGGCCGCATCATCGATCTCGGCGCCGCGCCGGGCGGCTGGTCGCAGGTGGCCGCCGACCGCGTGAAGGCAAAGGACGGCGGCAAGGGCAAGGTCGTCGGCGTCGATCTCCTCGACATGGAGCATATCCCCGGCGTGACATTCGCGGTGAAGGACTTCAACGACGAAGACGCGCCGCAATTCATCACGGCCATGCTCGGCGGCGAGGCGGACGGCGTCATGTCCGACATGGCGGCCAACGCCACCGGCCACAAGCAGACGGACCATCTGCGCATCGTCGCGCTCGCGGAGCTGGCGGCGGAATTCGCCATGGACGTGCTGGCGCCGGGCGGATTCTTCGTCGCCAAAGTGCTGCAGGGCGGGACCGAAGGACAGCTCCTCGCGCGCCTCAAGCGCGATTTCGCCGTCGTGCGGCATGTGAAGCCCGCGGCGAGCCGGGCGGATTCCGCGGAGCTCTATGTGCTGGCGACAGGCTTTCGCGGCCGCCGCGATCAGCCCGCCGAAAACGAAGCTTCGTAAGCGTCGACCTCCGCGATCCGCGCACGTTTCTCGGGCTCGGAGAGGAAGGACGCGTCGAAGCTGTTTCTGGCGAGGCTCGCCAGCTCCGCCGGGGAAAGCGCGAAGGCTTCCGTGATCGCGAGATAATTGGCGTTCACATAGCCGCCGAAATAGGCCGGGTCGTCCGAGTTGACGGTCACGAGGGCGCCCGCCGCCATCAGACGGCGGATCGGGTGGGCGCGCATGTCCGGATAGACGCGCAGCCTGATATTCGAGAGCGGGCAGATGGTGAGCGGCGTGCGCGATCGGGCGAGCCGCGCGACGAGCGCCGCATCGTCGATCGCATGGACGCCGTGGTCGATGCGTTCGACCTTCAGAATGTCGAGGGCCTGCGAGACATAGGCCGCCGGCCCTTCTTCGCCGGCATGGGCGACGACGCGAAGCCCCATGGCGCGGGCGCGCTCGAACAGGCGCGCGAATTTCTCCGGCGGGTTGCCGGCCTCCGCCGAATCGAGCCCGACGCCGGCGATCCGACCGAGCCAGGGGCGCGCCTTGTCGAGCGTCTCCAGCGCGTCCGCCTCGTCGAGATCGCGCAGGAAACACATGATGAGACGCGATGTCGGCCCGCCCGCGCCGGCGGCCGCGTCGAGCGCGCCGGCAAGCCCTTCCATGAGCGCCTCGAAGGCGACGCCGCGGCGCAGATGCGCCTGCGGATCGAAGAAGATTTCCGCGTGGCGAACAGTCTCCGCGCGCGCGCGCGCCAGATAGCTCGCGGCGAGATCGTGAAAGTCCTGGGCCGTCAGCAGAACCTGCGTCGCCTGGTAATAGAGATCGAGAAACTCCTGGAGATTTACAAAATCATAGGCGCAGCGCAGCGCCTCCACCGACGGATAGGGCAGGGCGACGCGATTGCGCGCGGCGAGCGCGAAAACCAGCTCCGGCTCCAGCGCGCCTTCGATGTGCAGATGCAGCTCCGCCTTGGGAAGCCCGGCGATGTAGCGCTCGATGGTGGTCATTTTCTCTCCCGCGTCTCTTCGAGAGATAGTCAGGCGAGAGGCTGCCGGCCAGCGCGCCCCGTGAGTTCATCCCCGGCATTCGGCGCGAGGCGGATGAAGCTGAAGAGCGACAGCGCGGATATGGATGCGACGAGGAAGAAGGCCGGCGCAAAATCCCCCGCCCGCAGCGCGCCGCCCTCATGGAAGGCGCGCGCCGCCTCGAGCGCGGCGGCGCCCACCGCGACGCCTGTCGAAAGCGACAATTGCTGGCCCACGGCCGCGAAGCTCGTGGCGTTGCTCATCGAGTCGCGGGGGACGTCGGCGTAGCAGATCGCATTGAGCGCCGTGAATTGCAGCGAGCGGAAGAAGCCGCCGACGAGCAGCGCCGTCATGATGAGCCAATGCGGCGTCGCCTGGGTGAAGAAGGCGTTGGCGGCGAGAAAGCAGACGGCGATGAGCGCATTTCCGATCAGCACGCGGCGGAAGCCGAAGCGCTTCAATATGGGCTGCGCCGTGGTCTTCATTACCATGGCCCCGGCCGCGGAAATGAAGGTCAGGAACCCGGATTGATAGGCGCTCAGCCCGAAGCCGACCTGAAGCAGCAGCGGCAGCAGGAAGGGCACGGCGCCGAGGCCGATGCGGAACAGAAAGCCGCCGTAGATTGCGGCCCGAAAGGTCGGGATGCGCAGGAGCGAGAGATCGATGATCGGATGCGCGACGCGCCGGGCATGCCGGACATAGGCAAGAAGCGACGCCGCGCCGACGCCGATGATCGCCGCGACCAGCGGCGGCGGCGCGACGTTGCGGCCGATCAGCGTGACGCCGAAGACGATGCAGGACAGGCCGACCCCGGAGAGCGCCGCGCCGGTCCTGTCCAGCGGGGGCGCGTCTTCCTCCTTGAGATCGGGGATGAAGCGCGTGGTCAGCGCGACGCCAAGGAGGCCGATTGGCACATTGATCCAGAAGATATAGCGCCAGTCGAAGAAGGTCGCGAGGAAGCCGCCGAGCGGCGGTCCGATCAGCGGCCCGATGAGCGCGGGCATGGCGAGCCAGGCCATGGCGCGCACGAGTTCGTGACGCGGAGAGGTGCGCAGAAGCACCAGCCGGCCAACCGGAACCATCATGGCGCCGCCCAGTCCCTGAAGGATGCGCGCCGCGACGATCTCGACGAGCGAATGCGAAAAGCCGCACAGGACCGAGCTGATGGTGAAGACGACGATCGCGGCCCGAAAGACCCGGCGCGCCCCAAATCTGTCGGCCGCCCAGCCCGAGAGAGGAATGAAGACGGCGAGCGACAGGAGGTAGGAGGTGAGCGCGAGCTTGAGCGAGACGGGGTCCTCATGAAGATCCGACGCCATCGCGGGCAGAGCGGTGGCGAGCACCGTGCCGTCGAGCTGCTCCATGAAAAGCGCGGTGGCGATGATGAGCGGGGTGACGAGGACCGAGCGTCTCGCCCACGTGAGGGCTGCGAGCGGGGTCAAATCAGCTTCAGCCCCCGGAAGCTCGTCTGCCCATTGCGCCCGACGATCAGATGATCGTGCACGGAGATGCCGAAAGGCTGGGCGATGGCGGCGATCTCCTTCGTCATGCGAATATCTGCGGCCGAGGGCGTCGGATCGCCAGACGGATGGTTATGGGCCAGAATGAGCGCGCTCGCGCCGAGCTCCAGCGCGCGGCGCACTACCTCGCGGGGATAGACGGGCGTGTGATCGACCGTGCCGACGCCCTGCACCTCGTCGGCGATGAGAGCGTTGCGCTTGTCGAGAAAAAGGATGCGAAACTGCTCGCGCTCGGCGTAGGCCATGGCGGTGCGGCAGTAATCTGTCACGGCCGAAAAGGAGGAGAGAACCTTCCGCTTCTCGAGCGCGCCGCGGGCGAGGCGGCGCGCCGCCGCTTCCGCCACCTTCAGATCGACGATCGCGCCATCCGGCAATCCGGGGATCTCGCGCAGGCGCTCGGGACGCGCGGCGATCGCCTCGGCGAAGGAGCCGAAGCGCTCGACCAGCGCCTTGGCGAGCGGCTTCACGTCGCGTCGCGGAATGGCGCGAAAGAGCAGAAGCTCGAGAAGCTCGTAATCGGCGAGGGCCTGATCGCCGGCCTCCATGAAACGCTCGCGCAGGCGCTGGCGATGGCCGTGATAATGCGGGACCGGAGCTTCCTCCAGGCCCGCCACCGCCACATCCAGATCGCCGACGCCGCGCTTTTTCATGTGGCCGCGGGAGCGGCCGCCGGATTGTCCAGCCCCTGGGGCGAGAGGGTGAAGATTTCCGCGCCCGTCTCGGTCACGCCGATCGAATGCTCGAACTGCGCCGAAAGCGAGCGGTCCCGCGTCACCGCCGTCCAGCCGTCGGAGAGGATCTTCACCTGCGGCTTGCCCAGATTGATCATCGGCTCGATGGTGAAGAACATGCCGGGGCGAAGCTCGACGCCCTGTCCCTTCACGCCGTAGTGCAGGATGTTCGGCTCGTCGTGGAAGACGCGGCCGAGGCCGTGGCCGCAGAAATCACGAACGACCGAGCAGCGCTCGCTTTCGGCGTATTGCTGGATCGCAGCGCCGATGTCGCCCGTCGTCGCGCCCGGCTTTACGGCTGCGATGCCCCGCATCAGCGATTCGAAGGTCACGTCGATGAGCCGCTGCGCCTTGCGGGGAATGTCGCCGACCCCGAACATGCGGCTCGCGTCGCCGTGCCATCCGTCGACGATGAAGGTCACATCGATATTGACAATGTCGCCGTCGCGCAGCGGCTTGTTGTCAGGCACGCCATGGCAGACGACGTGATTGATCGAGGTGCAGATCGACTTGCGATAGCCCCTGTAGTCGAGCGGCGCCGGATAGGCCCCGTGCGCGAGGGCGAAATCGAAGACGAGATCGTCGAGCTGCTGGGTGGTCACGCCCGGCTTGACGTGGGGGAGGAGCATGTCGAGCGCCTCGGCGGTGAGCCGGCCCGCCTTGCGCATGCCTTCGAAATCCTCAGGCCCGTGCAGCTTGATGTGGCCGCTCTTGCGGCCGGCGGGGGCGAGATGGGATTCGATGAAGGTCATGCGGGCTCTTTTTTGAGAATGGGCGGAATTGATCGACAAGGTAGTGATTTCAACGGCCAAAGCAAGGACGCCGATCAAGCTTCGGCTCAGCCGGGCCGAGCGTGCGAGTCTCGGTCTCCAAGCCCGCCTGACGCCTAGCTTTTCTCTTTGGCTCCCGCGACGGCGCCTTCTTTGCCGTTTTGCGAGGCTTGGCGTTTCGACCCGCCGTCGCCATAATCACGCCCTCCAGGGAGGCGCAGCGGATGAAGGAAACCGGAACGGGCGAGGAGCCGGCGACGGCGGCGGTTCTCGTCATCGGCGATGAAATCCTGTCCGGCCGGACGCAGGACGTCAATACGCGTTACATCGCCAATTATCTGGCGCAAATCGGCGTCGATCTGCGCGAGGCGCGGGTCGCGCCCGACGTGGAGGAAGAGATCGTCGCGGCGGTGAACGCGCTTCGCGCCCGCTACGACTATGTCTTCACGACCGGCGGAATCGGGCCGACCCACGACGACATCACCGCCGACGCGATCGCCCGGGCCTTCGGCGTCGAGGCCGGGGAAGACCCCCGCGCCATCGCCATGCTGCGCGAGCGCTTCAGCGAGGAGGAGCTGAACCCGGCGCGCCGCCGCATGGCGAGAATCCCCAAGGGCGCCGAACTCATTCGCAACGCGGCGTCGAAGGCGCCCGGATTCTGGATCGGCAATGTGATCGTGATGGCGGGCGTGCCGATGATCATGCAGTCCATGATGGACACGGTCGGCCCGCAGCTGAGGGCGGGCGCGCGCGTGGTCGTCGAAACGATCGAAGCGGGGGCGATTCCCGAGGGAAGCTACGCCAAGGGCCTGGAAGAGATCGCCCATGCCCATGAGACCGTGAGCATCGGCTCCTATCCGAGCTTCACGGGGCAGGGCTTTCGCAATCAGATCGTGCTGCGCAGCCGGGACGCCGCCGGGCTCGCCGCCGCCACGAAAGCCGTGCGCGCGCTTCTCGACGAGCTCGCAGCCGCCCGCTAAGCCATGAGGAGCTCGAACATGCAGGCTCTGCCGGAAAAGACCTTTCCCGTCTCCTGGGACATGTTCCACAGGGACGCGCGCGCCCTTGCCTGGCGCCTGGCCTCCATCGGCGGTTTCTCCGCCATTGTCGCGGTCACCCGCGGCGGGCTGGTGCCGGCCGGAATCATCGCGCGAGAACTCGGCATTCGCGTCATCGAGACCATCTGCGTCGCGAGCTACCACGAGGAGACCGAGCGCGAGGCCATTCAGATCCTCAAGCCCTTGACCGAGACGATCCTGTTGCGGCCGAGCGAGGAAGTGCTCATCGTGGACGATCTCGTGGACACGGGCGCAACGGCGCGGGCGGTGCGGGAGATGCTGCCGCGGGCGCATTTCGCGACCGTCTACGCCAAGCCGCAGGGTCTGCCGGCGGTCGACACTTTCGTGACCGAAGTCTCGCAGGACACGTGGATTTATTTTCCCTGGGACACAGGCCTCTCCTTTCAGGCGCCCATTCGCAAGGCCGAGGATTTTCGCCAGAAAATCCGGCGCTGACTCGTCGTCCGGAAATCTGAGCTTGGCGCCCTTGCAGGGAGCGCCCTATAAGAGGCGCGTCGCGTTCGTGCGGGCGTGGCGAAACTGGTAGACGCAACGGACTTGAAGCAATTTGAGTGCTCCAGACGGGAAACCGCCGGAGTAGAACCGCTCAAAGTCGGGGAAACCTCGCAAGTGGCGATCCCGAGCCAAGCCCGCCGTTTGGGCGGGAAGGTGTAGAGACTAGACGGGCGGCGCCTAAGGCGCGAAGGCGCTAGGGCGAAGGGATAGTCCAGACCCCAAACCCGCATTCGCGGGGCGGCGAAAGCCGTGGCGGGTACGAAAATCCGTAGGGCCGCGAGGCCTGTGCCGGTTCGATTCCGGCCGCCCGCACCACGCCGGCCTTTTGCATAGAAAACGTCTTCCCCCTGCGCGTAACCCGACGCGCCCCTGGCTCCATCGGATTTTGTCGGTGTGGCTTCATGTCTTCCCGTCGCGCGGCGCCTAGCTCAGGCGGAGGCGGACCATCAACCGCACGGACGAGGACATGAACATGAAGAAGCTTATTCCCACGACGCTGCTCTTCGGCGCCGTGACAATGGCCGGCGTCGCCGCGAGCGTCTCGCCCGCCGCCGCCTTTCTGCACGAAAGCCATCATGGCGCGCATCACAGGGGATCGGGCTGTTTCGTCACCACCTCGGCAACGCACAACACCAAGGGCATCCGTCATTGGCGCAGCCCCTGTCCGCACCATGAGCGCAAGCACCTCAACCCTTATCATCCCGGCCACCACCGCCCGCATCATCCGCATCCGTCGCCGCATTGAGCGCCGCGCGCGTCGGTTCAGATCGATGTGGCCGGAATCGGCGCGGTCTTTGGCGACTTACGCCCGACAAGGCCGCGCGCCACGCCTTACCTTCCCGGTTGAGAGTCAGCTCCGGGAAGAGAGGCGAAGCGCAATGCTGATCGTCATTTACATTTGCGCCAACGCCATTGCGCGGGACCAGTGCAACGACGATACGGCGCGCGCCGTCATCAAGCGTCAGGTCGAAAGCGTGATGTGCGGCGTGCCGAGCCAGTATATGGCCCAGCTGACCGGCGAGGCCGGCGTGAAAGAAGGAGAATATGCGCGGGTTCGGTGCATCATGAGATGATCATTTCGGCGCAGGCGCGTCTCGCGTCGCCTCTCCGGCAAGGCGGCTGTGGCGTTTGCCGTATAAGAAATACACGGCTAGGCCGATCGCCAGCCAGACGATGAAGCGCTCCCAGGCGATAACAGGGAGCCGGGACAGCAGCCAGATCGAAAAGCCGACGCCGACGAGCGGCGTGAAGGGCACGAAGGGCGCGCGGAAGCTGCGCGTCGCATCGGGTCGGGCGCGTCGCAATACGATCACCGCCAGGCAGATCACGACAAAGGCGGAGAGCGTGCCGATGTTGACGAGTTCGGCGACCTCCTTGATCGGATAGAGCGCGGCGACGACCGCGGTGAGCGCGCCCGCGATTAGCGTCGGCCGGTGCGGCGTGCGGAAACGCGGATGCAGGACAGCGAACCATGCCGGCAGGAGCCCGTCGCGGCTCATGGCGAACCAGATGCGCGCACAGCCAAGAAGAAAGGCGAGCATGACGCTCGTGATGCCGGCGACGGCCGCGACCGAAACGATGAAGGCGACCCAGGGCAAGCCGATCGAGGCGAAGGCGGTGACGACCGGCGCGGGATTGTCAAGCGTGTCGTAGCGGACGATTCCCGTGAGAACGAGCGCCATGGCGACGTAGAGCGTCAGCGATATGGCGAGCGAGAGCAGGACGGCGCGCGGCAGATCGCGTTGCGGATCGCGCGCCTCCTCGGCGGCCGTGGTGAGCGTGTCGTAACCGAAGACGGCGAAGAAAACGACCGCCGCGCCTTCGGTGACGCCCGAGAAGCCGAAAGGCATGAAGGGCCGCCAGTTTTCGAGGCGGACATAGGGCAGGCCGACGGCAATGACAAAGATCACGGCGGCGACCTTCAGAACGACCATGGCGGCGTTGAAACGCGCGCCCCATTCGATGCGCAGCGTCAACAACCCGGATACGCCGAGGGCGCCCAGCGCCGCGAGAAGGTCGATCACATGTCCTTCGCCTGTCCCCGGCGCCCCGGCGGCCCATGGGGGAAGCGGGACGCCGAGCTGTCCGAGCAGCGATTGCAGATAGGCCGACCAGCCGATCGACACCACGGCGACGACCAGCGCATATTCCAGCAGGAGATCCCATCCGATGATCCAGGCGGCGAGTTCGCCGAGCACGGCATAAGCGTAAGTATAGGCGCTACCCGCAACCGGAATGAGGCCGGCGAATTCGGCGTAGGATAGCGCCGCCGCGCCGCTCGCGACGCCTGCGATGAGAAAGGAGAGCGCGACAGCCGGGCCGGCCTGCGTCGCCGCGACCACGCCCGTCAGCACGAAAATGCCGACGCCGATCAGCCCGCCCAGTCCGATACTGGTGAGTTGCCAGACGCCGAGCACGCGGCGAAAGCCCGAGCCGCCGGTCTCAGATGCGAGCGCGTCGATGGATTTGACGCGACCGAGCTCACGAAGCCCCATGTGCCGTCCCCTTTTGCTTGGGCTTCACATAAGCAATTGCGTGGGCGCTGTCATGCGGGCAAAAAAAGAGCGGCGCTGCGGCCGCTCTTTCGGTGCGTTACGTGCTGTGCCAGTTACTTGCCGGCCGCTTCCAGATGCGTGAGCGCCTCTTCAGCGTGCTTCGTCGCGACATCGGCATGCTTCATCTTGCCGTGCTCGATCGCCTGATCGAGGTGGGTGATCCCCTCCTTGACATGCGGGTTCGCCTTCTCCTTCTCGGCGGCCTTGGCATGTTTCAAAGCCTCTTCGGCATGTGTGACGAGCACGTCCGCGTGACCCATTTTGCCATGCTCGATCGCCTGTTTCGTATGGGTGATCGCTTCGCCGAGATGGTCCTCGGCGGCGACCGCGAGGCGCGGCGCGAGGAACAGGCCGAGGCCAAGCGAAAGGGCGAGAGCGAAAACGCGACGGTTCATAGATAGTCTCCTCGAAATAGCGGTCCGCCGCTCCTTATATGGCGCGCCTGAACGCTGATTCCAGCCCTGTGGCCTATTGCCTGTCGGCGGCGAAAAGGGCGCAGCTTTCGCCGAATTCGTTGAGGCCGCCTTCGAGGTAGGAGGCGAGAAGCGGCACGCCCAGCAGATAGGCGGAGGTCAAGCCCTGTCGACGCGCCCGCGCCTCGCGCATCGCGTCGTCCCACTCGTCGGCGGAAAAGTCTCCCCGACCGATCCAGACGAGCGAAACGAGCTCCGCCTGCTCCTCTTCGTCCATATTGTCGATGAAGGAGGCGATTTCGGTGCGAACGGTGTCATAGGCTTCTTCGGTGAGAACGCTGACAAAGCGATCGTCCGTCGCATTGGAGGCGTCCGCGTCCATTCCCTCGTCCTCGCTTTCGAGCTCGCGGGCCTTCACAACGATGAAGCAGACCTTTTCCGTGTTGATCGTCGGCATGCTCGTTTCTCCCCAATACGGCCTTCGGCTTCGCCGTGGCTCTTGTCGGGCGCTACCCCTGTTTTCATATAAACACCGCGGACAAGTTTCGAAGGGTTCGCAGTGTTCGAGCGGGAGCGGCAAATGCGTGTCGGCACGCCAAAGGAAATCAAAAACAACGAATACCGCGTCGGACTGACGCCCTCTTCGGCCGCCGAATTGTCGCTGGCCGGGCACGAGACCCTGGTGGAAAGGGGCGCCGGGGAAGGCGCGGGAATTTCCGACGAGGACTATGTCGCGGCCGGCGCGTCGATCATCGAGAGCGCGGCCGAGCTTTTTGAAAGGGCGGAGCTGATCGTGAAGGTAAAGGAGCCGCAGCCGCAGGAAGTAAGAATGCTGCGACCCGGCCAGGCGCTTTTTACTTATCTTCATCTTGCCGCGGACGCCGCTTTGACTCGCGCGCTCATGGAAAGCCGCGCCCATTGCATCGCCTATGAGACGGTGACATCGCCAAACGGCGGTCTGCCGCTGCTGGCGCCCATGTCGGAGATCGCCGGTCGCCTGGCGCCGCAAATGGGCGCGCGCTTCCTCGAGCGGCAGGAAGGCGGCAGGGGCGTTTTGCTGTCCGGCGCCCCCGGCGTGCCCCCCGCCGATGTTCTCATTCTCGGGGCGGGTAGCGTCGGCGCGCAGGCGGCGGCGATCGCCATGGGAATGGGAGCAAATGTACTCGTTGCGGATCGCAATACCGACGCGCTGCGCCGCCTTTCCGCGACGCTCGGTCCGGCGGTGCGGACGATCTATTCGACAAGAATCTCCATTGCCGAATCCATCCGCCGCGCGGATGTCGTGATTTGTGCGGCGCTGACGCCTGGCGCTCGTGCGCCCATTCTCATCACCAGAGAGATGCTGAGAACAATGAAGCGCGGCTCGGTAATCGTCGACGTCGCCATTGATCAGGGCGGCTCATGCGAGACCTCGCGGCCGACGAGTCATTCCGAGCCGGTTTACGTCGTCGATGGCGTTCTCCACTATTGTGTGACGAACATGCCCGGCGTCGTGCCGCGCACATCGACTTTCGCACTCAATAACGCAACGTTGCCCTTTGTTCTGGCGCTCGCCAACAAAGGCTGGCGGAAGGCGTTGGAAGACGATCCGCATTTGCGCGCAGGTCTCGAGATCAGTGACGGGGTCGTCGTCTCGGCGCCGGTCGCGGCCGCGCATGGGCTCCCCTTCAACGCCTTCCTGTGACGTTAAACAAGGTTAATAAAGTGTTAAAGGTTGACATTTGACTGTCTTGAAAGAGAAACAACTATAAATCATTGGCGCGTTTACTATTACTATTAAGTTGACCCAAGCTATTCGGCGAATTTAACTGAGTCATCGGCCGATTCGAAGCGGCGCCGCAGTTTTACCCATCAGGAGGCAAAGCATGTTCATCATCGTCGACGAGCGGGACCTCGTAACGAGTGGATACGCCAGTCGATTTGGTCAGGAGGGCATCGCCTCGACCGGGTTCCGCCCCGGCCAGTTCCGCGATTGGGTCGCCTCCGCCGTGGAAGGCGACGTTCAGGCGATCGAGGCCTTCCTGATCGGTGAATGTCCCGAACGTGAAGAGATTCCGCGTCTCATTCGCCGCCGCTCGCAGGCGCCCGTCATCGCGATGAATGACGCGCCGTCGCTGGAACAGACGCTCGGCCTCTTTAGTGCGGGCGTGGACGATGTCGTCCGCAAGCCGGTCCATGTGCGTGAAATACTCGCCCGCGTAAACGCCATTCGCCGCCGCGCCGAGGCGCGCCAGGACTGCGCGACCGTTGGCGGCATTCAGGTGTTCTTCAACGGCAGCGATCCCATCGTGAACGGTGAGGTTCTGTCGCTCCCGCGCCGTGAGAGGCGCATTCTGGAGTATCTCCTCGTCAACCGCGGCCGCAGACTGACAAAGTCCCAGATATTCAATGCCGTTTATGGCCTCTTCGACGATGACGTGGAGGAAAATGTCATCGAGAGCCACATCAGCAAACTGCGCAAGAAATTACGTGCTCGACTCGGCTATGATCCGATCGACTCGCAGCGTTTCCTCGGTTATCTGCTCGTCGCGCCCCCGGCGACCGGGCCGCAGCGGGATGAATTGCGCGCCGCCGGCTGAGAGCCATCGGCGGTTTGGCTGAATGAGTTGATGGACAGCCCACCGGTCGCGGCGTCTATTACCGCCGAGCTTACACCAGTCGGAGTCTGCTTGGTTTACGCAAGCAGACGGGACCGCCCCGCCTGATCGTTGACATAGAGCCTAATCCCTCCGTGCTTCGATCCCTGAAAATACGGGATCCTCGGCGTGAGGGGCACGCTCACTGGCGTCAGAGCGCCAGATGGCCTGCTCCAGTTGAGGTCGAGCCGGTCTTGCCTTATCATCCGAAAGTCACCCGTACGCCCAGCTTCGCAGAACTAGGAAAGTCTATTGCTGTTGAAGATCTTGATCACGAACATGGTAGTGATCCCTGTATCTTTCGGGGTAGGGGCGTTGATTGCGGGCCAAAGTTTTTTAGGCATAATCACGATTGTTCTTGGATTTGGAGGTTCTTTCTAAACTCCCGTCCTGTGAAATTGTTTGCGAGTTCCAATCGTGCGCATATGGGTGGCTCGCGATCTCGTCGAAGTGTTATACCGTCTGCGCAGCCGATAACCCCATCTTAAAGCCGCGGCGTCATCCTTCGCCTGTCGTTCGAGGCGAGGCAGACCATGGTTGCGTTCGCAAAAGTTCTCGCGGAGCTGGGAAACCATCAGGAAGAGACTGGCGCGTCGCCAGAGCCATCGCGCATGAGGTTGATCGAACCTTTTCTCCCCCGGCAATCCAATATCTCGGCGGCTCCGCAAGCCCATGCCGTCTATCAACGCCTCCAGGAAGAGTTGGCGCCACGCATTGAAGACGAGTTTCCAAAATTATTGATGGAAGCGCGTCATTCCGCGCCGCATCTGAGGGCGTTGAGACGGCGCTTCGCATGGCGTCTGCACCCGGACCGGGAAAAGATTGGCGCCGCTGTAGAGCCAATCTCCTTTTCGGAAGTGAATGCCGCGATCGACGCGGCTCTGGCCAACTGTTCCTTTAACGGCCCGCGCGAATAACGCCGCCTTCCGTTACAAGCGACCATTTATCCCCGTGCCGCTCCAATGCAACTACCGCGCCGAGACCTGCGATCCGGCTGCCTCGGGAGACCCGCATGATCCGCCCTTGCGGCAGTCGCACCAGCGCGGAGTCGCCCGATGCCTCCAGCATTTGATAGCCGGCCGGCGCCAAGCTGGTTTCGCTTTTTCCAATCGAACCGACAGGCATGCCGTCGACGGCGGTCATGAGCTTGTCGCGCTGACGAGAAGCCAGCTGCGTGGCAGGCTTCGAATAAATCGCGAGATGTTCAATTCCGCTGATTCGCGATCCGTCGTCGTTGCCGGACATCATGTAGCCGGCAAATACGATGCTGCCGGTTGCGAGTGAGAGGCCAACGAGTTTCAGTCCGAATTCCGAGAGATCGAATTGCGGCAACCAGTGCGCAGGCATGGCTCTTCCCAAAGAATGACTAACATGCCGAGCCTAAATTGATCTTTTTGCCTGAAACTGAACTCCCCCGTGACCAAGGTAAATAAGAAATTAAAAAGCGCAAGTCTCATGAAAGCTTGATCGGTTACCGTAGTCCTGTCCCAAAAAGAGAGGCTGCCTCATGAACCCCTTGACACAACTTGATCAGCTTCGCCGCCAGATGGCTGAAGAGCTGACACAGATTCCCCAATATCGCGCCTTGAAAGCGACGGAGCGCTTTATTGCAGATCTGTCATCTATCTACGAAGGACCTTCTGATACGCTCGCGATCAAGACCGACGAGCCAAACCGAAAAATCGCGCAGGCAATCGAAAATCATCTCAAAGGCGAATCGAGTCCGGCCTCGATCGTCAAGAACGGAAGCTATCTGCCGGTCCACCGAGTAGCCTGAAACGCCGTGCGCGCGGTCGAAGAGCCGCGCGCCCCCGTCATTGCTGCAGATCGTCACGGGGGACGAAGGCAAAACTCTTGACGAGCGTTTCCTTTATGACGTCGCGTCCGAGTCGCTTGTTGACATTGGTCGTTATACGGCTCGTCAAAACGGCGAGATCGGTCTTTTGTATTTGGGTAAAATCGATCTTGCTCTCCGCGTATATCAGGCGGAAGGCCTCGTCCATGAAATAGCCCTCCGGATCGAGGCCGGCTTCGTGTCCTCCATGAGCGTCGGTCTTTGGCGAGAGCATGCTGAACTCTGCTGCTATGTAACCTTTTAGTGCGCCCTCAGAAATGATCGGCACCGTGATAGGCTTGACCTTATGCGTTTCGAGTTTCTCCTCATGCGGCGGCGTAGGCGCATTGTTGGCGCGCAGTCGCCAGGTAGCTCCGCCATAGGCGCCGCCGAGGGTGACGGCGCAGGCCCAGAGGCCAACTATTATCGTTTGCTTCATTTCAGCCTCGCCCACTGTGATCGAATTGAATACGTGCCGTCGGAGCCGCTCTCACGGATATGACGCACAATGAGATCGGTGATCTCCTGCGTCGCCTGCAAACGTCGTTCCAGGAGTTGAGCATTCTCCGTCAGGAGACTTTGCAGATCTCGCATGCGGTCCGTGGTGAGACTCTCAGCACGAGGCGCCGCCATTCGTGAAACCTGCATGAATTCGAGCAGAGCATGCGACTTGCGGCGGTTGAGGGCTTCAAAGTCGACACCCTTGCCCTCCTTCAGGACTCCGGTCTCAGCCTCGATGATTTCCTTGAGTCTGCCGATGCAGCGAAAAAACGCATCTCCGGAGAGGCCCTCGTTCTCGTCATCTGTTGGCTGGAGCTTCATGTCAATGCCTGTCATGCGCGCTTCGCCGAGACTGCGCTGTTTGGGTGTTCGAGGAGTTTTTGCAGGCCCATGACGTCAGCTCGTGCGAGCTGGGAGCTGATCTGATCCGCCATCATCGATCTCCAGATGTCGGCGCCTGCTTGCGCACCATAAACGCCGTCTCCTCTTGGCATCACATTTTCGAGCCAGCTTTGCAGAAGAAAAGCCTCGAATTTCTGTGTCGGGCTCAGAGTGTCTGACCGGGCGACATTTGGAACGCCGCTGTCGATTATCGTCGTTGGCGGTGTAGCCGAAGGGGGTGGGGGAGCGCGGGTGGCGACAACGAATGAATTACCGGTCCCCTGCGCCTTTTCTCCGCCGATTTCCTCGAGCCGTTTCATTGCGAGCCTGGACTTGCCCGGGTCAGCGGCGCGCGCCACATCGGAAACTATATCGGTTGCGGGAAAAATGGACATGCATTCCCTCCACGGCTCAGCGATATTAATACTCACGAGTTACGCTGCGCTGACGTCGACGCCCACTCTTTCATCTAGGAGAGGCGCTCCGCCGCCTTCTGCAATTTCCGGGTCAGCTTCACCCGCCGCCCATGATCGCGCGCGCTCTCCTGTGCGTCGAGCAGCGCCTTCTCAGCCTGGAAACGCTTTGCCGCGAGGTCGTCGATGTAAGCGAGAACGAGTGACGGTTCGCCCTGGGCCAGGGCCTCAAAAGCGGCTGCTTCTGCGGCGCGAAGCGCAAGCAGTTCCCCCTCCGCCGACGAAAGGCGCATTTTCTGCAAGCGCCAAAGCTTTTCGCCAATAGCCGCCGCCCGCTCGAGGCGTTTCTCGCGGTTTTTCATCTTCAGCCCTTTATCACCCAAGCGCCATAATAGGAGACAAAAGCCGAGAAGAAGTCCCAGCCAAAGACGAAAAAAGTCGAAACGCCCGCAAAAATTACAATTGGCCCTGAAACGAAGTAAATTTGCAGCTGAGGAGTCAGGCGGGCAAGGAGGCCAAGGGCAATATTCATGACGAGGGCAAAAAGCAGGAATGGACTTGATATCCGCAAAGCGAGCAAATGCGCCTGTGTCAGGATGCGGGCGACCTCGTCGAGAATGGCGCCGGCGCTCGGTTCCGTGAACAAGGGCGTGGTGTCATACGAAAGAAAAATCGCGCGAACGAGTTCGAGATGCAAATCCGCGCAAAAGACGAGCATCAGGGCGCCAAGGGCGACGAATGATGATAGGCTCGGCGCTGGCTCCTGCTCTGTTATCACAGTCCCGAATATATTGCCGAGGCCAAACGACATCGAGACCGCTGTAGCGAGCGTTTCCAGTGCGAAAAAGTAGTAACGCGCCAATAATCCGAGCGTCACGCCGACCCCGAGTTCGGCGAGGATCGTGATGAAAATCTGTTGTGGAGGCAGCGCAGCAAAAGCGGATTGCTGGCGTTCCATGAGCGGCGGCGCGATGGCGAGCGTTATCGCGCCTGCAATATAGAGGCGAAGCTGCACGGGAATGCGCTCGCTCGAAAAGCCCGGGGCTGTCATCAGACAGCCCCCGACCCGGCAGAAGAGGATGAAGAAAGGAAAAATAGGGTTGTCGAGAGGCATCAGGAAATCGACCCCACGGATTTAACGTGAACGCCGCCGCCGACTTCCATATGCGACAACACCGCCTGTGAAGGAAATGGCCGGCTGAGCAACAAGCGAACGTAGGGCCTCGCCTCGGGGGTCGTGAGAATGATGAAGGATTCGCCTCTCTCCATCCGCTCGCGGATCGCCGCCGACGCTTCAAGGGAGAATTTCTCTATATGCGCCGGATCGGCATCGAACCCGACGATTTCGCCTTTCGCGTCGCGCTTCATTCTTTCATGAAAAAACAGATCCCATCGCGATCCGAGGCGCAGCACGTTCAGAACGCCTTCAACCGAGAGATCGCTGCATATTTGTGAGCCGAGGCGCACGCGAACATGCTCGACGATCGCTTCTGCGCGTCTTGCGAAGGGAGCCGCTTCTGCGACTGCTTCGAGTATGAGTTCGAGATTGCGAATTGAGACGCGCTCGGCGAGTAGGAGTTTGAAGACGCCCTGTAGCGTCGACTGTGTGATGAGGCTCGGCGATATATCGTCAATGAGCTTGCGATAATCGGGCTCCAGGCGATCGATCAGAATTCGCATGTCTTTATAAGTCAGCAACTGGGCCAGATTACTGCGCAGGGTTTCGGAAAGATGCGTGAGCAAGGCGGAGACTGGGTCGATCGGCGTGAAACCGAGCCGCCTCGCTTCTTCCGTCATCGCGTCCGGAATCCAGATAGCGCGCATGCCGAAGGCGGGGTCGGTGGTTTCTTCCCCGGCGAGGTCGGGGAGGGGTCCGTCGCCCAAAATGACAAGCTGTCGCTTGAGCTGCAACTCGCTTGTGGCGACGAGCGCACCCTGTATTCTGATTTGATAGCGTTTCGGCCCGACATCGAGATCATCCGCCAGTTTGATGTCGGGAAAGACAAAGCCGTAGTCGCGAGCAAAATTGCGGCGCATCCGCAAAACACGCTGTCCGAGTTCGCCCTGATGGGGCAGGAGCCCCGCCCAAAGCTGTTTGCCGAGCAGAAGTTCGACCGGCTGGATGCGCAACAGTTCCCGCGCGGAGTCCCTGGACTCCTGTTTGGCCTGGCGTTCAACGGCGCGTTCGGTTTCATCCTGGAGCAAGCGCGCCTTCTCGGCCTGCTTGGGGATGACATAGGCGACGAAGGCCATGACGCCGCCAAGAGCGCCGAAGGGAGCAAGCGGAAGGCCGGGGATGAGCGCAAGGATGAACATCAACAAGGCCGCGACGAAGAGCGCCCGTGGATACATGCCGAGCTGGCGGAGGATGTTTTGCTCGGCCGATCCTCTCGTCCCGCCTTTCGAGACCAGAAGGCCGGCAGAGAGGGATACGATCAGCGCTGGAATTTGTGAAACGAGTCCGTCGCCGACCGAGAGCTTTGTGTAGACATCAGCCGCCGAGGCCAAGGTCATGCCGTGACGGGTGACGCCGATGATGATTCCGCCGAATATATTGACCGCGAGAATGATAAGCCCCGCGATGGCGTCGCCGCGAACGAATTTCGAGGCGCCATCCATTGATCCGAAGAAAGCGCTTTCTTCCTCGAGTTCGCGTCTGCGAACTTGCGCTTCACGCTCATCGATAAGGCCGGCGGAAAGATCAGCGTCGATCGCCATCTGTTTGCCGGGGATGGCGTCGAGCGTGAAGCGGGCGCCAACCTCTGCAATGCGGGTGGCGCCTTTGGTGATCACGAGGAAATTTACCGTTACGATGATCGAGAAAACGGTCAGGCCGATGACGAAGTCGCCGCTCATCACCAGTTTGGAGAATCCACTGATGATATAGCCCGCGGCAGTGGATCCCTCAGATCCATGCGACAATATCAGCCTCGTGGTCGCGATATTGAGCGAAAGGCGCAATATCGTCGCCACCAGAAGAACCGTTGGGAAAGACGAGAAATCGAGTGGCTTCTGAATCCAGAGCGCCACCATAAGGATGAGAACAGAGAGGCCGATCGAGAAAGCAAGGCCGGCGTCGAGCAAAAACGCGGGAATCGGAAGGAAGAAGATGCACAGGATGAAGATGATCGACAGGGCGAAGCCGATGTCTTTCGAGCTCCCCTCCACTCCGAGTTTCGGCCTGCTGGCGGCGATGAGATCCGACATGTTATGCGCTCCATCGCGCGAGGCTCAGTAGCCTTTTTCGATCTTCGAATAGGCGAACTGTGCGAGCATATTGATTTGCGACCCGATGAGTGGGGCCGCTAGTCCAAGAACGGCGATCATCGCTACGATCTTGGGGACGAAGGTGAGAGTCATTTCCTGCACCTGCGTCAGAGCTTGAAGAAGCGCGACGGCGATCCCGACAGCCATGGCGGCCCCCACGAGAGGGCCGGAGACCATCAGTATCGTCGTTATCGTGCGGTGGATGATCTCGAGAGCATCTGCTTCGTTCATCGTCTAGGCGATCGAAACGCCTGGGCCAAGCTGCAGCTGGCCGCCGTCAGTGAGCTTGACGATCAAGCCGGTTTCCGAGAGCGTCACAGAAGCAACCTTGCCTGTCACCGAGCCATCGGCAGCGGTGACTGTGCGCCCGATAAGGGCGGCTCCCTGAGAGAACGAACCCTGCTGGTTCAACGCAGCGAGGAGGTCGTTGGTTCGGACCGCCTGCTCCAGCGAGGAAAACGTCGCGAGTTGAGTGACGGTCTGCGTCGGATCGACCGGCTTGGTGGGATCCTGGTTCTTGAGCTCAGTCACGAGTAACTGAAGATAGGTATTGTAATCGCCGGACGCTTTGGTAGCGGCCTTGCTGAGCGTGGAGCCTGTCGCGGCCGTCGAAGATTGGACGGGGGAGATGGTCATTGATCGCTCCTTCAGGCAACCTCGCGGGCCGCGTCGGTTTCGACCAGCGCGAGAAGTTCTGCTTCGAGTGGGAAGAGGGACCGTACGACTTTCAAAGCGTCGAACATCCTCTTGTCTTCGATATTGCGCACAGCGGCGCGCAAGCCCTCCATGATGCGCGGGTCGAGCGGTTCGCTGCTGAGCGACACGAACATTTCACGGCAAAGTTGGAGCGGAGCTTCGCAATCGTTTGGCGACATCAGCATAGCCTGGATGATGAAGTAGAGGCGTTTGAGGGGCGTGTTGGCGCTGTCTGCCTGCATCACATGATTTTCAAGGAGGAACGTCACGTCATTGAGAAGCTCGAGGCAGACCTTTCGATCGACTTTGAGAACTGCGCCATTGATGAAGATTCGTTCGCCGCGGCGGAGAGAAATGTTCATGTCAGGCCAGCCCGTCGGCGATCAGCTTGTTGATGTCGATGAGACCGTCGAAATTCGCCGACTGCCCACGATCTATCAGGTCGCTTTCCTTCCGCACCCATATTCCGATCGAGATGAGGGAGGCGCGAAGCTCTTCGGGGAGCCCGTTTTCCTCATTGGAGAGATCCGCGATGAAGATTGACCAAAGTCGGCGCACGAAGTCGGTCGCCTCGAAAGCTTCGGGCGTGAGCGGTCCCCGGGACTTCGCAATGGCGAGTTTGGAGACGGCTCTCTCAAGCGCATCTTTTTCACGAGCCCTGCAAATATTCGAGGAGTCGCTTGCGATTTCTGCGTAGCGTTGATGATACATCCGGCGCGATCTCACAGATATTTGGTCAGGCTGAGCTGACTAATCCTGGCGGTGAGGGTGTAGGCGGTTTCAATGCGCGTCATTAATTCATTGACTCTCGCGCCGGCTTCCGTGGGGTCGATCGATTCGAGCTCACTCAATTGAGTGTCCAAACCATCTTTCTGGATAGACATGACGTCGCTTGCGTTTTTCACCGAGTTCTGCATGACGCCGACGCGGGCCTGGATGTTTGTCAGCATGCCGACGCCGATGTCCAGCGTGTCCATCGCCGCCTTCAAAAGAACAGCGTAGGAGTCCCTATTCAATCGCTCGGCGCCGAGATCGGTCAACATGGCGTATGCAGATGCAATCTTCGGTAGGGCTGGCTCATTCGCGCTCACTGAGGCGTCCATGGTCACCGAGAGGCTGACCTGGGCGCGCAGCACGCTGTCCGAAGCGCTCGACCAGTCGCTCTTCCAGCCTGCATCTGAAAAGAGCTGTGCAAAGGCGCCTGTAAGAAATCCCTGCATCTGAGTCGGCGAGATCGATGAGACCGCGGAATTGGACTGCGTGAAGCCGAAAGCCGTCTCATATGCCGCGTCCAGGGCAAGTTTGTTCGGTTGGCTGGGCTTGGCGAAATAATCGGCGATCGGCTCCTGGATGGTGCTAATTCCACCAAAGAGAAAGCCATCTGCATTCGAGCTGTTGAGTTTGGCTATCAATGTCGCGAGGGCTTGGTCGGCTTGCTTGATGATCGCTGTCGGCTCACCGCCGTCGGTTTGCGCCGACATCAAAGTCGCGCGCATGTTTTGCGCGTCGGCGCGCAGGGCGGAAAGTGCGACCTGGGTCGTGTCGAGGCGTGTTGCGACGACCTGGTTGGAGGCGAGTGTCGCATCGATCGTGTCGCGAAGGCCTGCGACCGAGAAACACTGGCTAGCGCGCACGCCCAACGCCGTGCCGAGATCGGCGATAGTGGCATCCTTCGGCATTCGAGGGCATCCGAGACAGCCTCACAAAACCCAACAAATCATATCGCTTCTCTTTCTTCGTCCTTGCTCATTCTCCCCAATGCGCGTAAAAACTGTGGGCGAAACTGTGGGGGATTTGCATGGTCAAGCAGCTCAAAGAGAAGCTCACCGATCGCAAGGTGAGGACCGTCGGGCCGGGCCGACATGGGGACGGGAAGGGTCTTTGGCTCAACGTCTCGCCCACCGGCTCGCGCACCTGGGAATTCCGTTTCCAGATCGCCAACCGCAGCCGCACCATGTTCCTGGGGAACCTCGACAACGTGTCCCTCGCCCAGGCGCGAGACCTCGCAGAAGACGCGCGCAGGCTTGTGAAGCGCAAGATCGACCCCATCGAGCAGCGAAAGGCAGCGCAAGAGGCCGAGGCCGCCTCCAAGGCCCGCGAAACGGGCGCGCCAACATTCGGACAAGCAGCCGCAGAATTTATCCGGCGTCGGCAAGACGGATGGAGCGCCGGCAGTCTTAGAGAATGGGTACGCACCATTCGCGACTATTGCGAGCCGATAGCGGATAAGCCCACAAACAAGATCGACGCCGCCGATATTTACGCAATCCTGGACCCGCTGTGGCACTCGAAGAACGAGACCGCAATCCGGTTGCGCCATCGCATCGAGAAAATCCTGAGCGCGGCGCGATCCAGCGACAGCCGCAATCATTTCTTTGACGCCAATTGGGTCAATCCTGCCCGCTGGCGCGACCATCTTGCGAACCATTACGGCCCGCCTCCAAAGGGCGAGCAAAAACGCCACCCGGCCATGCCATATGAGGAAATACCGGCCTTTATCCAGCGGCTACGCGAGCGGGATACAGTCCTTTCGCTCTGTCAGGAATTCTTGATCCTGACATGCGTGCGCACGGAGGAGGGCAGGGGAGCCAGGTGGGAGGAATTCGACATCGCCGGCCGGCTGTGGACGATCCCTGCCCCCCGCATGAAGGATAAAAAAAGATCACACCGCGTCCCGCTCTGTGATCGGGCTATGGCGATCCTGGAGGAGATGCGCGCCCGCAGTGACGGCAGACCGTTCGTTTTCGCCGGGGTCGCGCCAGGAATGCCCGTGGGCGAGTCGAGCCTGCGTTGGCAGCTCAGGTATATGGCCGTCACCAACGCCTCGCCCCATGGCTTCCGGAGCAGCTTCAAGGTATGGGCCACCGAGGTTGCCCGCATCCCGGACGATGTGTCCGAAGCTTGCCTGGCCCACCAGGTCGGAACCGCCGTTCAACGAGCCTACCAGCGATCGGACATGCTCGACCGCCGGCGCGAGGCCCACGACGCCTGGGCCGCATATCTCGACCGGACGCCAGGGGTGAACGTCATCCGCATGCGGCGGGCGTAGCAAGCGTGCGCGCTCTCCCCTTTTTGAGGTGTAACTACGTAACTACTACTACTATATCCAATAATATCAGCGGCCTGCCGGTTACATTCTTGGTTACGGGTTACGAACTGGAAACGTAACCGGCTTTAAAAGTGCCGCATGAAGCGGCTTCGCTGGGGAGAGCCGGCTGGGGGAAATGTCCGGCGGGCTTGCGCGTTCCCGTGAGCCACCACCTCTGCCCACTCTCGCACCCGTCCACCCAGCGTCCCGCCCGCTGGAACAACAGCCACCGGCACGTTGGTGGAACATCCGCTTGGTCGATTGGTTGAACCAGCGCGACGCGTAGCCCCTGGCTTGTCCCGGAGCCACTCCCCAGTGTCCCTGGCGGGCTATGCGCCGCACCCCCGGGAACATCGTTTCCACTGGCGAGTTGCTCCTTCATCCCCCTCCCAGGGGAGCTCTTCTCCTTGGCCCGGCCGTGTGCCGGGCTCTTTTTGGGGATGGTCAGCGGTTGGGAAAGGAAATGGCGGCCCACCCACCACCAAGGTAGGGATAAAGGGTGAGCCGCCAGTGGTAGCCGATGCGCCTTCACGGGGCGCAGTCCGCGCGTCATGATCGCTCCATCATGACCGCCATGGCCAACGCTCGAACATCGCTCGGGTTGCGGTCCATTTTGTCGCACCCGCATGCGGAACAACCTGCTTGCCGGGCGGTTCTGTTACCGACCAGCGTCAGCACACTGGTTCCTCATCATGTCCAACTCACCCGGCGCACGTCGCCGGGTTTTTTGTGCGAGGGAAATTAGGTCAGCATTGTTGACCTATTTCTGATTGTGCGCTTACTCTGCGGCCATGCTCACGCGCGCGTCGCGGTTTACCGGAGCGACAATCCCTTGGCCGACACCGCCGACACGACGCAAAAGGCCCACTCGAACCGCCTGGCGCGCCTCGGGCATCATTTGTCTGCCGCGAAGCGAAAGCCCATCGTGGAGCTAAACGCCAAGGCAAAGCTTCTTATCGAATACATGGCGACGGGCTGTCCGCATCCGTGGGTGAGCCAGATCACCCGCGCCAGCCCGACTGAGTTGGAGCCCGACCGCCGCCGGCCGCTGGAGCCGGGTGAGCCGATGAAGCTGGACGAAGCCGCCGACCTCTTGCGCATCCGTCGCCGGCGCGCCCGCGAAATCATGCAGAGCCCCGCCGCGCAGAAGGAGCTCGCCCGTCAGCTCCAGGGATTGCGCTCCGGCATGAAGGCCCGCGCCATGGCCGTCTTGGGCGCGATCCTGGAGGACGAGGGCGACGGGACAGCTGCAACGAAAACCGTCCGGCTCAAGGCCGCGAATGCGATCCTTGGCGAGGAACAGCGCAACGGCGGCGTGAACGTGCACATCAACAACGGCCCGATCCTGCAGGCGGGCGTAGTCGTGCGATTGCCCAGCGGGATTGCCGCCCCGCCCTTGGAGAGCAACCAGCCTGGCCCGACCCGCATCGAGCAGCGCCCGACCGACCTAGAGGCCCGCGCGGTTCCGGATTACGCGCCGATCCACGCTGACGACGAGGCCGACGCATGACCGCCCCGCAGTTCATCATCCTCGTCATCGCGAACATCGCCCTGCGGCTCGAAAAGGCGTGGGCGCTTTTGACGGAGCGCGATCAATGACCGATCACCCGACCTTCTTCGCGCGCGAGTTGGCGGCCGACGCAGAGCGGGACTTCAACGCGTTGCAGCGCCGCCGATCCGAAGTTGACGCCAAGCTCGGCAAAATGAGCCAGGCCGATCAAGAGCAATTCAAAGCGGAACTCACGCGCTTGCTCAAACGAAACGAAATCACGCGCGGCAAACCTTCATTCCGCCGCGCGTGGTCGCACTCAAAATAACCGCGCACATAGGAGCTTCCCATGGCAGCCCGAGGATTTTCAGACAAACCGACGCCCTATCGCGTCTCGACATCCGCGACATCCAAAGCCATGGCCGGCTTCGGCCGCACGCCGCCCGGGCCCGACGCCGCGTCTCTGCGCAGAATTGCGGAGGGCTCCGTAGGTCGCGACCTGGCGCCGACGACCGGCCGCAAAACCGGCTTGCCCGCGTCCCTCACCCCCGAGGCCGTTGAGCGCAAGAAAGGCGAAGCATGATTACCGCCGACGCAACCCTCGCCAGCCCCGCCGGCTTCCTGGCCGCTGTCTCCGCGAAGGCCGAGCGCCTTGGTTGGGATCACGAAGAGCTCTTGGCCCGCGCGAACGTCTCCCAGGAGGAATGGGAGGCCCTCGAAGAGGCCCTGTCCGCAGCCGATGGCGCCGTGTTCCGGAAGCTCTCGAACGCCGTCAAAAGCCAGGCTGTCCTGGCCACGCAGACCAGCAAGGTTCTGGAAGACCCCACCGGCCGCGCGACCGATGCGCGCTATGGCTCCGAATGGTCAAGCCACTTTGGCGACCACGGCTGACACCTGCCATGAGCGACGACGCCGACGATCCCCGCCAGATCGACAAGCCCGCAAACGCATGGGCCGATTGCGAGCGCGTTGTCCCCTGGCACACGTCGCCGCTTCCCGATCGCGATGCACTTTGGGAGATGCACAAGCAGCGCAACTTGATCCGGCGCGAGCCGAAACCACCCCAGCCGCCAAGAGGCATTCGGCGGCGAGTGTTTTAACAATGGAGACGACCATGGAGCGTGGATATATTCGGACAGCACTCGGCGGAGAAGTGCGGGCTTATGCGACGGCGACGACGCCAATCGGAATTTTGAAAGGCGTCATGCAGGCCCTCGAATATCATGGGGCCGACCTCGACGCGCTTCCTGCGAACGTGGACATCAAAAAGCTTGAACAGGATTTCGCGTCGATCAATGCGCGCGACTTCGAGCGGCTGTTAAGCGTCCTTGAGCATATTGGATTGCAAATCGCGATCATCGAGGCGCATGAGCGCACGGGAAAAGGCGTCGTCTCTCGGCTCGATCCCGGCACGCAGCTCGGCCGCGTCGCCTGACGCAGAGGGCGGCGCGATGATGGCAATCACTGTCTTCTCTTTGGTCGTCTCGCTGCCGCCCGATGGCATCGAGCGCTTGCACCGCGTGCTTCTGACACATGGGCGCATCCGCGACGTTCTGTCCGAAATCGCCTACCACTACCTAGTGAAATGCACGCCCGACACGACGGCTGGCATGTTGGCTGACATCGTCAACGCGTCGCTCCCAGGCAATCTGTTTTTCGTTGTGCAGTGCCATCATGAGCGGCTCGCCGGATTTGTCAGTGACGACGCAGTGGCGTGGTTGAAAGCAGACCCGCCGCCGCCCAGGGGCCCGGATCATGAGCCCGACATCGACGCGATTATGCGTTTGCCATTGCTCGCCGGCCTTGAATACGCCGCTCGCATGCGACGCCGTTCGCAGCGGATAGCGGAACTCCAACCTGTAGGGAACGCGTGACATGGGCGCCGCCGCACCTTTTCTCAGCCTCGCCGCCACTGGCCTCGGCGCAAAGGGAAGCATTTCCGCCGGCAACACCGCTGCGGCGAATGCCAGACAGGCCGGGCAAGATCAGTGGATGAGCGCGTTTTACAGCTCGGAGCAAGCGCAGTTGGCAAGCCAAGTTGGTGAACTTCGCGCCAGCCAAACCGACCTTTACATGCGCCGGCAGATGGAGGGGACATTGGCAAATGTCGACGCTGTCAGCGCGCTCTCGGGAGCCACTGACAACTCGCCTTCGACATGGGCTGTCCGCAACCGTTATGAGAACCTGGCCGACGAGGCGCGCACGACGGCGACGGCGAACCTTCGACTGGACGCCGCCGCCAAGCGCAACGCCGCGCAGCTCTACGCGATGTCAGGAATGCGGGCGATGCAGATGGCCGATGCGAACGCGAACAACCTGCAAATGAATGGAATACTCGGCGCGGCCGGCGGGCTGTTGAAAGCCATCGCTCCCAACCGCCCAGGCGACCCCTACAACAACGGATTTGCCGGCTTCTATTTCTGACCCGCTTCTTAAGCATCGCTCTCGCTCAGCCCCGTCTCCTTCGCCGCCGCGCCGATCTTCGTCTCCCGCTTCGCCTTCCGCCGTGGCGGTTGCGGGGTGGGAGGCGTGGGGGTTGGTTGGGCCTGTGGTTTACCAGCACTGGTAAACCGCTGAAGTTCGTTGCTGGCAATAAGGCGGATTGATCGGCTCTCAGTCGCCGCAAGGCACGCCCGCGTCGCATCCATATCGTTGCCCATCTGCACAAGCGCCGCACGCTCTTGATGGCTCATCCCGAACCCCTGCGCGTCCCACCAGGAGCCGAACTCGCGGTCCGCAGGGAAGCGGGCGCGGCGCAGTGTAAAAAAATTACGCGGACCGACACGAAAGCATCGCGAAAAGACCCCGTGGCGAGGGGATTTATTCGCGCCAGACACGCAAGATTTTGAAATAGATCGACAAAGTAGTGGTATAAAAAAACTACATACAGCGTAGATTTTCTACTGCAAAAACATAGACTTGTGTTGTTTACAAACAGGTTGATTAGTGCATATTTATTGCTGTGGCCGATTTGTAATAGGCCGCGCAGAAGTAATTTAGCCGAGGGATTTTTCCAATGGTCAGCAAGAACTTGCAACGCGCGATCGACAAGCATCGCAAAGCCTTCAACGGCTTTTTCAATCACCCGAACATCGACACTATGCCGCACGATCAATCGTATAGGCTTTCGGAGGCGGAAGATTGCGCCGCTCGGAAGATCGCAACCATGAAGATCAGGAACGACGCGGAGTTTCTTCACGCGCTCAAATACCTGACGCTTCGTGCGCGCAGGATTTGGGGCGACCCTGACAATGGCTTTGACCTCAGCGACATAGCTGTGCTGATCGAGCAATATCTCAGACTTTCCGACGAAGAGGCCGAGCAGGTTTTTGGCGATGCGCGAAAGGCCGAACAGAGCGCCGCCTGACATGCAAAGGCCGGCCCCTGGCGGAGGCCGGCCAGCTCTTCGGTTGACGCCGGAGGAGCGGGGGCGCGGCAACACCCCCATTTCGCGATGAAAGCCCATGGCCCCCGCGCGGGCAGCGCACCCGCCCGTCTGGTAGGACAACACTCCTAAAGGCCGCCATCGCCCTTGTCTGCCTTAAAAGCAGAACCTCCGAGCATCACAATTCCGAACGAATTTTCGATTTGAACGTTACGAGAGGGTGTGTAAAAAATATACGCAAGGAGCCAAATCGCTGTGTTTTCTAAGGACGCATCAAGCCGTTTTGCCAAGGTCGTCGTGACTTTCGAGCCACGCGAGGACGGCGGTCTTCGCGCGTACAGCAAGGATGTTCCCGGATTTGTTTTGTCCAATAGCGACCCAGAAAAGGTAATTGAAGGCGTGGTTCCAGCCTTAGAGTTCATACTGTCAAAGACATGGGGCGTAGAGGTTGAGGCTGCTATTCTTTCTCACATTGGCGAAAACGGAAGCGCCTTCGATTGTGAGGAAATTTTGTCATCACATGACACGCCGATAGCGCGCGAATACGTGGCGCACGTAGCATAGATACATGATCCGCACTCCCTTACTCGCTCGCTCCGAGTGGGAGGCGAAGCTTAGACGGCACGGATTAAAGCCTTTAGAAGGCGGAGGCCCGTTGAATGCTACCTTGGAATGGTGGCAAGCGCCGAACGGCGGCTATCCGATCACCGTTCCTATTGAAAAAGATGGTTCGTGTGATTTCTGGGCCATTCAAAAAATCTGCGAAGACATAGGCAAGCCACCGCCAAAAAACCCGTTTAAGCCGGTAATTGTGAACTGAAGGGCAAGGCGCGCGGCGAGGCCTTCTTAAGACCCGCTCGCCTTCCGCAATCGCACCCCGGCCCCGCCGCCATTCTCCGGGATAAACTGGACGCCGGCCGCATCACTGGCGTTTCTTAAGGCAGACGCAGACCTCTCCGTTTTCGTCGCGGAACTCCACGCCAGCGGCTTCGAGCGCGGCGCGGATGGCGGCCACGGTTTCGTCGCGGCCCAGCAAATCGCCGTCCCGAGCCTCAAGACGCCTCACCGTCACAATGGACAGGCCCGACGCCGCAGAAAGATCGGTCTGCTTCCATCCGAGCATTTCCCTAGCCGCCTTCACCTGTCTGACTGATATGCGGAATATCTTTTCGGTTGACATCAGGCTCTCTCTGGATTGATATTCAAAATATCACAGCGCGCTCGCAAGAGCAACGCCGGGGACTCCACTCCCGGCGAACGCCGGAGCTCGTCCGATGGACTGTAAAACCGCCGTCACCCTTCTCGCCGTCGCGCCTTTCCTGGCGCTGGCCATCGCCTTTCTCGCGGCCGAAACGGCCGCGATCTTCGAGGCGCTGACAGCCAGGCCACACGCCGCCGCCTGTGGACAAGCCGATAGAGGCGAGCCAGCGCCTCCGGCCGCGTGACAGATTACCGAACGCGCGGGGATAGGCCGGCCAGCCGACAAGCGGGAAAGCATCGCCCGTTTCCCCGCGTTCCATTCGATGCTCGCGGATGCTCGCGATGCCCAAGACGCCGTTCGACCCGCTGTCAGCGGAAGACCTCGAAGCAATCGAGGACACAATCATCGAATTCTCTCCGGATGCGCGCGTCGTGTGTCTCGCCGCAGTCAAGGCGAGAGCGAGGGATTGTGCGCTTGCGATCGACTTCCAGAAAAACTTCAAGGACGATCCGCTCGCGGAAATTCTGGAACTAGAGAAAGCGGCTCTCGCATTCATCGGCGCTGTTAACGCGCTAGGCCCACAGGCCCACGTCTATCTATCAGGCAGCATTTGCGGCATTCGGAAGCCGGAAGGTGCGCCAACTTTTCTTGAAGCAGGGCAGGCGGCGGCGGACTTTTTATGCTCCGATACAACGCAGTATGCGATCAAAAAGCTAACTGATAAGCGGCGGGAGAAGACCAAGGCGACCCCGCACTTGGACGAGCTGATCAACGGCCTGCGCAGCCACTACCTACACGCGGAGCTTACCTCCGAAACCGCGCCAGACGAGCATCGTTGGTGGCGCTTTTTCCACGCGATCACCTCGCGCATGGAATGCCTGGATAAAGCTCTCGCCGGACGGATGAAGGGCATGGGGCCGACATGCGCCAACTGGCGCGGCAAATGGCGGAAGAAGATCGAGAGCGGCTCAGGAAAATACCCCCGCAAACTCAGGCGACATTATTCCTGAGCGTTTCGTGCCGACGCGTGCCACCGTTGCCGTGCTTCGCAATGCTTCGAGGTTTTCAGCAGATGGCGCGTCCCGAAATCACTGGCAAGAAACAGCGCGGCCCCGAGCCGTTTAGCCTCGCAGATAGGCTCGATTATGGAAGCTTTTCGGTCCGTGAGGCTCAGCAGCTCGCCGGCGTCTCGAACACGAAATTCTATAAGGACGTGAAGGCGGGGCTCGTCCAAATCATCAAGAGGGGCAGCGCCTCCTCGGTCCCTGGCCCGAGCCTCAAGCGCTACATGGGCCTCGTTACGGACGCCGCCGCCTAGTCATGAAAAACGCCGGACGGGGCGCAACCCCCGTGCCGGCGTCAATTCAATTTCGAGCAGCCAATGTCTAATCCAGATCACGCGCGCCTTCAAGCGCACCGGCTCGCCAGAGTGCTCATCCGCGCCGGAGACGAGCGGATAGCAGCGGAGGCGATCCTCGCCCTTGCCAATGGCACCCAACTCGAAACCGTGGCCCGCGACTTCGGACGGGTCTTCTCCGGCGTCGGGCTCATAACCTATCGCAAGCTCGCCGTCGCCATGACCCAAGGTGGGCGCGCATGAGGCTCTCCAAAGACCAGGAAGCCGCCATCATCGGCGACGTTGCCCGTGAGATTGGAACGCCGCCGCCGCGAGCTAGCATTGGCTCATATGTCCGTTGGGCTCCAAAGAAGGGGGGCGACCCAGACGCCTTTTTGCGGGTCTATCCCGACAGAGAGCCGCCTGTCATTCACTTCGGGGATTGGGCGAACGGCGTCAGCGTTTGGAAGCCCCTTTCCGAAATGGTCGCGCTCTCTCCCGACGAGCTGCGCCAGCTCAGGGAGCAAGCCAAGACCGGCGAGGCAGAGAGCGCAAAGTTTCGGGCCGACGCGCGCAAACAGATGCTCGAAGAGTGGAGCGCCGCCGATCCGGATGGGAGTAACGCTTACATCGTCAACAAGGGCTTGCTCGACCACAGGGCTGGCGTCCGCTTCATTGGCAAAGAGCTGATCGTCCCGGTGCAGATAGACGGTAAAATTATCTCTTACCAGCGCATTCTGCCCAACGGCAGCAAGCTTTTCCGCAAGGGCTGTTCGGCAAAAGGCGGATACTTCGTCTTTGGCGCGTTGGATGGCGCAGAGACAATCATGATCGGCGAGGGATGGGCGACCATCGTGGCCGCGTCTAGGTCCACTGGATACCCCGCTATAGCTGCTCTATCGAAGGGGAACCTCAAGTCCGTCGCGCTGCATATCAAGCGCCGGTTTCCCAAGGCGCTTCTCGTCATTCTTGCCGACGATGACCACAAGAGAGAGCTGGCCGAAGGCCGCAATCTCGGCATCGTCTACGCCAGCGAAGCCGCCGACGCGGCAGATGCAATTCTCGCCATTCCAAAGTTTGACAGAACCATTTGTCCAGATGGGACCGACTTTTGGGACATGGCGACATTTCATGGAGATCAGAGCGTGAGAGACGCGATCGAGGGCGCGATCGAGGGCGAGCCGATGGCCAGCGATGGCAAGACAGAGGCACCGCCGCCCTCGGTTGACGAGACGCGAGAAGAGATTGCCAGATTAGCCGGGCTCGATCGCATCTCCTACGATCAGCAGCGCGAGAAGGCCGCTGAGCGCCTTGGTATCCGCGCGGCGACGCTCGACAAAGCTGTTGCCGATGAGCGGAAAGCCTGCGAAAGCGCAGACGCTGAAATGTGCGCCGACGTTGAACCTCACGACTATCCTGTAAACGGCGCGGAGCTGCTCAGCGAGATCAAGGCCATGATAGAGCGCCATGTGATCTGCACCGACAGTGTTACAACGGCGGTCGCGCTATGGGCTGCTTTCACTTGGGTCATTGACCATGTGAATGTCGCTCCGATTGGCGTTATTCATGCGCCAGAGAAGCGTTGCGGAAAAAGCGTATTGCTTGAACTTATCTCGGAATTTTCTAGGCGCGCGCTCCCTGCATCGAACATATCTTCCGCCGCAATGTATCGCGTCATCGAAGAGCATAAACCGACGCTGTTGTTGGACGAGGCGGACGCATTCTTTCGGGAGAACGAAGACCTTCGCGGCATCGTGAACTCTGGCCACACCCGAAAGATGGCATTTGTCATCCGCTGCGATGGCGACAAGAACACGCCGAAGCGGTTCTCTACCTGGGGCGCGAAATGCTTTGCCGGCATCGGCACGCTCGCCCCCACGATAATGGATCGGTCGATAACGTTCGAGCTCAGGCGCAAGCTCACCACTGAGAAGGTGGATAGTCTGCGCCATGTTGATCCCCGAGTTTTCGACGGGATCCGGCGCAAGTTGGCGCGCTTGGCCGAGGATTACGGAGCTACCGTTGGGCTCGCTCAGCCAAAAATGCCGAAGGGCATTAACGATCGCACGTATCTGAATTGGGAGCCGCTTGTCGCCATTGCCGACGTTGCCGGCGGAGACTGGCCGGAGATGGCCAGGAAGGCGCTTATCGCAATCGAGGGGAGCGGCGCTAAGGAGCTGTCCCACGGCGAGGAGCTCTTGCTCGCCTGCCGCGACGCCTTTGAGCAAAGAGGGACCGACAGGCTCACCCGAGACGAGCTCTTGGACATCCTCACTTCCGATACCGAAGCGCCATGGGCGACCCTGAACAGGGGTAGGCCAATGACCGCCAGTCAGCTCCGTCAGCGGCTCAAGAAATACGGCATCGAGCCAAAGCCACACAAATTCGGATACGAGACAAAGCGCGGGTTTTTGACCAAACAATTCGCTGAAGCCTGGGCGCGCTATCTGGACGGAAACGCCGAAAGTTACAGCTTTGAAGGCGTAACTGTAACGGAAAACGTAACCGATAGTACTTTGAATATTAACGGTAAAGAGCCTCTTGTTACGAAGTTACACAAAAATCCAGAGGGGGGAGAGGCGAAGAGCGCGCGCAGGGAGGTCGTCATTTGAGCGCCGCCCGCGCCCTCGACTGGCTCCATAGCCATGGCGTCACCGTGGAGCTCGACGGCGGGAGCCTGCGCCTCACCGGCGACACCGATCTCTCCCCCGCGATCGTCGCCCGCATCCGGGAGCTCAAGCCGCTGATTGTCGCAGAGCTGTCCCGTCCCCTATTCGACCCCGACCGCCTCCAGGCCGAGGCGGACAGGAAGAACGCCCAGGCCATCCGTGAGGGCCGGACTGACCGCTTTTGCCGCTGTGGGCATTTGGCCGAGGCGGAAAGGATAATCGACAACAGGCCGACATGGCGCTGCGACGAATGTAGGAGATAGAGCCTTGACCGCCTATGCCTTGATCAGTGGAACGCTCCACCGCGCGCCCGAGCGCCGGACCTCGAAAGCCGGCAAGTCGTTCGTCACCGCGACCGTCAAGACGCGCGAGGCCGACGCCTCGACGTTCTGGCGCATCGTCACCTTTTCGGAAAGCGCCGGCGAAGAGCTGATGGCGCTGACAGAGGGCGATGCAGTCGCATGTCAGGGCAGCATGAAAGCCGAGCTGTATCGGCCAGAGGGGGGCGAGGCGCGGGTGAGCCTCAGCATGGTCGTGGACGCTATCCTGCCCGCGAAGGGTCGCCCCAAGCGCAAGGACCATGGGGACGACGACCGCCAGCCCGAGCCAGAGAGCAAGCCGTCGCCGGCCCGGCCGAGCGATTGGAGGGCCAGAGAAGGACGCCGCAGGAGCTTGGCCGAGCAGGCTGGGAACGGCGGGACCGCGCACGGTTACGGCCACCAGCCCAGACATTGGGGCGGGACCGCCGATCCGGAATTGAATGACCCTCCATTCTAATCGGAGCAGCCATGGCGACGAGGCTTCTGACAGCAGCAGGCGACCTCGACCGCGCCGCCCTTATGCGTGACGCGCACAAACGCTATCGCGAGGGCCAGCGTCTTCGTCTCGGTTGGACCTTCGCTCAATGCCTCGCGACAGCACAGGCCGCCGCAAAAATCCAGCGCAACGAGACGATCATGGAGGCCATCAAGTGGCGCGTTTTGAATTCGGACCCCACCCGGAAAAACGCCAAATCCTGCGCGCGATCAAAAAAGGCGAGCTGACCATTCCGCAGGCCGCGCGTCGGTTCGAGCTGCCGATCGGCGGCGTTGTCACCATGTTGCGTGCGGCTGGCCTGCCGATCCCGCCGGAGTACTCCAAGCCCCGCCGCGAGCGATCCGAGACGCCCCTTTCGGCAGCCGCAATGGGACGGCGCGCACAGACTGACAGATGACTATACATCCACCAGGCACGCTGTTGGCCCAAGTACGCCTTATGGGCGAATTTCGGCGTTCAACCACTCAGTAGTTGCAGGAAGAGACGGCGTGGCGCTTGCCTTTTCGTGATCTGCGCAATCGCAAGTGTCTGTGTAAATGGCGGAGAAGGAGCGATCAGGAAATCGACCTCTATTCTCCGGAAGGCTTGCGCACCCAGGCAGCGCCGCCGCCACTATCGCGATAACCAAGGCAGAACGAACAAACATTTCGAACACCTAAAATATCTGCGACCAGACGATAAACTATAACATCAAAAAAGGATCGCTAAGGCGCAGAGCAAAAAGTCTCTTTCCTTAGAGTGAATGATTGGATAACGCACCCTTCGGCTCTGTTCAGGAAATCGGACCTCGTGGAAATGTTTCGCGCGGCTGAAATTTCCGGCGCGGGGCAGAAGGTCGAATTACAGGCAGGCCGTCCGTGAATGTTGCGGGCGGCCAAAATTTATGGCGGCGGGCGAACGAGCGGATTTGGCCTCGGAATGTTTTGGGGACGGAACCCAAAATTTAGGGGGCGGGTGTTTCGGGGCGGGAGGCGTCTCTGACACTCACGAGCACCTGGAAATGATCGTCATTTTACCCTGGCACCCGGCCCCCACCCTCTCTCGCGCCAGGAGGGTGCGACCGTCCGACAGCCGTGGCCACGACCGTGGCGGGCGG